>CAPYSS010000038.1:0-27272 GCA_948742525.1 Bacteroides caecimuris | reverse complement strand
CTTATAACTAAAAGTAATAACCAATTAGTGTAGTGTAACTTTAGTGATTACTGCCTTCATTTTTTATCTGACAAGTTATTATTTCTTTAGTTTTAGAGTGTTGCCACAATCTTCTAGATAGAAGATACGTGCCCGTTCAGCCCCTGACGGGTTGTTGGGCTGGTGAAGAACCAGGCACAGTTGGCCATCTGTTGTTTTGAAAATCATGCCATGCCCGCCGTTGTCCGGAAACAGCGGTATATCTTGATGTTTCCAAGGTCCTTTGACCGAGCCGGTAATGGATTCCGATATGCCTATAGCATAATTGCCATGGTTGAAACTCGACCAAATCATCAGCAGACGTCCTGTTTTAGTCCGGTATAAGTAACAACCGTCTGTAATATAACCTTTAGGTAACCCCTGTGATATCATTAAACCATCAGACCATTCCGGAGCTGAGCCATTAAATAAAACCATCGGTGTCCCTATGGTTTGGGAAAGGTCCTCACTAAGTTCAACAAGTTCCATAGTACCGTCGCCATGTAATTGCACCCATTCGTGGCAATACACCATGTAAGGAACGTTGTTCTCAACCCATAACGTTCCGTCAAGAGCCATATAATCAAGCTGTGTATGCGGATATTTCCCGAACGGGACAAATGGTCCGTAAGGAGAATCGGAATGAAAAACTTGTGTGCCGCGAAATGTGTATTCCGGCCATCCTTCCGTACTCTTTTTCCATTTCAAATCGCTAGTTATTGTGGCAAAAAGGTAATAGCGACCTTTATATTTATGCACTTCCGGAGCCCATACCGAACCTTTGAGAGCATTACTGTCCGGGATTGTCAGTACACGTGACGGCCCCTTCCATTCTTTAAGGTTTGTGCTGGTATAAACCACCACACCACCTCGGATACAGCCGTTGGCATCCAATGTGTCTTTGGTACAGTACATGTAGTATCTGTTTCCGTCATTGAGAATAAACGGATCACGAATATTGATATCGTCAATGTTCAGAGCATATATCGAACACACCGAACTGCAAAAAATCAAAAGACTCAATAAATGTTTCATAATCATTATGGTGGAACTGTTTTTTACTGATTAAATACATATTCTAAGGTTTGAAGCATTCTACTGTCAGGACCGACCATTATTTCAAATATCCCGGAATCACATACATAATCCGAATTCGCATTATAATATCCAAGTATATCAGGCGTGATGCTGAAAGTGATTTGTTGTGTTTCGCCCGGTTTCAGTGTGATGCGCTGATAAGCTTTCAGCTCTTTTACCGGACGGGCAATCTGTGCTACCTTATCCCGAATATAAAGTTGTGCAATTTCAGTCCCTTCAACTGTCCCTGTATTGGTTATGTTTACACAAACTTCATTACCCTCCATTTCTACTGTTCCATATTTGAATGTGGTATAGCTTAAGCCATATCCGAATGGGTACAGCGGTTCATTGCTTATATCTATATAATTGCTGCAATAACGATTGAATACACCATCTTGCGGGTCGGGATGACTGGACATAAGGTGATTGTAATATACAGGGATTTGTCCGACAGCACGTGGAAAGGTTACAGTCAGTTTGCCGCTTGGGTTCTTCTTTCCGAAAATCACATCTGCGATAGCTTCTCCTGCCTCCGAACCGCCAAACCACACATTCAATATTGCCGGTATGTGGTCATTCTCCCAATCCAGAACAAGCGGGCGACCGGTGAATAAAAGCAGAACGACCGGTTTTCCTGTAGCAACGAGCTTACGCAACAAGTCACGCTGAGTGTCTGGTATGGTTATATCTGCACGCGAAGCAGATTCCCCGCTCATATCTGCACATTCGCCCATTGCTGCGACAATAACATCAGCTTTGGCTGCTACTTCAAGTGCTTCGCGATGTAGCCGGCTGTCATCTCCACGTCCTATCGGTCGTAATCCCATGGCATTCTGCTGAACGGTTTCATCATAATAGATATTGCAACCTTGGGCATATAGGATTTCGGCCGAACCGTCCACGGTCTCCCGCATGGCTTGGAGAAGTGATTTATGCAATTGGTCGTTACACAACATACTCCAGCATCCGCACATATTATTTCCGGCATCAGCCAATGGACCAATTAGTGCAATTTTACCTTTTTGTTTGAGAGGTAAAAGCTCATCCTGATTTTTCAATAATACAAATGTTTCTGTTGCAATTTGTCGTGCAACCTCACGGTGGGCTGTGTTGAAAATATCATTTTTCACTCTCTCTCTATTGCAATATTTATACGGATTGTCGAATAATCCGAGTTGTTGCTTGGCCCGCAGTACCCGGCGGCATGCGTCATCAATCATTTTTTCGGTGATTGCACCACGGCGGAGAGCATCTTCAAGCGTATTGACAAATAGCCCCGACACCATATCCATATCAGTACCGGCCTTAATAGTTACGACTGCTGCATCATTTTCAGATGCACACCCCATTGTCGCTACCTCAGGCACTGAACCGTAATCAGTGACAACAAGCCCGTTGAATGCCCAATCGCTACGCAGTACATCATTAACAAGCCATCCCGATGATGTGGCATGCTGGCCGTTAATAAGGTTGAATGATGTCATAAGGCTGCCAACACCTTGTTTAATGGCTGCATGGAAAGGTGGCAGATAGTAGTTGAACATATTTTCACGACTCATATCTACTGCGTTATAGTCACGCCCACCTTCAGCAGCTCCGTACAAGGCAAAATGCTTGACACAAGCCATTAGAGTAGAGTCGTTTGTCATATCATCCCCTTGGTATCCCCGAATATAGGCACGTGCCATTACGCTACCCAGATAAGGGTCTTCTCCTGAACCTTCGGCAATACGCCCCCAACGTGGGTCACGGCAAATGTCGACCATAGGGCTGTAATTCCAATTTACTCCGTCAGCGGTTGCTTCAATGGCTGATATCCTGGCCATTTGCTCCACTGCGGTGCTATCCCACGAACAAGATAGCGCCAATGGTATCGGAAAGATTGTTTCATAGCCGTGCACTACATCGGCACCAACCAGTAGCGGAATTCCATGTGGTCCTTGTTCGACAGCAAGATGTTGAAGACGGGAAATTTCTTCTACCCCTTTTATATTGAAGAATCCGCCTATTTTCCCCGAAAGGATTAGGCTGTCTAATTCAGTTCCTTTTACTGTTCCCGAAACAATATCACCGCCCACCGGTAGATTGAGTTGCCCTAATTTCTCGTTAAGAGTCATTTGAGACATTAAATTGTCAATGAATCGTTCGTCGGCTGTTTTTTGAGAACAAGACACAAGTGCAAGACTTGCACTGAATAGAGTAATAATGGTTAGTCGTTTCATTATTGAGAATATAAATTAAAAAAAACGCGCTCCGCCTCCTTGGAAACGAAGCGCGTTTATACAAACTTTATTTTATTGCCAAATCTCTATATACAAAATTCGACATTAGAGCCTTGTAAAGGTACACGTATTTGTATTCATATCCCATTTCAAACGATATACCCCATATTGTTTATCGATATTATTTTTTGTAGCTCCAAAATTTTCCTTGTTCCCTCCATCAGCTTCATATCCATTTGCACGCCCAAATGAGCCGTCTAGGGAAACAATTTCTACTTCGGAAGAATTGAAAACACGATTCCAGTTGTCTTTTGCCAGATAGAAAGACACAGCTCCCCAAAAGGCATGAAAATAGAATGTTGTTTCAAATATCCCTTCACCTGTTTTGGCACAACAAAGATATTGCCCGGGAGTAGCAAATCCCCAATTGTCTACACTCAAATATTCCCAAACATTCCCATCTGTCTTTGGATGTCCAAAGCCATTTCCGGTAAGCCACATCGCATCAGGATAACTTGTTTTGTCTGTTCTCTCCACATAAATAAAATCTCTATCCGAACGATAACTGATACGATAAGTCCCGCTTACAGCCCTAAACTTATACTGCCCGTCAGCCCATTCGAAAAATTCCGGTTGAAGCATATATTGTAAGTAGGAGAATCCTTCAAATGCAACCTCTTGTCCCTGTGTCAATTCAAGCTCCACTTCCAAGAAATCAGGCGTTTCACTTCGCTGCATCAGTTGCCCATTTACCTTGAATTCTAATGATTTAATATCATCTTCATTCATCTTATTGACCGCCGCGATTACCCCTTTGTTCATATCAATGCGAAGGCGATATACTCCGGGAGTAAAATCTTTACCAGGAATCAGGTCACCAGTAAAATGTCCATTTCCTATGCTACTCAAATTATCAACTTGATAATGCTTGTCCAGCAGATTAGCTGGTAACGGATCGAGCGTCTGGGTACCAATGCCTGTACCCCAGTCACCACGCTTCTTAAAAAACTTCAGATGAAAATCATTATCCAGAAATAATGTTGTTTCGAAAACACCCTCATCAACTTTCACACACTGATAAGAATCACCAGTATTAAATTGCCAACCATGAACCGTTACTCTTTCAGCAGCCGGATGGCCATATCCGCTTCCACAAGTCCACAAAGCATCAGAATAATCCGATTGGCTATTCTCAACATAAATCAATCTATTGCCTAAATCATAATACAAATTATATGTTCCAGCCATCCCTCGGAAAGCAGCTTGGTCTTCAGTAGCATTTTCAAAGAAATCGGGCTGAATCATTTCGCTGATATCACCAAAATTCTCAAAAGTCAAAACATCTCCTGTTTTTAATTCCAGTGCCACTCCCAAACAAGAAGCAACTCCGGGCATGATACCCATTTCCTTACCATTAACTGCAAAATTTATATCGGCAGATTGTCCATTCTGCGGTTGCATAGAGAAAGTATTGGCATTCATATCTATTTTCAGATTATATATGCCAGGTTGAAACAATGGTCCCGGTACAAAATCCCCGGTTCCCTGAACTAAAGTCGGATTATCTAAAGTTAAATCTTCTGCCCAGATTTCAATCTCCTCATGAGTTCCCCAACCATGATGTTTGAAAAGTTTAAAAGCAAAATTCTCTCCCAAATAGAGTGATATTTCAAACACCTTGTCTGATACACGGCGGCAAGTCATTCCATTATCCGGTGTTGCATGCATACTATCCCATGTAGCTGAAATAACTTTGCCAGCTCCCGCGTGTCCCAGGTTAGCACCTATCAGGTAGAGAGCGTCGGGGAATTTTTTATCCGTTTGTTCTACATACAACAACTCATTAGTTGCATCATAAATCAAATCATATTCTCCTGTCTCACCTTTAAAACGTGCTTTTGTATCGGACTTAAACTCCCAGAATTGAGGCTGCAAGGCAAACTCCAGCGCCTCGAATCCGGTGAAATCGACTTCTGCATCCTGTGTCAACTGACGTTTTTTCCCTACATAATTGGTATAATACGTCTCTGTCATTTCTTCTCCGGCTACTGTGACCGGGTCTTGTGTTTTCCATTCAGGCCAGTTATCATATTTCTCTACGCTGTCCGTACAAGATACAACAATGGCTGAAATAAGTAATGATATTGCAATATAATAGTTCTTCATCATATATTTGTCCTTTCTATTTCTTGTAAGCCTTTAAAATAGCCTGATAAACCTCCTCATTCACTCGAACAATGCATCCGTGACGGGCATCGGGACCTTGAAAATAACGTTCAGTCCAGGGACCGTCTATTGAAGAAGCTTCAAACATGTCATATTGCTTCGGATAGCGCTCCGCATAAAGAAAGAATCCTTTGCCATCCACAGTAGGAACGAGAATGGGAGCTTCATGCCACACATTCAATGAAGTAATCGGGGCTCCCGGATTGGCGTATGGTCCTGTCAAATGCTTCGACTTTGCCATACGGATCGTTTTAGCTACTTCCGGAACATCTTCCGGCCAACGTTCATCTTTCATAAGAGCGCAATATTCATCGCCCACTTTACGAATAATCACATCGATGGTTGCCATATCTTCGTCACTACCCGTAAAATTGAACAGACGTTGCGGCTCGGTGAATGTCTTGAAATCCGATGTTAATATATAAAATGTACGTTTGGACTTCCACTCTGATGTATCACTGTCTTTTCCTGTTTTACCAGCATGCCAGGTTATGATATATCGTCCATCAGCCTCATCATAAAACATCTTTGGAGCTCCATAATAGGTTTCTTCATTCTTATAACCCAAATCTGATATTTTATTGAATATAGACTTTTTCAACTTAGTACTCTGCCAAGTCACTAAATCAGAAGACGACCACAATATAGGTATCCCTGTGTTTGGCTGTACGCCAATCATATAATAGACGTCATCCTTACCCTGACAAATATCCGGGTGACCGCAATACTCAGGTAACACAATCCGCTTTTTATTCAATGTTTCCCAATGGAATGCATCACGAGAAACTGAATAAAACAAACGAGCATAATTTTCATCTGTCATATGAGCAAACAGGTATCCACCGTCAGTAGCCACCATCGGTTCTTTTTTTTCTTGTATCGTATCCTCCGAACATCCCCATCCGGCAAATATCATTAGCATACCTATTAGATAATTCATATATTTCATGTTACTTAATTATTTAATTGAATAAAAATCATTCTTTTAGATTCCGCCAGCTGCATCTTTGTCTGTTTTCCACTCCGGTCTTTCATAATTTTGCTCGAGAGTTTTTCCATTCTCTGCTGCCTGGTCTACAGCATAATTGGGCAGTGGCATATACTGTTTAGTAGGTACTGTTCCTTTTATGTCGGCTGTCTCACGCGCATAACGATTGAAACGAATCAAATCAATCTTACGGCATCCTTCATAAAACAGTTCATGTCCACGCTCTTTCAGGATGGCAGTCAGAAAAGCTTCCGCTGATGATGTATCGACAGATGATAAATCTCCAAGCCCAGCACGATTACGTACCTCATTCACGGCAGCTATTGCATCTGTAGTCGGAGCTGCTTTCGATAAACGAACTTTTGCTTCAGCATACATCAACAATACATCCGCCCACCGAGCCAAAGGAATGTCCGTACCCTGGAAAGTTCCCGGCGTTTCTACCGGAAATTTATTACAAATAAATCCATCCCATTTCACACCAATATCATTTTTTGTCACTTTTATTCCGTCTTTTGTCCAAAATTCTGTAAGAATGGCATCTTTACGTCTGTCGCCCTCTTCAAAACTGTTATAGAACTTAGGAGCTACATTGTAAAAAGCATTCCAACCGCCATTTTGAGGATAGAAAGGAGTACGACTTCCCTGCGGATCTAACGCTGACGCTTCATTAGGAACAACCAACATAGAAAGTATATTGGCATTTCCGTTCTTAGGATTACCGTCGGCATTCGGGTCACAACTTACTGCCATAATGATTTCGTTATTAAATTTATTGGCATTTTTAAACAGGTCTGTATATGGATTACTTCCCGATTTAAACAAAGAATATTTTCCTTTCAATTCGTCATACATATCCAAGGCCTTTTGATAGTACCCCTCCATATGTCCTCCTTCATTCAGACAATGACGCATCAGACAAAAGCGGGCATAATCACGGGTATATCGTCCTTTTTCCAATGTAGTTTCAGGAGCGTTATTGGCAGCAAACTCCAAATCATCTGTAATCCAACTGCACATCTCGGTCAGTGTGGGGCGAACCGTATTCCTCAATGTTTCTTCATTAAACACGTCTTCCGGATTGATTATCACCGGCACCGGACCATAAATATGCATCAAGTAATACAACATCATCCCCCGGCACAAGCGGGCCTCTCCCAACAGATTGTTCTTCTTTTCTTTCGAAAGTACGTCTTCCGAGACTTTTTCCAACGTACCTATAATCTCTGTAAAACGAGTTACCTCTGCCGTTTTAGGAAAATGATTCAGGTTATGGGCATCGTCTACCCAACCTCTCCAGAAGTAATAGCAATTTTCGAAGTTTGCCTGAGTAAAACGGAGCCATTCATCGTTACATTTCACCGTAGCAGGTGCCATTATATCTGACGTAGAGTCAAACATACGAATATTCCCCCCGGTAGCAATATAGAAGCCGTGCTGTCCTGTTCCACTATTTATTTCGTATGTAAATACTGAGGTAAACGGAATATAACACGTCATCATATAAGAAACACATTCATCTTCTGTAGACGGATATTTGCCTTGCATGAGATTGCCATAGATATGCGCATCGAAATTATTCTCGCAACTTCCCAACAAAAGCAACAAAGACGACAGTATCGGAAATAATATTTTCTTTTTCATCATATTTCTATATTTTATATCAATTAGAATGAAATTTTCGCACCAAAAGAATAAACTCTCAATTGAGGATATTGCCCATGGCCAAGGTTACCGGCAGAGGTTGCAATCTCCGGGTCGTCGCCTTCGAACTTGGTCAATGTGAATGGATTTTGAAAATCTACAAAAAGACGGATATTCTGTACATTACCTTTCAGGAAAGCCAGTTTTCTCGCATCCCAATTATATCCTAGCGTAATGTTTCTGACTCTCAAAAATGAGGCTTTCTCCCAGAATGCGTTGATAGGAGCATTTTCGGGAAGTGTTACAGATTTATAAGCAATTCCCGGTACCTCCCCATTCGGATTGGTCTGTGAATTCCAAATAGAATAGGCATAATCTGTAGGATTAGCAGCCAATATGCCGCTTGCCAAATTGGCTGCAGAACAATTACTGGAATGGGTGGAATTAAACTTCTTTACGCCCAACTGTCCGTACATATAAATATCCAAATCAAAATTCTTATAAGCAAAGGTATTACCGAAACCATAATATACTTTAGGCAATGTGTTGTCCATATAAATATCATTGATATCGATTTTGCCATCTCCATTACGGTCATCAATAATCGGATATCCGGGCAACTGCGCTTCACGGGGCAACGAACGTTGAGAATCCGGCATATTACTTCTGTCTTCATTAATGACTCCAACCATCTTATAATAATAGTATGCATTCTTCGGCTCATTTTCCCGCTTCTGGTATTTCTTATAATCGAAATTCGGCATCCGCTCAATCCAGCATGCATTATAATGAGACAATGCAAGCGAAGAAGTCCATTTAAAATTCGGTGTTTGGATATTCAAAGTGTTCAAGGACAATTCCACACCAGTCCGTTTATAATGTCCTCCATTTACAGGACGATAACCGTACATATTCAATAAAGAGGTAGGAGCTGTATCCAGCAGGTTAGTCACATCATTTCTAAAGACATCAAGACTTCCCCATATCCTATCTTTCAAAATTGAGAAATCCAGTCCGATGTTTTTCATCGTTGTCTTTTGCCAGGTCACATCCGAATAATTGGCACTTTGCAATGCATAAGGTACATAAGTAACGCTGCTATTCGAGAACTTGATATCCTCACGAGATATACCGACAATACCATATAAAGATGTTCCCAGATTGTCGCTACCCGTCATACCATAACTGGCGCGCACTTTCAACAGATTCAACCAAGAAAGGTTTTGCATAAACGATTCATTGGAAAGCTTCCAGGCTACCGAAGCGGACGGAAAAAGTGAGTATTTTTTATCCGGGAAGAATTTGTCTGTTCCATCTCGCCGTAAAGTGGCTGTCAATACATAACGATCCAATATATCAAAAGAAGCACGAAGGAATTGAGAACGTTTCTCGTTTTCATATTTATAGGAGGTCGGGGAGAATGGACCATCCGCAGCGGCCAGATTGCTGTCATTAATCATATCATTCGCATTCTGATAAGAGACTGTCATTCCGGTTCCCTTGTCCAAATAGCGTCCTATTCCCGCTACAGCATTCACGTCTATTATATTCCAGAATTTATGCCGGAAAGAAAGAGTACCTTCCATCGTCTCATACTGCCGTTCATTATATCCAAGGCTTCCCCTTGATTTGCGGACAAGCCCCCAATACACATCCTTAGGAATATAGGCAGAACGTTTTCCGTTCTCTTTATTCACACCATATAATAACTTGGCGGATAACATATTTTTGATAATATCAAGGTCGAGCGCAAAGTTCACATAGTAGCTACTCTGTTTAGATTGGTCGCGGATTTGCAATGCAGCCAGCGGATTCGGTTCCCTGTTGAATATCGTATATTCTCCCATGTTATCATACATAGGAAGATAAGTAGGATAATTCATGGCTGTATAAAGAGAGCCCGCCGCCGAGTCTCTTTGATTACCGGTATCTCCTCCTACCGTGGAATTACTGTATTTATTATGGTTCAGATTTGCTATGGTCGTTAACTTCAAGAAACTGAACAACTGCGCAGAAATATTCGTACGCAAAGAATAACGTTGCATTCCGGCATTACAGACAATTCCATCTTCATCGTAGTAATTTAAACCTAAATAATAACGGATTGCTTTTGAACCGCCACTAATCGTCAGGTTCTGATTATTGACTTGTCCTGTCTTCAACACATAACTCAACCAGTCGGTCGTAGTTGCATTCGCTATTTGTTCAGATGTAAATATTGGTGTCCATTTACCGTCATATCCCACATTTCCATAAGGATATTGCTCATTAACATACAGATAATTTTCTTTTCCGAACAAATTAACCATATTCATGTATTCTTGTGAATTGAGGCGATTCATCCCATAAGAATAACGCTTCTGAATAGAATAACTCCCTTCATAGGTAATATGCGGCTTTCCTTCCGCACCTTTTTTGGTAGTAATCAGGATAACACCATCAGCTGCACCAATACCATAGATAGCCGCAGAAGCATCTTTCAATACTTCGATAGATTCTATATCACTAGGATTCAGACCTGCCAGCGCTGCACGCTTAACACCATCCGGCAATCCTGTGTCCCCGCTCCCTACTTCCAAAGATGAATTAGGCATCACTACCCCGTCAACCACATAAATAGGATTTTCACCACCACGAATAGAAATCTTAATTTCACCTCCGGGTTGAGTGCTATTTACCGTAGCCTGCAATCCTGCCGCACGCCCTAATAACATACTAGCTACACTGCTATTGGCAGCTTTTGATATTTTATCAGTCTTTACAGTAGCAATAGCTGTAGTCAGGTTTTTACGAGAGGTTGTACCATATCCGACTACTACCACTTCATCCAGCACCTGCTGGTCTTCAATCAAAGTAATAGCCAAAGCTGTCCGGTCGCCCACTTTTACTTCTTGTGTTTGATAACCGATATAAGAAATCTCCAATACAGCTCCTGGTGATACCTCCAAAGCAAATTTTGCATCCAAATCAGTCGCGGTTCCATTCACGCCTCCCTTTTCCTTAACAGTAGCACCGATAATAGGTTCACCATTCTGGTCATTCACCACACCTGTGATTTTTCGTTTCTTACTATCTTTCACTTCTTTCGGGCGAGGTTGCCCTTTTTGAACAATAATGTTCTTGCCTTTCACTTCATAAACAACGTTTTGTCCGTACAAAATCTGATCGATGGCTTCAATCAACTGTTTCGCCTTTACATTTACAATCTTTTTGGTATCCAGATCCCCGACTTTATATACGAAAGAATATCCGCTTTTATTTTTCAGTTGCGTCATCGCTTCTTTCACCGAAACATTATTCATTTTCAATGAAACGGCCTGGGCTAGCATTGCTATGTTAAGGCAAAAGAGAGCCACGACCATTAATATGGCCTTCTTCCTGTAATTCATAAAATAAACAAATTATTTAATTAAAACTTGAATAACTCGTTTTAAAAGAGATGTATTTTGCTAACTTTGCATTATCTCTTTTGAAAACATGCTCACGTTTGAAAGTTGTTGAAGAAGGGATTCAGGAACCGGAAGATGTTCGAGATCTTCCGGTTTTTTATTTTCCCTCCTTATCATTCACTAAAGACTATTCGGTATTATTTTCTTCCTTCATATTCTTCAATTTCTAAGGTTAAACAATCATAGTATTATGAATCTCTGGTAACCGGTTATTAATAGATAGTTATATTGCGTTCTTCAATCTTATATTGTATTTTCTCCGTAGATGCTAACGCATCCAATACTTCCTGAATACTTTGTTCCTGACGGACAAAATTACCGTAGAACCGGAAGGTATTTAAAGAATCATTGGCGATGCGAATAGTTACATTGTAGCTACGTTCCAATTCTTTCACGATGTCCGGCAGAAGCTCTTCATCAAAAAACAGGTAACCGTCCGTCCATTGCGAAGCATTAGAGACTGTGACTGTTTCTACTGTCATCCGTCCGTTCGTTTTATTCAATATTGCTCTCTCATCAGGCGCAAGAATTGCTTCTTTCTCTTTTTTCAGTAGATTATTCAGTTCTACTTTCCCTTCCAATAAAGATACTACGACTTCATGATCCTCCGGGTAATCGCGAAAATTAAATTTTGTTCCCAGTACTTGCAATTGTAAATCTTTAGTCTTTACAAAGAAAGGAAGTTTCTCATTCCGCCGGACTTCAAAATATCCCTCACCTTCCAGTTCGATCATACGATTATCGACTCCGAAACCTTGTGAGTAAGTCATTCGTGAACCGGCATTCAGCCAAACCAATGTACCGTCCGGCAAATAAAGCTTTGTCCTCGATCCTAAAGGAGCTTCTACGGATATATCCGCGAATGTATCTTTTACGTTCACTCCTCCCTGCCAATAAGAGAAGCAGCCGACTGCAAGTACGACTGCGATAATCGCTGCATAACGCCACAACATTGACAACCGGAATCCATGATGAGAAGTTTTTTCTATTTCCTTCCGATTTCCGATACGTTTCTTAAATGTACCGAACGCTTTATCTTTATTGTATTTCGACGCAACTTCACGACTGACAGCAGAAAACCAGACTTCCCGCTGCTGAATAAAGTAATTCTTATTTTCAGGTGATGCAGCTATCCATGTTTTCAGTTCGGCTAAAGCATTTTTGTCCAAACCTTCAGTCAGATAGGTTGCAATCAATTCATCAATATGTTTCTTTTCTTCTTCCATTTTTCTGCGTTCTATAAAGGAGACAGTAGTTTTTTAATTGAGGGTAGTCTAAAAATGACTTTTTTTCGTTTTTACCCGAAAAAAAATAAAAGTAGAGTAATCAGATATTTACTTAGATTCGTTTGTAAAGATGCTAATGCATTCTTTATATGATACTTAACCGTATTAACAGAGATGCCTAACTCTTGAGAAATTTCTTCGTATGATTTTCCTTCAAAACGGCTTTTATCGAACACGCGACGACATTCGTTCGGCAATTTATCAATGGCTTTATATATTTCCTCTTCCAGTTCACGCTCCAGCAATGCACCTAACGGATGCGAATCGGAGAACGTCATTTTATCGTCTGTTATCTCATCAGGCATTAGAGATGAAAACGCGATCTCACGCTTTTCCCATTCAGAATTCAGATAGTTGATACAACGATTACGGACGGCTCTCACCAAATAGCTACGGATAGAAACGGAAATCTCTAACGTTTCACGAATCTCCCATAAATGAAAAATAGTATCCCCGACAATGGTTTCCGCGAGGAATTGATCTTTTACATAGCCACTCGCGACATGACACAGCAGAGCATAATGATGGTCATAGATGTATTGATAGGCGTCTTCGTTACCTATCTTCAACTGCTCTACTATTAAAGTTTCAGTGTGCTCCATGAATGTATTAGTCGAATTAATGGCACAAATTTAGAGAAATTGCAGCAGACTACCTAATATCCATATTAATATCTTCAAGGACATCACAACCAAAAAGAATTATTAAAAACTTCTCTCACTCACTTACGAAATATAGAATAAAAAGTTATTTTTGCACCGTTTTTAAAATTTTATCTTAAACTAGTATCATGTACAAGATTTTTCACGGCTTCCATCTAGTGGAAGCTTATCAGGACTTAAAGAAAGCCAAACGGTTGGCAAAAAATCAGACAGTGGCCAGATGTATAAAGCTAACCGTAGCTATTACCCTCTCCCTTATTTTATGGTTCCTCCCTATTGACACATTTGGTATAGAAGGGTTGACTATTATAGAACAAAGACTTATTTCTATCTTTATTTTTGCCACACTGATGTGGGTATTCGAAGCTGTCCCTGCATGGACCACTTCCGTATTGATTGTCGTTTTATTGCTGCTCACCGTTTCCGACAGCAGCTTATGGTTCCTTACTCAAGGAATCTCAACAGAAGAATTGGGACAGACAGTCAAATATAAGTCCATTATGCATTGCTTTGCCGATCCAATCATTATGTTATTTATTGGTGGGTTCATACTTGCCATCGCAGCAACCAAAAGCGGATTGGACGTATTGTTGGCACGCGTCATGTTAAGACCTTTCGGAACCCAATCACACTATGTATTATTAGGATTCATTCTTGTTACAGCTGCATTTTCAATGTTCCTTAGCAACACGGCTACAGCTGCCATGATGCTCACTTTCCTAACTCCTGTATTAAAAGCTCTTCCGGCAGACGGTAAAGGAAAAATAGGTCTGGCTATGGCTATTCCTGTAGCTGCTAATGTGGGTGGTATGGGAACTCCTATCGGCACACCGCCCAACGCAATTGCCTTAAAATATCTGAATGATCCGGAGGGACTGAACCTGAATATCGGTTTCGGAGAATGGATGAGTTTTATGTTACCCTATACTATTGTTGTATTGTTTATCGCTTGGTTCATACTTTTACGTTTGTTTCCCTTTAAACAAAAGAATATTGAACTACAAATTGAAGGTGAAGCCAAAAAAGACTGGCGTTCCATTGTGGTTTATATCACTTTTGCCATCACAGTCATACTTTGGATGTTTGACAAGGTGACGGGAGTAAACTCTAATGTAGTAGCTATGATTCCGGTAGCCGTTTTCTGTATAACGGGAGTCATCACCAAACGCGATCTGGAAGAAATCAGTTGGAGCGTACTTTGGATGGTAGCCGGCGGCTTCGCCCTAGGCGTTGCTTTACAGGAAACCGGACTGGCGAAACACATGATTGAAGCTATCCCATTCAACACATGGCCTCCTGTATTAATGATTGTCGGCTCCGGACTTATTTGTTATGCTATGGCTAATTTCATCTCACATACAGCTACTGCCGCATTGCTCGTCCCCATCCTAGCCATTGCAGGAAGCAGTATGCGTGAGAACCTATCTTCCTTAGGTGGAGTAGAGACTTTATTGATCGGAGTGGCAATCGGTTCATCATTAGCAATGATATTGCCTATCAGTACTCCTCCCAACGCATTGGCACATGCCACCGGCATGATTCAGCAAAAGGACATGGAAAAAGTCGGAATAATCATGGGAATCATCGGACTGATATTGGGATATACCATGTTGATCATACTTGGTTCCAACAATTTATTATAAAAATTACTCTTTCCATACAAAAAATCCCTGTAAGAAGCAATCATTCTTACAGGGATTTTTACTAATCAGTCTTACTTGGAAGCTTAACTACCGAAGAAGATCCTGTCTTTTCCAACTCTCCATACTTGCTCGGACTTACACCATAATATTTTTTAAATACCTCACGGAAATATTTCGCATCCGAGAACCCGACCCTATCAGTAATTTCCGCTATTGTACATTCGCCCTGCTTTAGCAATTGTGCAGCATGTTGCAAACGTATCATCCGGATATAATCAGCCGGAGCATAACCTGTCAAGACCTTTAATTTATTAAAGAAACTCGTACGGCTCATGTGATGGCGACTGCTAAGCATTTCTACATTAAAATCCGGATCACTCATGTTCTTCTCTATACATTCCTTGACCGAAGCTATAAATTTCCAGTCCAGAGTATTAGTACAATTAACCGCAAATTTCTGTTCTTCCTCTTCGATACTATTATAAACCTGACGGAGCAAAGCACGATTCGCCAGCAAATTCTTAATCGTTGCCTTGAGTATTCCTACACTGAAAGGCTTGGTGATATAAGCATCCGCTCCGATTTCCAGCCCTTCGAGCATATTCTTCTCATCTCCCAGTGCTGTCAGCAAAACGACCGGAATATGAGACATTTCAAGATCCGCTTTTATCGCTGAACAAAGTTCATCGCCGCTCATTTCAGGCATCATTATATCGGATATAACAAGATCCGGATTAAATTCCTTCATTATGATAAGTGCATCCTTCCCATTCGGACAAGCCTGAATATTATAATTCGTCTTAAGCATATCCACCAGATAATTGCGCAAATCATCATTATCCTCCACTATCAGGATACGTTGCAAAGAACTGTTTATCTGGGATACCTCTATAGCCGGCAATTCGGAAATACCACCCGGTATGATAGCCTCCGGACGTTCATCCGGCAGCTTGGGAGAAATAAATTTAGCTTTATGAAAATGGCTATTTCCTTTCGGGAAAGTAACGCGTACACAAGTGCCTTGTTGTTCATCGCTCTGAATCTGAATCTTGCCTTTATGTAATTTAACTAGTTTGTATACCAACATCAGCCCTATTCCGCTACCTGTTACTTTTAGATTGATAACATTACTTCCTCTAAAACAGTTTCTGAACAATTTCTTCTGTTCGCACGAAGGAATACCAATCCCCGTATCTTTCACCTCAATGCTCCAGGTGTTTCCTTCCTCGCGGGCGGAAATGCACACACTACCTTCTTCAGGTGTATACTTCAATGCATTTGACAAGATATTTTTCAGGATAGATCCCATCTTGTCACTATCAAACCATACATTCAGATAGTCAAAATTGCTTTCATAAACAAACCTGACATGTTTCATTTCGGCATATTTGTGAAAAGCGGCACAAACATCATTCATAAAAGTATTCAGTTCATACTCGGAAACGTAAAGAGTGGATGAATAAACATCTATGCGTTCGAAATTTATCAAGTTAGTTGTCAGCTGAAGCAATGTATTCACATTCTTAAGAGCCATATTCATATGAGGTAACGCCTGTTCGGTCACCATACGATTTTCTATGACTTCCTCCAGCGGAGCTTTTATCAACGTAAGCGGTGTACGTATGTCATGAGCTGTATTAATGAAGAACCGTGTCTTCTCATCCGACACCTTCTTCTGTTTGTGCAACATGATAACACGGAATATAACAACCATAACCAGTACCAACAGGATGGCATATCCTACCATTGCCCATACACTGGCCCATACAGGAGGTGTTATAACAATCTGAATGTTCCTTGTCTCATAAGTCTTATACTTCTCTTCATTGGATACGGCACGAATTTGTAACGTATAACTGCCAGGAGGCAGATTTCTAACAAGAATCCGGTTATCCTGACTTGGACGAGTCCATTCTTTATGATAACCGTCAATTTTCCATGAATAAAGAATGTTAGAAGGATAATCATAATTAATGGATGCCACATCAAAGGAAAATGTATTTTGTCCGTAAGCCAGTTCCAGCCGGTCAGTTTCGTCAATATCCTTCTTCAAAGGAGATCCGTCATCACCCGGATAAACAGGATGATAAGCAATCATAAAATCACGCAATAACAGGCGTGAGTAATGCGGTTCCGGTATCTGTATATTTGTCGGAAACTTAACCGCACCTTCATTACCGCCAAAAACAAGTGTGTTTTTATTCCAGGCAGTGGCAGAACCTGTATTAAAATTGACACTCATCAATCCTTGCTCCCGTGTCCAATTACGGAAAGAATGTTCCAGAGGAGAATAGATTGTGATACTGGTTTCCGTACCTATCAGAAGACTCTCGTCCTGACGTGGAAGAATTGTATAAACATTATCGGAAATCAACGCACAGTTATCAGTACGATATTGATGGACAAACTTCTTATTATTAATGTCATACACAAGAAGTCCGGCTCCACGAGTACCGATATACAGGATACCGTCTTCTCTCTGGTATAATGCACATATATGGGGAGATTCAACAGGCAGATCAATATACTGGTAAACTCCGGATTCCTTGTCAAGCAGGTAGAGTCCCATTCGCGTACCAATCCACATCAGCCGGTCATCCTTCTCCTGAATAATAGTAATAGAACTTACTCCCGGATAAAAACGTACGTTTTTAGTCTCAAGATTGATACGCTTCAGATGATAATATCCACCGGACCAAATATCACCTCCCGAATCTTTTTTAATGTCATAAATATATTGGTCGGGACGTACTCCTGCAATGGCAGCAGGAGAAAGATAAGTTACCTTAAACCCTTTCTTCTTCTCTATCTTGTAAATACCCGATGTATAACCACCAGCCCATATTACACCAGAAGAAACTTCACATAGCGCTAAAAAAATGTGATTCTCATCATTCGGTACCGGATCAAAGGAACTAAAGAAGGAACGCCATTCTTTTGTATCAGTCTGATAGAAACTGATACCGTTACTGGTTGCAAACCAGAGATCACCGTCACTATCCTCTATCACATCATGAATCTGATCATTCACCAACGACTGGGCATTACCAAGTGAATGTTTTATCAGGTCATAACTTCCATAACGGTTGTTACGAATTGTAACACCGGTGGGATAATTGGCGAGCCAGATGCGTTCTTCTTCATCCACATAGACATCATTAATGTTATTTCCATTCATCCCGTTATAACTGTTATAATCAGCTGTTATATAGGGTTCACTCATGTATGTATTCACATCCAGCTTATATACACCTTTTCCCCCTGTAGCCACTAGAAGTTCATGAGCGTTTAAAGCAGTAATCTGGTTAACCTCTACATGATTGGGAAATTGACAAGAGATGATTTTTCCTGTTCTCCCCATGTCGTATATAAGTATTCCCTCTTTATAGTTTCCCACAAATAACTGTTTTGAAACAGCATGGTAATAAAGTTCATGTACCGGAGCAATGCTTTCCACCACTTCATCAGGAACCACCTTTAACTTACCGTCTTCTATTCCGGCACGAAATAAACCACTTCCCGTACCTATAAAAAATTGATTACCATCTGTTTGTTCAACGGTAGTTATTTCACCGTCGACCGGCACCGACATATTCAACGCTGTTCCGGTACGGGTATCATACCAGGTAATACTATCTTTACAGCACAACCATATACGGTCATTTTTGTCCAAATAACCAAAATTCAGAAATGCTTGCGACTTATTTCTGATCAGCTCCGGATGCACATAAGCCAGTTCAAACTTATCGTGCTGCGAATCATACCTAAAAATACGACCTTTCTGACCAATTACCCATAATACATTTCTGTTGTCCATATAAAGCCAACTCAAGGCAATCCGTGAATCCAACGTCATGTTATCATCTGAAAAGTTGTAATGCTTGATCTGTTTGCCATCATAACGGTCTATCCCTTCTTGATTCAGAAACCACATATACCCACGTCGGTCTTTTTGGATATGGTATATTTTCTGATTATTCAACCCGTCTTCCAGTCCTATGTACTTATAAATCTGCCCTTTGCTTACAGTACAGTTAATGAGAAGAAGTACAAACAAAAAGATTCTTCTCATTTTTACAAAATTATTCATGTCTTTCACTAATATTCAAAAAAATACTCTGCAAAAATATGAAAAAATAATCAAAAAGCAAGTCAAAAATGTATTTACATTTTAACCATCAGCTAATATTAATACCCACACTTCCAGTTTTAAATTTGTTGAATACTGTAAAGAAGAGCTAGAATTTCAGTTACCTCTTAATATGTAAAATTTCATAAATGCATAAATAAAAAGCTATTCTATGAAACTTTCAGTAAGCTCAATTAGAAGTGAACAGGACTATACAATAAAGGTAGTTTCAGTCTGTGTAAAACACCGTTTCCGTATGCTCTGACAGGGAATAATTCTCACTGCAATGAGTATTTTTTCTCATTGCAGTGAGAATGTTTGAGAATTTACTTCATCTTATACACTAGTGTACCACCTTTTATAATATCTTCATGCGAGATTGTTTTCTTCGTATATGGTTTGCCATTCAATGTAATACTATCTACATATTTATGTTCTTTCGACAAATTCTCCGCAATAATCGTGAAAATCTTGCCATCAGCTAGATGCAAAGTCATCTTCGGCAACTGTGGAGCACCGAATACATATTCCGCACTTACCGGATCTACCGGATAGAATCCCATCGCACTAAGCATATACCAGGCAGACATCTGTCCGCAATCATCATTTCCGCAAAGTCCGTCAGGTTTGTTTTTATATTGAGTATCAAATATTTCACGAACCAATTCTTGTGTACGTTCCGGACGACCAGCCAGTGCATACAAATAAGTCACATGATGGCTTGGCTCATTTCCATGAGCATATTGCCCGATTAATCCAGTAACATCTGCCAAACTTTCACCTTCTAGCTTAACTGTAAACAATGAATCTAATTTATTCAAGAAAGGTTTTTCTCCCCCAAACAACTGGATTAATCCCGGAACATCATGTTGTACATGCCAAGTATATTGCCATGCATTTCCTTCCGTATAATCTCCACCGACACTTTCAGAATGTGCCAACGCACTTGGGTTAAACGGAGCTTTCCAAGTTCCGTCAGCTTTGCGCGGACGCATGAACTTCGTCTCCGGATCGAAAAGATTCTTATAATAGTCAGCACGTTTCGCAAAGTAAACGGCATCTTCCTCTTTACCCATACGACGTGCCATATCGGCAGCAGCATAATCATCATATACAGATTCTAAAGTGGAAGATACAGATTCTGCTTTTATCAGATCTGTCGGGAAATAACCATATTTCGTATAAACCTCCCAATCAGACTTCAACGGATGAGATACGGTCTGCGTCTTCTTTATTATATTGAAAGCACGTTCAGCGTCAAAGCCACGGAATCCTTTGCGATAAGCCTCTGCAATGACTGATACGCCGTGATTACCAATCATACAGAAATTCTCTTTTCCCCATAATCCCCAAATAGGCAGGAAGCCTTGCACTTCACCCTGTTCGATGAGAGAATTCACAAAACCGTCCACACGTTCGGGAATCACCAATGTATAAAATGGATGAGCGGCACGGTAAGTATCCCACAAAGAGAATGTAGAATAGAAGGTACCTGTTCCGGCTTTTACAATAGAGTCGGCGGCATTACGATACATACCGTCCACATCCGATATCTGATTGGGTTGAATCAACGCATGATAGAAACAAGTATAGAAATTCGTTTTTTCATCATCGGTGCCCTCTATTTCAATACGGCTCAAATAGTCGTTCCATTCATTGTGGGCGGCAGTTCTTACTCCTTCAAAATCCCAGGCAGGAATTTCTGCCTCCAGATTCTTTTTAGCCCCATCTATGCTGGTAGTGGAAAGAGCCACTTTCATCATCAGCTCATCTCCCGGCTGCATGTCAAAAGAGGCAATGATGCGTTTTCCTTTTTCTGTTTCGCCCATCGGAAGATAAAGTGAATCGACTACCGGACGGTTGAATTTCATCACAAAGAAATAATCCTGATTGACCCATACCGTGTTATTGACATGTCCTGTCAGTGTTTGAGCATCTTCCCAGTTCACTTCACAACTATTGACTTGTGAATGATATTGTTCTTCTCTCCACGCAGGACCATGTTGCAAATCAATCAATATAGAGGCAGAATCAGCCTTGTGATAAGTATAGCGGTGAAGAGCAGCATGGACAGAGGTAGTCAGTTCCGCTTTTACCTGTGGATCAGAGAGCTCTGCGGTGTAATATCCCGGAGTAGCCGCTTCTTTATCTTTAGGGAAATGACTGCGATAGGCATCCCACGCACGTACACGTGTACCGGTGACCGGCATCACCAAAACATCACCTAAGTCCATACATCCCGTTCCATTCAGATGTGTTTGAGTAAATCCCCAAATCAGGGAATCTTCATAAACATATTCAGAACAATAGCGCCAACCAACCGCTCCCGTCACCGGACTGGTTTGTATCATACCGAAAGGATAACACGCCCCAGGGAATGTATGACCATTATCTGCAGCACCGATAAAGGTATTCACGTATTGAGTATAATCCTTTGTTTCCGCTTTTTCAGTCGGAGTACAAGAAGAATAGAAAGACAAGCCTGCTGCTAAAGCTGCAGCCACAAAAGGGGTTTTTCTTTTCATGATAAATAGATTGTTAAGTTAATGTCGCAGCATTACACATGCTGATGTTTATTTAATTTTTCACGATAATAGTTGTGCCACAAAATTAGAGAATTCTTCTCATTTAAAAGGATTAGATACAAACAAATATACTTAAATTTTACAGGAAAGAAGCTCCTATTTATATGGATTTGCTGTGATAAAACAAAAATTCATACGACTTATTGAATAAATATCAACTCAATTATTTATCTTTGTTAGCTTAATAACAAGCTGACGCAAAAACAATAAGTATAATGAAAGATTTCTTGAAGTTTACACTTGCCACAGTGACAGGTATCATTTTGTCAAGTATTGTATTATTTATAATCAGCATGGTAACGCTGTTTGGCATCATGTCCGCTTCGGACACGGAAACAATCGTAAAAAAGAATTCTGTAATGATGCTCGACTTAAACGGCACGTTGGTTGAACGTACGCAAGAAGATCCGCTAGGTATCTTATCACAGTTGTTTGGTGACGGATCTAACACGTACGGGCTGGACGATATCCTCTCTTCCATCCAGAAGGCTAAAGAAAACGAAAATATCAAAGGGATTTATTTGCAAGCAAGTTCATTAGGTACCTCCTATGCTTCCTTACAAGAAATCCGTAACGCACTGCTCGATTTCAAGGAGAGCGGAAAGTTCGTCATTGCTTACGCCGACTCCTATACGCAGGGGCTTTATTATCTTTCCAGCGCAGCCGATAAGGTACTGCTCAATCCCAAAGGAATGATTGAGTGGAGAGGTATCGCCTCCGCTCCCCTGTTCTACAAAGACCTGCTACAAAAGATAGGAGTTGAGATGCAGGTGTTCAAGGTGGGAACCTACAAATCTGCCGTGGAACCGTTTATTGCAACAGAGATGAGCCCTGCCAATCGCGAACAAGTGACAGCATTTATCACTTCCATTTGGGAACAGGTGACGAAGGGGGTTTCTGCTTCCCGCAATATTCCAGTAGATTCTCTGAATGTTTATGCCGATCGTATGTTAATGTTCTATCCGTCAGAAGAAAGTGTAAAATGCGGACTGGCTGATACCTTGATTTATCGCAATGATGTGCGCAATTATCTTAAAAAACTAGTAGAGATAGATGAGGATGACAATCTCCCGATAGTAGGATTAAGCGACATGATGAACGTAAAGAAGAATGTGCCAAAAGACAAAAGCGGCAATATCGTAGCTGTTTATTATGCATCCGGTGAAATTACAGACTATCCGAGTTCCGCAACTTCCGAGGACGGAATTGTTGGTTCGAAAGTCATTCGTGACCTGCGCAAATTGAAAGATGATACTGATGTGAAAGCCGTTGTACTCCGTGTCAATTCTCCGGGCGGAAGTGCTTTTGCTTCAGAACAAATCTGGCATGCTGTGAAAGAGTTGAAAACAAAGAAACCGGTCATTGTCTCCATGGGGGATTATGCCGCGTCAGGAGGTTACTATATCTCTTGCGTTGCCGATACGATTGTTGCAGAACCTACTACCCTGACCGGATCTATCGGAATATTCGGCATCATTCCCAATGTAAAAGGATTGACTGATAAAATCGGTTTAAGTTATGATGTAGTTAAGACGAATAAATATGCTGATTTCGGGAATATCATGCGTCCGTTCAACGAAGATGAAAGATCATTGCTTCAAATGATGATTACCGAAGGATACGACACCTTTGTCAGCCGTTGTGCCGAAGGCCGCCAAATGCCCAAGGAAGCAATCGAAAAGATTGCCGAAGGCCGTGTATGGACTGGGGAAACTGCTAAAAAGTTAGGACTGGTAGACGAGTTAGGCGGCATTGACAAGGCATTGGATATTGCCGTGGCAAAAGCCGGTATCGAGAGATACACCGTTGTTTCTTATCCTGCAAAACAAGATTTCTTTTCTTCCCTGCTTGATACGAAACCGACGAATTACGTAGAATCACAATTGCTGAAAAGCAAGTTAGGTGAGTTCTACCAACAATTCGGTTTACTGAAAAATCTGCAAGAACAATCCATGATTCAGGCTCGTATTCCGTTCGAACTGAATATTAAATAAACTGCCATACATGGACGAACACTTTATCAAGATACATAAGTGGCTCTACCCTGCCTCCTGGCTCTACGGAGCAGCGGTAATGATGAGAAATAAACTCTTTGACTGGGAAGTGCTCCAATCAAAGAGGTTTGATATACCTATCATCAGCGTAGGCAATCTCGCTGTTGGAGGAACAGGAAAAACTCCGCACACTGAATATCTGATAAAGTCTCTTTGTAATCAATATAATGTAGCTGTATTAAGCCGGGGATACAAACGGCATACGACAGGTTATGTGCTGGCTACTCCGGAAAGTACGGCAAGAAGCATCGGCGACGAACCGTACCAGATGCATCAAAAGTTCCCGTCTGTCACAGTAGCTGTTGACGAAAAGCGTTGTCATGGCATAGAAAAGCTACTTGCATTGCAAAAGCCTTCGATAGATGTTATTCTGTTGGACGATGCTTTCCAGCACCGATATGTCAAACCGGGATTGAGTATCCTGTTAACGGACTATCACCGGCTGTTCTGTGACGACACCTTGCTCCCCGCAGGACGACTTCGTGAACCAATTAACGGCAAAAACCGGGCACAAATCGTTATTGTCACCAAATGTCCGCAGGACATCAAGCCTATTGATTATAATATTATCACGAAACGACTGAACCTTTATCCATATCAACAGTTGTTTTTCTCATCGTTCCGATATGGCAACCTGCAACCGGTATTTCCTAGGATGATCCCGAACACAGATACCACTTCGGCAAACAATGAAATTGCTTTGTCCTCGCTGACACATACAGATATATTATTGATGACCGGAATTGCCTCACCAGCTCCCATTCTTGAAAGGCTGAAAGATTGCACCCAACAAATAGATTTGCTATCGTTTGACGATCATCACCACTTCAGCCATCGGGATATACAGCTTATCAAAGCACGATTTCATAAGCTGAAAGGAGAACACCGGTTGATTATTACTACCGAAAAAGATGCAACACGACTGATTAATCATCCGGCTCTGGACAAGGAATTGAAACCATTTATCTATGCCTTGCCGATTGAAATAGAAATATTACAGAATCAACAAGATAAATTTAACCAACATATTATTGACTATGTTAGAGAAAATACAAGAAACCGCAGCTTATCTGAAAGGTAAGATGCATACCAGCCCGGAAACAGCCATTATTCTTGGCACCGGACTTGGCAGTTTGGCAAACGAAATCACCGAGAAGTATGAAATAAAGTATTCGGATATCCCGAACTTCCCGGTATCTACCGTCGAAGGTCATAGCGGTAAGCTGATTTTCGGCAAACTAGGCAATAAGGATATCATGGCTATGCAAGGACGCTTCCACTATTACGAAGGTTATTCTATGAAAGAAGTGACTTTCCCTGTACGTGTGATGCGCGAATTAGGAATCAAAACCCTGTTTGTATCCAACGCCAGTGGCGGGACAAATGCAGACTTCGAAATCGGTGATTTGATGATTATCACCGACCATATCAACTATTTCCCTGAACATCCGCTTCGTGGAAAAAATATTCCTTATGGCCCTCGTTTCCCGGATATGAGCGAAGCATACAGCAAGGAACTGATCTGTAAAGCTGATGAAATTGCCAAAGAAAAAGGAATCAAAGTACAACACGGAGTGTATATCGGTACACAAGGTCCTACTTTCGAAACTCCTGCTGAATACAAACTATTCCATATCCTTGGCGCCGACGCTGTCGGTATGTCTACCGTTCCGGAAGTAATTGTAGCCAACCATTGTGGTATCAAAGTATTTGGTATTTCCGTCATTACCGACTTGGGAGTAGAAGGAAAAATCGTAGAAGTAACGCACGAAGAAGTTCAGAAAGCAGCCGATGCCGCTCAACCGAAAATGACAACGATCATGCGCGAACTTATCAACCGTGCCTAAACAATTACCCCGATTTATGAGAACTGAAATAGCATCTCTCGGTGAGTTTGGTCTGATTGACCACCTCACCAAGGGAATCAAACTAGAAAACGAATCCAGTAAATATGGAGTAGGCGACGATGCCGCCGTTCTCTCCTACCCTTCAGAAAAGCAAGTATTGGTAACAACCGACCTGCTTATGGAAGGTGTACATTTTGATCTGACTTATGTTCCCTTGAAACATTTGGGATATAAATCAGCAGTCGTTAATTTCTCCGATATTTATGCCATGAACGGCACTCCCCGGCAGATTACGGTATCTCTTGGACTTTCCAAGCGTTTCAGCGTAGAGGATATGGACGAGCTTTATTCCGGTATTCGCCTGGCTTGCCAACAATATAATGTTGACATTGTAGGAGGTGATACAACTTCCTCTCTTACAGGGCTTGCTATCAGCATCACTTGTATCGGTGATGCCGACAAAGATAAAGTGGTTTACCGCAATGGAGCAAAAGAAACTGACTTAATCTGCGTCAGCGGTGATCTGGGAGCATCCTATATGGGTTTACAACTATTGGAACGCGAGAAAGTCGTACTAAAAGGAGATAAAGACATTCAACCGGATTTCACCGGCAAAGAGTACTTGTTAGAACGCCAGTTAAAACCGGAAGCACGTAAGGATATCATTGAGAAACTAGCTGCCGCCAATATTGTTCCAACCTCTATGATGGACATATCTGACGGTCTGTCATCAGAATTGATGCATATCTGCAAACAAAGCAATGCCGGTTGCCGCGTGTACGAAGAACATATTCCAATCGATTATCAGACGGCTGTTATGGCTGAAGAGTTTAACATGAATTTGACGACTTGTGCCTTGAATGGCGGAGAAGATTATGAGCTACTCTTTACTGTTTCTATCGCCGATCATGAGAAAGTATCACAAATGGAAGGAGTGCGCCTCATCGGACATATCACCAAACCCGAACTTGGCTGTGCATTAATTACCCGTGACGGCCAGGAATTCGAATTAAAAGCACAGGGATGGAATCCATTAAAGGAAGATAAACAATAGATTTCATTATATACTTGAAATATTTTTTATTCCATACAACACTGATAATAAGCAAACTAGCTTTTTATCAGTGTTTTTTTATCTCTAGAAAACTTGCAGAATCCAAAAGTTTCACTACCTTTGCAATCGCAAAAGAGATATTACCGGACCGAACAGCACAAGGTGCCATAGCTCAGTTGGTAGAGCAAAGGACTGAAAATCCTTGTGTCCCCGGTTCGATTCCTGGTGGCACCACTATCGATTTGGTAATTTCTCAAAACCCATTGAAATGGCTGAATTTCAATGGGTTTTCTTTTATACTCCAATACGCAAATTCTGGCCGAAAACATCGGCTCAGTTGTAATTCTTGGGGGATTGCGTTAAAATTCTTATTTTTGCATCATGA
>CAPYSS010000037.1:0-27607 GCA_948742525.1 Bacteroides caecimuris | reverse complement strand
GGTCGAATTTTTGTTTATCAATGTTTTTTAGTTATTTTCAGTTCATATATTGTAATTCTTTTGATAAAATATTAGTTTTGCATAACTTAAGATTTAATTAACTGAAATAGTCTGCTATGAAAAAGAAACATTTTGATTTGTCCCTGCTCTTGCTATTCCTCTGCATACTATCAGTGGACAGCCATGCTACAAATAGGGGAAAGTATACTTCCAACTTAAAATTCATTCCCATTTCATCAAGCATATTGCCTACCAATGAGGTGCGGATACTGTATCAGGACTCCGACGGATATATTTGGCTTCCTACTTACAACGGACTTGCGCGTTATGACGGCTACAGTGTGGTGAATTATGGTTTGAATGACGGAACGAATTTACCTTTCAACTGTTATCTGAATGTGGTGACCGAGGAGCAGGACGGCGACTTATGGATTGCTGCGGAAAAAGGAGTATTCAAGTTGCATAAGCTTACCGGAGAGATAGAGCGTATCGGAAGTGAAAAACTGGAACCTTTGAACGCGACGGATATCTTTTGTGCAAGGAACGGGGATATTTGGGTAGGCGGCGACCGGGGACTTTTCAGAAAGAGAAAAGCGGAGGATGTATTTGAGCGGATTGATTTGTCGAGCCGGAGGTTGGGAGGAGTTTCGTCCATAATGGAAGATACGCAGGGGAACATTTGGATAGCAGCTTGTGAAAGCGGTCTTTACCGTTACGATGTGGGGTGGAATAAATTCTATACCTATCTTGATCCGGTCTTGTATTTTTCCAATGTAGTATATCAGGACGACAAGCAACAGATTTGGGTTGGAACCTGGGACAGAGGGCTTGTGAAGTTGAAAACACCTTATACGACAGGACGTATGCAGTACGACCGTTTTCATCGGGTAGAAGGCGAGGAGAATACACTGTATGACAATATCGTATATGCTATCGAGCAAGACGAGTTGCATCGTATATGGGTGGGTACCCGTAGCGGTTTGAGTATCATGCATGATGAGAATGATTTCTATTCTTTCGAAAATTATCTGCCGGGTAGTGAGATAGGAGAACTGCCCTACAATGAAGTAAGCTCGATACAGCGTACACATGACAATCAGATGTGGATAAGCATGTTCGGAGGCGGTGTTTGTAAGATTCAGACGGATAATAAGAAATTCGGCATCGACCGGATGGAGACAGTGAGAGAACTGTACAATACGAGTTCCATACGGAGTATCTTTTATGCCGGAAACGACGAATATTGGATGGGAATTATCGGTTTCGGAATGATTCTTTATAATGACCGGGCACATACTTGTGTCAATTATCAGCAGCATCCCGATTTCAAGGAATTGCCGTACACATCTACTGTGGACGCAATTATCAGGAGAAAGAAAACGGGGGAGATTTGCTTCGGCACTTATAGCCGTGGAATCTGGCTCTATGATGAGAAAAATCATAAAGTAAGGTCATTGAACAGCCTGACCGAAAAGAAATTCGAAAGCGATTGCATCCATACGCTGATGGAAGATTCGGAAGGGAATTTATGGATAGGTACTCGGCAGGGAGTTTATATTCTGGATGCGGACGACCAGTTTCATAAACTGTCGGAATGGATGCCCGGCGCAGAACTGGAATTCCTTCATTCACGTATCTTCGATATTAAGGAAGATACGGAAGGGAATATATGGATTGCTACCAACTATGAAGGGATTGTCCGCCTCAACTTGCAGGACAAGACTTACAAACGATATGCCGTAGGGCAGAAGCGTGACGTACAGAATATCTTTTGCCTGTTGGTCGATTCCCGTGGGCAGATTTGGGCAGGCTCTATGTGGAATGGGCTTTCTTACTACAACCGCCGGCAGGATATGTTTGTGACCATCAATTCTTTCTCCACTATAGAGAATAAGGGAATCACCAACATTGTGGAGGACAGCCGGGGGAAGATATGGATAACGACCAATAATACGGTGCTTTCCTTTACCATGAATGAAGCCCACGTACTGGAAAACATAAACTATTATGCGGTGGCCGATGATATGGAAACTTTTTCGTTCAATCGTGCGTCTTGTTGCCTGCTGCCCGAAGGGAGGCTGATGCTCGGAAGTTCGCACGGGATACGGAGTTTCATGGTAGACAAGACAGGCTATAAACCTTCTTCTTTCCCCCTCGTGTTTACAGACTTCAAAGTGCATAATCGTTCTTTGAGAAGTATGACACCGGAAGAGAGGCGGCGTTTCTCAGAGAAAGACGTGAACTATACAGACGAAATCACACTTGAGCATCAGGACAATAACTTTACTATCGAGTTTTCTCTTTTGAATTACGTGAATCCGCAGGAGAACATGTATACCTATCGTCTGGAAGGCTATGATGATAAAGAAATCGTGGTGGATGCCCAACGCCATTTCGCCACTTACAATAACCTGCCGGCGGGCACTTACCTGTTCCGCTTGAAGGGAACGAACGAGGATGGTGCGTGGGGAAATACGGAGAGAACCCTGAAGGTCCGCATTCTTCCCGCTCCCTGGCTGACGTGGTGGGCTTATTGCCTGTATGCCGTCGCAATTGCGGTGATTCTCTATTTCGTCTTTCGTTTCCTGCGATATAAGATGCGCATGCAGCATGAGATTCAGATTGGCAAGATGGAGAAACAGAAGATTCAGGAGATTAACCACTTGAAATTACAGTTCTTTACGAACATCACCCATGAGTTGATGACTCCGCTGAGCATCATTCTTGCCTCGCTCGAAAACCTGAAGAGCGGGGGAGACAAACGCACACTGTACACGGTGATGACTGCCAATGCTACCCGCCTGATGCGTCTGATACAGCAAGTATTGGAATTTAGAAAGGTGGAAAGCGGCAATCTGAAGATTTGTGTATCTTATGGAGACATCTCTTCTTTTTTGCGCAGTTGTGCGGAAGCCTTTATACCTTTGCTTGGCAAGAGACGCCAGCTTCTTTCTTTTGAAAGTGCTCCCGATATCATCTTCGGCTTCTTCGATGCCGACAAGCTCGACAAGATAGTGTACAATCTTTTGTCGAATGCGGCGAAGTATACACCGGAGGGCGGGCAGATATGCGTCCGGGCGGCATTGGCGGACGAATATACCTTGCAGATTGACGTGACCAACACAGGGGAACTGATGACACAGAAAACGATAGACGGATTGTTCAAGCGTTTCTATGAAGGTGATTACAGGAGACATAATACAATAGGTACGGGGATAGGTCTGGCACTGGTAAAGGACCTGGTAGCTCTCCATCATGGGACAATCGAAGCATTCAGCAATGAGCAGACGGGCAATTGTTTCCGTATCATGCTGCCTGTCAATAAAGAAACCTACCGACAGGGAGAGCTTGATGAGACAGTGACGGCGCAGAGACAGACAGCTTTTCCTGTTCCGATTTATATCAATGAAACGGAAGAAGGCAATGAGCCGGACGAAAAAACGGAACTTCATCCGGCGGACTATACGCTGTTGATTGTTGATGACAATGAAGAATTGTGCATGCTTTTCTCTAATCTGCTTTCCAACTGTTTCCGTGTGAAAACCGCCATAAATGGCAGACAGGCGCTGGAAGTGTTGCAAGAAGGGGGCATAGACTTGGTTGTCTCCGATATTATGATGCCCGAAATGGACGGTATAGAATTGTGCAGGTATATAAAGAATAAATTCGAATATTGCCACATTCCTGTCATCCTGTTGACAGCCAAACGGGCTGAAGAAAGTCAGATAGAGGGATATAATTCCGGGGCTGACGGGTATATCAGTAAACCATGCAACTTTTCACTGCTTTATGCGCAGATTATGAATTGCCTGAAACGACAGGAACGGAAAGGGGCTGATTTTCGTAAGCAGGTTGTATTTGAAGTAGATAAGTTGGAGTATACTTCACTTGACGAGACATTCCTTCAGCGTGCGATAGACTGCGTGAATGCTCATTTGAATGACGTGGAGTTCGGCCAGGCGGAGTTTGTCAGTGAGATGGGGGCTTCGCGTACAGTGCTGACAGAGAAACTGAAATCGTTGACAGGATTGACACCTTCAGCGTTTGTCCTGAATGTCCGGCTGACTGCTGCCTGCAAACTGATGGACGGACAAAGTAAAATAAGGATAACCGATCTTGCCGTTGCAGTGGGCTTCAACGACCCGAAATATTTCAGTACTTGTTTCAAGAAAAAGTACGGCATGACTCCCAAAGAATACATGGAGCAAGGCAAAGCGTGATAAAGATATATAGTTGTTTGTTAGAGTGTTACAGTTTCCTTGTTGTTTCCCTTATTGGATACGCTCGTTTCCCTATGGGGGCACGATGGTTTCCCTACGGGGATACACCCGTGTCTCTACGAGGAAACGGGCGTTTCCTTATAGGGAAACCACCATAGTTCTAAAGGGATATAACAGTGTCCTTTGTAGAAACGGAAATTTCTTCCGAAGACATGGTAGGAACGACTAAGCGTTCCAGTTGTATTCTTCTACATAACCGTCGAAGTAGTCATTCAGTACTACCCCCAGTTCTTTAGCAACGTTTATGACATGTATCTGTTCGGCAGGAGTGATTTTCAGTGCTCCCCGGCGTTTCAAGTAGTAATTCTTGCGACCGAAGTAGCTAATCATCCGGTAGCGGAACGTACTTGCCATTCGCACGGTGAGTGCGTTTGCTGTGCGTGTAAAGCCAAGTGCAAAGCGGGTTTTCTCGTTCGAACAATAGTAATCACATTTACCTTTTCCGGCTATTATCCGGTTAGGGTTCATTGTCGGCAGGAAAATTCTGTTGACAGGAGCATATTTCATGGCAATCCGGCGCAGGCAGGTTGAGGCTTTCGGGCAGTTTTCGGCGGCGCACAGGCCGAAGGAGTAGGGGACTTCGGAGAAGTCGAAATGAGAAGTCATTATTTTATGGATGTTGATTGGTTATTTATTGTCGGCAAAGGTACTAAACTATGTCGGAAACGAGTAAGAAAGAGGCTGATTTTTCATAAAACCTGTTTGAATAGGATAAAGCACTAAGAATAAAACAAATATTTTCTCAAAAGTGCGTATTTCTATACTTTAGAGAGTTTTTCCGGTAAATTTTCGACCTTTTTTTGTTAGATGAAACCTACTTTTGCTGCATTGATAGCCCGATAATCCGGCTATGAAAACATAACATTATTATTAATTAATTTCTAAGATTATGAAAACAGAATCTTTATTTCTAAAAAGATGTTTTTGGATGTTATTCTCTATTTTGGGAATAATGTTGGGCGTTTCCTGCTCGGACAGTGATGATGAGATAGGGGATGAAGGTGATGGGGGAACAACCGCAACGACTCCTTTCAAATCAGTGCAGGTGGAAGCTGACGGAGAAAAAGTACAGGGTGCTGTAGATGGTACTACGATTACGTTTGCTTTTGACCAGGCCGAGAGTTTTTCTGATTGTAAACTGACAGTTGAAGTAAATACCGGTTATCAGCTTACCTATCCTACAGATGTGAATAGTTACGATATGACGGATGATCCTGACTTATACTTTAAGGGACCGGACGGGAAAACGGTGAAATATAAGGTAATAGTAACTTCCAATGCGTTACCGATTGTTGACTCTTCCAAAATTACGGTAGATGGCGGATATAAACTGACAGTAAACAATGCGACAAAAGAGCTTGTGATCACTTATGACCGAAATATGGATAGAAGCAACGTCAAACTGAACTTTGCAGAGGGGGCATTAATGGCGGGCGCTATGGTTGAGACTGTTGTATTCGACCTTTCTGATGAACCGGCTACAGTAAGTATTAAAGTGGCAGGCAGCAACCGTCCTTATACATTGAAGATTGATTATTCGGCTATTATGACTCCGGCAAAAGACTTGGGATTTGTGGACATCACAGACGCAGCCGTGAAGGAGAAATATCCTTATATCACAATCATGAGAGCGACGCTGCTGAATAATGTGATTAAACAGAAACCTACCAAGAAACCGAATCCCGATTGGTGGAATCCTAATGAGAATTATCCGGGAATGACGCAGACGGAAGCGATGGCGGTATTGGGGGATCTGAAAGATCCTGCAACTTATCCGGGACTTGAAAACTATGAGAATGTGAATCTTACAGTACTTACGATGGATGCTGCTAAAGTGAAAGGCAGAATGGAAATAGACGACCGGAATAGTCTCACATTATCGGAGGTGAAAGGATTGGTGACTGTGACTGGTCGTGCTATCGGCTCTAAAGGCAATGAGGGCGGAAGAGGTATTCTGTATGGTAATAATAAGATATATTCTTGGCAATTGCCTTGGATGGAAAAACAGCCGGAGAATATTCAGTTTGGTTGGCATTTCGGATTTACGGCAGAAGGTAAGCTCTTGTGTGATATAGCCACTACGAATACGGGTGGAAGCAAAACAAAATTGCATAAGGTTAAATTCTATGAGGCTAATACCGGCGAAGATTTGGGAGAAGTTCATGCAGAACCTTATAACTTTCCAAATGTGTTGACTTACGATTGTCATAACTATTTGAGCGGTGACTGGAATGTAGTATCTGCAGCTTACGGTTATCCTTGTTTTGCCAAAGACGGACAGGCGCTTACTTACAAGCAGGTGTTGGGTAACAATGGATTCAGTGATAGTATGAGTGATAATGTGCATGGTCAGTTTGTCATGATAGGAAAAACTTTCGACGGTAAGGTAGCTATTGCAATTGTGAGTAAAGAAAATGAAGGTGATTCGGAACTGACGCCCTTGCAGGCTGCATATGTGCTTAATAAGATGGGCTGGAAAGACATCATGTGTGTAGGCGTAACCGACTGGCAGAGTGGTTCATGGAAACCAGGGCTTATGGTGGACGGTAAGCTGGTTGCAGGACAGGATACAGACGGCTCTGTATTTGTTATGGCATTTGACGCAAAATAATTAATACTAAATAGAGAACATTATGAAAAAACACAAGTATCTGTTTGTTGCATGCCTGTTATTGTTTCCTGTAATGGCAGTGGCTGGAAACGATACTCTGAATGAGATCATGGAAGTCCGATCAGCAACAAATATCAACAAGAACAGGCTCTACAAAGGAAAAGTGGTGGACGACAGGACGTCCGAGCCTTTGGTAGGAGCTACTGTTAAAGTGAAAGGTTCTACTATCGGGACGATTACGGACATAGATGGTAATTTTGCATTGGATATTCCGGATAATATCTCTCCCATAGTGTTCGAAGTTTCATATATGGGGTACGCTTCGAAAGAAGCGGCCCCTGCTAAAACAACCGGATTCACTATCCGATTGGCGGAAGATTCTCAAACCTTGGAGGAAGTACAGATCATTGCTTACGGTAAACAAAGTAAGATGTCCGTTACTGCGGCTATTTCTTCCATTGACACGAAAGAGCTGTTGAAATCTCCCAGTGGCAGTGTAGCAAATGCGCTTTCGGGAGCTGTCACCGGACTTTCATCCATACAGCCGTCCGGTCAGCCGGGAGCGGAGAATCCTTCCATATATATACGTGGCACGGGGTCCTTGTCGGACGAACTTTCCAAACCGTTGATTCTGGTGGACGGGGTGGAGCGTTCTTTCTTTCAGATGGACTCGCACGAAATAGAAAGTATTACGGTTTTGAAGGACGCGGCTTCCACGGCTGTATTCGGTGTGCGTGGAGCGAATGGTGTTGTGTTGGTCACTACGCGTCGCGGTGTATCCGGAAAACCGGTGATTTCATTGAATTCTTCATTCGGATTGACCCAGGCTCTGCGTAACCTGAAAGGGGTGGACAGTTATACGTATGCTACCTTATATAATGAAGCGCAACTAAGTGACAATCCCTCGTTGACGGAATCTCAATTGGGCTTCTCGCCATTTGTGATAGATATGTTCAGAACGAATGAAGATCCTATTATGTTTCCCAATGTTGACTGGAACGATTATCTTTTCAAGAACCTTGCTTGGCAGACACAGCATAACCTGACGTTGTCGGGTGGCGGTGAGCGTTTCCGTTATTTTGTCTCTTTGGGATATCTGTTGCAAGACGGTATGTTGAAGCAGTTGGGAGAGTCTTATGACCCTAACTATCAATACAAGCGTTTCAATTATCGTTCGAATGTGGATATTGATATTACAAAATCTACTTTGTTGAAAGTGAATATCGGCGGACATGTCGGTGCAAAAAGAGAACCTCGGACGGATGAATTGTGGAGAAAAGTACTGTGGTCAACTCCTTTCTCCAGCCCCGGGATAGTGGATGGAAAACTAATTTCCAATATCTATTCCAATAGATATATTTCTATCGGTGAACGTTCGTGTCCGTTGGACTATTATTACAATTATGGATATAATGTGGATACGGACAATGTATTGAATCTAGACTTGGCTCTTGAGCAGAAACTGGATTTTATAACTCCGGGATTGAGCATGAATATAAAAGGTGCTTATAACACAAACTATAATGTGAAAGCTTCTCGGACGCCTTCGGGAGCGGACAGCATGTGTACACCGATTTATCTGGGTTCGATAGAAACACCGGGAATGGACTTTTGGGATCCGCGTTTCGACCGTACCATTGTATATCAGACGGATGGAGTCAGCGGACTGCACGAACAGATGAGTTACGGTGAAGAGGTTGGCAGGGGACGTAACTGGTACGGAGAGTTCAGCCTGAACTACAGCCGTTCATTCGGTGACCATGATGTGTCGGCATTGTTCTTGTACAACCAGTCTAAAAAATATTATCCGGAAACGAAAATAGACGGAAAAGTGTTTTATATGGATATACCGACAGCCTATGTAGGGTATGTGGGACGTATGACGTATGCATACAAGAAGCGATATATGGTGGACTTGAATGCAGGATATAACGGTTCGGAAAATTTTGCACCGGATAAGCGCTTCGGTTTTTTCCCAGCGGTTTCTGCCGGTTGGATTCTCTCGGAGGAGAAATTCATGAAGAAACAGAAAGTTATTGATTTCCTGAAACTGCGTGCTTCTTATGGTATCGTAGGTAATGATAAAATGGAAAATGCCCGTTTCCTTTATATGGCAGGTGCATGGAGCGGTTATAATACAGTAGCAAAAGGACAGGGCAGTTGGCAGTTCGGAAAAGACGGCGGTACGGGATTGCTTCCGGACGCGAAAGAAAATACGATGGGTAATCCGGATGTGACTTGGGAAAAGGTGGCAAAACAGAATTATGGTATTGACCTCAAAATGTTTGATTCCCGTTTGAGTCTGACTGCCGATGTTTTCTTTGAAAAAAGAAAGGATATATTGTCTACCCGCAACACATTGCCGGCCATTACCGATATCAATCTGCCTAAAATCAACTTGGGTAAGGTAAACAACCACGGCTATGAATTGTCGCTCGGGTGGAACGACCGGGCGGGCAAGGTGGACTATTGGCTGAAAGCGAATGTCTCTTATGCGAAAAACAAGATTATTTATATGGACGAGGTAGTGCCCAACGAGCTTTATATGGCTGAAACGGGACGGAGCACCGGTTTGACTTACGGATATATCTTCGACCGTTTTTTACAAAAAGATGACTTCGATGCGGATGGCAACCTGAAAAAGGATGAGAACGGCCGGCAGATTCTGCCGCAAATGGCATTGGGCACTCCCCGCCCGGGAGATGCTTTGTTCAAAGACTTGAATGGAGACGGTGTGATAAACGGTGATGATAAAACCCGCTTCGGATATGCCGAACGTCCGGATTATGTATTCGGTTTTCTAGGCGGTCTTAAATGGAAGAACTTTGAATTCTCGATGCAGTGGACAGCAGCAATGAATGCATCCAGAATACTGGACGGTGAATACCGGAATGCGTTCGGCAGTACGAACAGCCGTATGTTGCTCAAATTTCTTGCAGACGGGCGATGGACGGAAGAGAATCCGAATTCACGCTTTCCACGGTTGACGTTCATGAATAAGTCGCATTATCTGCAAACTTCTGACTTGTGGCTGATGAACGGTTCTTATCTTCGTCTAAAAACCGCGGAGATTTCCTATACACTTCCCCAGAAGGATTTCCTGAAGAAAGTGGGGATTGAATCAGTCCGGTTCTATTGTAACGGTTACAACTTGTTGACTTTGTTCTCCGATTTGAATGATATAGATATTGACCCGGAAGGAGTCACTGACGGAGGAAATAATAACTATCCGAATATACGGATTTACAATTTTGGAGTCAATATTTCATTTTAAAACGATAGAGTATGAAAAAGGTTATTATATATTTTTCGGTGATGGCTGCCAGTTGTATGTTGGGCTCTTGCAGTGATTTGGCTTTCGGTGATGCTTTTCTGGAGAAAGCGCCGGGAGTGGATGTGACGATTGACACTATATTTTCTTCAAAACTTTATGCAGACCGGGCGTTGAACTCGGCCTATGCAACACTCCGCACGGGGTTGACCGTACATGCAAATGACGGAAATTTTGAACATCAGCAGGCAGGAAACAAGCTGGGTTGGGACAATTTGGACGCATTGACGGATATCATGAATTCACATTGTAATTGGGGAGGTGTTTATCCGACTTATTATAACGGTTCGTATAGTGCGGAGACAGAGAATGGAACATCAGGTACGAAGATGGGATTTTATCCCAATCAGGATTTGACATGGAGGGGGATTCGTAAAGCATATCTGTATATTGAGAATGTAGACCGTGTTCCTGATATGACCGAAGCGGAAAAGAATGTACGTAAAGGGGAGGCGCAGATGATTATTGCTTGTCAGTATCATGAATTGCTACGTCATTTTGGAGGAGTTCCTCTGCTTTATTCTTCTATAGACGCATCTAATAGCTTGGAAGTGGACTTTTCAAGAAAGACATTCGAGAAAACAGTCGAATTTATTATAAACTTATGTGACGATGCAGCTAATAAATTGCCATGGCGGGTAGCTGCCGTAGATGACGGGCGTTTTACCAAAGCTGCTGCATTGGGATTGAAGGTCAGGGTGCTTTTGCTGGCAGCCAGTCCGCTTTTTAATGCGAATCAACCTTATTTGGAGGCTTGTAGCCCCGTAGCAGGCAATGTCGGCAAGATACCGGCGGAGGATATTGACAAGATGGTGTGGTATGGCAATTATGAGCGGAAACGGTGGGAGAGAGTGGTAACGGCTTGTGAAGAGTTCTTTGCAGAGAATGCCAGGAACGGGAATGTATACCAGTTGGTACAACCGGAGACGCGGGATGCGGAGGGATATCGGAAGGCTTTCTCCGGATGTTATGCCGATCGTTATAACAGTGAGATTCTGATAGCTACTTTCCGTAATCTTAGAACTTTCGGGGATTCTTATCACCGGATGTATTTCGGTCCTTCCAGTGATACGAACGGAAATGCGGGACGAGGATATGGCGGAGGTGCGGTTACGCTGGATTATGTAGATATGTTTACTTCTGCCACTGGAGAAAAAACTTCTTATGAAGAGTGGATAGAAAAAAACGGTTCAATAGGTACGATAGATAATAATCCGTTTACAGACCGTGATCCCCGTCTGTATGAAACGGTCATGATTGTGGGGGATCATTTTCAAAGTCGTCCGGCGGAAATGTGGATTGGCGGTCTGGAAAGAGGTTCGGAAACAGACGGGGGACGTGCGCCTTCGGGATTTTGTATACGTAAGTTCTTGTGGGATTACAATCAATCCACTTTCCATGACCGCCCTGCCAATTATGCTTATTTGAGAATGGCGGAGATTCATCTGGCCTATGCGGAAGCGCTGAACGAGACGGGACAGAAAGACAAAGCGTATAAAGAGCTTGACAAAGTCCGCAACCGTGTAGGGCTTCCCGACATGAGTGACGCGCTGCTGCATCGTTTGCAGAGTGGAAAGTCGTTGCCCGTCTATAACGAATGTGCTTTGGAAGGTGATGCGGAGTTGCGTGAGGAAATCCTGGATGAGCGTGCCCGTGAACTGGCTTTTGAGGAGGTGAGATGGTTTGATATTGCCCGTTGGAAACGTGCCGATGTGTTTAAAAAGACCTTGCATGGAGTGAATGTGACGATTAAGAGCGGTTCGGTTGCCGAAGGTAACCTGCAACTGAACTTTGAGCAACCGAAAGTGGAATCTGTATCAAGATTCTGGCAAAAGAATTTTAGTCCGAAATGGTATATGAGCGCATTCCCTTCTGATGAGATTAATAAGGGATATGGTCTTTTGCAGAATCCGGGATGGTAAAAAACGAGTGGTTAAATCAAAATGAAAACAATGATGAAAAGATTTATAATAGGGGCAATGCTGATTCTCGGACTATGTTCGTGGGTGAAGGCACAGAAAATAGATGTTCGCATTCGTGTGGTGGATGAGTGGAACCGTCCGTTGCAGGGAGTGATGATGCGCATCGGAGGGAATGATGACGAGTCGTTCCTTTCGGACAAAGACGGTATGATTGAATGCCGGGCTGACAAAGGTGCGGAACTGAGTTTTGAAAAGTATAACCAGTTGCAACGTAAACTGAAAGTGACAGGGGAGGTGATGACGGTGAAGCTGGACAAGGACAACCGTCTCTTCGAACTGGGATATGACCAGCGTGTGACGAAAGAGAATACGACAGCGGCAATTGACGGGGTGTCGGCCGATGAAATGAAACTTTCCGGAGAAATCAATCCGCTGAATACATTGTACGGGCTGATTCCGGGGTTGGGAGTATATCACAATGGTTCGCTTCCGTATAATTCTACCCCTGATATTTACGTACGTGGAATGGCTTCCAATCAAGGAAACAAGGTATTAGTGCTGGTGGATGGCGTGGAAAGAGAGATTGGCAGCCTGAATGTGGATGAGATAGAAAGCGTAACCGTATTGAAGGATGCTGCTTCACTGGCTTTGTATGGCAACCGTGGTACGGACGGGGTGATCTGCGTCACTACCAAGAGGGGAGGAAATAACAAGATGCGCACGCATGTCGGTTATAATTTTACGGTACAGACTCCTTTCCGTATTCCTGGAATGGCGGATGCCGTATCTTATGCGAACGCCGTGAATGAAGCGTTGGGATATGACGGGCTTGCTCCCCGTTATACGCAGGCTGACATACAGGCACTACAGAACGGGACTTCTCCTCTGGCTATAGTGGACTGGAAGAATCAGATTTTACGTAAGACGGCTTTTAATCATGACTTGAATCTCTCGTTTGATGGTGCTAACGAGCGGATGCGCTATTATGTATTTGCCAATTATACGAGCAACCGCGGATTCTTTAATAACACAGATTTGAATGACGGATATTCTACACAGGTGGAGATGTATGCCTTGAAGCTGCGTACGAATCTTGAAGCGAACATTTCTCCGACTACGATGGCGCGCATGAATCTTATGGGACGCTTGATGCAGTATCAGCAACCGACGGGCGGTACTTCCCTTGCGAATGTCTATAATACTCCAGTGATAGCCGCGCCTATATATGACCGTAACGGAGTATGGGCAAAGAACCAGATGTTCACGAATCCGCTTGCAGTACAGGCAGCTAACGGATACGGGCAGGTTTTGCAGCGTACATTGTTTGCGGATTTGACGATAGAGCAGGATTTGTCGATGATTACTCCGGGACTTTCCGCACAAGTGAGGGTGACTTATGATAACTCGGCGGATATAGCGGACTTCAGAACCAAGAGTTATGCCTATTCTATTGCCACTCCTGTGCGTGATGCTGCCGGGAATATTTCGGATTTGTCGTATTCCCGATATGGTAATGATACGGAAATGAGTTTTGCCAGTGGTTTGCAGGCACAGGTGATGCGTACTTATATCTGGGGAAAAGTGAATTATGAGAGAGATTTCGGAAAACACCATTTGGATGTAGCGGGTATTTATTCGCAAGGACGGCGGAAGTATCTCGGTGCCAACGGTACGAATGCATTCCGTGATTATATGGCTCATCTCTCTTATAATTATGACAACCGTTATCTGGCAGATGTGGTATGCTCTTATTCGGGAAGTTTGAAAATGCCGGTGGGTGACAAGTATCGTGTTTATCCGGCTGTATCCGTAGCATGGATTGCTTCCAATGAAGAGTTTATGCATCGTTTCTCCGTGTTGGATTATTTGAAACTGCGTGCTTCATTCGGTGTCACCGGCAATGATTCCCGTCTGTTCTATGATATGGACAAACAGTTCAATGGTCCCGGACAGGAATATATTTTCGTAGGTACTACTTCTACAGGAGGATTGGCACAGGGTGGTTTTCCTTCGAAGGGGATCGAGCCGGAAAAGGAATATAAAGCAAACTTCGGAGTGGAAGTCGGGATTTGGAAGGGACTTTCCATGCAGGTAGACGCTTTCTATAACCGGAGGAAAAATATCAGACAGTATGCCGGTGGAGTATATTCTTCTGTGGTAGGTAGGGATGTAGGTTCGTTGTTTACCGGTGAAGTGAAGAATTATGGTGGAGAGATAACGCTCGGATGGCAACAGCAGCTTGATAAGTTCAGTTATTTCATAAAGGGGAATTTTTCTTATGCCAAGAATGAAATAGTCAATATCAATGAGGAATATCATCCTTATAAATATATGTATGCGACAGGCAATTCAATCGGGCAACTTTACGGGCTGATGGCAGAGGGACTGTATCAGAAGGAAGATTTCGACGCACAGGGAAATCTGCTTCCCGGACTGCCGGTTTCTACGTATGAGTCCGAACTGCGACCGGGAGATGTGAAATACAAGGATTTGAATGGCGACGGAAAGATTGACGATTACGATCATTGCCATCAGCAGTATTCCACTCTGCCCGAAATCTATTACGGGTTTTCATTGGGGGCGGATTATAGAAATTGGGGGATAAAAGCCCATTTTCAGGGAGTGGCGCACCGTTCCGTATCGACTATGCTAGCCAGTATTTATCATCCGTTGTACGGCAATGATAAGAACGTGTCTGAACATTATCTGGAGAACCGCTGGACGGATGCCACCCCGGATGCCCGATATCCGCGTCTGACTACTCTTTCCAACAATCACAACTTTCAGACGAGCAGCTTGTGGATGGAAAAGGGGGATTATCTGAAATTACGTGTGCTGGAACTTTCTTACAAACTTCCTGCCCGGTTTGCAGAAAAGATGAGGATGAGTGATTGCAGGTTGTTCCTGAAAGGCATGAACCTGTTTTCGATAGACCATGTCGGTATTATGGATCCGGAACAGATGGATATGGAGTATCCTTCATCGCGTTCTTATTTGATTGGAATCAATGTCTTATTTTAAACAAGAAGCAAGGTATGAAAAAATATAATCTATTGGCTTTGGCAGCTTGCTTGTGGATGACAACTGCTTGTAGTGATTTTCTGGAGCTTAATGAATCCGGATATAATTCGGTTGAATATCAGTTCTCTACTTTCGACAGGACGAAGGCGGTTGCTACCAATGTCTACGGATATCTGAAAGACGGGTACAGCGAAGTGTGTTCGACCATGATAGATGCGGCGACGGACGACGCGGTGAATGCCTGGAGTACAAACGGAATCAAAGGATTCTATGACGGTAGCTGGAATACAAGTGCACCGATAGGCGATGTATGGGAATATTATTACCGGGCGATTGCCGCAGCCAATTATTTCATCGAACATTGTCCGGCAGATTTTCCCGCTGCAAAGTATCAGGAGAAATATGAGGAAAAATTAAAGGAACTGAAGCTTTATCCTTATGAAATACAGGCATTGAGGGCCTATTTCCATTTTGAGTTATTGAAACGTTATAAGAATATTATTATTGCCGACCGGCAGTTTACGCTGGAGGAAGTCAATGAATTGCAGCCTGCTACATTTGCTGAAGCTGTCAACTGGATTGTCGGGGAGTGTGACGAGGCTGCGAAGTTTCTGCCGGTCACGTTTAAGGGAATGACTTCTACGGACGAGGTAGGCAGAGCCACCAAGGGAATGGCGTTGGCGTTGAAGGCAAGAGTGCTGCTGTATGCTGCCAGTCCGTTGAACTCGACGGACAACCAGGCGAAGTGGTTGAAGGCCGCCAAGGCTGCCAAAGCGGTTATAGACTTGAATGTCTATCAGGAAAAACCGGGTGAAGAGGTGATTAACAATCCCAATTCTCTTGATTTTATTTTTGGCAGATGGAATGGGGTGAGCAATAGTTTTGAGAGTGCCAATTTTCCGATAGGATATGAAGGCGGTAACTCGGGAGTGTGCCCTTCACACAATTTGGTTGAGGCTTTTGATATGCGGGATGGCACTCCGTTCGACTGGAATAACCCGGAACATCGCAACAAAGCTTTGGAACCTTCGGAGAGAGACCCGAGATTGGCACAGACTGTATTGATGAACGGACAGACATTCAAAGACAAGGTAGTGGAAAGTTTTATCGGAGGGATGAACGGACTTCCTAAAGAGGGAGCTTCTCCTACTTCCTATTATTTACGTAAACACTTGAAAGAAGCTACCGACCTGACTACGGGAAGTGCTACCTCATATCAACATATATGGCCTTTGTTCAGGTATGCGGAAGTCTTGCTGAACTATGCGGAGGCTTTGCTGGAAGCAACAAAAGAACCGGATTTCAAGGGGACTTTGGATAACGTTCAGTATACGGTATCACCTCGTGAGGCTGTAAATATGATTCGTACAAGGGTAGATATGAACGCTGTTGAAACGACTGGATATGATGCTTTTAAAAAGCGTTTGCGTAATGAACGCCGTGTGGAGCTGGCTTTCGAGGGACATCGCTTTTGGGATATAAGACGTTGGATGACAGGAACTTCAACGACCCGGATAGAAGGGCTCTCTATTACAGCCGTAAAGGACGAGAGCGGGGAAGGGTATATTTACTCTTATGAGAAGAAAACGGTGCAGGAAAGGATATGGGAAGAGCGGATGAATTATTATCCGATTCAGGATGTTGAATTATTCAAAAATCATAATCTTGTTCAGAATGAAGGTTGGGAAAGTAATTAAAATAAAAGCTGTTGAAGTGAATCGGCTGCTTTTCCTCATCGGAGTTTTGTGGTTGCCTGTTCTTTTACTTTCGTGCTCTGACGAGAACGATGAACAAAGGATAGACGAAGAACAGAAAGAGGGGATCCGGGTGGATTTCGGCAACGAGGTGGGGTATACGCCCGAGGACTTGAAGAACTGGCCGCATGCGCTATTTGTATTTGAAAACAAAGAGTGTGTGGAGGTGCAGGAGTCATCGGATAACGCTTCTTTGTTTGTTTCTTCTGTGGGCGACCGAATGGTGGCACTGGCGTATGAAAGTAAGGAGAACCTTTCTTGGGGTTCCATGGCTTCGGGTGTACCTTTGTCTTCTTATCATCTGTCTGTGAAGGATGTCAATGAAGATATTCCACAGGTATGGATGGGACAGATGACGGTTGTAGCCGAAGAAGGGAATACATTGTCGTTGAAACCGGTCACTTCTGTTATGAAAGTGGATTTTGTACATGCTCCCGAAGCGTTCGAATCGCTTTCTTTTGTGTTGCCGGGGATGGCAAATCGGGTAAGAGTTTATTCCGGTGAGTTGGAATCGGTCGGAAACTTGTCTGCTGACAAGGAGATACGGGTGACAAAGCAGGAGTCGGGAAAAGAGACTGTTGTTTTTCCGATGTCGGATTCCGGCCGTTGGAATTTGGCCTGCAAGCTGGCATTGAAGAATGGTGAAACGGTGGAAAAGACGTTGCTTATCCCTGCCGGGATCAAGACCGGGCAAGCTTTGGAAATGAGTGTGGATTTTGCCAACTATGAAGTGGACGGAACATGCAGACTGATATATCGTTATACAGTCTACGGGATGTCAAAATGGACAAGTCATACAGTGGATATTCCACTGAAAGAAGAGGCGCCGGTAAAGGAAGAAAATCGTTATTATAAGGTGTCTGTCCTGCAGAAAGACGGTACTTGGAAAGAAGTTGATGTGCATTATGCGCTTTGTTCGGATGCTCCGGGACATCATGGCTCTATTTGGAATGACTGGAACAATTCGAAGAGGCTAAGGGATACGATGAGTTTTGTGAACTTTACGCATGACTTTGACGCACCTGTCAAAATCAGAGTGCAAAAGAAGAAAAGCTTCGGCAGTGTGAAAATTCGTCCGAGTATGTATGGAATCACTCCTGTCAATGTGGGGGACAACACGATTGAGTTTACTTTGCCGCAGTGGGAAAAGCGGAAAGTGTCTGTGGAGTTTGACGGTGACCGGTTCTACAATCTGATGATATTGCCGAATCGTCCTGATCCTGACCGTCCCGACCCGGATAATTTGCCCGCAGGTATGAAGTATTATGGTCCGGGTGAACATAATCCGGAGCGGATTACATTGAAAGAAGGAGAAACGCTGTATATAGATGAAGGAGCGGTTGTATATGGTAAGGTTGCAGTCTCCGGCAGCCATGTGACCATTACGGGACGCGGAATCTTGTCCGGTGCCAAACTGGCTCATACAGGAGAGACCTATGCACACGGTGCCTTGTTGATAGAGACGAATGCCAACAGGCTGTCCAACAGAGGCTATTTTACGATTTCCGGCATTACTGTTGTTGATTCCCCCAATTGGACATTGTCTGTTTATAACACCGACCATGTGATGATTGACAACATTAATATCCTGTGTTGGATATTGAATGGAGACGGTATTGACTTGTGTAGTGTGACGGATGCTACGATTCAGGATTGTTTCATACGTACATACGACGACTGCATTACTTTGAAGGTGAATTCCCTTTCGGTGACGGCAACCAGGGATATTCGTATAAAGAATAATTTGATTTGGGCGGATTATGCACGGGGAATTGTTATTGGTCCCGAGAGCGGGACAAATACTCGTGCAGGAATAAGTGATTGCACGATAGAGGATTGTGTGATTATGGAATATCCTACCAATTTGCTTGAAACCAGCAGTAGCAAGTTGAATTGTGACGGTGCGGGGCTTTCGATTTCCCAGTATCCTTCGGGTGGCGCCACTTCCGGAACGATCGAGAATATTACATTTCAGAATATAGTGATTGATAATATCTCGCAAAAGGGACGTCCTATGGTTATTTGGCAGAAAGCAAATCAGAACCATGCATTGATAAAGAATGTGACGTACCGGAATATTCAGATTCTTGATGAGGCTGACAGGTGTCAGGCTTCGGGGATTTATACCAATGGCAATACCATTAGCGGACTTGTATTTGATAAGGTGACTTATAATGGCACTCCTATTCATCAGTCCGGGAAATGGACGGTGGATAAACCGGAGAATGTAGATATTATTCATCAATAAAAACATGAAAGGTATGAAAATCAGATTGTTGTCAGGATTTGGCAAGTGGATAATGGCAGGAGGTTACTGCTACTGTTTGGTAGCAGGACTCGTTGCTTGTACTCCGGACAGGGGGCAAGTCAATGTGATTCCCCTTCCGAATGACATGGAGATAAAAGAGGGCTTTTTCGAGATAGATAGTACCAGGTTTGTAAATGAAGGTGCAGATAAGTTTATTACTTGCCATATTGATTCGGCTTCTTATAATGAGTTGGGAGATGAAGGATATGAATTGTCTGTATCTTCCGGGGCTGTTCATTTGAATGCGGCTACCGGGAAAGGGGCTTTTTATGGTAAGCAGACGTTAAGGCAACTGGTATCTTCTCGTGGAATACCTTGCGTGGAAATTAAAGATACTCCCCGTTTCGGCTATCGCGGGTTGCACGTGGATGTGTCAAGGCATTTCTTCCCTAAAGAGGAAATTACGAAATTGATGGATGAAATGGCCTTTTACAAACTGAATAAATTTCATTTTCACCTGACCGATAACGGCGGGTGGCGGATACAAATAGACAAATACCCCCGATTAACTTCTATGGGCGCTTTCCGTACTCAATGTGAGTGGGTGGAATGGTGGGATAAAAAAGACCGCACCTATTTACCTGAAGGAACCCCCAACGCTTATGGAGGTTATTATACAAAAGAAGATATACGGGAGATAGTGGCTTATGCGGAAAAACGATGTATTGAGGTAATTCCGGAAATTGAGTTTCCTGCTCATTCGGATGAAGTGTTTGTCGGTTATCCGGAACTTTGCTGCATGGGCAAACCTTATGCCGGTGGAGAGTTTTGTGCCGGTAATGAGCAGACCTATACTTTTATGGAAGATGTCCTGACGGAAGTTATCGACCTTTTTCCTTCGGCTTATGTTCATATTGGCGGTGATGAAGCCCGCAAAGTAGAATGGAAAAATTGTCCGAAATGCCGGGCTCTGATGACGAAGGAAGGGATAAAAGATTGGGATGAATTGCAGTGTTACATGATTGGGAGAATGGAAACCTTTCTTACGTCGAAAGGAAAAATGATGATAGGTTGGGATGAAATATCAAAGAATCAGTTGCAGCCTGCTTCTACGGTTGTCTCTTATCGGGGGCAGGAGTTTGCGTCTTATGCGGCGAACAAGGGATATAAGGTTGTTTTTACACCGGGTGCCGCACTTTATTTCGATTGGTATCAGGCTACTCCGGATACGCAACCACGGGCAATGACCGGATATTCTCCCATAAAGAAAATGTATAGCATTTGTCCTGTTGCCACTACTCCGGAAAGCGCTGTCCGCAATGAGCAGATGATTCAGGGAAAGTTTCTTGAACCGAATAGCGTAGCCTGGATTCGTCCGGAGAATGCCGGACGGGTGATTGGGGTGCAAGGTTGTGCATGGGCGGAGTTTATTAATGACGAGAAACATCTGGAGTATATGATTTTTCCTCGTTTGCTTGCTATTGCCGAGATGGCATGGACACAGGAAGAGAAACGTGAATGGCAGCATTTCAAGCCGCGTATGAATGCACATATTCCGCAATTGCTTGCAAGGGGAATTAATTCTTTTACGTTGACTGATGAAATAGAACTGACTACCCGCAAGGTGGAACACGGGGGAATGGAAGTGATGTTGGATACGGAGAAATATCCGGTTGAGATACGCTATACGTTAGATGGAAAGATTCCTGGAGCTACTTCCTTGAGGTATGACAAGCCTTTTATTATCAATGATTCGGTCGTGGTGAAAGCTGCGATATTCCGGGAAGGGAAAATACTTGGACCGATATTGGAACGTAATGTGGGAACAGAGAAGGAAATCAGGAATTATTTTGAGTATGTAGAACCGGAACACTGGAAGAACGTGAAACAATAGAGGACCGATGAAAAATATATTGATTTTATTATTTGCACTGTTTGCAGTGGCTTTAAAAGCTGACGACAGGACGGTGCCGGGAAGAACTTTGTCCGTTACTCCCCAAAATGCATTGATTCATTTACCCGAATTCCGTAAACGCTCGTATAAGGTTTTCATTCAAGATGAGAAAGGAATATGGCAACCGATAGAGGTTCGTAATGCGTTGGTTTCTTCTTTCTCGAAACATCCGCAGATATGGAATGATTGGGAAAATCAGAAACTGTTGCGTGATACGATGAGCTATGCGCTTTTTGTCCGGGATTTTGCAAAGAATGTGAAGGTGCGTGTCGAACCCTGTTTCCGGTTTCGGAACGTCGAGATACGTCCGGTATCTTATGGAATAGATTATAAAAGGGTAAAGGGCGGAATTGAGTTTGAACTGACGGATGCTTCGCAGAAAGTCTCCGTAGAATTTGACGGTGACCGTGCGGAAAATCTTTTTTTGTTTCCCGATTTGCCGGATGTGGATAAGCCTGCTCAGGATGTTCCGGACGTGCTTTATTACGGGGCCGGGCAGCATGATGTTGGACGTATCGTGATGAAAAGTAACCAGACGCTTTATTTGGACGAGGGTGCTTTTGTGTATGGATATGTTGTCGGAAAGGGGATAGAAAATGTCCGGATTGCAGGGAGAGGAATCTTGTGTGGTGCGAAGGAAACTCATTGCGATGAGAGGCGTACGCAATTAATAAATTTCGAGTATTGTCGGAACGTGGAGATATCGGGAGTTACTTTAATTGATTCTCCGGCATGGACGATCCGGTTGAAGAACTCGCAGGACTTGTTGGTTGATAATGTAAAACAGATTAGCTGGATATTGAACTCGGACGGACTGGATGTTTGTAATAGCCGCGAGGTTAGGGTACGTAATTGCTTTTTCCGGAATTATGATGATTGTATCACTATCAAGAATCAGGAACTGGCGAAAATGGGGTGTGAGGATGTTTTGGTAGAGAACTGTGTCGGTTGGACGGATTGCGCCAATGTGTTTCTGGTCGGCCCGGAGTGCGGAACGTCTCGTGAACCTCGCACGAATTATATCCGGAATGTGACTTTTAGAAATTGTATCGTATTGGAGACACCTGCATTGTATGATAGCAAGGAGGGGGATGATGGCTGGAGAGGAGGATGTGCGGCTATTAATGCACGTGTTGGCATATACGAGGGGCTTGGCGGTGGTGGACGGATGTCTGACATTCTATTCGAGAATATACAGATTGAGAACTTGTATGGCGGACGACCAATTGCTGTGGAGATAGTAAGTGACGGTACAGATACAGGAAGTTTGTCCGGAGTTGTCTTTCGGAATATAACTTTCACAGGCGACAAATACCTGCCTGCCCAGGTACGGGGAGTAAGTCGTGAGTTTCCTTTACAGAATGTGACATTTGATAATGTTGTGTTTAACGGAAGACAGATAAAGAAGGCTGATTGTAGAAAATATCTGTTTGTCAATCCATATATAGAGAATTTACAATTTAAATAAATACGAATTACCATGAAAAAACTATTAACAACTTTATTGTTTGGAAGCATTTTTTCGGCTTGTGCCGAAAGACAACCGGTTCCTGCCATTCCGTCAGATCCGGAAATAGAAGGAAAAATAGAGAAACTGCTGAAAGGCATGACTCTTGAAGAGAAGATTGGCCAGATGTGCGAACTGACCATTGGGGTAGTGACGGATAAAAACAATAATAAATTGAGCGAGGCGTTACTGGATACGGTGATTGGCAAATATAAGGTAGGTTCGTTACTGAATATTCCTTTCGGAGTCAGCCAGAAAAAGGAAGTGTTTGCAGAAGTGATCACACAGATTCAAAAGAAATCTTTGGAAGAAATCGGGATTCCATGCATTTATGGTTTGGATCAAATTCACGGGGCTTCATATACGCAAGACGCTACTTATTTTCCTCAAGGTATCAATATGGCGGCTACTTTCAACAGGGAACTGGCCAGGCGTTGTGCGGAGATTACGGCTTACGAGACTCGCGCTTGTTGTGTACCGTGGACATTTGCTCCTGTAATGGATCTCGGGCGCGATCCTCGTTGGCCGCGTATGTGGGAAAGTTTCGGGGAAGATACCTATGTGAATGCACAAATGGCTGTACAGGCTGTACGTGGTTTGCAGGGGGATAATCCGAATAAGGTGGATGAATATCATATTTCATCCTGTATCAAGCATTTTATGGGATATGGGGTTCCAGTCTCCGGTAAAGACCGTACTCCTTCTTCTATTACCGATATTGACATGCGTGAGAAATACTTTGCTCCTTTCAAGGCGGCGATTCGTGCGGGTGCCTTGTCGCTGATGGTCAATTCCGCCAATAATAGCGGGGTGGCGTTTCATGCCAATAAAGAGTTATTGACCGGATGGTTGAAGGAGGACTTGAACTGGGATGGAATGATTGTGACCGATTGGAATGATATTAATAATCTGTATTTTCGCGACCATATTGCAAGCAGCAAGAAAGATGCCGTCAGGCTGGCTGTCAATGCGGGTATTGATATGGCAATGATTCCTTCGGAGGGACAGTTTTGTATCGACTTGAAAGAACTGGTTGAGGAAGGGGCTGTTTCAATGGAACGTATTGACGATGCCGTACGACGTGTATTACGTTTGAAATTCCGCTTGGGATTGTTTGAGAATCCATACTGGGATATTCGGAAATATGACAAGTTTGGAAGTCGGGAGTTTGCAGAAGTGGCATTGCAAGCTGCTAGGGAATCGGAGGTCTTGTTGAAAAATGAAGGAGAACTTTTGCCTTTACGTAAGGGAACGAAGATATTGTTGGCAGGTCCGAACGCCAATGCTATGCGTTGTCTCAACGGAGGATGGTCTTACAGTTGGCAGGGAGAGTTGGCGGATGAATTTGCGCAGGCTTATAATACTATCTATGAAGCATTATGCAACAAGTTTGGTACGGAAAACATTATCTATGAACCGGGAGTGACGTATGTTGCTGATCCTAATGATAACTGGTGGAAAGAAAATCGTCCGGAAATAGGAAAGGCAGTTACTGCTGCCGGTAGGGCGGATGTGATAATAGCTTGTATAGGAGAGAATACGTATTGTGAGACTCCGGGAAATCTGAATGACTTGAATCTTTCTTCCAATCAGAAAGAGTTGGTGAGAGCACTTGCGGCAACAGGAAAGCCGGTAATATTGGTTCTGAACGAAGGACGGCCGCGTATAATCCATGAGATAGAACCTTTGGCAAAAGCGGTGGTTCATATTATGTTGCCGGGAAATTACGGTGGAGATGCGTTGGCTGACTTGATTGCCGGAGATGCGAACTTTAGCGCTAAATTGCCTTTTACATATCCGAAATTCATCAATTCGCTTGCTACGTATGATTATAAGCCGTGTGAACAGATGGGAACTATGGAAGGGGAGTATAATTATGATGCGGTTATGGATATTCAATGGCCCTTTGGACATGGATTAAGTTATACGTCCTATGAGTATAGTAATTTTAAAGTGAATCGTACGACTTTCAATGCGGATGATGAACTGATATTTGAAGTGGATGTAAAGAACGTGGGAGAAAGGGCAGGTAAGGAAACGGTCCTGTTGTATTCCAGTGATTTGGCAGCTAGTGTTTCGCCGGATGTGATCCGTCTTCGTTATTTTGAGAAAGTTGAATTACAACCGGGTGAAACTAAGAAAGTTGTTATGAAGTTGAAAGGAAGCGATCTGGCTTTTGTCGGTCAGGATAGGAAATGGCGGTTGGAGCAAGGACGTTTCCGCATGAAGTGTGGCAGTGAAATACTGTATATAGACTGCGAGAAAGACAAAATCTGGGATACTCCCAATATCGACTAAGCAGAAACGATATGAAGAAACTGATTACAATAAGCGTGATATTCGTTGTTATAGCCGCGTGCGATATTTCGGAAAGAGTGGAGGCGGACTATAGGAATGTAATACCTTTACCACATGAAATAGTAATGGTAGATGGGAATTCTTTTGTTGTTGAGAAAGATACCCGGATTCTTTATCCTGAAGATAATGTTCTTTTAGAAAGGAATGCACAATTCCTTGCCGGATACATTGAAGAAACAACAGGAAGGCAGTTGAAAGTGGAACCCGGGCAAGGTGGGAATGACGAGAATGTGATTATGTTAGGGCTGGATGCTTCGATTGACAACCCGGAAGGATATGAACTGACTGTGCTACCGGACAGGGTGACGATAAAAGGGCAGGCTGCCAATGGGGTTTTCTATGGTTTGCAGACGTTGCGCAAGTCTGTTCCTGCTATAGCTTATGGTTCAGATATCATTTTGCCTGCAGCTGTCATTAAAGACGCTCCCCGATTTGCTTATCGGGGAATGATGCTGGATGTGGGACGTCATTTTTTCTCGGTCGACTTTGTGAAGCGGTATATTGATTTACTTGCTATGCACAATATGAATTATTTTCATTGGCATCTGACGGAAGATCAGGGATGGAGAATTGAAATAAAGAAATATCCCCGGTTGACGGAGATAGGTTCTATACGTAAAGAGACGGGAATTGGCGCTAGCCGGACAGAGTTTGACGGAAAACCTTATGGCGGTTTTTATACGCAGGATGAGATAAGGGAGATCGTGAAGTATGCGCAGGAGCGATATGTTACAGTTATCCCCGAGATTGATTTGCCGGGACACATGTTGGCTGCACTGGCAGCCTATCCGGAACTGGGTTGTACGGGAGGTCCTTATGAAGTGGCATGTCATTGGGGAGTCTTTCCGGATGTTCTTTGCTTAGGAAATGAAAAGACGTATGAATTTCTAGAAGGTGTATTGTCAGAGGTGATAGAACTTTTTCCGTCCAAGTACATACATATCGGTGGGGATGAAGCTCCCCGAACTCGTTGGGAGATGTGTCCGAAATGTCAGGGATTGGCGAAGAAAGAGGGCTTGAGAACTGATAGAAAACATTCTACCGAAGACCGGTTACAGAGTTATTGTATGAAGCGTATCGAACGATATCTCAATGAAAGGGGACGACAGATTATTGGCTGGGATGAGATCTTGGAAGGTGATGTGGCGCCGAATGCTACGGTGATGTCATGGCGTGGGATACGGGGAGGTATCAAAGCTGCAAAGTTGAAACATGATGTGATTATGACGCCGAATGATTATATGTACTTTGATTATTATCAGTCTGACGACAAGGCGCAGGAACCACTGGCGATGGGCAGCGGAGTGACTGTTGAAAAGGTATATGGTTTTGAGCCGGTGGCAACAGAGTTGGAAAAGGAGGAAAAAAAGTATATTCTTGGTGTGCAGGCGAATGTGTGGACAGAGTATATTGCCACTCCTGAACATGTAGAATACATGATGGTTCCGCGAATAGCAGCTTTAGCAGAGGTGCAATGGATGATGCCGGAGGAGAAAGACTATCAGGAATTCTTGAAGCGTTTGAGCAGTCTTGTTGGATTTTATAAACGGGAAAGTGTAAATTATGCCAAGCATGTACTAATGAAATAAAATAGTTGTAGGGGAGTATTTCAAGATGAATTTTGTATAAAGGTTAGGTTGCTATTACCTTTTGGTCACGATATATAGCGATTTAAAATGGAAAAAGAATACGGAAGGATAGCTGGAATACACATTTCTTGGCATACCGGTTTTTCATTCCGATTATCTTAATGTACTATTTGTTTTATCTCAAGACTGTGGAGATAGCTGCGTGGATTAAGAAATACGACTCTAGTCGTTTGGTAAATTCGATAGTTGGTGGTAATCATTGTGTGTGCTGCTATGTTTGGTGAATATGTAGTTATTGATATGGTATTGAAAGGACATTTTTGGGTACCTGACAAGAATTGAAGATATATACAGTATAATGTTCCAGAAGAGGTAACGAATGAATATCAAAATTACGCCAATTAGTTATTCGAACTGATAAAGGAAAGTTTCTATGCTGTTTATATTCAAATCATAGGTGTAGAAGGGTAAGTAAACATACTGATTATAACCATAAAGCTGTTAAAGCGAATGAAGCTGTGGCACCAACGTTGCAAGAGATTGATTGAAAAAAACTGGAAATTTAACAAAGGGAATTTAAATGGAATATGATATTTATAGATATCCTTGCTTGAAAGAATTTTCTTTGTTTAGTATGAAGCAAGTTTTTAAGACAACTTTGGGTGATGTAATAAAACTATGTCAAATATTACTCCTTTAGAATAGTCTTTTGTTGAATATTCTTGTATTTGAGAGAGTATTAACTAATTGGAATTTATATTTGTGTGTATTTTGTTGTATGTGTAATTTGTTCTGATGATTTAATGTTAAGAAATTTAAGATATATTAAAGGTCGTGTTGTTTCATCACTTTTGTTTTTTAGAAGTGTTACATCCAATTGTTTTGTCAAAACCGGATGGCATGAGGAGGTGAGACGAAGTGTTAAATTCGATGGCTTTTTTGAGAGGCTTGTGGAAAAGCCATAGAAAAGCCATAAAAATGGCTCAGTTGTAATTCTTGGGGGATTAATATTTGTTAATTCCATTTATGCAT
>CAPYSS010000036.1:0-27775 GCA_948742525.1 Bacteroides caecimuris | reverse complement strand
CTAAAAAGTGAATCAATATCATGGAGACAACATTGCATACAGAATGGACTGTCGATTTGAATAGAACTAATCTAGTTTCAACTAAAAGGCAATCAATACCTAAAACAAGGTACTGATTGCCTATATTTATTCACTCCCTAAAACGGATATTTTCAATCATACTGCTTCCGTAAGTGGAGACAGTACTTCCTCTCCTCTAATAGAATATCTATTTTATCCTACTATCCATTTACTGCCCGGTATAAACGAGATGATCTTCGTTGTTACCAAACAACAGATAAACGTAACCACTGCGATACAGGGTATAGCGGCAACAGTGGGAAGCGCCAATGTCTCTTTGAACACAGTCACCCACAGTCCGAGCCAGAATATGTGCATAAGATACATACCATAGCTAAGTTTCGATGTTTCCGTCACCAACTTGGGAGCTTGCGGACGTTCGATACATGTAAACATAAGGAATGTACCCGTTGTGAGAAGCACACAGTTGATGGTACAGAAAGCCCATCCTATTTCTATTACAGGTGTGGAATGGAGTACGCCGGGTATAGCCTGCACATAGAATGAATAAATAGTCCATACAGCACCGATCACCATTAAAATGATTCCTACAGTGAAACGTTTGGAACGGTTCCAGGTAAGGTGTACACGAATGTAATGTGCCAGAACAAGATAGCCCAGATAACCGGAGAAGTACCACAACATGTGGTATTCATTCCAGAAACATTGTCCCCACACTTCACCGCACCAACGATTGAGATAAGGCATACAGGTTGACAACACGAACAGGCCTATAAAGAAACGTTCTTCTTTAGCTGTGGCTTTTCTCAACCAGGGGGATATCATAGGGATAAACAAGTAAAGGCTTATCAGAGGATACATAAACCACAAGTGTCCGGCTAGCGTCGGGAAATTCAGGAATATCCGCGACAAGTCTTTCATAGATGTTTCTCCGTCTATCTGTCCCCACAACATAGGTAGAGTGCTGTACAGTATCATGAATATGAAAAACGGCGGAAGGATGCGAAGACAGCGCTGGCGATAGAATTGCCACATAGACTGCTCTTCCTTCATCGGTGCAAGCAGGAAGGCGGAGACTATCATGAACAGGGGTACTGCCATACGTGAAAAACCATCGTACACTGATACCCATAGCCTATCTGTTTCATTTGCAAGAAAAGACTGCGGTCCTGCCATATCGGTGGATCCGGGAGCACCGTAGAAATTCTCGCTGGCATGAACAAGGATGACGAGAAAGCATGCAAACACACGGATGTAGTCTAAAAAAACAATACGTTTCATTTATTCTAAGTTTTCTAGTTGTTAATTTATTCTTTTGTGTTCGGGAACGCAGAGATTCTCAATCGTGCCGCACCCATAGGGATCAATGTTATTTCTTCTTTATCACCTTTCACCGCATCTTCTTCCGGCAATACGCCACACAGTCCCGTTTCGTCTATCTTCCATTCAGGAACCGGACGACCGATAGCTTTTACTTCTAAAGGTACACTGGCTACTGTGAAAGGATAGTTGTCGGCCGGCCAGGATTTACGGATGACCTTGAAATTCTTCAAAGGTTCTTTCTTATCCAATACCAATGAATAATTCCAGGGGCTATCCGGATAGATTTCAGTAGTAGGCCATTTCTGGGGATCAGCACCTTTCTGCCATTTTGAATCACCGATAGCAGTCTCGCGGCTGTCTTTCTCTACATATTTCTCTGCAATCTTGAGAGACAAAGTCAAAGGTCCGTAATCTACGCTTACGCTGTTTTTATTCACCTGCCAGGTACGCATAGACAAAGACATCGGAAGAGTCAATTCCACACGATCACCATTCGCCCACTCGCGATTGATGCAAAGATATTTTCCCGCTACAGGAGCTGCACTTACTTTCTTGCCATTCACCCGCACTTCCGCCTTTTGAGTCCATGAAGGAATACGAAGATAAAATGGGAAAGCAACCTTTTCATCGGTAGAAACAGTGAAAGTGATGCCTTCTTCAAAAGGATAATTTGTCTCTTCACGGAGAGTGATTTTCTTACCGTCGCCCACTTTCACTGTAGCTTTGCAAGCTGCATAAATAGCTGTTGCCACTCCGTTGTCGGGAGTTGCCAATACCAGATGTTCGGTGAAGTAAGGCCAGCCCTGTGCATGATTGTGTTGGCAGCAACGACTGCTGAAAGGATTCATCGAAAGGAACGGACCACGATTGTCAATGCCCGGATGATGATTCTTCGAATCACTGATGGCATGGTTCGGACAAGTGATATAACGCAATGCCTTGAAGTCCGGCATTACAGCAGCCGGATAAGAGTTGAACGCTACTTCTTCACAGTGTTCCGCCCACATGGGATCTCCTGTCATGCAAAGCATGATTTCATCGGAAGCCATTTGTTCTACCAAACCGCAGGTTTCCACTCCCTGTCGGGGATCGATATATCCCAGACGGGCATTTTCGTCCGCACCGAACATACCTCCGGGGACCTGACCAAAAGTACGCCGTATCAGATGATGGACATTATAAGAGGCTTTCAGCATCGCTGAATCTCCGGTCTGCATATAATAAGTGGCAGGTTCACGGAAACATTGGGCGATATTTACATTGTGCCAGTTAGGTAAGGAGGTGGATTTTGTCCAGTCGGCTGTGTTACGGTGGATCTTCTCGGCCAGTTCGAGTAGGAAAGCATCTCCGGTATGGTTGTAAAGCCAGTAGATACTGATGATGTTATCACCGCCACGGCTGTTCTCCCAGTAATCTTCCAGAAGCTGGTCATCGGGAACAGTCATCTGCCACTTGAAGTAATTCGTCATCAGGTCAATGACGCGCTGATCTTGAGAATACTCATAATAAGACTGCAGGCACCAGAGCATAATCATCTGTGCCCAAAGTTCGCGTTTGCCGTTACGTTCATTGACCGGACCGAAATAGCCATCCGGCTGGCGACTGGCAAATACACCTTCAATCCAATATTTGGTTTCTTCAATCATTTTCGGATCATTCAGGATATATGCTAGATTGCCATATCCTTTGAGCCAGTAAGGAACTTCCTCCCAGCCGTGATCGCCACCGGTTGTCAACCAGGCATTATTGTTCTTTTCCAGCCAAGCGCTGATTTCTCCCAAGTGTCCGGTCAGACCGTCGCGCTGCAATTCGAGATACTTCTTCACCCATCCTTCGGGCTGAATACTGCCTACCGGCAACTTTATAAAATTCAACGGTCGAAGCGGAGCGCGATACCCGATGTAATTGGTATTGACGGAGTGTGTGTCCGGTCGGTCCACTACCGTCACCGTACCACTAGAAGCAGCAGACGCACAAGTTGTAACCGCCACTCCAAGCAGTATCGATGCAAAAAGTCTTGTAGTTTTATTTTTTTTCATTTCGTCTATTCTACTGATTCCGGAAATTATCCAAATTTCCCTATAAACTCAATTAAATACTAACAAATACATTAAAATAAAGAACGGATAATCTTTGATTAGACAATCCGTTCTTCAATGGTATGAACTGCCTTTATAACCTATTTATCAACTGAGAATTTGAAGATACATTGGCTTGTATACTTTTCGCCCGGACGAAGCACAGCCGACGGCCATTCCGGTTTGTTCGGAGTATCCGGATATTTCTGTGTTTCGAGACATACGGAAGCGCGTTGGTTGTAAGTAATGCCTTTCTTTCCTGTCAGTGAGCCATCGAGGAAGTTGCCGGCATATACCTGAATACCAGGTTCGTTAGTATAAACGTCGAGTACGATACCAGTCTTCGGTGATTTCAAAGAAGCGCATTTACGGGTTACGTCGCCTTTTGTGTTCAATACCCAGTTGTGATCGTAACCTTTGCCATTTTTCAGCTGTACGAAATCATAATCGTTGATACGTTCGCCTACCGGAGTCAGGGTGCGGAAATCCATCGGAGTTCCTTCTACCGGAACAATCTCGCCAGTTGTCATGAAGGTGCTGTCCACCGGAGTGTAATAGTCCGCATCCACCATCAACAAATGATCGGAGTTGTTGCCGGCATCGCCTTCAAGGTTAAAATAAGAGTGGTTGGTCATATTTACAATCGTCGGTTTGTCTGTTTCCGCTTCGTATTGAATATCGATGGCATTATCGTCCGTCAGTTTCATCACCACCTTACAAGTGATGTTTCCCGGAAAACCTTCTTCACCGTCTTCTGCACGGTAAGTCAACTGCAATTCCTGCGGATTCAGCAATTCGGCATCAAACACCCGGTATTGGAATCCTTGCGGTCCGCCGTGCAGACAATGACCGTAGTTATTGCGGGGAAGCTGATATTCTACACTATCCAAAGTGAACTGTCCCTGATTGATACGATTGGCATAACGTCCGATAGTGGCACCGAAATCCGAAGGCTTGCTGATATAGTCCTGAATAGAATCGAAACCGAGAACAACATCACGCATCTGTCCGTCTTTGTCGGGAACCATCACTGAAACAATACGTCCACCGAAGTTCGTGATACAAACTTCCATGTTGTTCTTGTTACGCAAAGTGAACAGATCAGTCTTCTTTCCATCTACTTCTGTCTGGAATTTACTCTGCAATAAACCGGAATCCGTAGCTTTTTCTGCTTTCGGAGTACAAGCTGCCATTAAAAGGGCGGCAACTGCCCATACACATAACTTTTTCATGATACAATTGGTTTTTAACTATTAGTTTTCAGCTATTCATATTTAGATGCAGACGACGCGGATAACACGTTTTTTCTGATTTTGCACCAGAAAAAGAACCGCATCATCCGCGTTATCCGCGTTTAATTTACTATGTCAGCATATTACTGTATACTATTCAATAAATCTACCTTTCCTTCATTAACCAACTTCAAAATCAACTCACCGAAAAGAGTATTCTGCCATGCAAACCATGCACGGGTAAAATTCTTCGGATTATCCTTATGGAAAGATTCGTGCATAAAGCCGGTGTCAGCATCCGTGTCCATCAACATCTTAATGCAAGTCTTGATTTCAGCATCATTCTGACTTGTGAAGGCTTTCATCATAATACTCATCGGCCACACCATATCGTAACCGATATGCGGTCCGCCGATTCCTTCGCCTGCCTTGCCTTTAAAGAAGTAAGGATTGTCCTCACTCCACACAAAACGGCGGGTATTCTGATAAATCGGATCGTTTACATTCACATCACCCAGATAAGGCATCGCAAGCAAACTCGGCACATTGGCATCGTCCATCAGATGATGATTTCCAAAACCATCTACCTCGAAGGCATAGATTTTACCATATTTAGGATGATTATACACCGCATATTTCTTCAATGCTGTTTCCACTTCCTGCGCCAGGTTCTTACATTCTTTAGACAAAGCTGTCTTCTTGTTTACCTTCTCCAAAATCTCGGCTGCCTTACGCAAAGAAGATACAGCAAAGAAATTGGAAGGAACCAGGAATTGAAGCGTAGTAGCATCGTCCGAAGGACGGAAACTGGAAACAATCAAACCGACTGGTTTCACCGGTGCTCCCAGACCGTCATTGCTCACAGTATCCAGTGCACGTTCCGTCTTACGTTGGAATTTATAAGGACCTACTCCGTCTTTGCGTTGTTGCTCTTTGAATGTTTTCAGTACATTAGTGATTGCCTGAATCCATTCTTCGTTGAATATGCTTGCATCTCCGGTAGTCTTCCAGTAATGATAGGCCAAGCGCAACGGATAACACAAGGAGTCTATTTCCCATTTACGTTCGTGCAATTCCGGTTTCATGTCTGTAAGGTCACTCATCCAATGACCGTCAGGAATAGCGCCGTCATTAAAAGCGTTCGCGTACGGATCGATATTGATACATTTGAACTGGCGGAGAATAACACCTGCCAGCATTTCTTTCAGTTCGGGATCCGAATTAGCCAATTGTACGTAAGGCCATACCTGTGCACCGGAGTCGCGTAGCCACATGGCGTGAATATCGCCCGTATATACGAACGTGTCCGGTTTGCCATCGCTTCCTTTACGGAAATGTACGGTTGTATCCAGTGTATTCGGGAAACAGTTGGTAAACATCCATGCCAACTTCGCATTCTTCAAAAGTTTCTGTACACGGAGAATCTCCTTCTCTACCGCATTGGAACGGAACAGACGATTGGATATTTCCGGACGGTTATCTCTCTGAATGGCATCCGCCAGACATACATGCATTTCCGTCATACGGTTGGAGGCTTGCAGCTCCCCGCCACAGAGAAGCATACCTGCCAGCATACCTGCACTGATATATTTGATCTGTTTCTTCATGATTACTTCTTCTTTTTAAATTCGTTAGAGAAAGAATAAGGGAAATCGGACTCTTTGGTACCACGTTGCTGATTGGGTTTCGCATCCATCTTGTAAGAAATGCTAGCGCCATTCAACAGGTCCTGATGAGTCAGGTAGTTTTTGGTATATTCTTTGCCGTTCAATGTCATTGATGAAATGTAACGCTTGTCGTCTCCGTTATTCGGAGCAGAGATCGTCACCGTCTTTCCGTTTTCCAGATGCAGTTTCATCTCCTTGAAGTAAGGAGTACCCAAGACATATTCATCCGTACCCGGACATACCGGATAGAATCCCATTGCCGAGAATACATACCAGGCAGAAGTCTGGCCGTTGTCTTCATCACCGCAATAACCGTCGGGAGCCGGAGTATAAAGTTTGTCCATCGCTTCACGAATCCAATGTTGCGCTTTCCAGGGTTGACCGGAATAGTTGTACATATAGAGCATGTGCTGAATCGGTTGGTTGCCATGTGCATAGTTACCCATATTCATAATCTGCATTTCACGGATTTCGTGAATAACACCGCCATAATAGCTGTCATCGAAAATCGGAGGGAGAATAAATACAGAGTCCATCATCTGGTTGAATCCGTCTTTACCGCCCATCAGGTCGATCAGACCTTGAGGATCGTGGAATACCGACCAGGTATAATGCCAGCTATTACCTTCCGTAAAGGCATCCCCCCACTTCAACGGATTGAACGGAGACTGGAACGTACCGTCTTCATTCTTGCCACGCATCAGTTTGTGTTCGGGATCGTAGAGATTCTTATAATTCATTGCACGCTTTGCAAAGATTTCAATCTCTTTTTTCGGTTTCTTCAAGGCTTTACCCAATTGATAGATACACCAGTCATCGTATGCATATTCCAGTGTACGGGCTGCATTCTCGTTAATACCTACATTATAAGGCACATATCCCAACTTATTGTAATACTCATGTCCTAATCGTCCGGTAGAGCCAACGTTCGGATGTACTGCATTCGTTCCGTGTTTCACGGCTTCCCACAATGTCTCGATATCGTATCCTTTCAATCCTTTCAGGTAAGCATCGGCAACTACGGAAGCAGAGTTGTTTCCAACCATGCAACCTCTGTGTCCCGGACTTGCCCATTCCGGCAAGAATCCGCTTTCTTTATAAGTGTTCGCCAATCCTTCCTGCATCTTTGTATTCATGGATGGATACATCAGGTTAAGGAATGGGAACAGACAACGGAACGTATCCCAGAAACCGGTATCGGTAAACATATATCCCGGAAGCACTTCGCCGTTATAAGGGCTGTAGTGCATCACGTCTCCTTTAGCATCTATCTCGTAGAAACTTCTGGGGAACAATACCGAACGATACAGACAAGAGTAGAAAGTACGCAAATGGTCGATATCATCGTCTTTCACTTCGATACGTCCCAGAACTTCGTTCCATACCTTGCGGCCTTTCGCAGCAATCTGTTCAATGTTGTCCGTACCCAGCTCTTTCAAGTTCAGTTCCGCCTGTTCAGGGCTGATAAAAGAGGAAGCTACACGCACATTTACCTGTTCGCCCTTGCGGGTTTTGAAACCGATCAGTGCACCGGCATGATTGTCTGTCGCTTCCAGTTTGTTGGTGTCGATCACACCGCCGGCTACGGCAGCCGTATAAGTAAACGGTTTGTCGAATACCAGTACAAAGTAGTTTTTAAAGTTGGCAGGAACACCACCGCTGTTTTTTGTGGTATAACCGATAATCTTGTTTTCCGAAGGGATTACTTTCACAAACGAACCTCTATCGAAGGCGTCTACCACTACATAAGAGTGGTCGTTTTCAGGGAAAGTGAAACGGAAAGCAGCCGCTCTCTCTGTCGGAGCAATTTCGGTCACTACATCATGGTCGGCAAGATATACCTTATAATAATAAGGAGTAGCCGTTTCAGCTTTGTGAGAGAACCAACTGGCACGCTCATCCTGATTAAAGACTGCCTTACCGGTTACCGGCATGATGGCAAATTGACCGTAATCATTGATCCAAGGACTTGGCTGATGGGTTTGTTTGAATCCTCTGATCTTGTCAGCGTCATACGTATAAGTCCATCCATCTCCCATTTTACCAGTCTGCGGAACCCAAAAGTTCATTCCCCAAGGCAGCGCAATGGCAGGGTAAGTATTTCCGGTAGATAATGCGTGCTTCGACTGCGTACCAACCAGCGGACTAACATAGTCCACCGGTCCGGTAATTGTTTTTGCAGTCATACTCCATGCACTAAGTAGCGTAAAAGCGAATAGAGCTAGTTTCTTCATGGTATTTTGTTTTATTTAATCAGTTTTCCTTCAAGCATTTTGATATAATATCCACCTACAACGGAACGTGCCTGGAAGCCTCTTTGATTCGGTTCGTCTGTAAATACCCAGTCGGACATCGGAACACGGTTAGGTGTCACGTTCATAAACAGGTACATGGGTTCGATAAATTTCTCAAAGGTAGCTTTGTCATTTGCCAATGTAGCTGTCCACATGATCCAGTCGGTCTTGGTGTATGTTTCACGATTATCCAACGGAAGACCATATTTATTTTGCTTCGAAAGATAGTAAGCTATTTCCGTTTCTGCAACATTTTTAGGGAAGATTTGCAGATTCAACAGTTTATCCCACACCAAGTTATACTTCTGGCTCCATGTTCCCGGTTTGTCAAATGTGAGACGGTAGTGGTCACCATCATCAGCCATTTTCACCCATTCGGCAGCCATTTCTTTCGCTTTCTGTGTGTACTTTTCAGCCACGTCTTTTTTGCCCAGCATATCTGCCAGATAACCGTATGAAGCAATACCCATGATTGCTTTGATAGAAAGGTTGGCATTGTGTGCAAAGTGTCCTGCAAAGTCATCGGTACAAAGCTGGTTGGCAGGATCAAGTCCGTTCTCTACCAGATAGTCTGTCCATGTGGTCAAAGTTTCCCAGTGTTTCTGTGCGTAATCTGCATTGCCTTCCATCTTTGCAATGGCAGCAGCCAATACTACCATATTACCCGATTCTTCTACCGGCATATCGCCGCCATAAGTCTGGCCGTTAGCCAATGGATAAGTACCCACATCATGTGCAGCAAATGGTTTCGCCCATTTTCCGCTTTCGCTATAATAGAAGATATGGTTCATGGTGGCTTTCACCAATTCCGGATTGTAGTATAAAAGCAACGGAGCTCCCGGATAAGTCAGGTCGACTGTTCCGATGGAACCATTACTGAAGTTCTCTTTAGAAAGGAATACCAAGTCGCCGTTCGGAGCCTGTACCAGTTTGTGTGCAGCCAATGCCTGACGATAAGCCAATGCACAAAGTTCGGCATATTTACGTCCACCGGCAGCAGTAGCTTCTTCCATCAGTTTCTTGTCGAAAGCAGCACTGTTCTGCATCAGTGTCTTGTATTCTTTCTCTGCTTTCTGGAATTGGGAAACAATCGTTTCATTGCCCTCACGGTTCCAGTAAGGACGCAGGTTATCACCAAAATATTGGATAGAGTAAATATCATCATATCCGATCAACAGGTGGCCATCGGTCTTTTCTGTTTCGCCCAATGAACGTACCAACGCCAGTTTATCATAACCGTTTGTAGTAGGAGCTTCTAATTTATTATCAAGGAAGCTCTTACGCAGTTCTCTGCCGTCACCGATCGCACAAGTGCTGTTTTCCTTTTCAGCTGCCAGATAGAAATGTCCCCAGTCGATACGTAAATCATCACCTTTTTTCTTCAGAATCTCCTGATTGCGGCTTCCGGTACAAAGGAATAACAAATTACCGTCAGTAAAGCTGTCGGCAACAGATTCTTGGTGAGGTTGGTCAAGCGCCCATTGAGGAGCTGCCTCGAAATACAACTCAACCTGATGTTTCTGACCGTCATTGGAAGCTACTTCATAAGAAATATAGTTGACCGGACGCGACAACAAATCCAAATTATCCATAAACATAGGAGCGGTAAATGTCAGTTTCAAATCTACCGGACCGCAAGTAAATGTATAATAAGTCTGCATGGGTTGTACGTCTACAGAAGTTTGTTGTGCTGCTTGATGGAAAGAACGGTAACCGTCCAATTCTACCAGCAATCCGAAATCCAGCAGTCCGTTTCCTACCCGGTTATGACAATAGCCTGCAATCAGATTTTCACCCGGTTTCAAAGAGGCTACTACTTCTTCCGACAGTTTCACCCGTTCGTTCTTTTTACAAGCATTGCCTGTATCTACCACTTTGATGCCGTTGATATAAATAATGGCATCATCGTCGTGAGAGAATTCAAGATATACATTCTTTCCTGTCAAATCCTCCTGAATATCAGCTACCCGGCGTACCCAGATAAATTCTTCACCCCATTGGGTTTTGGCTGTATGCTCATTCTCCATGGTTCCGAAGGCTGCTTCGCCTTCTTTCCAGGCTTTATCATTGAATCCGATATTCTGCCATCCGTCAGCTGGTTGTTGTGTGGTATACTTTCCTGTCCAGCCACCTTGTTCGGATGTCTTTACCAAAGGACGTAGTTCCAGCTCTTCCGTTCCCATGAAACGGTAGGTTTGTCCGTCTACTTTGGCAACACCAAGTAAAGAGAAATCCTTGCCAGTCCAATGTTTTACAGGACTGTCGTATAGATTGTCCGTAGTAGACCATGCACTAGTATAAGGATCAATTGTCACCAGCGGATATGCCGGAGCACGTAATTCATTCTTTTCGTGCTGTTCTACCTGGGTCTCACAGCTACAAAGTACAGAAGCTGTTCCCAGCAACAGCATCATCAGTTGTTGTTTCATAATTTAAATCACCTGTTTATTTAATCTATTTTACGCAATTTCTGTCGTTTTCTATTTATTTCTTAGCCGGAAACAAAAGCATCAATGCCGGTATACCGGAAGCAGAATAGCTGTCGATTTCCGCACCTTCCGGCAACTTTTTATAGTATTCGCCTCCACATACATTCCGTGTCTCGTCTCTGTTTGCCCAACCTGTTTCGATGGTACGTTTCAGGAACGGGAGATATTGGGTTTGTCCGCAATCATATACCAACCATGCCATGTACTCCGCAAAGATGGCAGTATAGATGCCCTGTTCAATACCCCCTTCGAAAGGTAGCACTTTGTGTTCTGCAGACATATCTTTCACTGTATAGTCTGCTGCCAGAATAGCATTGTCGAGATAACGCTTCTCTCCGGTCGCTTTATAAAGCAGTATGGACGCTCCGATAAAGGTTGCCTGGTTGTATACATGTGCTTTCCAGGCGGGATTGCCATTTCCATGACGGCTATCGGCAATCTTTCCTGTTGCTTTATCCAAGAGATTTTCCACTCCCCATTCATAGATTTCTTTACCTTTGGCAAGATATTGAGCTTTCGTCTGATAATCCGGTCGTTTGTAGGTCGATTCTTTTCTATTTTCAGGCACGTTATTATAAAGGGTTAATGCTGCAACAACTGTCGGAAAGTTGATGCATGCCATCTTTCCATCACCGAATTTATTCGGTTTTGGATTCCGAATAGGTTGCCATTGCCAGAACATACCTCCGTTTTCTTTGTCATACGAGCCTGTATCACCTACTTTTTCCGATCCATACCATACCCGTTTGAAACTGGCTTCCGAGAGTTTCAGATATTCATCCACTCCAAAAAGTTCGTAGCCGCGTGCCAGGCTGATAGTCCACCACATGATGTCATCGTAGATGAACCAGCCGGTGTTTTCGTTGTTATCATCAAAATCGAACTGGCAATATTGCGCTTTGTTCCCTGCGAATATTTTTTCGCAAAGTGTTTTATAATAACTTGTCTTCTTTTTGTCTTTCTGTGCCTTTGCCAGTTTATAGGCATTCATCGCCATGTCCCAATAAATAGGCTGGCACCAGATAGCCGCTGCTCCATTGCCACGGTCAACAGCGCTCGGATAAGAGGTATTTGTTTTATAAATATATTTATTAGAGTCTAGTAGTGTATTGTTAAATCCTTCATAAGCCGCCCATACATCTTTATTTGTATATGCGTGCTTCTTCTGGTTTGCTTTTCCTAAATTACCGACTGCCCACATAGTAGTTGATGCTCCCAATAACAACGTCAGAGCCAAAAGAATTTTGCCTTTCATGATAGTTTATAAGTTTATAGTATTTTTCCTGTTACAAAGATTGCAGAAATAGCCGAAAAAGAACGAAAAAAACTATTCAATAAAGAACAAATACAAACCAAAACGCCTTTTTACAATAAAAAAACAAGGGATTGAGTAATAAATATTCCCCTTACTTTGTCTGACGACTAAAGATAAGGGGAACATTTTACTCAATCCCTATGGACAGAAATATATAACTAAGTTATTTCCGGACTGAACTTATTTTCGCTTCAAGGGACTGGCTTTTACTCCCTCGAAAGTCATCTTTATGGGTTTTATTTTTCCATCTTTATCAAAGTACATACGGTCAACGCAAGTCACACGAGCATTTCCATCCGTTTCACCCAATGGATGGCGATGATAAACGATGTACCATTCGTCCTTTCCCGGTCCTTTGACAACTGAATGATGGCCTGCACCTGTTCCAACATTGGGATCTCTCTGTAATATTTTTGCTTCTCTCTTGAAGGGTCCGAACGGTGAGTCGGCAATGGCATAAGCAACGCAATAATCCGGTCCGGTCCAACCGCCTTCCGACCACATAAAGTAGTATTTTCCGTTACGTTTCAACATAAAAGGTCCCTCTACATATTTTTCGGGGGTTACTTCCTTATAAAGGGTACCATCTTCAAACGGCACGATACTCAACAAGTCCGGGGCGAGTTTGACCATATTACAATGTCCCCAGCCACCATAATACATATAATATTGCCCGTCATCATCTTTGTAAACAAACTGATCGATCGGTTGCGCACCATTTACAAATTTATCAATCAGAGGTTTGCCTAACGCATCTTTAAATGGTCCGGCTGGGTTGTCGGCGACAGCTACACCAATACCGCCCAGTTCATTATTACTTTGAATATCATTCGCACCGAAGAATATATAATATTTATCATTCGCATGAATCACGGCAGGCGCCCACAAAGCACGTTTAAACCAACTGATATTCTCTTTTGATAATACTTTCGGATGCTTTGTCCAGTTCACCAGGTCTTTAGATGAGAAGGCATCCATGAAAGTCTGTTCGTCATAAGGTGCCGAATAGGTAGGATAAATCCAGTATTCATCTCCAAATACAACTCCTTCCGGATCGGCATACCATCCCGGAAATACAGGATTGCCACTCGTCTTCGGTTGTTGATTGGCTTTTTGTCCAAATACAGACTGGGAACAGCAAATAATACTAAGAAGAATAAGGTGCTTCAGTTTCATACAATATCTATTTTAAAGTTCGTGCTGCAAAGATGAGAAAAAACAACTAGAAATTCAATAAATACAAACCAATTAAGGATAAATACTAACCAATCTGCAAAAAAAAGATGATTTATCAAGATTTTATGCTTTCTTTGCAATATCATTATTAAGCAAAAAATACCATGAGAAGCAGATTGTTATTTCTAACCGTACTTTTAATAATTATTTGTGCATCCTGTCAACCCCAAAAGAAAACAGAGCCGGAAAAGGAAGCCGTAACAGGAGCTGCTTATACAAATCCGCTACGTGAAAAAGGAGCAGAACCATGGGCTGTTTTTTATAAAGGAAAATATTATTATACGCAAGGCTCTGAAAACATCATCGTACTTTGGGAGACCAATGACATAACGAACCTAAACGATAGTCTTCAAAAAACGGTATGGATACCGACCGACCCCAGCAATTCCTCCCATCTATGGGCTCCCGAAATACATCGTATTGACGACAAATGGTACATTTACTTCGCAGCAGACGATGGCAACATAGACAATCACCAGATTTATGTAATTGAAAACGAGGCTGATATTCCTACGGAAGGAAAATTTGTTATGAAAGGCCGCATACCGACCGACAAAGATAACAACTGGGCGATTCATGCAAGCACTTTCGAACACAACGGACAGCGTTACATGATTTGGTGCGGATGGCAAAAACGAAGGATTGACAGCGAGACACAATGTATTTACATCGCTTCGATGGAAAATCCGTGGACTCTTTCTTCTGATAGAGTCCTGATATCCAAACCTGAATATGAATGGGAGTGTCAATGGGTGAATCCCGATGGCAGCAAAACTGCCTATCCGATCCATGTAAACGAAGCACCTCATTTCTTCCAGCCGAAGAACAAAGATAAAGTGTGCATTTTTTATTCTGCCAGCGGTAGCTGGACTCCCTATTATTGTGTAGGATTACTAACAGCAGACGCCAATGCCGACCTGTTGGATCCTGCTTCTTGGAAAAAACATCCGACACCTGTATTTATGCAGGACCCGGAGAATGAAGTTTTTGGCCCCGGCGGCAGCTCTTTCACCTCTTCACCGGATGGAAAGGAATGTTATATGCTTTATCATGGACGTCAGGTACCCAATGATGCTCCGGGTGCCATAGACTCACGTTCTCCCCGCTTGCAAAAAATAGAGTGGGACAAAGATGGGATGCCTGTACTGGGTACTGCGGAGAAAGCCGGAACAATACTGTCCAAACCGTCAGGAACAAAAACAGTTGTCAAATAACAGAATACCGTTTTTACGATCCGCATCATTAGATACTGATTCATATTAGATGCGGATCTGATTTACATGAACCGATATCGGATAAAAACAGACCATCTCCCCGTCTGTATGATTAAAAGTGGCTCTTTACATGGAACATGTGATCAAAAAGAAGAGAATTTATTATTTTTTGAACGGCAAATTTCCTTTATTCTCTATTAATTCCACTTTCTTTGCAATATTCTTTTAATGGAATTTATATCTAATAACTAACTATATTTTTATACCATGAACATGAAAAAGAATTTTCTAACAATGCTGCTTGCATTGGCTTTATGCAGTTCGACTTTTGCTCAATGGAAACCTGCCGGCGACAAAATCAAGACATCGTGGGGAGAACAGCTTGACCCTAAAAACGTATTGCCGGAATATCCGCGTCCTATCATGGAACGCAGTGACTGGAAAAACCTGAACGGACTTTGGAAATATGCAATCACCAAAAAGGGTGATCCTACGCCTGCTGCTTACCAGGGTGATATTCTTGTTCCTTTTGCTGTAGAATCGTCTTTATCGGGCGTAGGCAAAATGATAAACGAGAAAGAAGAACTGTGGTACCAACGCACTTTCGACGTTCCTTCTGCCTGGCGTGGTAAACAAATCCTGTTGCACTTCGGAGCAGTAGACTGGAAAGCAGAGGTTTGGGTGAATGACGTAAAGGTAGGTGAACACACAGGCGGATTTACTCCTTTCTATTTCGATATTACTTCTGTACTTAATAAAGGGAATAATGACTTGGTAGTCAAAGTATGGGACCCTTCAGATCGTGGCGAACAACCCAGAGGGAAACAAATAGGAAATCCTCATGGCATTTGGTACACTCCGGTTACAGGTATCTGGCAAACAGTGTGGTTGGAACCGGTGGCAACACAATACATCACTAATCTGAAAACCACTCCCGATATTGACAATAATTCTGTTAAGGTAGAAGTTGCTGCCAACACGACTTCTGCAGACAAAGTGGAAGTAAAAGTATTCGATGGCAAGAACCTTGTAGCCAAAGGTGCAGCGTTGAACGGAGTACCTGTTGAACTGGCAATGCCTGCTAATGCTAAACTGTGGTCTCCGGACTCTCCTTTCCTCTACAATATGGAAGTGACTTTGTATAAGGACGGAAAAACAATAGACCAGGTAAAGAGTTATACCGCTATGCGTAAATATTCTATCCACAAGAGTCAGAATGGCATCACTCGCCTGCAATTGAACAACAAAGACTATTTCCAGTTCGGCCCGCTTGACCAGGGATGGTGGCCTGACGGTTTATATACTGCACCGACAGACGAAGCATTGGTTTACGACTTGAAGAAGACAAAAGACTTCGGCTATAACATGGTACGTAAGCACGTTAAGGTGGAACCTGCACGCTGGTACACTCATTGCGACCAGCTGGGATTGATCGTATGGCAGGACATGCCAAGTGGTGGTCCTAGCCCACAATGGCAAACCCAAAACTATTTCAACGGCACGGAAGTTATCCGTTCTGCCGCTTCCGAAGCTAACTACCGTAAGGAATGGAAAGAAATCATCGATTATCTGTATTCCTATCCGAGCATTGCCGTATGGGTTCCTTTCAACGAAGCATGGGGACAATTCAAAACTCCGGAAATCGTTGCATGGACCAAAGAATACGATCCTAGCCGCCTGGTAAATCCTGCCAGTGGCGGTAACCACTATACTTGTGGCGATATTCTCGACCTTCACCACTATCCAGGACCAAACATGTTCCTTTACGACCCGAGACGTGCTACTGTATTGGGTGAATACGGAGGTATCGGTCTTGTAGTAGAAGGAAACACTTGGGTGAATGACAAGAAAAACTGGGGGTATGTGAAATTCAACTCTTCGGACGAAGTAACGAACGAATACATTAAATATGGCAGACATCTGTTGGAATTAATCCAGAAAGGCTTCTCTGCAGCCGTATATACCCAGACGACAGACGTGGAAGGTGAAATCAACGGTCTGATGACTTATGACCGTAAAGTCATCAAGATGAATGAAGCTAAAGTCAGAGAAATCAACCAACAGATCTGTAACTCTCTGAATAAATAATAAATAGAATAAATACTCTTTTCCTTATTGAATTAACAACAGCACCTTTGAAAGTCTAATTCAGGGTGCTGTTTTTTCATATTTCCGTCCCTTTTCCCCAAAGATGGGTTGTTAATGCAACAATGAACAATTTCTTTTTCAGATTGAACATTTTTTTTCTTTTTTATTTGTCTAAACTTCTATCTTTGCCATTATTCACTAAAATAAACAACATTCATTATGAAAAACAAACGGCTCTTATTTCTACTCTCTGCATTCGGACTGATGACAACGACTGCACACGGAGAGAATCCCCCCGCTAAAACAGTATTCGCACAATATATGAAGCAGGCCCAAACCTTTGCCGACAATTTTCCACGGGAGAAAGCCTACTTGCATTTCGACAACACGAGCTACTATGTAGGAGACACTATCTGGTTCAAAGCTTACGTCACCCATGCCGAAAAGCAAATGTTCAGTCAGATCAGCCGCCCGCTATACGTTGAACTGGTGGATCAGACAGGACACATCGCAAATAGACAAATCATCAAACTGACGCAAGGAGAAGGAAACGGGCAACTCGTTCTCCCTCAGTCCATGCTATCCGGCTATTACGAGGTACGCGCCTATACCCGCTGGATGCTCGCATTCAACGAACCACAGTATTTTTCTCGTACTTTTCCTATTTATCAGCTTTCCAACAGTGATAAACTGGAACGCAGCATCACCACCTACGAACTAAATCCGTCGATGGAAAACCGTCCGTTGGAAACAAAGGAGAAATTAAGCGTACGCTTTTTTCCCGAAGGAGGGCAGTTGGTGGAAGGAGTGACCTCGCAAGTGGCTTTCAAGGCAGAGAGTAAAAATGAAGGAAATATAGAATTGTCGGGAACCATCTATACCAAAGAAGGAACAGCAATCACCTCTTTCGAGACTTTGCACGATGGAATGGGGCGTTATGAGTATACACCTTCTGCACAACCGGCCATTGCCAAAGTCGATTTTCAAGGAAAGCAATATAAATTTACTCTCCCACAGGCGTTGCCGAACGGATATGTATTGAGCACAGTCAGCAATGCCGGTGCCCTTTTGGTGAAAGTTTCCTGCAATGCAGCTACCCCTCAAGACACACTGGCGGTATTTATCAGCCATCAAGGACGTCCTTATGTCCACCAATTGGTATGTTGCCGAGCAGACGCTCCACAAGAGTTCGTTCTGCCTACCCGTAAGCTACCGGCAGGCATCCTGCAAGTCAGCCTCATCAACCGAGCCGGTCATACACTATGCGAACGTTTCGCCTTCTCCAACCCGCGTGCTCCACTGCAAATATCGACGGAAGGATTGACTAAAATATATGCACCCTACGCACCTATCCGCTGCGAATTGCAAGTAAAAAACGCCAAGGGAGAAGCTGTAACCAGCGAACTGTCTGTCAGTATCCGAGACGGTATCCGGTCGGACTATCTGGAATATGACAACAACATTTTCACCGATTTACTGTTAACTTCCGATTTGAAAGGATATATCCATCAGCCTGGTTATTATTTCGCATCACCATCACCCCGGAAACAAATAGAACTGGATAATTTATTAATGGTGCACGGATGGCGCAAGTATGACATGAGCCAGGCCATTTCTACCGTCCCTTTCACTCCGTTGCAGCTACCGGAAAGCCAGTTGGTATTGAACGGGCAAGTGCAATCAACCATCCTCAAAAACAAGCTGAAAGATATTGAGCTTAGCGTGATCGTGAAAAAAGACGACCAATTCATCACCGGAGGAACCGTGACCGATGAAAACGGTCGCTTTACCATTCCCGTAGAAGACTTTGAAGGAACAACGGAAGCAGTGATCCAGACCCGGAAAGTGGGTAAAGAACGTAACAAGGATGCTTCTATCCTAATTGACCGTAATTTCGCCCCCGCTTTCCGTGCCTATGGCTATAAGGAACTCCACCCGGAATGGAAGGACCTAACCGATTGGCAACAACAGGCCGAAAATTTTGATTCTCTCTATATGGATTCTATCCGAAAGGTGGAAGGGCTTTATGTATTGGATGAAATAGAAATAAGAAGCAAACGCCGACAGGGAAGCAATATGGCTACTAAAATCAGCGAGAAGAGCATCGATGCTTATTACGATGTACGCCGTTCGGTAGACTTATTGCGTGACAACGGGAAGATCGTTACAACAATTCCGGAACTCATGGAAAAGTTGAGCCCGCAATTCGATTGGAACCGTAGTAATAATGAGCTTACATATAGGCAAAAACCGATCTGCTACATCATGGATAATCACATTTTGTCCGAGAAAGAAGTTCAAATGATGCTGACCGAAGTAGACGGACTGGCTTCTATCATCGTCAGCAAAGGAACCGGAGGTATCGATGACGACATCATCCAGAATACCAAAATATCCGAAACGACCGATAGCACAGGAGTCGATATAAGCCAACTAGACAAATACAGTGTTTTCTATCTGGTTCCGCTGCCCCGACGCGATGTGCTGAATAAAAGCCAAAGCGCTGTATTAGGAACCCGGCAAACGGTTATTCAAGGATATACCCGTGCATTGGAATATTATTCGCCTGCCTATCCAACCAGAGAATTGTATATGGACAAAGTAGACAAAAGGCGGACGTTATATTGGAATCCATCCGTACGAACGGACGCAAACGGGAAAGCGAGGATTGAATGTTATAATAACCAGTATTCTACCCCTTTGATTATTCAGGCGGAAACGATGAGTAAAGACGGGCAGATAGGAAGCATAACATTTGAAACAAATGGGGTTGACTAAAAAGTCAACCCCCAAAAGATAACATCAATCACAGTTACCATTGATTAATCCCATTCTATAGCTTGGTCTTCATTCGGTATCTGTGTATTGATCTTGCGCAAAATAGACATTTCACCTCTCACATTATATTCGATAGAAGCACCTGGCGCCATCGTGTAGTCTGTGTAGTCGTAATCCATATCACGAATCATGATGGTACGTTTCAGCAAATACGGTTGTTTCTCATCCATCTCTTCTTTGATGAAATACGTAGCTTGCTTATTGGTACGGAAATTAACTTCACCATTATCACAAGTCAAATTTACCTTGTTGCTTTCAGGATCGAAGAATGCCTTGATTTTGTAGTTTGCCCGATCCTTTCGGGTTTCATCTATCGTACCGGCATAGAAGAAAATGGTATTCTCATCTACCGCATAGGAGACGATTTCACTCTTCACCAATGGGTCGTTTCCACCATCACCGGCATTCTTCATATAATTCATCAAAGCTGTACCGCTATAAGTTCCCGAATAATTATTGAACGGCATTATACGAAGCAACGCCTTGCGGTAGTGTTTGCGATAGTTGGGAGTGTATTCGCCTGTCGGGCTCTCCTCAATTGTCAACGGCAACACCCATTTCTCCACCAAGTCCAATCCTGCCAAGTTAAAATCAATATTCAGCAAAGTAGAGTTTTCGCCCGGCTGTATTTCCACCGTTTCGGGGAAAGAATAGTGCTTAGCGTCCAACTCTTTGTAATACAAGTCGTCTCGGCTACTGAAACGGGCTTCGTTGAGCACATCCAGTGTATCCTTGTCGATCCCAATCTTTACCGTCAGTTTCTGCTGGTTGGCGGTGCTTCCGCTTACAAGTACCGGCAGTTGGTAAGTGCTGACCTGACCTGCCTTATAGGGAATATTGATTCTCGACACTCCGTTGCTATTGATCGGAGCCTTGAAAGAGACATAATGTTCATATAGTTCCTCAGTCCATTCGTCGTTGCACGAACCGAATGCTACCAACGCTACTAGTGCAAACAATAGATTATATATTCTTTTCATTGTATCCATGTTTTAAAGTTAGTCATTATACGTCCAACCCGGATTCTGTGTCAGGCGTTTGTTACGTTTCAGTTCACTATGAGAAATAGGCCAGAACCACATCTTCTGCGAGAAGGTAGCCGACAGATTCCATACGGCAACTGGTGTGTGGAACCGTTCTCTGTCACCCTGCATCATCAATGTATTGCAACCGTAAACCGGCAACGACTCTTCTCTCGGAGCGTCTTTCCAACGGCGGAGGTCATAATAGCGTTTACCCTCTCCCATCAGTTCAATCATACGCTCGCGCTTCAAGTAAATGCGGAATTTGTCTTTGTCCGAGTATATGTCGTCCGCAAAATCGGGTACTCCGGCACGCATACGTACCGGTTTGATTCCCGTACGCATCTCTTCTTCGTCACGACTGATCGAATAAGTAATCGCTCCGTCCCAAGAAGGAATGTCATAATTCACGCCTGGTGTCAATTCGTTCAATGCTTCGGCATACATCAGCAGAATATCGGCATAACGGATAGCCGGCTCCGGTTTGTAACGGGCGTTATTTATATTTCCATTCTCATACGTATCATCCGGGTGTACGTATTTCATAACACCGATACCTGTACGCAACCAGAACATGGTGTTGGCATATCCATTCTTCAATCCGCGATAGTTGAATACTTGGATATTCTTGTTCACAGATTGCGATTCGTTACCCAAATACCAGCGTGTACCATTATAAGCTACAGAAGCATAGAAACGTGGTTCGCGATTGGCGTATTGCAGAGAGACTCCCGCGTCAAGAGGCTTACAGTCTGTATTATTCTCCGTAAAACCTGTTTCCCGCGGACGATCGTTCCACATTTCACGAGGATACACAGCCTTGTATTCAGGCTCGGAATTCATACCCGCACAATCGGATCCGTCGTTCATGTAATAGGCATCCACCATCTTCTGTGTCAGTCCATGCGTATTCCATCCTGTAGCTTGGCGCGGCAATTGATGAACGACCATCGCACGGATGTTCTCACCGCCAATGTTCTGTCCACGAGTAAAAATCAATTCCGGATTACTCATTTCGTCCAACTGTCCGTTGAATACCGAACGGTAAGATTCAAACGGGTCGATGTCTGCCCATCCTTCGGGGAACGGCAGGCTTGAGTAAGGCTCGCAAGTCGGAGGAGTAATTGTAGCCGGTTCTGCAGGAGAGTCTGTAGTACGTATACCAGTGGTGTAGAGGCGATAAACATCAAGCTTCATCACATCTTTGCAAGCAGCTGCCGCTTTTGCCCATTTTTCCTCGCTATAGTCTTTAGACAACAGTCGGTTGCCTTTATCATCCACAAGCTGTTGTGCAAAATCGTCGTCATTACCATTTGCCAACGGACTGGCAGCAAAAAGCAATGCCTGTGCACGAGCTGCCAATGCTGCACCACGAGTAGGACGTGCGGAAGAAAGTTCTCCCCGACGCAAAGGCAGATCCTTGGCGGCAAGTAGCATTTCATTACTGATATATTCGGCACATACGTCGTACGGGCTACGTGGAGTGGCGATCTCATCATATTCATCGGTAAAGTCGATGCCTTCGTCAGGCAACAATGGAATGGGACCATAGCGACGGAGCAATATCCAATAATAATAAGCACGGACAAAACGCGCCTGCGCCTTATAGTCTGCCTTTTCTTCATCGCTGTCGAACTTCGTGCTCATATCCACATTCTGGATAAAAACACTAGCTTGACGGATACCCCGATAGCACGCAGTCCAAGCCTCCTGTTTGGTGTTCTCATCATAATTTCCTTCTTTAAAGGAGTTGTAAGAAAGCGCACTGGCATTAGAAGCGTCATAGTTCACGTCGCGGTCGCCATAATACATATCGTCGGCAAAATTGAACGGGATATGACCTTTACTGCACACATCCGCACAGTGATCTTTCAGATAACTGAAAGCTGTTGCCAACCACTGGTCAGTCTTGTCGCGGTCGTTGAAGACTTTCTCTATCGTCTCCCGGTCCTTAAAAATATAGTCGGAATCCAAATAGTCGGAACAAGACTGCATGCCTGTTCCCAACATCGCTATCAACAGGATATAAATTATTTTTTTCATTGTTGCATATTATTTTATAGATTAACACTTAAACCCATTGTGACAGACTTCGACAACGGATAAGATTCGCCACGCGCATCTCCCATCTCCGGATCCCAAGTTTTAAAGCTGGAGAATGTCAGCAGGTTGGTTCCTACCACAAAGATGCGGATATTATTGAAATGCAATTTGTTGACCCATGATTTGGGCAAGGTGTATCCGACATCAACGGTTTTCAGACGAAGATACGAACCGTTGCGCAACCAGAATGTAGAATTACGATAGTTGTTGTTGCTGGCTCCGTCGCCCTGATAGCTCAGGCGCGGATAGCTGGCGTTCGGGTTTTCATTGGCAGGGATACCCAATTTCTCAGCAGTTTCCGAATCTACCCATCGGTCATCCAGCATTCCTTTAAAGACATTTCCCCACTCACCCTCGGTGAAGGCATACACACATTTGCCATACGTGAAGAAAGATGATTTGCCTGCGCCCTGAAAATGAACACTCACATCCAATCCTTTCCATTTGGCGGTAACACCCAGACCATAAATCAAGTTCGGCTTGCTGGTAGCACCGATGGCTACGATATCACCGTCGTTCACCACTCCATCACCGTTGACGTCCCGATACTTGATGTCTCCGGGTTGTACGGCACCAAACTCTTGTTTCGGGCTGTTACGGATATCATCGTAATCTTTAAACAATCCCAAAGCTATCAGACCACGGCACTGATCTACCCGATAGCCTCTCTCCATCTGGTAACCATATACGTTGTTTTCTTCATCCTTTTCAAGTATCTCATTCTTTGAATAAGTCATGTTACCACGGATATCCACATCTACATTGCCTATTCTCTGGCGGAAATTGAAATGACCGTCGAATCCGCGTGAGCGCATGGCACCAACGTTTGCTGATGGATTGACACCATAATGACCGACAATGGCGGGCAGATGCCTACGTTCCATGTAAATGCCTTCACGCTTTTCATCAAAATAATCAATAGTACCTGTAAACTTATCGCCGAAAAGGGCAAGGTCGATTCCAAGGTCTTTTTTGGTAGCTACTTCCCATGTCACCAACGGTGAACCGAGATTAGGCATACTCAAACCGCCATAAGAATTGCTCGATCCGTATTTCGCCCAATTATATCCGTCATAAGTATACTCATTATCACCAATCTTGAATTTATTTGCAATCGTATACAGATAAGGGAAACGAACTCCCATATTATCATTACCTACCTTACCATAAGAGAAGCGGACCTTGAACATGTTCATCCATTTCAGATTCTTTTTCACGAAAGATTCTTCGGCGATGTTCCAAGCCACGGAAGCAGCAGGGAAGAATCCGAAACGGTTATGCTTGGCAAAGTTCTCGGAACCGTTATAACCGAAATTGAAATTCACAAAGTAACGGTACGCCCAGTTGTATGCCACACGTCCCGCCAAGTCTTGATTGCGCTGGCTGATACCGTTCTTCAAATCCTCGCCCAAATTGACTGTTTTCACATAAGAATCCTGTGTATACTTCAATGTTGCAGTGGGATGATGGTTTCCAAACGAACGGTCCCAATTAAGTTGTACATCAAAGAATTCGCGACGGTCTCCTTCGGAGGTACTCTTTTGAGTCATATTGCTGCTATCCGTCACTTTCTTCCATACAATTTCTCCCGTATTCTTGTCTCTGGATACTGCAAACCACTGTTCCGGCCATTTGTGGCGTTCGATGTTGTTTCTACTGTTATTATCATAACCGAAGCGCCCTACAAAACTCAATCCTTTGGTCACGAAATCCAATTTTTGCTCCAATGATACGTTCGTCTCAATATTGTTTGTCCAATGTTCGTTAAAACCGGTCTGTGTGGCAGCTACCCAAGGATTGGTTTTATTACCCGTACCAATCGCTGGCAGACGACCGTCAGAATACATTACCGGAGTCTGAATAGGATTGTAACCGAACAACTCGCCCCATACGTCAGCATCACCCAATCCCGGGCTATTACGTTTCGATAAAAAACCTGCCACGCCCACTTTCAGCAGAGTGGTCTTTGTGATATCGATATCAGCGTTCATTCGATAATTCCATCGGTGATAAGCGGCATTGGTATTGTAATCGTCCTTTAACGATTCGTCCGTGTTATACATACCGTTTTCCTTCACATAGCTGGCCGACACAAAATAACGTGCCGTAGTACCTCCACCGTTCATATTCAGATTGACACGGTGACTCCATGATCCGTCTTTCAGCAACAGATCCTGCCAGTCGGTATTCGGATAGAAATCAGGATCAAGCCCTAAACGAAGAATATCCAGTTCTTCCGGCCGGTAAATCGGTTCGTTATTACGAGTGACACGTGCCTCGTTGAGCAAGCTGGCATACTTGAAGCCATCCTCAAACTCAGGCGTAATGGTACGTGCATTGTACGAAGTCTCCACCTTGGCATCGATATTGATCTTACCCGCCTTACCGCGTTTGGTAGTGATCAACACTACGCCGTTAGCACCTTTCGATCCGTAAATAGCAGTTTCAGAAGCATCTTTCAACACGGAGAAGGTGGCGATATCTTCGATATTGATCTCGCTCATGTCACGTTCGAATCCGTCGACCAACACATACGCCGATGAACTGGCACCGAATGTAGAGATACCGCGTATCCAGAACTCGGAAACGTTCTTTCCCGGCTGACCGGAAACCTGACGCGCCATGATGCCCGGCACATTACCTGCCAAGGAGTTGACAATGCTTGATGAAGGATTGCTTTTCAGCAGGTCTACGTTTACCGTGCTGATGGCACCTGTCTGAGTCAGCTTGCGCTGAACACCCGTACCAGTGATCACCACTTCGTCTATCGCTTTGGCTTCTGCCTCTTTCATCGTGATGTTGACGGTACGCAACTCTTTTACCAACACTTCTACAGAGGTATAGCCGATGTAAGAGAACACCAGTTTGTGATAAGGTTCCATCTTAATGGAGTATTTACCGTTGATATCCGTGATAGCTCCCAAACCGGGCACATCTTTAACCGTCACGTTTACACCGATCAGCGGTTCTTTATTCTCATCAATTACGACACCCTGCACGGTGACCATCTGCTGCGCCATTACGTTCATGCAAATGCTGCACAACAGCAGAGTGTACAGTATAAATATTTTCTTCATATTCGCGTGTGTTTAATTCATTAGTTATTCTCCTTCTTTGGCTATCTTACGGATACGTCGGTTCGAACCGTCGCCCACATAGAAGATACCGTTTTCCTCATCATAAGCCAATCCTTTCGGGCGGTCGAAGCGGGCTTCCTGCAACAGGTCTCCATCAATGTATCCCCATGGATTATTGTTCAGGCTCGAACTTCCGCGACCTGCGAACAGAGAGACTTCCCCCTGTGGAGTGACAATGCGGAGACACTGATTCAATTTATCACAGATAACAAAATCGTATTCATCTTCCTGTCCGGCATAAGCGGGATTTTTCACAAATACTCCTTGATAGGGAGTAGAGAAACGGGCAGAAGTTCCAATTGCATTGACATAATTAGCGGTACGGGCTTCTCCTGCCACTACGTAAGGAGCCAGGAAGGTGTGGCGTTCCCAGTCATAGTTGGTTCGCTGGATGTAATGCTGATTGATAGCCACAATATAGGCATAGTTACCCGTAGGATGCATGCGGATATTGTACTCCCATCCGTTGTCCATTTGAAAGAGTTCCTCGCAATCTCTTTTTGCTTCAAGCCCGTCGGGACGGACTCCGTCGAAGATTTCCTGAATCTTTTCATGGTCGGCACGGAAAAACTGTCCTTTTTCATAACTATTGAAATACATGTCGTGATGCACAGGATGAAAAGCAACGGTGTTGCACTGCTTATATTTCACCAACGTTACTTTATTCCCCCACATTTCATAGTCGGGAGACTCACCGGGTGCATAGCTTTGAGGCGGTTCTTTGGTTCGAGTGTACCCATAAACGGCAGCTCTTAATTCGTCGCCTTGGTCTACAGCCACTGCCATGTGGTTCTCATCGAAGAAATTGACGGAGCGTCCGCGACGATTACCATGAATATTACCGTCGGTAAGCGCCGTACCTAAATATTCGTTATTCAGGTCGATAACGCGCATATTGCCGCCCCCTTCATTTTCGTCACCACCAGCAGCATCTTGTGCTATATAGATAAGGTGTTTATATTTAGGGTCGAACTCCATCCAATTGGGTGCTCCGAGTGCTCCACAATCATTAAAAGGACCATCCTTACTGTCGTAATGCCCATCGTCGCGCCGAGTTCCCAGCAACGTGCTTACAAGCATTTTCTTTTGGTAATCAAACTTAAGTCCGGGAGCTACCTCCGCCAATACTTCCTGTTCGTCACCAACAGTAATTTTCACCTCTATTTCTCCCGTATAGGCACCTTCCGGCATAAAGCAATAGATAGCATTGCTTTTTACGTTGATCACTATAGCCTTCTTCCCGCTAACATAGACATTGACAAGGGAAGGATCGTTTCCGAAGTTATTTCCCATAATCACCAAGCGTTGTCCGGCACCTCCCGTCTTGGGGTTAATGTCTTCCACCACGACAGGTTTGCTCGGATCAAACGCCACATTATTGGAGTCCTCACCACCATCGTTGCCGTCGCTGCAACTTCCCCAAACACATAAGGCCATCAGCAGCAATATCGTTCGATACCACCCCGACCTTTTTTCATACTTTTCTTTCATAGCATTAAAACTCATTTAGTTAATAAAAACATACATCATAAACATATTTTATTCTTTTGTTTTATCCATCAATACCTGCATCCAGTATCCTCCGATCACCGAGCGTGCCTTGAATCCGACCCATTTTCCACTGTCCGTATGATGCCAGTCGCTGATAGGTACACGAGATTCTGTCTCATTGATATATTTATAGAGGGGGTCTACGAATTTTTCAAAAGTAGCCTGAT
>CAPYSS010000035.1:0-29342 GCA_948742525.1 Bacteroides caecimuris | reverse complement strand
GACCCCATGCGTGACAGGCATGTATTCTAACCAACTGAACTAACGCACCAAATTTTAATTAGATTAACTCATTTCTATTCTCTTTACTTCTTAATGAAAGAAGCGGTGCGTACGGGACTCGAACCCGTGACCCCATGCGTGACAGGCATGTATTCTAACCAACTGAACTAACGCACCAAATTTTAATTAGATTAACTCATTTCTATTCTCTTTACTTCTTAATGAAAGAAGCGGTGCGTACGGGACTCGAACCCGTGACCCCATGCGTGACAGGCATGTATTCTAACCAACTGAACTAACGCACCAGAATTTCAATTTATTAATCTGCATCTCTCTCGATTGCGGGTGCAAAGGTAGTTGTTTTTTGTAAATCTGCAAGCGTTTTGAGAAAAGTTTTTTTCAAGAAAAAACGATAAAAAAGCTTAGTGCCTCATTTTGAGTACCTTTGTAATGAAAAAAATATTCATTTTTCTTCTGATCGGATAGTGACGGTATTGGGTCATTATAGTGACGCTTTCATGGTAGAATCCCGTTACTATCCGAGGGCAATGGCATCACTATCCTAAAAAAATGTCATTCTTTTCATTGAAGATAACGCCCGAATTCTTTCTATCTGTAAGAAATCTCTGTTTTTATATCAACTTTCTGCTTGAATAATTCGCGATTTTGCAATAAATCGTTATTTTTGCAAACTAAAATTAGAAAGGTGGAAAATAATTCTGCCTGGAATCGTAAATTAGTAAAAAGAATGATGACAACAGCCAAACTGTTATTGCACTGTCCCGACAAACCGGGGATCCTTGCGGAAGTGACAGACTTTATTACGGTAAACAAAGGAAATATTATCTATTTGGATCAATACGTAGACCATGTAGAAAACATATTTTTCATGCGTATTGAATGGGAATTGAAAGGTTTTTTAGTTCCTCAGGAAAAGATTGAAGATTACTTCAGAACCCTTTACGCTCAAAAATACGAAATGGATTTCCGTCTTTATTTCTCGGATGTGAAACCGCGTATGGCTATTTTCGTTTCTAAGCTATCGCACTGTCTTTTTGATATGCTGGCGCGCTATACGGCAGGTGAGTGGAATGTAGAGATACCTCTTATTATAAGTAATCACCCCGATTTGCAACATGTAGCCGAACGTTTCGGGATTCCTTTCTATCTGTTCCCTATCACAAAAGAGACGAAAGAAGAACAAGAACGCAAGGAGATGGAACTGCTTGCCAAACATAAGATTACATTTATTGTATTGGCACGCTATATGCAGGTAATTTCCGAGCAGATGATCAATGCTTATCCGAACAAGATTATCAATATTCACCACTCTTTCCTTCCTGCGTTTGTAGGGGCGAAGCCTTATCATGCAGCATTTCAGAGGGGGGTGAAGATTATCGGTGCAACCAGTCACTATGTAACGACTGAACTGGATGCCGGACCGATTATTGAGCAGGACGTGGTGCGTATTACTCATAAGGACGCTATTGAAGATCTTGTAAATAAAGGAAAGGATTTGGAGAAAATCGTTCTTTCGCGTGCAGTGCAGAAGCACATTGAACGTAAAGTTTTGGCTTATAAAAATAAAACAGTAATATTTAGCTGATGAAAGTAGCAGTTGTAAAATACAATGCCGGCAATATTCGTTCTGTGGATTATGCTTTAAAGCGGTTGGGTGTGGAAGCGGTGATTACTGCTGATAAAGAAGAACTTCAATCGGCGGATAAAGTAATTTTCCCCGGAGTGGGAGAGGCGGAAACTACCATGAACCACTTGAAAGCAACGGGACTGGACGAACTGATAAAAAATCTCCGTCAGCCTGTATTTGGAATTTGTCTTGGTATGCAGTTGATGTGCCGGCATTCCGAAGAAGGAGAGGTCGATTGTTTGAATATCTTTGATGTGGACGTGAAACGTTTTGTTCCGCAGAAACATGAAGATAAAGTGCCGCACATGGGATGGAATACCATTGGAAAAACGAATAGCAAATTGTTTGAAGGATTCACTGAAGAAGAGTTCGTCTATTTTGTGCATAGCTTTTATGTGCCTGCCTGTGACTTTACTGCTGCTACAACAGATTATATTCACCCCTTTAGTGCTGCATTGCATAAAGACAACTTTTATGCCACCCAGTTTCATCCTGAGAAAAGCGGCAAGACGGGAGAGAAGATTCTGACGAACTTTTTGAGTCTCTAATAAACTATGTTGCCGTTTATAATAAACTCCATCATAATTTATAATAAACTCGTTCATCGTTTATAATAAACTTTTAGCAAATAAATAATAGATGATAGAAATTATTCCAGCCATTGATATTATTGACGGAAAGTGCGTACGCCTTTCCCAAGGAAATTACGATAGTAAAAAGGTGTATAATGAAAATCCGGTGGAAGTTGCCAAGGAGTTTGAAGCGAACGGTGTTCGCAGGCTTCACGTGGTAGACTTGGATGGTGCCGCTTCTCATCATGTAGTCAACTATCGGGTGTTGGAACGGATTGCTGTGCACACTTCTCTTGTTGTCGATTTTGGTGGTGGAGTAAAGAGTGATGAAGATTTGAAAATAGCTTTTGAGAGTGGAGCGCAAATGGTTACAGGCGGAAGTATTGCGGTGAAAGATCCGGAATTGTTCTGTCATTGGCTGGAAGTATATGGCAGTGAAAAAATCATTTTGGGGGCAGATGTAAAAGATTATAAGATAGCCGTCAATGGTTGGAAAGACGAAAGTGCCTGTGAGCTTTTTCCATTTCTTGAAAATTATATGGGGAAAGGTGTACGAAAAGTAATCTGTACGGATATTAGTTGTGACGGAATGTTGAGTGGACCTTCTATTGATTTATATAAAGAGATGCTGGCAAAATTTCCCGACCTCTATCTGATGGCTAGTGGCGGGGTGAGTAAGGTGGATGATATTGTTGCTTTGGATGAGGCTGGTGTTCCCGGAGTTATTTTTGGTAAGGCATTATACGAAGGACATATCACCTTAAAAGATTTGAGAATCTTTTTATAATGAGTGTACCAGAATGAAATGGCTGTTTGTATTATAAATAGTTGCTTTATTATTATAAGAGGAGATAAATAATCAAACTTCAGGGATATAGATTATAAATTGTTGAACAATAAATAAAATAGGATTGTGTTAGCAAAAAGAATAGTACCTTGTCTGGATATAAAAGACGGGCAAACCGTGAAAGGAACGAATTTTGTCAATTTGCGCCAAGCCGGTGATCCGGTAGAGTTAGGTCGTGCTTACAGTGAACAAGGAGCAGATGAGCTTGTTTTCCTGGATATTACTGCAAGTCATGAAGGACGCAAGACTTTTACGGAATTGGTAAAACGGATTGCTGCTAATATCAATATCCCATTTACCGTAGGTGGCGGCATCAACGAATTAAGTGATGTGGACCGCCTATTGAATGCAGGGGCGGATAAGATCTCTATCAATTCTTCCGCTATCCGTAATCCTCACTTGATTGACGAGATTGCAAAGAATTTCGGTTCGCAGGTTTGTGTGTTGGCGGTAGATGCCAAACAAACCGAAAATGGTTGGAAATGTTACTTGAATGGAGGACGTATCGAAACAGATAAAGACCTGTTCGAATGGACAAAAGAGGCCCAGGAACGCGGAGCAGGAGAGATTCTCTTCACAAGCATGAATCACGATGGTGTAAAGGCAGGTTATGCAAATGATGCACTTGCTGCTTTGGCGGATCAGCTTTCCATTCCTGTTATTGCTTCGGGCGGGGCGGGCTGTAAAGAGCACTTCCGCGATGTCTTTTTACAAGGAAAGGCAGATGCTGCATTGGCTGCCAGCGTTTTTCACTTCGGAGAAATTAAAATTCCCGAATTAAAATCGTATCTTTGCGGCGAAGGAATTACCATTAGGTAATTGCTGCGTAGCAAAAATTAGCCTTTAGGCTGCGGCGAAGGAATTACCATCAGGTAATTGCTGCGTAGCAAAAATTAGCCTTTAGGCTGCGGCGAAGGAATTACCATCAGGGGGTGAGGCACCCCGGCCAGGTTTCCATGCGGATGGATAATCTTTTAGATAAATAGAATAAGATATCTGCAAAAGAATTCCGTAAGCGAATAGGTAGTAATTGTAAATTGGAATAGTAATTAGAACTTATATAAAAATGGAATTGGATTTCGATAAAATGAACGGACTTGTTCCGGCTATCATACAAGACAACGAGACACGTAAAGTCTTGATGTTAGGCTTCATGAATAAAGAAGCTTATGATAAAACGGTAGAAACCGGAAAGGTTACATTTTTTAGCCGTACCAAGAATCGTTTGTGGACAAAAGGCGAAGAAAGCGGTAACTTCCTTCATGTGGTATCTATAAAGGCCGATTGCGACAATGATACACTACTGATCCAGGTAAACCCGGTAGGTCCCGTCTGCCATACTGGTACAGATACTTGTTGGGGGGAGAAGAACGAAGAACCGGTTATGTTCTTGAAAGCATTGCAAGATTTCATTGACAAACGTCATGAAGAAATGCCCGAAGGTTCTTATACTACCAGTCTGTTTCAGTCGGGAATCAATAAGATGGCTCAAAAAGTAGGTGAAGAAGCTGTAGAAACAGTAATCGAAGCAACAAACGGTACTGACGAACGTTTGATCTACGAAGGAGCCGACCTCATTTATCACATGATTGTATTGCTTACATCAAAAGGCTATCGTCTCGAAGATCTTGCACGTGAATTGCAGGAAAGACACAGCAGTACATGGAAGAAGCATTAAACAATTAATATTTAATATTCAAAAATTAAAACAAGAGTCGGTATGGATGACGAGGCGTTGATTCAATATAAGAACGTAGAAATCCATCAACAGGAACTCTGTGTGCTAAGCGACGTAAATCTGGAATTGCACAAAGGAGAGTTCGTCTATTTGATCGGAAAAGTAGGATCGGGAAAAACGAGCCTGCTCAAGACTTTGTATGGCGAACTGGACATAATTGACGGTGAAGCGGAAGTGTTAGGTTATGATATGCGTTCTATCAAACGTAAGCATATCCCACAATTGCGCCGGAAATTAGGCATTGTCTTTCAGGATTTTCAGTTGCTTACAGACCGGACTGTATATAATAATCTGGAATTTGTACTTCGTGCCACAGGCTGGAAAAACAAACAGGAAATCCAAGACCGTATTGAAGAAGTGCTTCAGCTGGTGGGAATGTCCAACAAGGGTTATAAGCTCCCGAACGAGCTTTCCGGTGGTGAGCAACAGCGCATTGTGATTGCACGTGCCGTACTCAATTCTCCCGCTATTATTCTGGCGGATGAACCGACCGGAAATCTGGATGTGGAGACTGGTAAAGCCATTGTTGAATTGTTGCACAATATCTGTGAATCCGGTTCGTCCGTAATGATGACGACACACAATCTGCAATTGCTGAAAGAGTACCCGGGTAGGGTATATCGTTGTGCCGACCATCAGATTGTAGATGTGACAGCCGAATACATGCCCAAACAGAGGACAATAGAAATAGATTTAAATATAGATAACTAAAACAGTAACGAAAATGAAAGTTTTAAAGTTTGGAGGAACTTCCGTAGGTTCTGCTCAGCGCATGAAGGAAGTAGCCAAATTGATTACCGATGGTGAACAGAAGATTGTTGTTCTTTCTGCTATGTCAGGAACAACAAACACATTGGTGGAAATTTCGGACTATCTGTATAAGAAGAATCCGGAGGGTGCCAACGAGATTATCAATAAGCTGGAAGCAAAATATAAACAGCACATTGATGAGCTTTTTGCAACTCAGGAATATAAACAGAAAGGTCTTGAAGTTGTCAAATCCCACTTCGACTACATCCGCTCCTATACTAAAGACCTTTTCACTTTGTTTGAAGAGAAAGTGGTTTTGGCACAGGGAGAGCTTATTTCTACGGCGATGGTAAACTTCTATCTGCAAGAATGTGGTGTGAAGTCTGTGTTGCTTCCGGCTTTGGAATTCATGCGTACTGACAAGAACGCAGAACCGGATCCTGTATATATTAAGGATAAATTGCGCGCACAGCTCGATCTCTATCCGGATGCAGAAATCTACATTACGCAAGGTTTCATCTGCCGCAATGCTTACGGTGAGATAGACAATCTGCAACGTGGTGGTAGTGACTACACTGCTTCTCTGATCGGAGCCGCAGTAAACGCTTCCGAAATCCAGATTTGGACAGATATCGATGGTATGCATAATAACGACCCGCGTGTTGTTGACAAGACTGCTCCGGTGCGTCAGCTTCATTTCGAAGAAGCAGCCGAGCTGGCTTACTTCGGTGCAAAAATCCTGCATCCTACCTGTATTCAGCCTGCTAAATATGCCAATATCCCTGTTCGTCTGTTGAACACAATGGATCCGGAAGCTCCGGGCACACTGATTTCCAACGACACGGAAAAAGGTAAAATCAAGGCAGTAGCCGCAAAAGAAAACATTACTGCGATCAAGATCAAATCCAGCCGTATGTTATTGGCTCACGGTTTCCTGCGTAAGGTATTCGAAATCTTCGAAAGCTATCAGACGTCTATCGACATGATCTGTACTTCAGAGGTAGGTGTATCTGTAACAATCGATAACACGAAGCATCTGAACGAGATTCTGGACGATCTGAAAAAATACGGAACGGTGACCGTTGATAAAGAGATGTGTATCATCTGCGTTGTAGGTGACCTTGAATGGGAAAATGTCGGTTTTGAAGCGAAAGCCCTTGATGCGATGCGGAATATACCGGTGCGAATGATCTCGTTCGGAGGAAGTAACTACAATATCTCCTTCCTCATTCGGGAGTGCGATAAGAAAGTAGCTTTACAGTCGTTGAGCGATATGCTTTTCAACGACAAATAAATCCACAAATAACACGAGCGCTTTTACTGAACTGATAAAAGCGCTCTTTTTTAACCAACTAAACAAGTTTTTCGAATTATGAAGGGAATATTTCCAATCGATAAATTCCGCACTTTGCAGACACCTTTCTATTATTACGATACCAAAGTGCTGCGTGATACATTGTCGGCTATTAACCATGAGGTTGCCAAATATCCTAATTATTCAGTGCATTATGCTGTTAAAGCCAATGCCAACCCGAAAGTACTTGCCATCATCCGTGAGAGCGGAATGGGAGCCGACTGTGTGAGTGGTGGAGAAATCCGTGCTGCTATCCGTGCCGGATTCCCTGCCAATAAAGTTGTTTTCGCAGGAGTCGGTAAAGCTGATTGGGAGATCAACCTCGGACTGGAATACGGTATTTTCTGTTTCAATGTCGAGTCTATTCCCGAACTGGAAGTAATCAATGAATTAGCTGCCGCTCAAAATAAAGTTGCCAATGTTGCTTTCCGTATCAATCCTGATGTCGGTGCACATACTCATGCCAATATAACTACCGGTTTGGCAGAAAACAAATTCGGTATCAGCATGCAGGATATGGACCAAGTAATAGATGTAGCGCAAGAGATGAAAAACGTAAAGTTTATCGGTCTTCACTTCCACATAGGTTCGCAGATTCTGGATATGGGTGATTTTGTAGCTCTCTGTAATCGTGTCAATGAGCTGCAAGATAAACTGGAAGCACGGAGGATTTTGGTAGAACATATCAACGTAGGTGGTGGTCTAGGGATTGATTACGGACATCCCAACCGTCAGGCTATCCCGAATTTCAAAGATTACTTTGCTACCTACGCCGGACAATTGAAATTGCGTCCTTATCAGACATTACATTTTGAACTGGGACGTGCAGTGGTAGGTCAGTGTGGTTCTTTGATATCCAAGGTCCTTTATGTAAAACAAGGAACGCGGAAGAAATTTGCCATCCTTGATGCAGGTATGACCGACCTGATCCGTCCGGCTTTGTATCAGGCATTCCATAAAATGGAAAATATAACTTCTGACGAACCATTGGAAGCATACGATGTAGTAGGTCCGATCTGTGAATCGTCGGATGTTTTCGGAAAAGCGATAGACTTGAACAAAGTGAAGCGTGGTGATTTGATAGCTCTCCGTTCTGCTGGTGCATACGGTGAAATAATGGCTTCCGGATACAACTGTCGTGAACTGCCGAAAGGATATATTTCCGACGAATTGGTGTAAGTGGACAATGAACCGCTATAATCAAAATGTGAATGTAGTTTAAAAATACAGGGTACATGCAACAATCTTAACTGAAAGCGTGTTATTTTTGTAATGAGTTCAAAAAGCAACTACATTAACAATTTAATAAAAATACGATTATGATTTCAGAAAAATTACAGAATGCAATTAACGAACAGATTACTGCTGAAATGTGGTCTGCTAACCTGTATTTAGCAATGTCTTTCTACTTTGAGAAAGAAGGTTTCAGTGGTTTTGCTCATTGGATGAAAAAGCAATCCCAAGAAGAAATGGAACATGCTTATGCAATGGCAGATTATGTTATCAAACGTGGAGGTACTGCAAAAGTGGATAAAATAGATGTTGTTCCTAACGGATGGGGCACACCTCTTGAAGTATTCGAACACGTTTACAAACATGAATGTCATGTTTCTCAATTGATAGATAAGCTGGTAGACGTAGCTGCTGCTGAAAAGGATAAAGCAACACAAGATTTCTTGTGGGGATTTGTTCGTGAACAAGTAGAAGAGGAAGCTACAGCCCAAGGTCTTGTTGATAAAATCAAGAAAGCTGGTGATACCGGAATTTTCTTTGTTGATTCACAATTGGGACAGCGTTAATGATGCTATTCTGAAAAATAGTTCTTTATATAGAAAGAAGCTACTTGAAGAAATTTCGAGTAGCTTCTTTTTTTACTTATTTGACCCGTATCTGGAAATAAACTACCTTTGTATTATCTTATTTTTTATTTTTTCCTTTCTCCATCGTTCCCAGGTAAATCTCCAGTGAACGGGTGGAAATTTGTATTTCGCGGAAAGATACGCCTAAAGAGGCTATCAGCAGAATCAATGCCAATCCGAATACATAAGCAGAAAATAATTGCAGCCCGATATAGATCAGGAACATGCTGACTACGCAGAGAAAGAGACTTGCAATACCTAGTCCTTGCATCGTACGGGTCAGATTCAATCGTTTTCGTAGATTCTCGATTTGCGCTTCAGTGATATCCGAAGGGTTCTCCATGTAGCGGTCACGCAGCTGGCGCACAAGTTGGGCATACGATAAGAAACGGTTGGTATAAGCCAATAATATCAATGAAACTGCCGAGAAAAGCAGGGTAGGAGTAGTGAGAGTCAATTCTTCCATTATTTATCTTATAATCAAGTTGCGGCTCAAAATTCATTTTATACAAGAGATTCTTTTAGACACGCGGATTACACGGTTTTACGGTTTTACGGTTTTCACGGGTTACACGGTTTTTAGAAATATGTTTGCGTAAAGCAACAACGTAATCCGTGCGATCCGTGTCTAAAAAAGAATGTTGCAAGTAAATCTTGCTCCGGAATTATTCCGTTTTTAGCACATTGAGCTCTTTACCTACCTTGATAAAGGCAGCGATGCACTTGTCAAGATGTGCTTTTTCGTGTCCTGCGGAGATTTGTACGCGGATGCGTGCCTGGTCTTTCGGCACTACCGGATAGTAGAAACCTGTCACATAGATGCCTTCCTCCTGCATACGTGCAGCGTAAATCTGGGATAACTTCGCATCATATAGCATAACAGCACAAATAGCACTTTGTGTCGGCTTGATGTCAAATCCGGCAGCTGTCATCTTATCGCGGAAGTAATTTACATTCTCAACGAGTTTGTCATGCAATGCATTGCTTTCTTTCAGCATCTTGAAAACCTCAAGACTGGCACCGATGATACCCGGAGCCAATGAATTAGAGAATAGATACGGGCGGCTGCGTTGACGAAGCAAATCGATAATCTCTTTGCGACCGGTGGTAAAACCTCCCAGTGCACCGCCAAAAGCCTTACCCAGTGTTCCGGTGTAAATATCTACCCGTCCATGAGTCTTATACAACTCGCTAACTCCATGACCTGTGGCGCCTACCACACCGGCAGAGTGAGACTCGTCCACCATTACCAGCGCATCATATTTCTCGGCAAGATCACAAATCTGATCCATTGGAGCTACATTACCGTCCATAGAGAACACACCGTCGGTCACGATAATGCGGAAACGTTGTGCCTGTGCTTCTTGCAGACATCTTTCCAAGTCCTTCATGTCGGCGTTAGCATAACGGTAACGTTTTGCCTTGCAAAGACGTACCCCGTCAATGATAGAAGCATGGTTCAGAGCGTCCGAAATAATGGCATCCTCTTCAGAGAAAAGCGGTTCGAATACACCGCCGTTAGCATCGAAGCAAGCGGCGTACAAGATTGTGTCTTCCGTCTGGAAATATTCCGAGATGGCAGCTTCCAGTTCTTTGTGTATATCTTGCGTTCCACAAATGAAACGGACGGACGACATTCCGTAGCCACGATTGTTCATCATTTCCTGCGAAGCCTTAATCAATCGGGGGTGATTGGATAATCCTAAGTAATTATTTGCACAGAAGTTCAACACTTCCTTGCCTTTTACAGTGATGGCAGCTTGCTGCGCACTTTCAATCAGTCGTTCTTCTTTATAAAGTCCGGCTTCCTTGATTTCAGCCAATGTTTGGCAGAGATATTCTTGCATTTTACCGTACATAGTGTTTGGGTGATTAAGTTATATTGCAAAGGACACAATTTTTCTTGGAATAACAATGTCTTTTTGATTAAAATCTGAAAAAAAAGTGCTTACTTTGTGCACTATTTAAGCTTGATATTCTAAGTCAGAAGAAAAAATGGAACACATTTTGATTATTGGAGCTACCGGACAGATAGGGTCGGAGCTAACGATGGAGCTACGTAAACGTTACGGAAATGCAAATGTAGTAGCAGGTTATATTCCAGGTGCAGAACCTAAAGGGGAATTAAAGGAATCCGGACCGTCGGCAATTGCTGATGTAACGGATGGAGAGGCGATTGCATCTGTGGTAAAAGAGTACCACATTGATACAATTTATAATTTGGCTGCTCTGCTGTCTGTAGTTGCCGAGTCTAAGCCCAAGCTGGCCTGGAAAATAGGCATCGATGGATTATGGAATGTGCTGGAGGTAGCACGCGAACAAGGATGTGCAGTGTTTACTCCGAGCTCTATCGGTTCGTTTGGCGCTAGTACGCCTCATACAAAAACACCGCAGGACACTATTCAGCGTCCGCGTACCATGTATGGAGTCACCAAGGTAACGACTGAGTTGCTAAGTGATTACTATTTTAATAAATACGGTGTCGATACCCGTGCTGTCCGTTTTCCGGGCATTATTTCGAATGTGACTCCTCCGGGAGGAGGTACGACCGATTATGCTGTCGATATTTATTACTCGGCGGTGAAAGGAGAAAAATTTGTGTGCCCCATTAAGCAAGGCACTCTGATGGATATGATGTACATGCCGGATGCGCTGAACGCAGCAATTACGCTGATGGAAGCCGATCCGACAAAATTGATACACCGCAATGCTTTCAATATCGCCTCTATGAGTTTCGACCCAGAGACGATCTATCAGGCTATCAGGAAGCATGTACCGCAGTTTGAGATGATCTATGATATAGATCCTTTGAAACAGCGCATAGCCGATAGCTGGCCCGATAGTTTGGATGACACCTGCGCTCGTGAAGAGTGGGGATGGAAGCCGGCCTACGATTTGGAAAGCATGACGGTAGATATGCTTGAAAAGTTAAGAGAGAAACTAAAATAATGAAAAAACTAATTGTAGGGGTCATGTTGCTCGGTATACTGGGCGCTTGTGGAAACAAGAAAACACACATTGACCCCTTCGCATCTATCACAAAAGAGGTGGATTCTATCCGGCAGGTAGCCGATTCTATTCACTGTGATGAATCGCCGGAAGATCCGCAACCTATACAGGCAGATGAATCTTTCGATGATTTTATCTACAATTTTGCTTCCGATGATGTGTTGCAGCGTCAGCGCGTGAAATTTCCGTTGCCTTACTACAATGGGGATAAAAAAACGAATATTGAGGAGCGTAATTGGAAGCATGATGACTTGTTTACCAAACAGTATTGTTATACGCTTCTGTTTGATAGAGAGGAAGATATGGATTTAGTAGGAGATACCTCCCTCACTTCCGTACAGGTAGAATGGGTGTTTGTGAAAACACGAATGGTGAAGAAATACTATTTTGAGCGTATCAAAGGGGCATGGATACTGGAGGCAATTAATCTGCGTCCCATTAAGCAAGATGATAATGAAAATTTCGTGGAGTTTTTCGGACACTTTGCCGCAGATAGCCTTTTTCAAAGTAAGCGTGTGTGTGAGCCTCTGGCTTTTATAACCACCGATCCGGATGATGATTTTTCTATTCTGGAGACCACTCTAGACCTTAATCAGTGGTTCGCTTTTAAACCGGGACTTCCTGCCGATCGTCTTTCTAATATCAATTACGGACAACGGAATGACGATGATTCACCAACGAAAATCCTGGCGTTGAAAGGTATCGGTAATGGTTTTTCCAATATCCTCTATTTCCGTCGCAAAGCCGGAGAATGGGAATTGTATAAGTTTGAAGATACAAGCATTTGATGCAAGTCGTATACACGATAGCAAATAGCCTTGTAGTGAATGATAATAATTGTGTTTGTCGGCTTATAACGAATAACGATATAACTTATAATTAAAAATATATGTATTCTCTTTTACCCTACAACACATTCGGCATAGATGTCAATGCCGATCGTTTTTTAGAGTACACTTCGGTTGAAGAACTGAAGAAGCTGATTGCGCAAGGTGCCATTACGACACCTTTTTTGCATATTGGTGGTGGCAGTAACTTGTTGTTTACCAAAGATTACGATGGGCTGATATTACATTCCCGCATTGAAGGAATCGAAGTGACGGAAGAAGATGCCCGCTCTGTATCAGTGCGAGTGGGAGCAGGGGTAGTATGGGATGACTTTGTGGCCTATTGTGTAGAGCACGGATGGTATGGAGCGGAGAACCTGTCGCTGATTCCCGGTGAGGTAGGGGCAAGCGCAGTGCAGAATATCGGAGCCTATGGCGTTGAGGTAAAAGATCTGATAACCGCTGTGGAAACGGTGAACATTCAAGCTGAAGAACGCGTTTATTCAGTGGATGAATGTGGATATACCTACCGCGACAGCATCTTCAAACGTCCGGAAAACAAATCGGCTTTTGTTACTTATGTCCGTTTTCGGCTAAGTAAAGAAGAGCATTATGCGTTGGATTATGGTACCATTCGGCAGGAGCTTGAAAAATATCCGGCACTGACACTACCTGTTGTGCGTAAGGTGATTATTGGTATTCGCGAGAGCAAGTTGCCCGATCCGAAAGTGATGGGTAATGCCGGCAGTTTCTTTATGAACCCTATTGTGTCGAAAGAAAAACTGGAAGCCTTGCAACAAGAATATCCCCACATGCCCTATTATGAACTGGCTAACGGTCGCGTCAAGATTCCGGCAGGGTGGATGATTGATCAGTGCGGCTGGAAGGGAAAAGCCTTGGGGCCGGCTGCCGTGCATGATAAACAAGCACTGGTACTGGTGAATCGTGGCGGAGCAAAAGGTAGTGATATCATTGCGCTATCAGATGCAGTCCGTGCCTCTGTTCGTGAGAAGTTCGGCATTGATATTCATCCGGAAGTCAACTTTATAAATTGAGAATAAACAAGTGAAAGTAAGAATTATAGGAAGTGGAACATCGACAGGAGTGCCTCAGATCGGCTGTACATGTCCGGTGTGTACTTCCTCCGATCCGAAAGATAATCGATCGCGTGCATCTGCTATTGTGGAGACCGATGACGCGCGGATTTTGATAGATTGTGGTCCTGATTTTCGGACACAGGTATTGCATCTTCCTTTTGAGAGGATAGATGGTGTACTCATTACGCACGAACATTATGACCACGTAGGCGGATTAGACGATTTACGTCCGTTTTGCCGGTTTGGTTCCGTGCCTATTTATGCGGAAGACTATGTAGCACGGGGATTTCGTTTGCGTATGCCTTATTGCTTTGTGGATCGTCGTTATCCGGGTGTTCCCGATATTCCTTTACAGGAAATTTCGGTAGGACACTCCTTTTCTATAAATCATACAGAAGTGCTTCCTCTGCGTGTGATGCATGGCCGATTGCCGATTCTGGGGTATCGTATCGGGCAGTTGGGGTATATCACCGATATGTTGACCATGCCCGAAGAATCCTATGAACAATTGGCAGGAATAGATGTTTTGGTAATGAATGCACTTCGCGTCGCCTCGCATCCTACTCACCAAAATTTGGAAGAAGCATTGGCGGTGGCGCAGCGTATTCAGGCAAAGGAGACATACTTTATACACATGAGCCATGATATGGGCTTGCATGCGGAAGTGGAAAAGAGTCTTCCGGAAAATATTCACCTGGCATTCGACGGATTGGATATCTATCTTTGATTATTGGTGAAGTTTTTAGTAAAAGTTTTGTTTTCTTTGTAGAAATTATTATTTTTGCACCTAGCCGATAAACAGCGAATATTATGAAACTTCGTACGATAGTGAAAATAGCGATCACATCTTCTGTTGTACTTTTGTGCTCAGGTTTCGCATTGTACTCTTTTTTTAGACTGTCGGCGGCACTAGTTCATAAAGATTTTAATCTTTATGAACTAGTGCCGTCTACAACTTCAGCAGTATTCGTTACTGATGACGTGCTTGAATTTGTAGCAGAAGTCGATGAACTGACTTGCAGTAAAAATCAGCAATATCTTCATGTATCCAAACTCTTTTCTTATCTGAAACAGGGTCTTTATGCCCTTTTGGAGGATACTCCCCACGGTTTGAGCCGGCAAATGAATCAAATGCTGATTAGTTTCCACGAACCGGATAACGAACGTAACCAAGTACTCTATTGCAGATTGGGGAATGGAGATAAGGAGCTGGTAGACAGATTTGTGCGCAAATATATATCCTCACTTTATCCGCCGAAAACATTTATTTACAAAGGAGAAGAAATTGTCATTTATCCGATGGCGGACGGTGATTTTCTTGCCTGCTATCTGACATCCGATTTTATGGCATTGAGCTTTCAGAAAAAACTGATTGAAAACGTTATTGATACGTATAAAAGTGGAAAATCGTTGGCTGATGATTCTACCTTTACAGAAATACGTGCTCCCAAGAAAAGTGCGGCGGTTGCTACAGTCTATACCCGTATGAAAGGGATGATGGGATGGACGGAATTTGACATGAAGATGAAAGATGATTTCATCTATTTCTCCGGCATCACTCACGATGCAGACACTTGCTTTGCGTTTATAAACCAGCTTCGCCAGCAACAATCCGTCAAGGGATTTCCGGGAGAAGTGTTGCCATCTACTGCTTTCTATTTCAGCCGGCAAGGGATTGCGGACTGGGTGTCTCTGCTTTCTTATGGAAATGCCCAGGAACAGAGTGTGGCTGCCCGCACGAGCGAAGTCCAAAATAGGGATAAAGAGTTTTCGCGCTATCTGATAGAAAATGCCGGGCAGGATTTGGTTGCCTGTCTCTTTCAGCGTGAAGATACTTTGCAGGGTGCAGCGGCAGTCTTGAGCCTGTCGGTGGCAGATATAACGGAAGCCGAGCGAATGCTTCGTGCCCTTGTTGATGCAGCTCCGGCGGACGAAGGAAGAAGAAATCCGCGTATAACTTTTTGTTATACTGTAAATAAAGCATATCCTATCTATCGGTTGCCTCAAACAACGTTGTTTGAACAACTAACCAGTTTTGCGGAACCAACCTTGGATGTATATGCAGCCTTCTATGGCGGGCGCTTGTTGCTCGCTCCTGATGCGGATGCTCTCGCGCATTATATCCGCCAGCTGGATAAAGGTGAGGTGCTCGATGGAGCGATGGCCTATCAGACAGGCATGGATCATTTGTCCGATTCCTATCATTTTATGCTGATGGCGGATTTCGACCACATATTCCAACAATCAGAAAATCACGTTCGTTTGGTACCGGATTTCTTTCTGCGCAACGCCGACTTCTTCCGTCATTTCACCCTCTTTGTTCAGTTTGCCTGTGCAGACGGAATGGTATATCCTACTATTGTTTTAAAATATAAATCAGAATAAAAAATCATCGTTTGTCTGCGATCATTTTTCTGAAAACCTCCATAGCTTTTGGCTGGATTATCCATAAACTTTGCCGGCTTCCTCCATACATTTTCAAGATGCTGTTTATCGTTTTTTTGCTCCATTGACCCATGCTTTTTGGTGTGCGTTCTGCTTTTGGAGAAACGCCTTTTTGTTTTTTTCTGTTTGCGTTTTTGCCGTTTTTATATGTGTGCTTATAATAGTCATATAGTCAGCTTATTATGAGCGATTTTAACATTTGAATCTGTAAAATATACAGAAAAATTCACGGAAAATACGTAAAATATACAGAAAAATTCATCCCCCATTATAAACAAAGAAATAAATAAAAAAAATTCTTCTTCTGAAGATGAAAAAGAAGAAGAAAAAGATTTGTTTTTTTTCGGGAGAAAAGGAGATAAAAAAACTCCCGATGGAGTTTAATCCTATCGGGAGTTTTTTTATGCTTATTCGTCGAACGAATGACTTTCGGTTTAGAATGGCAGGTCGTCTTTGGCATCGCCCGGAGTAAATTCCGGCATAGCCGATGGAGCTGGAGGAGGAACGGGAGAACCGGAAGCCATTGGAGCACCTGTGTTAACACGCTCTACTTTCCATGCGCGGATACTATTGAACCAGCGATCATTCCACTGACGGGCGTCAACGTCGAATGATACAGTCAATTCTTCGCCCATTTGAATGTTGAACTGCTCGATTTTGTCTGCGCCAAATACGTCGAAGCACATTTTGCGCGGATATTGGTCGTGGTTTTCGATAACGTACTCTTGTGATTTCCACTCGTTGCCGCTAGTTTTTGAGACTCCGCCTCTCGGGGGGAGGATAGCGATGATTTTTCCTGTAAATTCCATTGCGATAATTTTAAATTCTGCGGCGAAGTTACAATTTTTTAGTAATATCCCTCGCACAATACCTGTTTTTTCTTTTGTTTTTATTGGGCAGCCCCAATCTTTTTTCGTAACTTTGTGCGATAGAACATTTAAAACTTAAATACACGAAAATATATGAAATTTATCGTTTCAAGTACTGCTCTTTCCAGCCATTTACAGGCCATCAGCCGTGTTATTAATTCAAAAAATGCGCTGCCAATTCTCGATTGTTTCCTCTTCGAATTGGAAGACGGAACATTATCTGTGACTGTATCCGACAGTGAAACAACGATGGTGACTACCGTAGAAGTGAATGAGAGCGATACGAACGGGCGTTTTGCCGTAGTAGCGAAAACATTGCTTGACGCACTGAAAGAAATCCCGGAACAACCACTCACATTCGATATCAATCCGGATAATTATGAAATAACGGTGCAGTACCAGAACGGAAAATACAGCCTGATGGGGCAGAATGCGGATGAATTCCCGCAATCGGCTACACTGGGGGATAATGCTGTCCGCGTAGAAATGGAAGCAAGCGTACTTCTGGGAGGTATCAACCGTTCGGTGTTTGCTACTGCCGATGATGAACTTCGTCCGGTGATGAACGGTATTTATTTCGATATTACAACAGAAGACATTACAATGGTTGCTTCGGACGGTCATAAACTGGTGCGTTGCAAAACGTTGGCAGCCAAAGGCAACGAGCGTGCAGCCTTCATCCTTCCGAAGAAACCGGCTACATTGCTAAAGAATCTTTTGCCGAAAGAACAAGGCACAGTGACCATCGAATTTGACGAACGCAACGCTGTATTCATGCTCGAAAGCTACCGGATGGTTTGCCGCCTGATTGAAGGACGTTACCCGAACTACAACTCGGTAATTCCGCAAAACAACCCGCACAAAGTAACCGTAGACCGCCAACAGCTGGTAGGAGCTTTGCGCCGTGTGTCTATCTTCTCGTCACAAGCCAGCAGTTTGATTAAACTTCGTATGCAGGAAAACCAGATTGTGATTTCCGCACAAGATATTGATTTCTCTACTTCTGCCGAAGAAACACAAGTTTGCCAGTATGCAGGTGCTGCAATGAGCATCGGTTTCAAATCGACATTCCTCATCGACATACTGAACAATATTTCGGCAGATGAAGTAGTCATCGAACTTGCAGATCCTTCACGTGCCGGAGTAATCATCCCGGTAGAGCAAGAAGAAAACGAAGACTTGCTGATGTTGCTGATGCCGATGATGCTAAATGATTAATGTTAATTCACCACAGAGGACGCAGAGGACACAGAGGATAAATTTGAATATTTATTAAATAACCCTCTGTGTCCTCTGCGTCCTCTGTGGTGACTCAATAAAATAAACAGAAATGAAATTAAACCTGAAAAACCCCATTGTTTTCTTTGATTTAGAAACAACAGGAACCAATATCAATACAGACCGAATTGTTGAAATCTGCTATCTGAAAGTATATCCGAATGGAAATGAAGAAGCAAAGACATTACGTATCAATCCAGAAATGCATATTCCGGAAGCATCCTCTGCTATACATGGCATTTATGATGCCGACGTAGCAGATTGTCCTACTTTTAAAGAAGTAGCGAAAAACATAGCCCGAGACATTGAAGGTTGCGATTTGGCAGGATTTAATTCCAACCGTTTTGATATTCCTGTCCTTGCCGAAGAGTTTCTTCGTGCCGGAGTGGATATTGATATGACAAAACGTAAATTTGTAGACGTACAGGTCATCTTCCACAAAATGGAACAACGCACCCTGTCTGCTGCCTACAAGTTCTATTGCGACAAAAATTTGGAAGACGCGCACACTGCCGAAGCAGATACACGGGCTACGTACGAAGTGCTGAAAGCACAGCTCGACCGTTACTCCGATCTTCAGAATGATATTGCGTTCCTGGCAGATTATTCAAGTTTCAGCAAGAATGTCGATTTTGCCGGACGCATGGTGTACGATGATAACGGAGTAGAAGTGTTCAACTTCGGAAAATATAAGGGAATGTCTGTAGCCGAGGTTTTGAAGAAAGATCCCGGATACTACAGTTGGATTTTGAATAGTGACTTCACGCTGAACACCAAGGCGGTATTGACAAAAATCCGCTTGCGTGAAATGAGTAATTTGATTACAAAATAATGCTAAAAGGAAAGAAAATAATTCTTGGAATTACCGGCAGTATTGCCGCGTACAAGGCTTGCTATATCATTCGTGGGCTGATAAAACAAGGGGCGGAAGTGCAGGTCGTCATTACTCCGGCGGGAAAAGAATTTATTACTCCCATCACTCTTTCGGCGTTGACCAGCAAACCGGTCATCAGTGAGTTTTTTGCCCAACGTGACGGAACGTGGAACAGCCACGTCGATCTCGGTTTATGGGCGGATGCCGTATTGATTGCGCCGGCCACTGCCTCTACCATCGGTAAAATGGCCAACGGAATAGCCGACAATATGCTGATAACCACTTATCTTTCGGCAAAAGCTCCCGTGTTTGTTGCTCCGGCAATGGACCTCGATATGTTTGCTCATCCTGCCACCCAGAAAAATCTGGATATTCTGCGTTCATACGGTAATCATATTATCGAGCCGGGGACAGGAGAACTAGCCAGCCATCTGGTAGGGAAGGGGCGAATGGAAGAGCCGGAGAATATCATCCGGGTATTGGATGAATTCTTTGCTTCGAGTGGCGAATTGTCCGGAAAGAAAGTGATGATTACCGCCGGACCGACTTACGAAAAGATTGACCCGGTGCGTTTCATCGGCAATTATTCGTCCGGAAAGATGGGATTCGCGTTGGCAGAAGAATGTGCCCGTCGCGGAGCGCAAGTGACCTTGATTACAGGTCCTGTGCAACTCAAAACGCAACATTCTGGCATCATCCGTGTCGATGTCGAATCTGCTGAAGAGATGTACGAAGCAGCACAGGCTCATTTCCCGGATGCTGATGCCGGTATTCTTTGTGCGGCAGTAGCCGACTATCGTCCGGAAACAGTAGCCGATAAGAAGATTAAGCGGGAAAAAGAAGAAGAACTGACCCTGCATCTTCGGGCAACACAAGATATTGCTGCCTCTTTGGGAGCCATAAAAAGAAAACAACAATGCTTGGTTGGCTTTGCGCTCGAAACCAATAATGAGCAGCAGAATGCCGAAGGAAAGCTCGAACGCAAGAACTTCGATTTTATCGTGCTCAACTCGTTGAATGATGCTGGAGCCGGTTTCCGCCATGATACCAATAAGATAAGTATAATCGACAGGAAAGGTCGTACAGACTATCCTTTGAAGTCGAAAACGGAAGTAGCTCAAGACATCATTGATCGTCTGGTAGCCGCCCTGTCTCCCAATTTTTAATTTTCAAATTTTAATTTTTAATTAGTTTGTTACGTTCACTATACATTCAGAATTACGCATTGATAGAAAAACTGGATATCAGTTTTGAAACAGGCTTTTCCGTTATAACAGGTGAAACGGGAGCCGGGAAATCAATTATTCTGGGAGCTATCGGACTCCTGCTGGGGCAGCGTGCCGATGTGAAAGCGATTCGTCGCGGAGCTTCCAAATGTATTATAGAGGCACGGTTCGATATTGCTGCCTACGGTATGCGTCCGTTTTTTGAAGAAAACGAATTGGAATATGATGAAGAGTGTATTTTGCGCCGTGAGGTACAGGCTTCCGGCAAAAGCAGGGCATTCATCAATGATACTCCCGCTTCACTGGCACAAATGAAAGAGCTGGGCGAACAGTTGATAGATGTACATTCTCAACATCAGAATCTGTTACTTAATAAAGAAGGATTCCAGTTGAACGTGCTTGATCTTTTGGCGCATAATGATGCAGCATTGGAGAAATACCATCTGCGTTATGGCGAATGGAAGCAGACAGAACGCGAATTGGCCGAGTTAATGTCACTGGCAGAGAAAAGCCGCTCCGATGAAGATTATATCCGTTTCCAACTCGAGCAGCTCGAAGAGGCCCATCTTGTAGAAGGGGAGCAGGAGGAACTGGAGCAGGAAGCCGAAACACTAAGTCATGCGGAGGAAATTAAAGCCGGACTTTACCGGGTAGAACAGTCATTTGCCTCGGATGAAGGCGGATTGCTTTCTTACCTGAAAGATAGTCTGAATACGCTGAATAGCTTGCAAAGAGTCTATCAGCCTGCTAAGGAACTTACCGAACGTATGGAGAGCGCCTATATCGAATTGAAAGATATTTCGCACGAAGTCTCTTCACAAAGTGATTCCGTTGAATTTAATCCGGTCCGCTTGGAAGAAGTGAACGAACGGCTGAATCTGATTTATTCCCTGCAACAGAAACATCGGGTACAGACTCTTGACGAGTTGATAGCGTTGACGGATGAATATCGTAGCAAATTGTCCGACATCACTTCATACGATGAGCGTATTGCCGAGCTGACCGCTCGTAAAGAGGAACAGTATAAGCAAGTGAAACAACAAGCAGAACTGCTCACCAAAGCCCGTACGAAAGCTGCGCGTGAAGTAGAAAAGCAATTGGCAGCCCGCTTGATTCCGTTGGGCATGCCGAATGTTCGTTTCCAGATCGAAATGGGACTGAAGAAAGAACCGGGATTGCATGGAGAAGATACAGTCAACTTCCTGTTTTCTGCCAATAAGAACGGCACCTTGCAGAATATCTCGTCCGTAGCTTCGGGAGGTGAAATTGCCCGTGTCATGCTTTCTATCAAAGCATTGATTGCCGGAGCCGTGAAACTGCCGACTATCGTATTTGATGAAATAGACACAGGTGTTTCCGGTGAAATAGCCGACCGCATGGCGGACATGATGCAGGAAATGGGCGACCGGAACCGTCAGGTAATCAGCATCACCCACTTGCCGCAGATTGCAGCCCGCGGACGTGCACATTATAAAGTATATAAGAAAGACAGCGATACGGAAACCAACAGTCACATCCGCCGTCTCACCGATGAAGAACGAGTAGAGGAAATAGCTCACATGCTTAGTGGCGCCACTCTGACCGAGGCCGCCCTTAGCAATGCCAAATCCCTGCTTGATGCTAAGTAATGAATGGCTGAGTTGATTCATTCAAAATAGTTGAGGTAGTGAATTATTAAGCGGTAACTGATAAGTAGTAAATAGTAAATTGTAAATAGTAAATCAAATAGATGTTAGATAAAAGTGAAATGATATTCGGTGTTCGTGCCGTGATAGAAGCCATTCAGGCAGGTAAAGAAATTGATAAAATTCTGGTAAAGAAAGACATTCAGAGTGATCTTTCCAAAGAACTGTTTGCTGCTTTGAAAGGGCTGCTGATACCGGTTCAGCGTGTTCCGGTGGAACGTATCAACCGCATTACCCGGAAAAATCATCAGGGAGTGGTTGCTTTCATTTCTTCTGTGACTTATCAGAAAACGGAAGATCTTGTTCCTTTCCTGTTCGAACAAGGGAAAAATCCGTTTTTTGTTATGCTCGACGGAGTGACCGATGTACGTAATTTCGGAGCCATTGCCCGTACTTGCGAATGTGCAGCTGTCGATGCAGTGATTATTCCGGCCCGCGGGAGTGCGTCTGTCAATGCTGATGCCGTGAAAACATCGGCAGGAGCGCTGCACACGCTGCCTGTGTGTCGTGAACAGAACCTTCGTTCAACGCTGCAATATCTGAAAGACAGTGGTTTCCGCATTGTAGCTGCTACCGAAAAAGGAGATTATGACTACACAAAAGCCGATTATACAGGACCGCTGTGCATCATCATGGGAGCGGAAGATACAGGAGTTTCTTATGATAACCTTGCGCTCTGCGACGAATGGGTGAAAATCCCGATGCTGGGCACTATCGAATCTTTGAATGTTTCCGTGGCTGCCGGTATCCTGGTTTACGAAGCTGTGAAACAAAGAAATAATGACTGATATGAAGAAGATTTTAATTCTACCTTTGCTGCTTTTCTTCCTGATACAGGGAAGCATGGCGCAAACTCCCAAATGGGTAGAGAAGGCAAAACGTGCAGTCTTCTCTGTGGTGACTTATGATAAGAATGATAAAATGCTGAATACCGGAAACGGATTTTTTGTGTCTGAAGACGGATTGGCTTTATCAGATTATACGCTTTTTAAAGGAGCCGAACGTGCGGTGGTAATCACTGCCGAAGGCAAGCAGATGCCGGTTAGCTTGATACTTGGGGCGAATGATATGTATGATGTCATTAAGTTCCGTGTGGCTATCACCGAGAAGAAAGTGCCTGCGCTGATGGTGGCTAAAACAGCTCCGGCAGTGGGAGCCGATGCGTGGATGCTTCCTTATTCTACACAAAAAAGTATCGCTTGCGTTACTGGCAAGGTGAAAGATGTTTCCAAAGTAGCCGGAGAGTATCATTACTATACATTAGGTATGCAGATGAAAGATAAAATGGTGAGCTGTCCGGTGATGAATGCCGAAGGTCAGGTGTTTGGTATTGCGCAGAAATCATCCGGTGTCGATACGGTGACTACTTGCTATGCCGCAGGAGCAGCTTTTGCCATGTCGCAGAAAATCAGTGCTCTTTCTTTGGGAGACGCTGCTTTGAAAAAGATTGGCATCCGGAAAGGTCTGCCTGAAACGGAAGACCAAGCATTAGTGTACTTGTTTATGGCATCTTCGAGCCTGTCGGGCGACGATTACGAAAAGCTGTTGGATGATTTTATCCGTCAGTTTCCTGCCAATGCGGATGGCTATCTTCGTCGTGCCAATTATTATGCAGCTAAAGGCAAAGACGATCAGACTTGGTATGATAAAGCAGTTGCCGACTTTAATCAAGCTTTGAAAGTGGCCCAGAAAAAAGATGATGTATATTATAATATAGGTAAGCTGATATATGCTTATCAATTGTCGAAGCCGGAAAAAACGTATAAAAACTGGACGTATGATACTGCTTTGCAGAATGTTCGTCAGGCAATCGCTATTGATCCGCTGCCTATTTATATTCAAATGGAAGGCGATATACTGTTTGCCCAGCAAGATTATGCCGGTGCTTTGGCAGCTTATGAAAAGGTAAATGCCAGCAACATTGCTTCTCCGGCCACTTTCTTTAGTGCTGCCAAGACGAAGGAATTGGTGAAAGGTGACCCGAAAGAAATCGTAGCTTTAATGGATAGTTGTATTGCCCGCTGCCCGCAACCGATCACAGCAGATTTTGCTCCATATCTGTTGGAACGTGCGCAGATGAACATGAATGCCGGCCAACCACGCAATGCGATGCTCGATTATGATGCTTATCATACGGCAGTCAAAGGAGAAGTGAACGACGTATTCTATTACTATCGCGAACAGGCCGCTTTGAAAGCACGCCAATTCCAACGTGCCTTGGACGACATAGCTAAAGCAGTCGAAATGAATCCGACAGACCTGACCTATCAGGCGGAACATGCAGTGGTAAACCTGCGTGTAGGACGTTATGAAGAAGCTATTCAGATTTTGAATAATATACTGAAGGCTGATCCTAAATATGCCGAGGCTTACCGCTTGCTGGGGCTTTGCCAGATACAGTTGAAGAAAACAGATGAAGCTTGCGGCAACTTTAAGAAAGCGAAAGAACTGGGTGATCCGAATGTCGATGAGTTGATTACCAAATACTGCAAGTAAATTTATGAAATCACCCATACTACAACGATCTGTAGTATGGGTGATTTGTTTACTCCTTATTCTTGAAATGAATCCCTGCCAACTCGAAAATTGGCAGGGATTCTTCATTCTTGGGGATCTTGTTCTAAAAACTCTCTCTCTTTTTTTATTTTTCCCCACTTCACTTGTTAAGCTCAGGTTATAGATTTTAATGATATATGGTTTGATTTTCTTTTTCCTCTTTTATAAGTTAAATGCACGGTTATTGAAAATACTGCATGGCTTCACTTATTTTTTTTAGGAATTATTCGATTTTCCATCTGGCACAGTGACTAAATTTAAAATTGTGCTTCATTTTATCTATAATCTTACTATATTCCGCACGTTTTTTTAATAACACTTATGAGATAAGTTATAATTTATGGAAAAAAATCGATTTACCATTTGCGCAAACAATTACATCAATTGTTTGCGACAAGAGGGGCGTTATTCTACGGCCCACGTGTATAAACACGCTATTCGTTCTTTTTCGCGGTTTTGTGGGACCCAATCCATTACGTTTAGTAAGATAAACCGCGAAACTCTCAAGAGGTATAGCAATTATCTGTTGGCTTCCCGTTTGAAGCCTAATACGATTTCTACGTATATGCGTATGCTTCGTAGTATCTACAATCGCGGAGTCGATACGCATCAGGCTCCTTATGTACATGGCTTGTTCCGAGAGGTATTTACCGGGGTAGACACACGTCAGAAGAAAGCCATCCCGATCGGTGAACTTCACATGCTACTAAACAAAGATCCTCAATCGGAAAAACTTCGCCGGACACAGGCTATTGCCAATCTGTTATTTCAGTTTTGTGGAATGCCTTTTTCTGATTTGGCCCATCTGGAAAAATCCAATTTGAAACAAGGTCTTTTAAAGTACAATCGTCTCAAGACTGGTACTCCTATGAGTATAGAAGTGTTGGAGTCAGCGCACAATGCAATCGGGGGATTGTACAATAAAAACGATGCCCGGAGTCCTGATTATCCAGATTATCTTTTTCGGATATTAAGCGGAGCATACAAGAGAGACGAAGAGGAGGCCTATCGTGAATATCAGTCAGCCTTGAGACGTTTCAATAATGACTTGAAAAGCCTGTCCAAAAAATTAAGGATATCTTCATCCGTCACGTCTTACACGCTCCGCCATTCTTGGGCTACGACTGCCAAGTACAGAGGTGTTTCTATCGAGATGATTAGCGAATCATTAGGGCACAAATCTATTAAAACAACACAGATATATTTAAAGGGTTTCGAATTGGAAGAAAGAACAAAAGTTAATAAATTGAATTATTCTTACGTATGTAGTTTTAAAATGTTCTGATTAATATTGTTAAAGCATTATAGATTAGGGATTTAATGCTGGTATTACTTCTTAGGTAACGGAAATATATTCGCTACAAAGATAGGTAAAAATATTAATAGCAAACAAGCAAAAAACTTCTTTTTTTCCTTTTTCTCTAAAATATGCAACATGAATCTATCTGAGCATGAAAAATAACGTTTTCATGCTCAAGGAATTTTTATTACCTAAATTCAAAAAAGTATTATATTGAATGTTAGGTATCCGCTTTTATATTCCCTCATAATCGATTTTTTTCCTTTTTACACTGCTATGTGTATCCTATATGTGTATTATCCGTTACCTAAGAAGTAACGGAATAACATGGGGTAAAAAAATATGATTTTAAGTAAATCAAAATCAGTAAATGCCGGGCCTATAAGTGGGACAGGGGAAGGCGTAGCACACTCAAAACGCTGGTATGTGGCACTCGTTCGTATGCATCACGAGAAGAAGGTTGCCGAACGTTTGTCCAAGATGGGAATTGATTCTTTTGTTCCCGTCCAGCAGCAGATCCATCAATGGAGCGACCGTCGGAAGGTGGTTGACACCGTCTTGCTTCCCATGATGGTTTTTGTCCATGTCACTCCCAAGGAGCGTATGGAAGTCCTTAGCTTCTCCACTGTCAGCCGTTATATGGTGATGCGTGGTGAAAGCGCTCCTGCCGTTATTCCTGACGAGCAGATGGCCCGTTTCCGTTTCATGCTCGATTATTCCGAAGAAGCAGTCTGTATGAATGATACTCCATTGGCGCGTGGCGAGAAAGTCCGTGTGATCAAAGGCCCTTTGAGCGGCCTTGTCGGCGAACTCGTGACCGTCGGGGGGAAGAGTAAGATTGCCGTTCGTTTAAATATGCTTGGCTGTGCTTGTGTAGATATGCCAATCGGTTATGTAGAACCCATAAAGATTAGTAATGACGACACAAAAAAACTTTAACGTATTTTTATTTATTCTGCTGTTGGGAGTTTTTTCTCCTTTGATGGCTCAAACCATGAGCGATTCCCAGGTATTGGAGTATGTCAAAGAGGGGATCAAGCAGGGAAAAGAACAAAAGCAACTCGCCTCCGAACTGGCACGCAAAGGCGTGACCAAGGAACAGGCCATGCGTGTGAAGCAGCTCTATGAGCAACAGAACAATGTCAATGCCTCCAACGCTGCCGGTACGGATGTCAATGAATCACGCCTTCGTGAAGAGATGGACGAGAACACTTCCGATATACTGGAAGACCGTCCTGGCACTGAGGACCTTGCCCGTAGCAACCAGGTTTTCGGACGCAACATCTTCAATACCCGTAACCTGACTTTTGAACCCAGTGTCAACATCGCCACCCCTTTGAATTACCGCCTCGGTCCGGGTGATGAAGTGATCATCGACATCTGGGGAGCCAGCCAGAACACGATCCGCCAACAGATTTCCCCTGACGGCACGATCAACATCCAGAAAATCGGTCCCGTCAACCTGAACGGTATGACTATTGCTGAAGCCAATGACTATCTCAAGCGAACATTAAACAAGATATATAATGGTCTTGATAATACGGACGACCCCACTTCCGACATCCGTCTGACTCTGGGCGGCATCCGTACTATCCAGATCAATGTGATGGGTGAAGTGGTCCAGCCGGGCACTTACTCCCTTTCTTCCTTCTCTACTGTCTTCCATGCGCTTTACCGTGCGGGTGGAGTCAGCGACATAGGCAGCCTCCGCAATGTCCAGCTGGTTCGTAACGGCAAAAACATCGCCACGATCGACGTCTACCAGTTCATCATGAAAGGCAACATCCAGGATGACATCCGCCTTCAGGAAGGCGATGTGGTGATTGTCCCCGCCTATGAGGTCCTGGTCAAGATCGACGGGAAAGTGAAACGCCCGATGCGTTTCGAGATGAAGAAGGACGAGAACCTGTCCACCCTTATCGGTTACGCCGGTGGCTTTGACGCCGACGCCTACACCCGTTCTTTGCGCGTGGTACGCCAAAACGGCCAGGAGTATGAAGTGAACACGGTCAAAGACCTTGACTATAGTGTCTATAAAATGCGTAACGGTGATGTCGTGACCGCCGAGGCCATCCTCAACCGCTTCACTAATAAGCTTGAAATCCGTGGTGCCGTTTACCGCCCCGGCATCTACCAGCTCAACGGCAGACTGAATACGGTCCGCGAACTGGTGAACGAAGCCCAAGGCTTGACGGGTGATGCTTTCCTGAACCGTGCCGTCCTTTATCGCCAGCGTGAGGACCTCACTACTGAAGTTGTCCCTGTTGACATTAAAGCCATCATGGATGGTACTTCCCAAAATATTATCCTGACGAAAAACGACATTCTTTATATTCCGAGCATCCATGATCTGGAAGACAGGGGGGATGTTGTCATCCATGGCGAAGTGGCAAAACCGGATTCCTATCCGTACGCTGACAACATGACGCTTGAAGACCTGATCATTCAGGCAGGAGGCTTGCGTGAAGCCGCTTCTGTAGTCCGTGTGGATGTCTCTCGCAGAATCAGGAATCCCTATAGTACAGCGGATAATGATACTATCGGCCGGACGTATACATTCTCCCTGAAAGAAGGCTTTGTCGTCGACGGTACACCGGGTTTTGTGCTTCAACCATACGATGAGGTTTATGTTCGCCGCAGCCCGGGCTATCAGGCTCAACAGAATGTATCCGTTGAAGGTGAAATCCTGTTCGAAGGCTCTTATGCGATGACCAGCCGTACGGAACGTCTTTCCGATTTGATCCGCAAAGCCGGCGGTTCCACCAAAAACGCTTACCTGCGTGGTGCCAAGTTGACCCGTGTAGCCACTGAGGGTGAGAAGAAACGTATGGAAGATGTGCTTCGCTTAATGAGCCGTCAGTTGGGTGAGGCTATGATGGATTCTTTGGATATTCATGTGGAAGACCATTTTACTGTTGGTATTGACTTGGAGAAAGCTTTGGCTAATCCGGGTAGCACGGCTGACATAGTCTTGCGTGAGGGTGATGTTGTCTTTATTCCCAAAAGTACCAATACGGTTAAGATCAATGGTGCTGTGATGGTTCCTAATACCGTTTCTTATATATCTGGTAAGCATATCGATTATTATTTGAATCAGGCTGGTGGTTATGCTGACAATGCGAAGAAGAGCAAGAAGTTCATCGTTTACATGAATGGTCAGGTGACTAAGGTTAAGGGTAGCGGTAAGAAACAAATCGAGCCTGGTTGTGAGATCATTGTTCCCAGCAGATCGAAGAAGCGTACTAATATGGGTGAAATTCTGGGATATGCCACCTCTTTCAGCTCTTTGGGTATGATGATTGCCTCTCTTGCCAATTTAATCAAGAAATAACGAATACCTTTATTTATGTCTATGATGGAACAATCGTCTGAAAAGGAAACAAGACAGGTGTATGATAATCACAATGA
>CAPYSS010000034.1:0-32495 GCA_948742525.1 Bacteroides caecimuris | reverse complement strand
TTGAAAGTCGATTATCAAATCACTTAATGGTGAGATGTTCTTTTATGAGGTATGACTTTATAACTTGAATATGCTTAATCTGTTTGAAAGTGCTTTTGCTTGAAAGCTGGTTGTCGATAGTAATATTACATGAAAACAAGAAAATTGTAAGATATGTACTTCTTACTCAATTTTATCGCGATGAAAAGAGGTAATTACCGGTGTGTAGCTTATCTCTTTTCTCATATTCATTTGTGCAAGATTTCGTGCAATAAAATCATTTGAGAATGATTTTATTGTGATTCAAGCCTCATCATTGGACATCTTAAGTCTTATCTCGAACATTACCGTTAAGAAAAGCCAAGCAACGAAAAGAAAACAGAAGAAAGAGATTTTAAAGTAGAATTATCTTACGATTTCATTGATTATCAATGTTTTACATCGAAATTTGTGCAAAATCTGTGCAAATGCCCTTATAAACAAAAAAGACAACCAAGAGTGGAAGCCTCCTAATTGCCTAATTTACAAGCCTTTCGGCTTAGTAGCGGGACCCGGGATTGAACCGGGGACCTCATGATTATGAATCATGCGCTCTAACCAGCTGAGCTATCCCGCCATCGTTTCTCGATTGCGGGTGCAAAGATAGATGTTTTTTTATAATCTCCAAAACAATTCATAACTTTTTTGTGTTTTTTCTTTAAGAAGGGTATCAATTTCCCCTATAAACAGGGAGTTTGAGGTCCGATAATGAAAGAATAATTAAATAAAGTGTCTGATTTATGCGATGTATTTAGAAAAAAGTATTTATCTTGGTACACGTAAAATAATTCGAAATTGCTATGAAAAAGGAAAAGATTCATTTGGAGTATTTGTTGAATGCAACGTCTAAAAATATTCTTTGGTCAGCTATAAGTACACCGACTGGGTTGGAGGACTGGTTTGCCGACAAAGTTATTTCTGACGATAAAATAGTAGAGTTCTATTGGGGGAAGACAGAGCTGAGGAAAGCAGAGATTATTGCTATTCGCTCTTTCTCTTTTATTCGCTTCCGTTGGCTGGATGATGAAAACGAACGCGATTATTTTGAAATCAAGATGATTTATAATGAGCTGACTAGTGATTATGTGCTTGAAATAACTGATTTCGCAGAACCGGATGAAGTAGATGATATGAAAGAATTGTGGGAGTCACAAGTAGCTAAATTAAGAAGAACTTGTGGTTTTTAGTTAACTTTCAACTAAAAATTTTCGATGCTCCTTTTTTTGTGCTAATTTTGCATCTTAATTGCACGAACCTATTAAGATGCTACGCATAAAGAAATTAGATATATTCATCGTAAAGAGTTTTTTGATGCTCTTTATTGGTACATTCTTCATCTGTCTGTTCATATTCATGATGCAGTTCCTGTGGAGATATGTAGACGAATTGGTCGGAAAGGGGTTGGAGATGAGCGTAATGGCTCAATTCTTCTTTTATTCCGCGTTGACATTAGTGCCAGTATCGTTGCCATTGGCAGTGCTACTGGCTTCTTTGATTACTTTCGGTAACTTTGGTGAGCGTTATGAATTGCTCGCTATGAAAGCCGCAGGTATTTCTCTCCTTAAAATCATGCGTCCGCTTGCTTTCTTCGTTTGCGGGCTTGTCGGCGTCTCATTCTATTTCCAAAATGTAGTAGGTCCTATCGCCCAGGCTAAACTGGGAACCCTGATCCTTTCGATGAAACAAAAATCTCCGGAGTTGGACATTCCGGAAGGAGTTTTCTATTCTGAAATCAAGGACTATAATTTAAAGGTAGCTAAGAAGAACCGGAAGACCGGTATGCTATATGATGTGCTGATTTATAGTATGAAAGATGGCTTTGAGAAAGCACGTATTATATATGCTGATTCCGGGCGTTTGGAGATGACTGCGGATAAACAGCATCTTTGGTTGCATTTGTATAACGGAGATTTATTTGAGAATCTGAAAGCTCAAAGTATGAAATCGGAGAATGTGCCTTATCGACGCGAAGAATTCAGGGAAAAACATACCATTATTGAGTTTAATTCCGATTTCAATATGGTTGATGGTGAGATTATGGGTAAGCAGTCCAGTGCTAAAGACATGGCGAAGTTGCAGAGTTCCATTGACTCGATGACGGTTGTGGGAGACAGTATCGGACGACAGTATTACAAGGAAGTGTCAGAAGGAACTTTCCGTCCTTCTTATGGATTGACAAAAGAAGATACGGTCAAAATAGAAAAGGCGGATATTCATGAATATAATGTAGATAGCCTTTACGAAGTAGCCTCTTTAACGCAGAAACAGAAGGTGATTTCTTCTGCTGTCAGTCGTGCGGAGAATGTGGCTAGTGATCTTGGGTTCAAGAAATTCACGATGGAGAACAATGATTATAATATTCGGAAACATAAAACGGAATGGCATAAGAAGATAACGATTTCACTTTCTTGTCTGCTGTTCTTCTTTATCGGAGCTCCGTTGGGTGGTATTATCCGTAAAGGAGGTTTGGGAATGCCGGTCATCGTGTCAGTGTTGGTATTTATCATTTACTATATCATTGATAATACAGGATATAAAATGGCCCGCGACGGTAAGTGGATTGTTTGGATGGGGATGTGGACAAGTAGCGCAGTCCTTGCCCCGTTAGGAATCTTCCTTACTTATAAATCGAATAAAGACTCTGTGGTGCTTAATGCAGATGCCTATATCAACTGGTTTAAAAAGATTGTGGGAATTCGTAGTGTGCGCCATATATTTAAGAAAGAAGTGATTATTCATGATCCTGATTACGCACGTCTGGCTGATGATTTGGAACAACTCTCGGCAGAGTGTAAAGCGTATGCCGCCAAGAAACGATTGGAAAAAGCACCGAATTACTTTAAGTTATGGATGGCGAATGAGGATGATAACGAGGTGATGGTAATCAATGAAAAGCTGGAAGCGTTGGTTGAAGAAATGTCCAATACGAAATCTGCCACTTTGATCGGTGCATTAAACAATTATCCGGTTATTTCCGTTTCTGCTCATGTGCGCCCGTTCCATATATATTGGTTGAATCTGGTAGCCGGAGTCATTTTCCCTATCGGTTTGTTTTTCTATTTCCGCATTTGGGCGTTCCGCGTTCGTCTGGCTAAGGATATGGAACGGATTATAAAGAACAATGAACAAATTCAATTCATCATACAGAAAATCAATAAATAAGTGTTATGAAAGAGACTATTAAAATGGATAGAATAGAAGATGCGATTGCCGACTTCAAAGAAGGCAAGTTTGTCATAGTAGTGGATGATGAAGACCGCGAAAACGAAGGCGACTTGATAATTGCAGCTGAAAAGATAACTCCCGAAAAAGTAAATTTCATGTTGAAACATGCACGTGGCGTACTTTGTGCACCTGTCACAGTGTCTCGTTGCAAGGAGTTGGACTTACCACATCAGGTAAGTGACAATACTTCCGTGTTGGGAACTCCTTTCACGGTTACTATTGACAAACTGGAAGGCTGTACAACAGGTGTTTCCGCTTCCGACCGTGCCGCTACTATTCAGGCGTTGGCCGATCCGACTTCTACACCGGCTACTTTCGGGCGTCCCGGACATATCAATCCGTTGTATGCGCAAGAAAAAGGAGTACTTCGCCGTGCCGGACATACAGAAGCTACGATTGATATGGCTCGTCTGGCAGGACTTTACCCCGCAGGTGCCTTGATGGAAATCATGAGTGAGGACGGAACAATGGCACGTTTGCCCGAACTCCGTCAGATGGCAGACCAATACGGATTGAAATTGATTTCTATCCGTGACCTGATCGTTTATCGCCTGAAACAGGAATCCATTGTAGAAAAAGGAGTAGAAGTTGATATGCCTACCGAACACGGAAAGTTCCGCCTGATTCCTTTCCGCCAGAAATCAAACGGATTGGAGCACATGGCTATATTTAAAGGAACATGGAATGAAGACGAGCCCATCTTGGTACGCGTCCACTCCTCTTGTGCTACTGGAGATATTCTTGGCTCACAGCGTTGTGACTGTGGCGAGCAGCTGCATAAAGCGATGGAAATGATCGAAAAAGAAGGAAAAGGGGTGGTGATTTACCTCAATCAGGAAGGACGTGGCATCGGTCTGATGGAAAAGATGAAAGCCTATAAACTGCAGGAAGACGGTATGGATACTGTTGACGCGAATATTTGTTTGGGACACCTTGCCGATGAACGCGATTATGGAGTAGGCGCACAAATCCTTCGTGAGCTGGGAGTACACAAAATGAGACTTTTGACAAATAATCCGGTGAAACGTGTTGGCTTGGAAGCATACGGATTGGAGATAGTAGAAAATGTACCTGTTGAAACAGTCCCTAATCCGTATAATGAACGATACTTGCGAACAAAGAAAGAAAGAATGGGGCATACTTTACATTTTAATAAGTAAATCATTAATTTGTTTTCATATATCAAATGTTATAGCTTATTTTGCAACGATTTTCACTCAATAATAATAAAATAGATACAAAATGAATCAATTGTCAGATCGCTTGAACAGCTTGTCGCCATCGGCGACGCTTGCCATGTCGCAAAAGAGCAACGAGCTCAAGGCACAGGGTGTTGATGTTATTAACTTAAGTGTAGGAGAACCGGATTTTAATACTCCTGACCACATCAAAGAAGCTGCGAAAAAAGCCATAGATGATAACTTTTCTCGTTACTCTCCGGTACCGGGTTATCCGGCTTTGCGCAATGCTATTGTTGAGAAACTGAAAAAAGAAAACGGTCTGGAATATACAGCCGCTCAAATTTCGTGTGCCAATGGTGCCAAACAATCTGTTTGTAATACAATTCTTGTATTGGTAAATCCGGGTGACGAAGTCATCGTACCGGCTCCTTACTGGGTTAGCTACCCGGAAATGGTGAAAATGGCAGAAGGTACTCCCGTAATTGTTTCGGCAGGTATCGAACAAGATTTCAAGATTACTCCTGAACAGCTGGAAGCAGCTATCACTCCGAAGACGAAAGCATTGATTCTTTGTTCTCCGTCTAATCCGACAGGTTCTGTATACACGAAAGAAGAATTGGCAGGATTGTCAGCTGTATTGGCTAAACATCCGCAGGTGATAGTAATCGCTGACGAGATTTACGAACATATCAATTATATCGGTGCGCATCAGAGTATCGCTCAGTTTCCAGAGATGAAGGAACGTACAGTGATTGTAAACGGTGTATCCAAGGCTTACGCTATGACAGGATGGAGAATCGGGTTCATTGCCGGTCCGGAATGGATTGTAAAAGCTTGCAACAAGTTGCAAGGTCAGTACACTTCAGGTCCTTGTTCTGTTTCTCAAAAAGCGGCTGAAGTTGCATATACAGGAACACAAGAACCGGTAAAAGAAATGCAGAAAGCATTCCAACGCCGCCGTGACCTGATTGTGAAGTTGGCTAAGGAAATTCCGGGATTTGAGGTAAACGTTCCGCAAGGTGCTTTCTATCTGTTCCCGAAATGCGACGCATTCTTTGGAAAGAGCAACGGCGAACGTAAGATTGCAGATTCAGATGATTTGGCAATGTATCTGCTTGAAGAAGCTCACGTGGCTTGTGTAGGTGGTGCCTCTTTCGGTGCTCCTGAATGTATCCGTATGAGTTATGCTACAAGCGATGAAAATATCGTAGAGGCTATCCGTCGTATCAAAGAAGCATTGGCTAAGTTGAAATAAGAGTTCACCACAGATTACACGGATTGACACAGATTGAAAAGAGATTGTCTGTCTGAAAAATCTAAGATTAATAAAATCATCCTTACTACAGTATGCAGTAAGGGTGATTTTTTGTTTAAGGAACTTTTCTATCCATTTGATTGTGAATTAATCTGTGTAATCTGTGGTGAAGAAAGAGCAATAAAAAAGGCTGCCTTCCGTAGAAAGCAGCCTATACTCTTTTTGTAACTTGTATTATTCAGCCGGATGAATTGCTTCAGACGGACAAACGTCTGCACAAGTACCACATTCAGTACATACATCTGGGTTGATAGAATAGATATCACCTTCAGAGATAGCTTCTACCGGACACTCGTCAATGCAAGTTCCGCAAGCAATACAATCGTCACTAATTACGTATGCCATTTTTCTAAGATTTAAATTATTAGTACTAATTTCTCCGGCAAAAATAAGGCTTTTATTGATTGGTTGTTATGCTTCTATGTTTAAATTGACTTAATTTGTACGTCTTCTAAATAAGCTACCTCCCTATAATCTGCTATATTTTTCGTATTTTTGCACTCAAATTACTAATATATAGCGATTATGCCTTTAAATTTACCCGATAAACTACCTGCGATAGAGCTTTTGAAGGAAGAGAATATTTTTGTGATCGACACTTCCCGCGCTACGCAACAGGATATTCGTCCGCTACGGATTGTGATTCTGAATCTGATGCCGTTGAAAATTACAACGGAAACAGACTTGGTGCGCTTACTCTCCAATACACCTCTTCAGGTGGAGATTTCATTTATGAAGATCAAGAGCCACACGTCAAAGAATACGCCGATAGAACACATGAAAACGTTCTATACGGATTTCGACCAGATGCGTCACGAGAAGTATGATGGTATGATTATCACCGGAGCTCCTGTAGAACAGATGGACTTCGAGGAGGTGACCTATTGGGATGAGATTACGGAAATCTTTGATTGGGCACGTACGCATGTCACTTCTACCTTATATATATGCTGGGCTGCACAAGCCGGATTGTATCATCATTATGGAGTTCCTAAATATTCGTTGAAAGAGAAGATGTTCGGCATTTTTGAACATCGGGTATTGGAACCTTTCCACTCCATCTTCCGTGGTTTTGATGATTGTTTTTATGTGCCGCATAGCCGTCATACGGAAGTGCGCAGGGAAGACATTCTGAAAGTTCCGGAATTGACGTTGCTTTCCGAATCGGAAGATGCCGGTGTCTATATGGCAATGGCACGAGGTGGCCGTGAATTCTTTGTCACGGGACACTCCGAATATTCTCCGCTGACACTGGACACGGAATACCGTCGCGATCTCGATAAAGGCTTGCCGATAGAGATGCCCCGCAATTATTATATAGACAATGATCCTGAAAAAGGTCCGTTGGTACGTTGGCGTGCTCATGCCAATTTGTTGTTCTCCAATTGGCTGAACTACTTCGTTTATCAGGAAACACCTTACAACATCAACGATATTCAATGATAAAGCAGCGTAAAATAGAACTTCTCGCTCCGGCGAAAAACCTGGAATGTGGCATTGAAGCAATCAATCATGGGGCAGATGCAGTATATATCGGTGCTCCGAAGTTCGGTGCCCGTGCGGCGGCTGTGAACTCATTGGAAGATATTGAAGCATTGGTGCAGCATGCCCATTTGTATCATGCACGTATTTATGTCACGGTCAATACGATTCTGAAAGAAGAAGAGTTGAAAGAGACGGAGGAGATGATTCATGCACTTTATCGGATTGGCGTAGACGCACTGATTGTGCAGGATATGGGGATCACGAAGTTGAGTCTTCCTCCGATACCGCTTCATGCCAGTACACAAATGGACAACCGTACACCGGAAAAAGTAAAGTTCCTTTGGGAGGCGGGTTTCCGGCAAGTAGTCCTGGCGCGTGAACTATCGTTGCGTGAAATAAAGAAGATACACGAAAATTGTCCGGAGGTGCCTTTAGAGGTATTCGTACATGGGGCACTTTGTGTCAGCTATAGCGGGCAGTGCTATGTCAGCCAAGCCTGTTTCGGTCGTAGTGCCAACCGGGGGGAATGTGCGCAATTCTGCCGGTTACCTTTTAGTCTGGTAGACGCGGACGGGAAAGTGATTGTCAAAGACAAACATCTGCTTTCCCTGAAAGATATGAATCAAAGTGACGAACTGGAGCAATTGCTGGATGCCGGAGCTTCCTCGTTCAAGATAGAAGGGCGGCTGAAAGACGTTTCTTACGTGAAGAATGTAACGGCCGCTTATCGTCAGAAGCTGGATGCCATCTTTGCCCGTCGTCCGGAATATGTAAGGGCTTCTTCGGGTACGTGCAATTTCGAGTTTAAGCCGCAACTGGATAAGAGTTTCAGCCGTGGATTCACACATTATTTCCTGCATGGACGTGACAAAGAGATTTTCTCTTTCGACACTCCCAAGTCGTTGGGCGAGGAGATGGGGACTGTGAAGGAGATTCGCGGCAATTATCTGACGGTTGCGGGACTTAAATCTTTTAACAATGGAGACGGTGTTTGTTATATTGACGAACAGGGACGTTTACAGGGATTCCGCATCAACCGGGTGGACAGTAACAAACTGTATCTACAGGAAATGCCTCGCATCAAGCCTCGTACCACATTGTATCGTAATTTCGACCAGGAATTTGAACGAGTGCTTTCCCGTAAGTCTGCCGAAAGGAAAATCGCAGTACGAATGTTGCTTGCCGACCATCATTCCGGTTTCTCTTTGACATTGACTGACGAAGATGATAATAGCATCACAATCACCCTTCCACGTGAGAAAGAGCCGGCCCGGACTCCGCAGACGGACAACCTGAAAACGCAACTGTCCAAATTGGGGAATACGCCTTTCGCAGCAAAAGACATAGAAATTTCTTTTACCGACAATTGGTTTCTGCCGGCTTCGGTATTAGCCGATTTTCGTCGGCAGGCAATCGACCGGTTAATAACTGCCCGTCGAATCAATTACCGTCAGGAATTGTCGGTATGGAAGCCAACCAATCATGCTTTTCCACAAACGACGCTAACCTATTTGGGGAATGTCATGAATACTCGTGCAGCCTCTTTCTATCAGGAGCATGGGGTTCAACAGGTAGCAGCGGCTTACGAAAAAGAAGCGGTGGAAGATGCGGTACTGATGTTCTGCAAACATTGTTTGCGTTACAGTATGGGATGGTGTCCCATCCATCAACGGGTGCGTTCACCTTATAAAGAACCCTATTACCTGGTGTCAAATGATGGCAAACGTTTTCGTCTGGAGTTTGATTGTAAGAATTGTCAAATGAAAGTAAAAGCGGCTCAATGAGAATCATTATTCACAATTTTCACCACAGAGGACGCAGAGGACACAGAGGGTATAGTGGAGGTGACATCTTCACTCATTCTTCTGATACAGACTGTTTGAGTGTTTTTTGGAAAAAGTGTAGAAAGTTTTTCTCTTTACCCTTTTTACTCTCTTTATCCTCTGTGTCCTCTGCGTCCTCTGTGGTGAAAACAGTGATGAAAACAGTGATGAACCTCCTACTATGTTTACTTTTGCTCTCATCTTGTTATTATAAAGCACCGGCTTTGGATTCGGAAGAACTGTTGAAGAAGACAAAAGACTCGTTGACTTACTTGTATGAACGGCATTATACATGGAATACCAACCTGGAAGTAGTCGATGATTCCATCTCTTTGGAATGTCTTCCGATAAAAGATACTTTTATTCAGTTGAATAAAGGGGATAGGGTAGTGGTGGCAGAGTTTGCGGTTCACCCTGCCGATAGTGTAGACAGTGTTTGGGTGAAGCTGGCTCATACGCAGGATGAACAGGGATGGATACGTGAAAAAGAACTCAAGAAGTCATTTGTGCCGACTGATAGTATTTCGCAGGCCATTTATCTTTTCAGTGATACGCATGCTTCTTATTTCATTATCATCTTCGCTTTATTCGTCGGTGTATATCTGTTTCGTGCTTTTCGTCGAAAGCAGTTGCAGATGGTCTATTTTAATGATATAGATAGTGTTTATCCGTTATTTCTCTGTTTGTTGATGGCTTTCAGTGCAACGATTTACGAATCGATGCAGGTCTTTGTGCCGGAAACGTGGGAGCATTTTTATTTCAGTCCTACTTTGTCGCCGTTCAAAGTTCCTTTTATTCTCTCTGTCTTTTTGTTGAGTATTTGGTTGTTTTTGATAGTCGCTTTGGCGGTGCTGGATGATTTGTTCCGACAGTTGACTCCCGCTGCAGCTATCTTTTATCTGCTGGGGTTGATGTCTTGTTGTATTTTCTGCTATTTCTTCTTTATCCTGATGACACATATTTATATCGGTTATCTGTTCCTTGCCTTTTTTATGTTGGTTTTTGCGAAGAAAGTCCATCGGAACATTGGGTATAAGTATCGTTGTGGGCGTTGTGGGGAAAAGTTGAAGCAAAAAGGTGTATGCCTCCATTGTGGAGCTATCAATGAGTAATTTTATTATCTGTTTTATTCTTGAATAACTTTTCAAATGATGGAAATCAGATCTACCGAAATAAAAGATCTCCCTTTAGTGATGGAGATTTATGACTATGCCCGTGCCTTTATGCGTGCAACCGGAAATACTACTCAATGGATTGACGGTTATCCTTCTGAAGTGTTGATTCGTCAGGAAATTGAGGATGGACATAGCTTTGTCTGCATAGATGAACAGGGAGAAATCTTGGGGACTTTTTGTTTTATCTTGGGAGAAGATCCTACTTATCAACAGATTTATGAAGGAACATGGCTCAATAATGAACCTTATGGAGTGATTCATCGGCTGGCAACGAACGGAAAACAGAAGGGGATATCGGAAACCTGCTTGAACTGGTGCTTCGAACGTTGGCCCAATTTCCGGGTAGATACTCATCGGGACAATAAAGTCATGCAGCATATATTGACGAAGTATGGCTTTCAACGCTGTGGCATCATTTATGTAAAGAACGGGACAGAGCGTATCGCTTATCAAATGACGCGTGTGCCTGATGGAACAGAGAAACTATAAGAGACAGGCTGACAATAAAATGACTAAATAATATCTCCATGAGTGAAAATGATTAGAATCGGCAGCGGAGATCTACCCCAAATTGCATTGGGCGCCCTTTCTGCATGAAGCCTTTGTTCATTGTTTCGAAATAGAAGGCGGCATATTCTTTATTCAAGAAGTTGCGTGCCCAGAAACTAATCATTGCGTCACCGATTTCCAGATTCGTTCTCCAGTTGAGTGTGCCATAGAAAGATTGGCTGACATCGTTTTGTTCAGTCCAGTAGATACGTCCGGCAGCGTTATAATTAGCTTGGAATACAACCCGGTCGAAGATAGAGCGCGGACTGCAGGTAATGGCGTATTCTCCTCCGATATTTAAGGTGTGTTTGGGGACGAAGGGAACATATTTGCCATTATAATCTGCGGTTACTTTAAAAGTGCCGTCTTTTTGCTCTTCGGTGATTACATAATCCGTAAAGGTGGCATACGTATATCCGTAACTGACATTCAGGCTAAGTTCTTTTGTCACACTGGCACGAAGGGCTGCTTCTGCACCATAACTACGACTTTTTCCTGCATTGATCGTGATACGTCCCAGACCACTTTCTGCAAATTGGGAGAGTTGTTGGTCACGGGTATCCATATAGAATGCTGCTACGTCCGCCCAAAGTCTGCCTTCCCATAGAGTAAGGTGGCTACCTGCTTCGTAGTTCCACGAATATTCGGGTTTGTAAGTAGTAGACTCTTTTACATCAATCTCTTTTGCAGGCACCATTTGGTCCATCATTTTAATAATGGTTGTTCCCCAAATGGGGTCTTGCCCTATTGTCGGACTTTCTTTGATGGCATTCATCATCGAATTTTTCAAATCTGTTTGTGATAAGTCAGAGAACATTTGGATGTTATATCCTCCCGAACGATATCCCCGGGTGACGGTGGCATAAACGTTATTTTGATTCTTCCATTCATATTGAATAGCAAATTTGGGTAGAAGCTGTACATAATCAGTAGAGAGCTTGCCAACGAAAGAGGCCGGGGCTTTCATATTCTGATCGGACAGGTTGATTTGGGTGGGGCCCATTGCCATGTGAAAATCAAAACCAAAGTCGATAGGAGTGCTAAGAGAATTATACTTCATACTGATTTTCTCGTAATCGAGCCGGAGGCCGGCTGTAACGGACAGGCCTTCTATGAACAAGTTGTTGAAAGTAGACTGATGATAAAGTGCACCGCTAAGAGTCGGGGTGTCGAAAGTTCCTCCTACGCTTAATGACGGGTTGTGCACAGTCATCCCCATGGTGGGAGCTCCGGGTTTGGCAGATACTTCTTCAAAAGCTGCATTGGCGTTGTTTTCAATGACCGACTTCACTCCTTCTTCTTTAAACAAAACAGGTCCCGTAGTATGCAGCCATTGATAGAATCCGAAAGCTCCCGTAGCCCACTGCCATCTTTTTCCGGGTTTGGCTTTCAACACAATCTCTTCGGAAATGGTGTTTGCACGTTGCTTTTGCTCAATATTGAAAATATCTCTTTCTGTGAAATCCTGATCGAGAAACATGCGGTCGTTCAGGTTCTGATAACCAGTCACGGCACTTAATATAAAGTTGTTGGCTTGATATTCGATGTTAACACCGGAGTTGAGCAATCCACGGCGGTAACTGCTGCGGTCGTTATATGAAATCTTACCGATATAATCTGCCCGGTCTTCTGTCATTTCTTTACCCTTTTCTTTCGCTTTAGCTATCGCACTGGGGGTAATCCCGGTATAGTAATATGGATATCCGCCCTGATCGCTATATTCATAGCTAAGGGCCATATCTATTTTCAGGTTCGAAGTGGGCAGGTAAATACCACGGAAACGTCCGCCACCGGCATTGCTCTTGTCTACCTTTTCGTTGTTTCTTGCCGAATTTTCAAAGAAGCCACCTGTGTGTTCGTAGAAACCTCCGGTAGAAAAAGCGAAGCGGTCGGATGTCCGGTGATAGTGGGTGAGTGACACATTATAATTATTGTAAGTTGCTGCTCCCATGCGGATATCAGTACCTTGATAAGTGAAAGGCGATTTTGTATGCACTTTGATAAGTCCTCCCATTGTATTACGTCCGTAGAGAGTACCTTGTGGTCCTCGGAGAACGTCAATACGTTCGATATCAGCATAGTTGAAGTCGAAAGCTGATTTGTCGATATAAGGGATATTGTCTACATAAAGTCCTACGGACGGAGTGTTGATACGTGAGCCGATTCCACGGATATAAATGGAAGTGGTCAGTTTGGAACCATAATCGGGGATAAACAGATTAGGGACGATGCCTGTCAGGTTTTTCACAGAGTTCACCTGATTGGCACGCATATTATCTTGTGATAAAACAGTGGCGGCTACCGGCAGATCACGCAATTTACGATTCTCTTTTGGAGTAGCAATCACTACCACTTCTTCGATGTCTACTATTTTTAGTGAGTCTTTCGGGAAATCTTCCGCCCATGCTGTCCCTGTCGTCAGGAGCATGAGGGCAATCATAATATTTTTTGTCTTCATTTGCTGTTCATTTTTCTGGTGCAAAGTAACGGCAAATATAGACAATGGTCAATCCTCATTTATTAGGATTTGTTTCACTACAGTTTTTCACCACAGAGGACGCAGAGGACACAGAGGGTATAGTGAAGGTAACATCTTCACTCATTTTCTGATACAGACTGTTTGAGTGTTTTTGGGACAAAGTGTGGAAAGTTTTTCTCTTTATCCTTTTTATCCTCTGTGTCCTCTGCGTCCTCTGTGGTGAATCAGATTCGGTCCGCTTCTATATACCCGTTCATTACCGCATAAATAGTCAGTCCGGAGACGGACTTGATGCCTAATTTCTCGGTGATATTTTTCCGGTGAGTGATAACGGTGGTTAGGCTGATATTCAGTTTATCTGCTATTTCTTTGTTGATTAATCCTTTGGTTATCAGTACGAGCACTTCTATTTCACGGGAAGATAGAATCTCCTGATGAGGCTGTGCCGGAGGCATGGATGGCATGTCTTTCACCGGATAACCGTTGTGGTGGGCGTGTTGATGGAGTTTTAATATGTTTTTCACCAACTCTTCCTCGGATTCATGGATGTTGAGTACAGGCACGCCGGACAGTTGGAATTGCGGACTGTCGCTTGCCAATACAATTGTTTTTCGTTTCCGGGGGAGAAAGAAAGCATTGTGCTCCACGTAAATCTGCGCGGAAATGAAATAATGGGCATACATATCCGGCGTATCGTCCATCAGTTCACTGAATTGGCGAAAGGTACGTATGGTTGCCATAGGAATCATTCCCTCTAGGATTCCTTTCAGACCGAGGCAAGTAAGGGTGTTGGATTCAATGATAGCTATTTCGGGTTGATGATTCATTATCATGTAGTTTTAGTTAACGATTGAAATAATTGGCTACCGCTTCCGCACACCGTTCTCCATCCACTCCGGCAGAAACAATCCCTCCAGCATAGCCTGCACCTTCTCCGCAAGGGAATAATCCGCGAATGGTTGTATGTTGCAATGTCTCTTTATCGCGTACGATGCGGACAGGCGAAGATGTACGTGTCTCTACGCCGATCATCACCGCTTCATTAGTGAGGAAGCCATGACTGTAACGTCCGAATTGCTGGAAACCGAGAGATAATCTTTTGCTGATAAACTCCGGCATCCAGAAATGAAGCGGAGAAGAAATCAATCCCGGGCTGTAAGAAGATTCGGGTAAGTCGTAACTCAACTTCTTGCGGGTGAAGTCCTGCATACGCTGTGCCGGTGCTGTCTGCCTTCTGCCTCCTTGCAACCAGCATTGGCGTTCCTGTTCTTCCTGAAAGTGGAGAACGGACAGCAGTTGCGAATTGATTTCGGAAAGTTGAGTGCTATTTAGATTAGGATTAAGAGCCAGCAACTGTTCATTTCGTTGCGCAACCGATTCTCCATTATCCACTTTTACTTTTTCATTAATCAAGTCCTCCGGTTGCACTTCCACTACCATGCCCGAATTGCTCCATCGCGAGCCACGATTAGAAGGAGACATTCCGTTCACTACCACTTGCTCCGGTCCGCTGGCAGCAGGAACAATGAAACCGCCGGGGCACATACAGAAGCTATACACTCCTCTGCCTTCAACTTGCGTGACGAAGCTATATTCTGCGGCAGGCAGATACTTGCCTCGTCCCTCCTTATTATGATATTGTATCTGATCGATCAACATTGCCGGATGCTCCAAACGGACACCGACTGCAATGCCTTTCGCTTCAATCGCCACATGATTCGCAGCCAACCAACGATATACATCTCTTGCCGAATGTCCGGTTGCCAGTATCACAGGTCCGAGAAAAGTCTTTCCTGTATTTGTTTCGATACCTTTTACTTCGTCATTTTCGATAATTAATGCCTCCATTCGTGTTTGGAAATGCACTTCTCCGCCACACTCAATGATGGTATTCCGCATATTCTCAATGACACGTGGCAACTTGTCTGTCCCGATATGCGGATGCGCATCTACTAATATCGCCGTAGAAGCCCCATGCTGGCAGAATACATTCAATATCTTCTCTATATTCCCTCTCTTTTTGCTCCGGGTATAGAGTTTTCCATCCGAATAAGCTCCTGCACCGCCTTCGCCAAAACTGTAATTCGATTCCGGGTCAACCGTGTGTTCCCTGCTGATTTGTGCTAAATCTTTTTTCCGCTCGCGCACGTCTTTTCCGCGTTCGATAACAACGGGACGTAACCCTAGTTCGATGAGACGCAGGGCTGCAAATAGTCCGCCGGGACCAGCGCCCACGACAATCACTTGCGGCTTTCCTTCTACCTTATTATATATAGTATGTTCGTATTCGTCATCCTTAGGCATTTCACGGATATAAGCCCGTACTTTCAGATTGACGAAGATAGTCCGCTGCCGTGCATCGATGCTCCGTTTCAAGATTCGGGTAGCAGTGATGTCACGCAGGTTCAAACCTTTTTCTTTAGAAAGATATTCCTTTAATTTCTGTTCGTTTGCTGCGATTTCGGGAAGGATGCGGAGTTGGTATTCTTGTATCATATTTTTTCACCACAGAGGACACAGAGGTCACAGAGTTTAATTTTATAGAATGAAACGTTTAATTCCTTGTTTTAAATGAGGTACGTTGAAATTTAGTAATAATCCATATTTCAGGTTACTAAGTTTCATGTACGTTAGTAATTGTGCAGAATGTACAGGTTGTAGTGCTTCAACACTTTTCAGTTCTATAATGAGCTGATTGTCTATCAACAAATCTATTCTGTAATCTGTATCTAATTGAATTCCTTTATAGATTATGGGTAGTTTCTTTTGTCTTTCCACATTTATATTATTTTCTTTTAATTCGTAAAACAAACAGCTCTCATACGTACTTTCAAGTAAACCTGCTCCCAATTGGGTATGTACTTCAAAAGCCAATCCTAAAACTTTATTTGTTAAGACATTAATGTCCTGTATCATTACTTATTATTTAGTTCATTATTCCTCTGTGTCCTCAGTGTCCTCTGTGGTGAATCTAACCGAATAGAGCCCTGAACGCCTCTTCCACCTTTTTCACCGGAACCAACTCGATCTTCAGTTTCTTAGTGTCAATCCCTTGCAGATTATATTTGGGCAACAAGAACCGTTTAAAACCCAATTTCTCGGCTTCACCGATACGTTGCTCTATTCGATTCACAGGACGTATCTCTCCCGACAGTCCGATTTCTCCCGCCATGCAAACTTCCGGCTCAATGGCTGCGTCCATATTGGACGAAAGGATGGCACTGATAACCGGCAAGTCGATAGCCGGGTCATTCACCTTCAGTCCTCCGGCAATATTCAGGAACACATCTTTCTGTGCCAGCTTAAATCCGACACGTTTTTCGAGAACAGCCAGCAGCATATTCATTCTTCTTAAATCGAAACCGGTTGCCGAACGTTGAGGATTTCCATAAACAGCAGAGCTAACTAAAGCCTGTGTCTCGATCAAGAATGGGCGGATCCCTTCGATAGCGGAAGCAATAGCCACTCCACTCATTCCCTCATGGTCCTGACTAAGCAAAAGCTCGGAAGGATTATTCACCTGGCGCAACCCATCCTGACGCATTTCATAAATCCCTAACTCTGCCGTACTGCCGAAACGATTCTTGATGCTGCGCAGAATACGATACATATAATGCTGGTCGCCTTCAAACTGAAGAACAGTATCAACGATATGTTCCAACACTTTAGGCCCTGCAATGCTTCCTTCCTTATTAATATGTCCGATCAGCAACACAGGCGTATGCGTTTCTTTCGCGAAACGAAGAATAGATGCCGAACACTCTCTGACTTGCGCAATACTTCCGGGAGATGATTCGATACTCTCGGTGGAAATAGTCTGTATAGAGTCAATAATCACTAAATCGGGATTCGTATTCTTGATATGCACATAAATCTGTTCGAGCGAAGTCTCACAAACAATCAGGCAATCACTGGAAGCTTTAGAGAGACGGTCGGCACGGAGTTTAAGCTGTCGTGCACTTTCTTCACCGGACACATAAAGGATTTTCTTTTCCGGCATGTGCAGTACGGTTTGCATGACGAGCGTGGATTTACCGATTCCCGGCTCACCGCCTATCAGGACAAGAGATCCCGGCACAAGTCCGCCACCCAATACGCGATTCAACTCATCATCGTGCATATTGATGCGTGGCTCGTCGTCCGTTTCAATATCGCTAAGTGCCAGTGGTCTGGGTTTCTGTGTTTCAATACCCGACACCGGACGGCGGTTGGTAGGTTCTTTTCGTACGATTTCCTCAACATACGTATTCCATTCTCCACACGACGGACATTTACCCACCCATTTTGGTGAATCCTGTCCGCAATTACTGCATACATATACGGTTTTCTCTTTTGCCATATTCTCTTTCTTTAATATAAAAATCCGAATGCCCAGAGTGGAATCTTATTTCCGGCCGAATATTCAATATCATCTGCGGCAATAAATGCTTGTTTACTGTTAGCTATCTGTTTCCCGTCTTTGCTTTTCCCGCCAACTTCTATCGTATATTTACTGTTTATCGTATAGTCTGCGTTACGCGTGCAATATTCCACACGATGTTGATAAGCGAGTTGGTTTACCATGAACACCTCTCTCAATGTTCCTTTGTTTACATCTTTAAAGGTCAATGCATAAAGCAGGTTGGTATTTTCCATATAAATCTTATCCGGTTTTTGTAACTTTTTGATAGAGTCATTATCCGAATAAAGAAGGTGGATTAATTTAGCTCTGTCCAGATACTGTAAATAGGCCAAAATAGTAGTACGTGAAAGTTCTGCCATAGCAGAGAGTTTAGTGATGTCCACCATAAAAGGCACTTCGGAGGAGAGGATTCCCAACAGGCTTTTTAGTTTTCGCACGTTACTGATGTCCACTCCGCATTGCTGGGGAAGTTCGATTTCAAGTATCAGGTTGGCTATATTTTCGATACGTGTGTAGTATTCCGCATTTCCTTCCAAATAAAACGGATAGTATCCATGTTTCAAATAGTCTTCAAAATAGGCGAGGGGACGACATTGGGAATTCACTTCATTACAAATTCCATCACTATTGTTCAATATCTCTTCCAGCGTGTAAGGGCGGATGTCAATCTGATGGTATAAATTCAGATATTCACGGTAGGATAGCCCTTGCATATTATATGATATGCATCGACGAGACAAGTCGGCCTCCGCATTCAGCAGTTGGAGTAAGGATGATCCGGTGAATACTATTTTCAGTTCAGGAAACTCATCATATATATTTTTAATTTCCTTGCTCCATGACGGATATTTGTGCACTTCATCCAAGAACAGGCATTTACCTCCTTTCAGGTAAAACTGTTCGGCGAGTTCGCTAAGAGAATGCTGTGTGAAATACAGACTATCTAAACTTGTATATAAGGCACTTTGGCTATCATTGGCATAATGAAGTTTTAAGTATTGAAGCATTAAAGTTGTTTTCCCAACTCCGCGAGCTCCCCGGATAGCAATCAGACGGTTATCCCAATTGATTGTATTCATCAGGCTTCTGATATAGGTTGTGGAAGTAGCTGTTAGTAGCCTTTTGTATCTTCTGATTAGTGTATCCATATCTTCATTTGTTTTCTATGGAATACAAAAATAGGCATAATTTGTTCAACGCGCAAAACAAATTCAGATAAAATCTGTTCAATGCGTAAAACAAACAGGGAATTTACAGAGTTATCTCTCCTGCCATCGAACGGTTCATCCGGTTGCGCACCTCGTCCGCTGTATATCCATGTCCCAGTAAGAACATTAATTTCGTCACAGCAGATTCCGTCGTACTGTCATATCCGGAGACAACACCTGCCTGCAACAACTGGTAGCCCGTTTCATAACGTTCCATCTCTACCATTCCTGCGCTGCATTGCGTCACGTTGACAATCACAATTCCACGTTCGCTGGCCTGACAAAGCCGACGTATGAACCATTCCTTCCGGGGAGCATTTCCTGAACCGTATGTTTCGAGCACGACAGCCTTCAATCCGTCAATCTCCAGAATAGCGTCAATCACATTTTCCTGGATGCCTGGGAAGAGTTTCAGTACCACTACATTGGTATCTAGCAGATAATGAGGCTTCAATTCCCGCTCTTCATCATTTACGTGAATCTGCACATTATTATATTTGATATGGATTCCGGCTTCTGCCAATACCGGGTAATTGAAAGAACGGAACGCGTTGAAGTTTTCCGCATTCATCTTGGTCGTGCGGTTTCCCCGCATCAGATGGTTTTCAAAGAAGATGCACACTTCCGGTACGAGCGCTTTCCCTTCCTTATTTTGTGCGACGGCAATCTCGATGCTGGTCATCAGGTTTTCCTTTCCGTCCGTGCGGAGTACACCTATGGGAAGTTGTGAACCTGTGAGGATAACAGGTTTATCGAGCCCTTCGAGCATAAAACTTAATGCGGAAGCAGTGTAAGCCATTGTATCCGTTCCGTGCAGGATGACGAAGCCGTGGTAGCGGTCGTAATTTTCATGAATGATGCGTACCAGCTTCCGCCACATATCCGGTTCCATGTCCGACGAATCCATTGGAGGATCAAACTGGTAGGTGTCAATCGGAAAGTTGAATTTTTGCAGTTCGGGGATATACTTTTGCAGTTGCTCGAAGTTAAAGTTCTCCAGAGCACCTGTCGTGGCATTCTCGAACATGCCAATTGTTCCACCAGTGTATATTAGCAATACGGAAGTATTTAATGGATTCATAAGCTGATTTTGTGCGATTGTTTTCGCAAATATAATAATATATTTGATATATAAGTAGCAAAATGTCATAAAAGTAAAGGCGAATGACAGGACGGATAGAAGACGGAAGATTCTTTTTATCAGAAAAAAACCGAAAAAAGTGATAGATTGAACGTTTTTATTATTACTTTTGCGACACTTATCAAAAACAAGAGTAGAAACAAGGACTATGATGAAGTACTATCCGCATACAGTCACATCCATGTGTACCATGACCCTTAGGGGTTGATGGATAGTTTTTGTGTATCTACGTGATTCACGCTTGTATAAGCAGGCAAAATTCAAATTCAATTTTATTCGTAAACAACCAATCGTTCTGTAAAAAGCAAACTGCAGGACATTGCATTTAAATAAGTATCTTCATGAAAGTAATGAAATTCGGCGGGACGTCCGTAGGTTCCGTGAACAGCATTTTAAGCGTAAAGAGAATTGTAGAGTCGGCAAGTGAGCCGGTAATTGTAGTTGTTTCCGCACTGGGAGGCATCACTGACAAATTGATAAATACATCAAAGATGGCGGCAGCAGGAGATTCAGCATACGAGGGTGAGTTCCGCGAAATCGTTTACCGTCATGTGGAGATGATTAAGGAGGTGATTCCTGCCGGAGAAAAGCAAGTGTCGTTGCAACGTCAGATTGGCGAACTGCTGAACGAGTTGAAGGACATCTTCCAGGGAATTTATCTGATTAGAGACCTCTCCGCGAAGACTTCGGATACAATCGTCAGCTATGGTGAACGCCTTTCATCCATCATCGTTACCGAACTGATTGACGGAGCAAAATGGTTCGATTCGCGCACTTTTATCAAGACCGAAAGAAAACATAGCAAACACACGCTGGATACCGACCTGACTAATAAGTTGGTGAAAGAGGCTTTCCAATCTATCCCTAAAGTGTCCTTGGTGCCGGGATTCATCTCTTCGGATAAGACGACAGGAGATGTGACGAACCTCGGACGTGGTGGTTCGGATTATACGGCTGCCATTATTGCTGCGGCTCTGGATGCGGCAAGTCTGGAAATCTGGACGGATGTAGACGGATTTATGACGGCTGACCCGCGTGTCATTTCAACTGCTTATACCATTACGGAATTGAGTTATGTAGAAGCGACCGAACTTTGTAACTTCGGTGCAAAGGTGGTTTATCCGCCAACTATCTATCCTGTATGTCACAAGAATATTCCTATTATAATAAAGAATACCTTCAATCCGGACGGAGTGGGAACGGTTATCAAACAAGAAGTTTCCAATTCTCAGAGCAAGGCTATCAAAGGTATTTCATCCATCAACGACACCAGCCTGATTACTGTTCAGGGACTTGGTATGGTGGGTGTAATCGGTGTAAACTACCGCATCTTTAAAGCATTGGCTAAGAACGGAATCAGCGTATTCCTCGTGTCGCAGGCTTCATCGGAAAACAGTACTTCTATCGGTGTGCGTAATGCTGATGCCGACTTGGCTTGTGAAGTGCTGAACGAAGAATTTGCGAAAGAAATAGAGATGGGCGAGATTTCTCCGATCCTTGCGGAAAGAGATCTGGCTACTGTTGCTATCGTAGGCGAGAATATGAAACATACCCCGGGTATCGCCGGTAAACTTTTCGGTACGCTGGGACGCAACGGTATCAACGTAATTGCCTGTGCACAGGGAGCTTCGGAAACAAATATCTCTTTTGTGGTCGATTCCAAATCTCTGCGTAAATCCCTGAACGTCATTCACGACTCTTTCTTCCTCTCCGAATATCAGGTACTGAACCTCTTTATCTGTGGGGTCGGTACAGTAGGCGGCAGCCTCGTAGAACAGATTCGTTGCCAACAGCAGAAACTCATGATGGAAAACGGGTTGAAACTCCATGTGGTAGGTGTCATTGATGCTGCCAAGGCAATGTTCAGCCGTGAAGGTTTCGACCTTTCTAATTTCCGTCAGGAACTGTTGGAGAAAGGAAAAGAAAGTAACCTGCAAACCATTCGCGACGAGATTATCGGAATGAACATCTTTAACTCCGTCTTTGTAGACTGTACCGCCAGCGCTGACATTGCATCGCTTTACAAAGATTTCCTGCAACACAATATCTCTGTGGTAGCAGCCAACAAGATTGCCGCTTCTTCCGCTTACGAAAACTATCGCGAACTGAAAACAATTGCCCGCCAACGTGGTGTGAAATATCTGTTTGAAACAAACGTAGGTGCAGGTCTTCCGATTATTAACACAATCAACGACCTGATTCATAGCGGCGATAAGATTCTGAAGATTGAAGCAGTGCTTTCAGGCACACTGAACTACATCTTTAATAAGATCAGCGCCGATATTCCTTTCAGCCGTACCATCAAAATGGCACAGGAAGAACGCTACTCCGAACCAGACCCGCGTATCGACCTTAGCGGTAAAGACGTCATCCGTAAACTGGTGATTCTGGCACGTGAAGCCGGATACCGTCTGGAACAGGAAGATGTTGAAAAGAACCTCTTTGTCCCCAATGACTTCTTCGAAGGTTCTCTGGAAGATTTCTGGAAACGTGTTCCAAGTCTCGACGCAGACTTTGAAGCCCGTCGCCAAGTATTGGAGAAAGAAAATAAACACTGGCGTTTCGTTGCCAAACTGGAGAACGGAAAAGCCTCTGTCGGCTTACAAGAAGTAGGCGCCAACCACCCGTTCTACGGTTTGGAAGGCAGCAACAACATTATCCTGCTTACTACAGAACGCTATAAAGAATATCCGATGATGATTCAGGGATATGGCGCCGGCGCCGGAGTTACCGCTGCCGGAGTATTTGCCGACATCATGAGCATCGCAAACGTTTAAAGCCTTATGAAGCATATCATCATATTGGGAGACGGAATGGCCGACTGGCCAGTGAAGTCATTAGGGGACAAGACGCTCCTGCAATATGCGAAAACGCCATATATGGATCAGTTAGCCCGAATGGGACGTAACGGCCGCCTGATTACCGTGGCAGAAGGTTTCCATCCGGGTAGTGAAGTAGCCAACATGTCTGTGTTGGGATATAATCTTCCGAAAGTGTACGAAGGCCGTGGACCGCTGGAAGCTGCCAGTATCGGCGTGGATCTGAAACCGGGCGAGATAGCAATGCGTTGTAACCTGATTTGTGTGGAAGGAGAGATTCTGAAGAATCACTCCTCCGGACATATATCTACGGAAGAAGCGGACGTATTGATTCAATACCTGCAAGAGAAACTGGGCAATGACCGCGTACGGTTCCACACAGGAGTCCAGTACCGTCATCTGTTGGTTATCAAGGGAGGAAATAAAGAACTGGACTGTACTCCTCCGCACGATGTTCCTTTGAAACCTTTCCGCCCATTGATGGTGAAACCATTGGCCCCGGAAGCACAAGAAACGGCAGACCTGATTAACGACCTGATTCTAAAATCACAGGAACTGTTGAAGAATCATCCGTTGAACCTGAAACGTATAGCTGAAGGTAAAGACCCCGCCAATAGTATTTGGCCTTGGAGCCCCGGTTATCGTCCACAGATGACTACTTTCTCCGAAACTTTCCCGCAAGTGAAAAAAGGTGCGGTGATTTCGGCAGTCGATCTGATAAACGGAATCGGTTATTATGCCGGATTGCGTCGCATTGCAGTAGAAGGGGCAACCGGCCTGTATAATACGAATTATGAAAATAAAGTGGCTGCTGCATTGGAAGCCTTGAAAACCGATGACTTTGTCTACCTTCATATCGAAGCCAGCGATGAGGCCGGACACGAAGGAGACATCGACTTGAAACTTCTCACTATCGAGAATCTGGATAAACGTGCCGTAGGACCTATCTACGAAGCAGTGAAAGATTGGGATGAACCGGTAGCAATAGCCATATTGCCTGATCATCCTACTCCCTGCGAACTTCGCACGCACACTTCCGATCCTATCCCGTTCCTTATCTGGTATCCGGGAATTGAGCCGGACGAGGTGCAAACTTACGACGAAGTATCTGCCTGCAACGGTAGTTACGGTGTGTTGAAAGAAGACGAGTTCATTAAAGAATTTATGAAATAATGTTCACCACAGATTACACAGATTCGCACAGATTTAAAATGAAAAGAGACTTTTGTATTATGTAATAATAGAGAAAATATCTGTGTAAATCTGTGTAATCTGTAGTGAGCACTAAAAATATCATCCCATGAAATATTATAGTACGAATAAACAAGCACCGGTGGCTTCTTTGCAAGAAGCAGTTGTAAAGGGGCTTGCAGCCGATAAAGGGTTGTTTATGCCTATGTCTATCAAGCCTCTTCCACAAGAGTTTTACGATACGATTGATACATTGTCTTTTCAGGAAATAGCTTATCGTGTAGCCGATGCTTTTTTCGGTGAGGATATTCCTGCCGACACTCTGAAACAGATTGTATATGATACCTTAAGTTTTGATGTACCTTTGGTGAAAGTTGCGGATAACATCTACTCGCTCGAACTTTTCCACGGACCGACACTGGCCTTCAAAGATGTAGGCGGTCGTTTCATGGCGCGTCTGCTGGGATACTTTATTAAGAAGGAAGGTCAGAAGAATGTAAATGTACTGGTAGCCACTTCCGGTGATACGGGAAGTGCTGTGGCTAACGGCTTTTTGGGTGTGGACGGTATTCATGTATATGTGCTTTATCCGAAAGGAAAAGTCAGCGAAATACAGGAAAAACAATTCACTACACTGGGACAGAACATCACTGCGCTCGAAGTGGACGGAACGTTTGATGATTGCCAGGCATTGGTAAAAGCTGCTTTCATGGATAAGGAGCTGAATGAACATCTATCATTGACTTCTGCCAATTCTATCAATGTAGCCCGTTTCCTGCCGCAAGCATTTTATTATTTCTATGCTTACGCTCAACTGAAGCGTACCGGAAAAGCAGATAACGCCGTCATCTGCGTACCTAGCGGAAACTTCGGAAATATCACCGCAGGACTATTCGGAAAGAAAATGGGACTCCCTGTGAAGCGTTTTATTGCTGCCAACAACCGCAACGATATTTTCTATCAATATCTGCAAACTGGCAAATACAATCCCCGTCCGTCTATTGCAACAATTGCTAACGCTATGGACGTGGGAGATCCTAGTAACTTTGCCCGTGTACTTGATTTGTATAATGGTTCGCATGCTGCTATCTCTGCCGAAATTTCAGGAACAACTTATACCGATGAACAGATTCGTGAAACGGTGAAGGAAACCTGGAAAGAACATCACTATCTCCTCGATCCTCACGGAGCTTGCGGATACCGTGCATTGGTAGAAGGCTTGAAGGAAGGCGAAACGGGTGTATTCCTTGAAACGGCTCATCCGGCTAAGTTCCTTGAAACAGTAGAAAGCATTATCGGTGAATCAGTAGAGATACCCGCCAAATTGCAGGAATTTATGAAAGGCGAGAAGAAGAGTTTGCAAATGACGAAAGAGTTTGCAGATTTCAAGAGCTATTTACTTTCATTGTAGTGAGGCTGTCTAAAAAGTCGTCAGTAACTCTAACTCCCCTCCTGAAGGAGGAGAATGAGGATAGCCGACTTTTTAGACAGCCTTTTAAATATTGACCTATGAAGCGTTGACAGCCTGTTGGAATGAACGAAATATTCTCACCGCTATGAGAAAAAGTTCTCATTGCTATGAGTATTTTTTCTCATTGCATTGAGAATATTTTCTCATAGCGATGAGAATTTTTTTCTCATAGTATAAAGATGCTTGAGAATTAATATCGGTTTACATAGAAGCTAGAAACACTAAATACTCTCCTGTGCATTGAATGGTAAAACGATTGCCTGTAGCTTCATTAAGAGTCCCTTGCCACCAATTCGTAAAATCGCTAAGCGGATAAACCAATCCTTCCCCTTTCAATCCTTTCGCTCCGAAATTGATAATGGATACTTGCTGTCCGGCGTGGGAAACGAAAGTCTGCGTGCCACTTGCCGGAATAAATACTCCGTAATCCGTAACAGTTCGTACTTCCATACCGCTTTTCATATAATCTAGCAGCAAGCTGATATTTCCCAATGTATGATCTTCCCGTTTTCCGGTAGCACCAACGATGGCAATTTTCCGGTAGCCTTTTTCTTGCAGGAAGTGGACAGCCTTGGTTTGATCGTTTGTTTCCTGATCGGCTATATGGTGAATAATGTCCGAAAAGCGTGTTTTGTTTTCCGGCGAAAGAGAGTCTCCGTCGCCAATAATAATATCGGGAGTATGTCCGCGTAAGATATATTCGTTGGCTGCTCCATCGCAACAAATCACGAATTTAGCCTCTTCCAGTATTTTCAGAGGAAGTACATGCGTAGGATATTCGCCGTTGGCAAGTATGACGGCTTCGGGAGTATAGTGTTCGCTTATCATTGTACGCTCATTATTTTTTTCCATTTAAAGTAGCCAAAGATAGCTATAATGGAGTAAAGTCCGTATAAAGCAGAAGTAAAATAAAGGTCTTTGTAGATATAAAGTCCGCAGCAGACAATATCCACAAGAATCCAGGCAAACCATTGCTCGACGTATTTGCGTGCCAGCATCCACATGCCGACAATGCTCAATGCCGTAGTAAAGCTATCCAGCCAGGGTACGTTGCTGTCCGTATATTCGACCAGTATCCAGGCAATGCCGATAAATGCAACAATAAATACCAGAAAAAGAGGTAAGTAACATTTCCATGGAGTATGCACGATAGGAAGATCTTTGGGTTTGTCACCGGTTGAAGCATCTGCTGACAGTTGACCTTTCTTCTTTCTGTGTCCCCACATCCAAAAGAACCAACCGTAGATGGCAGCTATCAGATAGTAGATATTGATACCGAAATCGGCATACAGTCCTGCTTTGTAATATACGAAGATATAGATGGCAGGCATCACAATACCTGCTATCCAAAGGTAGATACTTGCCCGGTACTCCAACCAAAGGTAGACTAGACCGACAATCGTACCGAATATTTCCAAAAAATTCAATTCCATAGCCCTGTGGTATTAAAAGCGGAAAGAAACATGTCCCATAACGTTTGTTCCTGCCTGCGCTGCATATCCGGCATAGTTTCCCCGATTCTCCACCGTATCGGTGTAGTCGCTTGAGGCCCAACCGTTGTTTTCATATTTTTCATTAAACAGATTGTACACAGTGAACCCTACCGTGACTTCTTTCAACACCTTCTTGGGACGGAAGGAGTACGCCAGATTGAGGTTACTGACAAAATATTTATCAAGAGTCAATTCTTCTACTTCCGCATTTGTCATATACTGTTTGCTTACGAACTGCGATTGCAAAGCTGCTTCGAATCCCTTATAAATAAATGAGAAGCGGTTATTAAATAGAAAGTCGGGTGAGAAAGCGATGTGAGTGTCTTTATGCTTGATCTGAACAGTCGGGAGGGAAGTAGAGCTACCGTCGTCATTATAGTGGTAGCCCGGCAGGCTTTCTACAAAATTCTGGATGCGGTTTTTGCTCCATGTAGCGTTGATGTCCCATTGAAACCATTTACACGGTTTGATTCCCAGCATTAGCTCAACTCCCATACGATAACTGTCCGGCACGTTTTCGGTTAGTGCTTCACCTATATCGTTTAAAGCTCCGGTCAGAACCAGTTGGTCGGTATAATCCATGTAGTAGAAGTTTGCACCTGTCGTCAGCCATTGGTTGGCGAAAGTATATCCTACTTCATAGTCGAGCAGTTTTTCAGCTTTGGGGTATGAATCCGGATCGCTATCCGTATAATTGTTTCTTGTCGGTTCTTTTTGGGCTACCGAGAAAGAGGCATAAACGCGATGGTTGGACGTGATGTTCCAGTTTAACCCGACTTTCGGGTTAAAAAAATCGAACTTCTTGTCTACTGCCAGTGGACGCAGGGCATTCTTGCTCCAGTCATATTTATCATTGTCGCCATCGATGGTATAGTCGATGTGTCGATACTGAAGATCGGCATACGCGCTTAACCCGCTGGTGAGATCGTAGTTTGCTTTCAGATAAATATTACCATCGGTCTTTTTGGATTTATTGCGGTAATATTCATGGTCGGGAGATAGAGTGCCCACATAATTCTTCACCCAGGGAACTCTTCCGAAGTTATTGCCTCGGTATTGATTCAAACCGCCTCCTAGAGACGCATTCAGCCTGTTGACCGTATAATTGAGAGAAAAAACGCCGCCACCGAATTTGTTGTCCATCTTCTTCTGACGGACTAAATCGCTTTTGGTTATTTCGGTTCCATCAATAGTGAATGGCTTCAGACCATATTCTATAAGGGATCTTCCGTCTTTGTACTCTTCGTAATAGCCGTTGCCTTTGGTATAATGCAAGGCAACATTCAGATTCCAGGCTGTCGAGAAAGTATGATTGAAGAGAAGCTGATAATTCTTTTGCAGATAATTATCCGTTTGGTCGTCATAAAAATGCTTGTTGCCGTTGGCGTCGGTGTACATCTCGCCACAGGGGTTGTAGCGTCTGCCGAAATCCTCCATTTCCTTTTTGGTTGCGTATCCCCAGGCATGATATGTCTTTTCTTTTCCGGCAAATGCAATCAGTTTCACAGATGTGTTTTCTGCAAAGTAGCCTCCTTGCAGGTAGTAAGAATTCAGGTCTACCGAAGCGCGGTCTATGTATCCGTCCGTACCGATGTTGGAAAGACGGGCGTCAAACGTCCAATGATTATTGAGCAAACCGGTTCCTACTTTCACCGTTTCCTTGTGCGTGTTGAATGAACCGTATGAACCGTTGAATTCGGCATACGGCTTCATGGATGCACCTTCAGTCTGCATATTAACGCTGGCTCCGAAGGCGCCTGCCCCGTTGGTAGACGTACCTGCACCTCGTTGCACTTGCATATCTTTTACGGAGGAAGAAAAGTCGGGCATATTTACCCAGAACAGATTATGGCTTTCGGCATCGTTCATCGGTATGCCGTTTACCGTGATGTTGATACGTGTACCGTCGGTTCCGCGCACACGAAGAGTCGTGTAGCCGATACCTGCTCCTGCATCCGATGTGGTCAGTGTAGAAGGAGTCATGCTTAACAGATAAGGGATATCCTGTCCGAAGTTAACCTTCTTCAATTCTGCTTTGCCTATATTGGTGAATGCCACGGGAGTTTTGGCGGTGGCACGCGTGGATACTACCTGCACTTCTTGCAGGTTTACTACTTTCATACTATCCTTTACACTCGTCTGTGCATGAACAGGGATGCCTACGCCCGATAAGGCGATGGCCATCCATACAACTTTTTTCATCTTGCTTACTAATTAGTTCTCTACGCCGGCATTACCCGGATCAGATTCTATGGGTATGTTCTCAGCCCGTCATGTTAAGGCACCCCTACCAGTGAATCGGTTACAAAAATACAGCTTTTGCAGGAGGAAAGCAAAAAAAACTTTTAGATTCACTAAAAACAATATAACTTTGTAACTTATTAGAATAGCCATATAACTGTTTACTCATTTAATATACATTTTAATTATGCTATTATTACAAGCAACACAAGCTGCGGATTCTGTACAAGTGGCCGCGGATAAATTAATGAAAGAAGCGATTGCCAATGCTGACGGATTGGACAAACTCTCGCTGATTACCCAACAATTGATAGACTTTGCCATTCGTGCCGGAGAACGTATACTGATTGCGGTCATTGTTTTTATCGTCGGACGTTTCCTTATCTCTATGCTTAATAAGTTTGTCGGGCGTTTGATGGATAAAAGGAAAGTGGATGTAAGTATCAAGACTTTTGTAAAAAGCTTGGTGAATATTACGTTGACCGTACTGTTAATTATTTCTGTAGTAGGTGCTCTTGGCGTTGAAACCACGTCGTTTGCTGCTTTGTTGGCTTCTGCCGGTGTGGCTGTCGGTATGGCTTTATCCGGCAATTTGCAGAATTTTGCGGGAGGCTTGATTGTATTGTTGTTTAAGCCATATAAAGTGGGAGATTGGATAGAAAGCCAGGGAGTTTCCGGTACAGTGAAAGAAATACAGATCTTTCATACTATTTTGACTACTGCAGATAATAAAGTGATTTACGTGCCGAATGGTGCAATGAGTAGTGGAGTGGTAACCAACTATAGCAATCAGGAAACCCGTCGCTTGGAATGGATTGTTGGGGTAGATTATGGAGAAGATTATGAGAAAGTGCAGAAAATCGTTTATGATATTCTTGCTACTGACCAACGTATCCTGAAAGAACCGGCTCCTTTTGTGGCTCTTCACGCGCTGGACGCCAGCAGTGTGAATGTCGTAGCACGTGTATGGGTAAATAGCGGAGATTACTGGGGTGTTTATTTCGATATCAATAAAGCGATTTACGAAACCTTCAATGAAAAAGGTATCAACTTCCCTTTCCCGCAACTTACAGTACATCAGGGAAATTAATTATGATATGCCGATTCTTCCCGTATCTTAAACGTTAGAAAAGTGATGTTATGAGCAACGAAATTCTATATATCCTCCTGCCGGATTATGCGGCACATGAAATTGTATATCTTTCACAAGCCATAGCCTCCGATGAGTTCGCTCTGAAAGAGAATCCGAAATATGTCAATAAGGCTGTCGCTCCGACAATGGAACCGGTAAAATCCATCGGTGGCTTCCGAACTTTACCTGATTATTCGTTTGAAACGATGCCCGATGATTATGCAGCGTTAGTGCTGATTGGCGGTTTTGGTTGGACTACTCCTGTTGCAGAGCAGGTTGTGCCGATTGTTCAACAAGCCATTGAGAAAGGAAAGATTGTCGGTGCAATCTGTAATGGAGCTTCATTCATGGCAAAACACGGATTCCTCAATGCAGTCAAGCATACCGGCAATGGCTTGGAACAGCTACAACTTTGGGGAGGTCACAACTATACTCATCCTGACGGATATGTCCATGCGCAAGCGATCTGCGACAAAAACATTGTGACGGCAAACGGTTCGGCAACGCTTGAATTTGCCAAAGAACTGCTTCTGCTGCTTGAGAATGAAACGCCTGAACGCATCGAAATGTACTATCAGTTCAACAAGCAAGGCTTTTGCTTGCTTTCCGGTAAACAATGATTGTATAGATATTGAATCACATGGAATATGAAGTATTGAATCATAACAAATGACTATGGATTGTATTTCTAAACGTATCGAAGAAATATCGTCCAAAAAAGCCTTTTTGGCATTTTTGGACGAACTGAATAGCAGTTTCCTGACAAATTCTGAAGAATGGGAAAATCGGACAATAGATGAATTTCTTAACGCCATGCAATCGTGGATAGAGGATTATTCTTCATCAGAGTTTAATGATATTGATTGGGGAAAGGTTGATTATTCGTTGCTTGCGAGGATTCTATATATGGGAAAAATATATGAATAGAAATGTCCGATAGATTTTCCAACTTCAATAAAGTCAAAATCCGCATAGACTAAAACAACTACATATCAATAAGTTAATTGATTCTTCGGGTGGTAACGGATTACCTCCGTTTCCACCCGAATACGGTGGATAGTTCTATTCTTATGTAGGCTCCCATGTAGGGAACCGGCAGGAATACATGAGCCACTAAAAAATTAACGATATGTATTGTTCGATCACATTCAAAGGGCGCAAAGCCCCCCAGGACCCCAAGATGGTCAAACTGGAAATGATTTTCTACAAGACCGGTTACACCCGCATTCCACGGGTCGTCAACATCACCGGAGCTTACAAATACTGGAACAACGAAACCCAGAGTTTTGAATCCGCCTCCAGCGAGTACCTCAAGAAAAACCAACTGCTGCTCGAACTCAAAGAGAAGTACATGTCCGTCGCCGAACGGTGGGAAAAGGACGGACGCAACTTCTCCGTGCTGCAATGGGCCGACTGTTTCAAACCCAAAGAAGAGGAAAAGGCAAAGCAGGAATCGAAAGTGCTGACCGTTCTCCAACTCATCAACGCCAGAATCGAATACTGCGAGAACCACGAGAAATTCAAGAACGGCAAACTCGTCAAGAGTGTAGGCACCGCCGGCATGTACAAGCAGTTCCGCACTTCGCTTTCAGCTTTCACCCTGAAGCAGTACAACAAAGACCTGTCCCGCTTTTACTTTACCGACATTACCCAGAAATTCCTTTTGGAATACATCGTCTATCTGGGACGCCGTGGTAGTTTCTCATCCCTCGTCAGCGAAACATTGGACAAGGTTTGCGAGATTCTGGGCATCGACGAAAAAATGACTTGGTACACGGCACGAGGCACATTCATCTCCAGCGAACTCGATGTAGGCACGCCCATCACCCATGTCGCTGAAATGGCGGGCAACAGTGCCCGAACCATCGAGAAACACTACTACAAAAACACCAAACAGGAAGAGGTGCCCAGCGCATGAATGCCCGTTATGGTAATTAGGGACAACAAACCGTATAATCGATAGAATAACATAGGGAAATTGCGATAGCGGTTTCACTACCACACCATCTGCAAAATTATTCGGTCATGACAATACAAGAATATAAATCATATCAATTTCAAATCCTTCGCTATCCGACAGGCCTCTATCGAATTTTTCACCTGCAACTTCCCTAAAATCTCCTGTCTATGCCGGCTGACCGTATTTA
>CAPYSS010000033.1:0-33896 GCA_948742525.1 Bacteroides caecimuris | reverse complement strand
GAGGTGCAAAAAGCAGATATATCATTATCAATCAATGGATTGAATCAAAAATGGGAAATTCGCATATAGTGAGGGCAAACGCCTGCCCTCACTATGCTATCATACTTGCCCTAACAGCGGAAAGCACCATGAATAAAGGGATGGAGAGGAAATATGAGAGCATGAGAGCAAAAAAGGGAAAAAATTCCTATGGGAGGATTAAGAAAACTGAATTTAGGGGAGAATTACGAAAGAGAAATTTTATCTTTTCTTATGAAAGTAAGTAAAAAGAGACACTGGCTGAATTTAATAAACGAATGGAGAAAAACTTAACACTAAATTGGAAGAAGAAACAAAAATCGTTTGTAGGGGGAGATATGCTGATTGGCTTCTGAATACCACATATACTGATTAGCTTCCGATACTGATTAGCTTCCGATACTGATTAGCTTCCGAATATCATGCAAGGCATATTGCGTACAAAAAAAGCCCTTGATCTTGAAACAACAAGGGGAAACCAACATACTCCCCCACCTGAAACTATTCAGATAAAACCCGTTCGATCTCTCTCAACTCGTCTGCCGTGAATTCCAAATGCTCCAGTGCCTTCAAATTGTCCGCCAACTGGCTGACAGAGCTTGCTCCCACAATCACCGAAGTCATCCGTTCGTCTTTCAGCACCCATGCCAGTGCCATTTCAGCGAGTGTTTGTCCACGTCGGAGGGCTATTTTGTTTAGTCGGCGGGCTGCCTCTACCTTTTCAGGCGTCACTTGCGAAAGCTGGAGAAACCCCGAAGAACGTGCGGCACGAGAACCTTCCGGAATACCATTCAGGTATTTATCTGTCAACAGCCCTTGCGCCAAAGGAGAAAAGGCGATGAAACCGGAACCATATTCTGCTGCCAGCGGAAGTGTTTCCGCCTCCACCGCACGGTCGAACATACTATACCGATACTGGCTGATGAGACAGGGAACACCAGCTTTTGCCATCATCTCATAAGCAATACGTGCTTGTTCGGGGGGATATTTGGAGATTCCGATATATAGCGCTTTCCCTTGTTTCACGATATCAATCAATGCCTGAATGGTTTCTTCGACCGGAGTAATCCCATCATAACGATGGCTATAAAAGATATCAAAATACTCCAATCCTGTTCGGCGGAGACTTTGGTCAATGCTTGCCATCAGATTTTTACGGGAGCTATTCCCGCCATAAGGACCACCCCACATTTCATGACCGGCTTTGGAAGAGATAATCATTTCATCCCGATAGCCGCGGAAGTTCTCTCGCAAGATTCGTCCGAAATTAATTTCGGCGCTTCCGGGAACAGGACCGTAATTGTTTGCCAAGTCGAAGTGAGTGACACCGTGATCGAACGCATACTTAATCATGTCGGTTGCCACATCGAAATTGTCCACACTACCGAAGTTGTGCCACAACCCCAAGGAGATTAAAGGTAATTGCAAGCCGCTCTTGCCACAATATTTATAGGACATTCGTTCGTAACGTCCGGCTGCCGGTTGATAATTGAAAGACTTTTCCATAATACATTATATTTTCCTTTCACAAATATAAATGAAAATCGTGGGAATCTCACACCGATAGGATAAAGAATATATTTTTTCTTTAGAGGAAAGGAAGGAAAAATATTCCCAATACAGCTTTAGCCGAATATTAACGTAAGTTCGATATAACTTTGTCTGCATATTTTCCCCTCCTTCGGGAAGGAGGAGAATCGGAAAAGAATATGTTAATAAAAAACGGATATAAGAATTAAAATGAAGCAGTCCGACATTCAATGAAGCAGTCCGACATTCAATGGGACAACCCGAAAACCCACAGGGTATGTTATGTTAGGACTCAAGCCCTCATACAACCGATCAGAACTGGAAATAAATAAACGGCTGAATCTCCGAACTCTTCATCTGAATAACCAGATAAATCAAAGCTACCATCAATACAGCCTTTCCCAAAAACGGCATACGAATAACGCCTCGGCAAACTGCATTTTCCCAACTATCAGGAGCAAAATGAAGCAAGAAGCCAAGCAACATCAATGCAAATACTTTCCAATATCCTTCGAGCAATTGCGGCAACAGTTGCGGGCGGAAAGTAGTGAATATCTGTCCCAGCATATCCATCGAGTTCTGAAAATCGGCATTGCGGAAGAAAATCCAGCAGAAGCAGACGAAATGGAAAGTGATAATCACTCCAAACACACGCCGCCAACCGTGACTTCCCTCTCCCTTCTTGCGACCGGTGACAGACATCCACATTTTATGTAATGCCAAAGCTACCCCATGAAAAGCCCCCCAAAGAACAAAGTTCCAAGAGGCACCATGCCACAATCCACCCAGAAACATGGTAATGATAAGATTCAGGTATTGCCGGAACTTACCTTTCCGGTTCCCACCTAAAGAGATATACAGATAATCGCGCAACCAACTGGATAAAGAGATGTGCCAACGACGCCAAAATTCCGTAATAGAGGCAGACTTATAAGGTGAATTAAAGTTGAGATTGAAATGGAAACCTAATAATAAGGCGATACCGATAGCCATGTCGCTATATCCGGAAAAGTCACAGTAAATCTGCAAAGCATAACCATATACGCCCATCAAATTCTCCACACCGGAATAAAGAGTAGGGTTATCAAAAATACGCTCCACAAAGTTGATACTGATATAATCGGATATGATAGCTTTCTTGAAAAGACCGGAAACGATCAGAAAGATTCCGCGTCCGAACATCTCCTGCGAAACGAATAAGGGTTTCCGGATTTGCGGGATAAAGTCGCGGGCACGCACGATAGGTCCTGCCACCAACTGAGGGAAGAAAGATACGTAGAAGGCATAATCTAAAAAATTGGTCAATGGCTTTATGTCTCTCCGGTAAACGTCGATGGTGTAGCTTAGCGACTGGAAAGTGAAAAAGGAGATGCCGACCGGCAGAAATATATCGAGAGCGGTAAATTCTCCTCCCATCAATGACGCAATCACTCCACCCAGAAAATTGGTATATTTGAAATAAACAAGAAGTCCTAAATTAACTCCCAAACTCAAAGCGACCAATCCTTTACGTTTCCAATACCCCTCTGCACGATCCATAAGTTGCGCAAGGAAAAAGTCGGCAACGGTAACTATGGCAAGCAGAAAAAAATAGGTGCCGCTACTCTTATAGTAAAAATAATAGGAAAAGAGGGTGACAAACAAGATACGGGCAGTGTGTTTGTGTTGCAGCAACACATACACCACCATGAAAGCAGCGAACAACCAAAGGAAGATACCGCTGCTGAATATCATTGGCGCTTGCGGATCGTAGGTAAGTACCTCTTTCAGTCTACTGAAATCTATATCAATGGGAAACATAGTCATTATATGCTTTGATAAGTGCTTGGTATAATAAATTTCCTTGCAGGATGTATCCTTCGGGTAAATAATGTACATGATCGGGACGCATCAGTTTTGCGTCGGTCCAGTTCGTGCAGGCACGATGCTTCCCTCCGACTACATCGTACATATCCCACACGAGCAGACGATGGTCTTTTGCATAACGGCGAATGGTTTCCACCGCTGTTGCCGTACGTGGATTGATGGCATACGTACGTTTACGCTTTCGTTGCCGGAAACTTTCATAAGAACCGGGAGGGGTAGTCAGAAGAATGGGAACATCAGGAAGACTGTCGCGCAACAGTTTCACCAGTTCATCCATCTGATTGTAGTGCATATTTATATGATAACGCCGGCTATGGCTTTCATTGGTTCCGAAAGAGAGAATCAACAATTCGGGTTTCAAGGCAGCAATTTCGGCAATACGATCCGGATGGGTAAATGTAAGGCAAGTAGCCCCGTTGACACCTTTATCTATATAAGAAACAGCACCGAAAGTTTCTGCCAAACGGGCGCCGGTGGTTTGAGGGTAGATATGTCCGCGTATATGGCTATCGCCAATATGAACAATGCGGACTGTATCTTCGGAGAGTCCGGCACGCACCTGACGGAGATGTTCGAAGACGGGAGCCAGCAAAGCGATACTGTCAATAATCTCATTTCGGCCGGTTTCGCGGAAAGCTGAAGGGAAGGATGTTTGTACAGTGATCGTATCATTCGTCCAGTTCATTTCCCGTAAAGGCTTTATAAGTTTTGCGGTCTTTCCCGGTGGAGGACATACAGGGATACGGTCTTGCGCGATTGCTTTTACAAAGAAACAAGGAACACTCAACATACCGGCGAGAATAAAAATAAAGATAGACTGTAGATTATTCTTTCTCATAAGCACGCCTCCTGTCGTATTGTTCCTTACCATAAATCAAAGTTTCATAAAGTAGTCCCGCCAAATGCTTGCCGCCACGGAAGTTTATATGTGTATAGTCGTAGTTTGCCATAGAAGGTTTGGCATGCACCAATTTTGCCATGCTTCCGTCGCCGCCCATGGCTTCAAACATGTTCCAAAAGGCAATACCGCTTTCGGCTGCAATGTTTTGCTGATAACGAATCAGGTTCTTGACGCCGGGCATGGTACGGAGTTCGCCGTTATCGTTTTTATAGTCACGGTCGCCGACGCTCAATAACAAGATTCCGGCTTGTGGGAAGCATGTTTTCAGATGCTCGATAGCTGTGAGCAGTCCTTTCTGATAGTTATCATAATTACGTCCCCGTTGGGTAGCTACATTCAAACCATATTCGAGGATAATCAGATCGTAAGGGCGTTGACGGTTAAACTGTTTCAACATGTGCGGAGGAATACCCCGCAGAGAAAGACCGGAACTGCCACGCAACGAGAAGTTATCGAGAATGATTCCTTTCTTTCCATCCATTGCCAGACCATAGAACAATGTAGAGTCAGCACGGTCTACCGTCCAACGGATAGAACCGATGCGCCCGTCTACCCGGATTTGCTGTAATCCGTCGGAAGGAGTTAATGAATAATTCTTGTTTTCTCCTTTGTTCACACGGGCAGAAAGAAGGACGGAACCTCTGTTATGGAAGAAGATGGAAGCACGCTGGCAAGTGTCGAGCAGGGAGGCATATTTATCTTGCCCGCGCAGTTCTACATAAGCTCCGTGCCGGGGAACGAAGTAGTGACCGGATATGCCTTGTTTCTTCTTATCGAAATAGACGGTATCTGTCACTGCATGACTGGACCATCCACCAAACGTATGCCGCACAGTAGGACGGTAACCGCTTGTCATAGAAGTGATGGTAACAAAACCTACACCACAACCGCCGAATTGTTTCTGAAGCATTTCGCGTAAGTCGGCGGTAAAGATATCTGCCTCAATAAAGGAGTCGCCAAATACGGCAATACGTACCAGTTTGTCATCGTCGTCATCCGAATCATTGGAAGAAATACGGTCGAGCGCTTCATAAAAAGGAGCCATCCCCCGGAGCGTGGAATCACTGTAATCTTCAATGCAAGTCATACCTGTACGACAGGTATCTACAAAGACAGGTTTTACAACAGGAGGCAAAGGGATGCTATCCGAATCGGCCGCGGCAGTCTCCGAATCCGGATAACGAAGGTCGCTCAAAAGGTCTACACGCCTCATCGTGTGCCCGTCAATAGTCAGCACCGGAAGCCAATGAAGCCCGAGTAAGGCTGCAAATACAATCAGCACGAACCATAATGAATATTTCAAATAATTCTTTATTATCTCCATAATGTTTCTAAAATCCCAAACGCCCGCAAAGATAGGCAAAAGCCACAAAAAGAACGAAATTGTCCAAAAATATATTTTGAGATTATCCGTTCTTTTAGTATATTGTTGTATTTATCAAAATATTTAAAGCTGCTTCATGAATTTTTTAGTTAAAATATTTGTTTTTTTGTATTTCCTTGTTTTTATTTTGCAGAATGTTTTTTTAGAAGACCTAAATTTATAAGTTTAAGTTAGTGCTGTGTAGTTATGAAGGGGGCGGGAATTACATGTCATTTATTACTACTTTTTTTAGCTATTCTACCCATACGGGCCATGAAAGTGTCCAAAGACACTTTGTATGTACAAGTAAAGTTTCAGCTGGGATATTCCTCTGTTGATACTTCCTTTTGTGACAATAAGGTACATTTGGAGCATCTGGTTTCGTTATTAAAGAATGCTGCTTCCGATTCGTCGGCCATTGTAAAGTCTATAACAATAAAAGGCTGTGCTTCGCCCGAAGGATATACCCCCATGAATCGTAAGCTTTCAGAAAAACGTGCCCAAAATGTGCGTACTTATATTCTTAACAAAACTCACCTGACAGACTCTATCATTAAAGTACTTCCTTCTGATGTAGACTGGGAATTGCTGAGCAAAATGATTGCTACTACTGAACAGCCGTGGCGTGACGAAGCGATTGAAATCATAGCCAACACCCCTATTTGGATTTTTGACAAAGACAAACGCATCATCGACGGCCGCAAGAACCGTTTATGCATGCTGCGTGGAGGACGTGCATGGAAATACATGAAGGAAAAGTTTTTCCCGGACTTACGAAATGCGCGATTCCGCATCGTATGCGAACGGGAGATATTGAGTGCCACTGCTGATGAAGCTAAAGAGTATGCGGTTGCCACTACAGACCCATTAGTAGCAACTTCGGGTCATGATTCAATCCCCCAGGTTACTGATGCCGCAGATGCTTATGTTCCGGTTTCTTCCGAGGTAGTTCCTACTACAGCCATACCGTCAACGAAGAAAAAACGCCAACGAATGACAGCTTTGCTGAAAACAAACATGCTTTATGATGTTGCTACCATTCCTAATATTGGGGTAGAAGTCGCTATCGGCCACCAATGGTCGGTTGGAGCCAATTGGCAGTATGCGTGGTGGAGTAACGATACGAAGCATCGTTTCTGGCGTGTTTACGGTGGCGACGCAGAATGTCGTTATTGGTTTTCTCCCCAGTATAAAAAGCGGTCGGTGATGTGCGGACATCACGTAGGACTTTACGGTCAAATGCTGACTTACGACATAGAATGGGGCGGACGTGGCTATTTAGGCGACCGCTGGAGTTGGGGAGCCGGTTTGTCTTACGGATATTCGTTGCCGATAGGACGGCAATTCAATATTGACTTCACGCTGGGAGTAGGTTATTTGAGCGGTGATTATATGAAATACCAACCAGAAGACAACTGTTATGTGTGGGAATCCACTCGCAAACGGAAGTGGTTTGGTCCTACTAAAGCCGAAGTATCCCTTGTTTGGTACATCGGTGGCCGCAATGAGCTGAAAGGAGGTGTGCGGTGATGCGTCTTCCCTCTTATATGATGGTATTGGGCATGCTGGCGGCATTCGTCGTGCTGTTCGGTGCATGCGAACACAAGGAGCTTTGCCTCGACCATTCGCACATGGTCGATATGGAAATCAAGTTCGACTGGGAAGCTGCACCCGACGCTACCCCGCAGACAATGGTCGTACAGTTTTTCCGTGCCGATGGCAGCCATTACATCCGCCACGAGTTCACTTCAGCCCAAGGCGGAAAGATCCGCATTGAAGCAGGAGAATATAAATTATTATTCCATAATGGCGAAATGAAATCGGTGGACGAACGCGGAAATACGTATGACAACTACGAAGTGACCACCGTTTCCCAATCGCTTCTCGACCCGATGGGACGGGGTGAATTAAGCATGCCGCCACGTCCGGCGGAAGTGGTTAATGAACCTGTATGTGGGATTCCCGAAAATGTTTGGGGCGGCTGCCACGAACAGTTGGAAGTGCAGGCAGGAGTCTCGGGGCAGTCTGTTACCTTATTCCCTGCCGAAGCAACGGTGGAATATACCGTCAAGGTATGCAACGTAGAAAACATGTCCGACGACCTCGATATCAGTGGCGCCCTTACGGGTATGTCAGAAAGTTGGCGGCTTGCCGACGGCACATCTTCCGGTGTACCGGTGACGATGCCCCTTCAACTGGAACGCCCCGACAATCATACGCTCACGGCACGATTTGTATCATTCGGTCATTGCCCGCAAGAAGAAGGAATCCACTACTTTTCCATCTATACTTCTAATAAAAACTTTCTTGATTTTGATGTGACCGGTCAGATGCACGAAGCTACTGACCCGAAGCATGTCTATATAGAAATTGATGAAAAAGTGACCCTTCCAGATCCGGAAGAAGGGATGAATCCTTCGATTTCGGGATGGGATGAAGTGATCCAAGATATCCCAATGAATTAATAAACAAAAAAACAAAATAAATTATGAACACAAATGTAAAATTATTAGGAATGACCGTAATGCTTTCCATGACGTTTGCAGCTTGTTCAAACGACGAAGTAGTGGAAAGAAACCACCATGATGCACCTATTTCATTCACTACGCGAGTGATGACACGTGCAACTGAAACCAAACTTGAAAATCTTCAAGCATTCCGTGTCTATGCCGATGCTAACGGATATGACAAGATGTTTATTGCCGGAGACACAGCCACAAAATCGGGAAACGGCAGCACATACATTTTGCAAAATTCACAAAAAGAAAATTATTTTTGGCCGTCAGATGTAGATAAAATCCGATTTTGGGCATACGGTCCTGCAGGATGCGAAAATGAAGACGATAACATTATTATAGAACCTAACATAACTGCTGGTGGTCAAACATTCGGTGATTTTACTCCTAAAGTTGATATGAGCGTAGGAGGAAAAAACCACCAAGATTTTGTGGTAGCTTTTACAGAAGCCGTTCGAAGTGAAACTTCTGGTATGAAAGTAAAATTGGAATTTAAACATGCATTATCGCAGATCGTAGTAAATGCTACATGTGGCATGGGTAGAAACGTATCTATAAAAGGAGCATGGCTAATGAATGTACATGGAAGTGGAAAACTAACATTTGACAACGAAGAAGCTGATAATGGTGAGGGGTTCGATGGGCTCAAATATAAAAATTACATGAATTGGGCGTATGCAGATGCTACAGAGCCAGATAAAAATAAGACCAACTATGGTGTCGTCTATCCTAATAATCAAACAGAAAATCTCGATCAGACCAAACGCAGTTTAATCTCTAATACAAACAGTTTGATGCTTATTCCACAAAAAATCGAAAAACAGGAGATTAACAAAGACTCCAAGGCAGAAAGTTATAAGGGAGCATACATCTTATTACTTTGCCGCGTGGAAGTTGTCCATCCTGGGGCAGAACACAAAGAAGATGGAGAAGAAAACAATTCTGCTACAGAGGCTGAAGCCACACATACCCATCAACTCTTCCCTGTTACAAATGAAAAAAACACAAAAGAATATGGATATACTTGTGTACCTATTGCACTTGATTGGCAGCCGGGAGTGAAGTATGCATACAATCTTAACTTCTGCGGTGCAAACAGTGGTGCCGGAATTTATCCGCCGGATGGCGTAGAAAAGACAACAGGTCTACCTAAATCAGATGAAAATCTGGAAATTATAGAGCGTCCGAGCGGAAAGAATCCGGGAGACCTTGTACTCGATGCTCCGATTACTTTTGAAGTAACAGTGGGAGGCTGGGAACCTGTTAATGATAAAGACGAAAACAACGGAGAAAACGATCAGAATACTCCTATGAACTAAATGATTGTATTTTTGTAAAAAACCAACCGTTAATTATGATGCGACATTCTTGTTTATTTCGTCCTGTATCCGGGCTGCTAGGCAGTATATTGATATATATGGCAGTAACATGTTCCGTATCGTCCTGCACAGACGACACGTTCAATAAATATCAACAGGAAGATACCGGCTTGCTTACATTCGATGTAAAAGTGCCGGGCAATTGGACCAATGGTTTGTCTCGTGCTGCTACGGATATAAGTATCAAGCGAATGTCGCAATCTGCTCATGCGGAACCACTATATCTTGTCACTGAAATATCGGAAGTTGCCGCAGATGCGGCAGCTTCTGATGCAGCGGCAGAAGAAGCAGTGACTCGCGGCTCTACGGTTAACTCGACCGACAATTTCCACACTAACTTCGGACTTTCCGCCATCTGCTACACCGGTGCATGGCCCGATGGTGATCTAACCGATTGGCACACTGATTTTGCACATAATCTCAAAGTAACCAAAAACGGAACGTCATGGAAATCGGAAAAACAGCTAAACTGGTTAGGAACGGGCGGAATACGCTTCTTTGCCTACTCTCCATATTCTTCTTCGGATAACGGTATAGTTCATTCTGACAAAAGCAAAGGCGGCATTCCGACACTTACCTACACCGTTCCCAAAGACGTGACAAAGCAACACGACCTCATGACAGCAATGGAAGACTGCCCCGGAGGTCAAGGAGGTGCGGTAAATTTAAATTTCAAGCATGCGCTGACCGCTGTCACTATAAAAACGGGCTCAGCAATGCTGGAAGGCAAAATTACGAAAATATCATTCAAAGGGGTATATGGTGCAGGAACTCACCAAATAGGTTCTGACCAATGGACAACTACAGGAGAACCCAAAGAATTCTCTGTAGGAGATCTTGACATCGACTTGGAGAAAGAAACACCCAACGAACCAACGAGTAAAGATGAAAACAACGCCGATGCAACAGCCATTAATGATGGGGGAATCGTTGATTACGCCAAGCCCGGCACGGAAATCATAGATGGTGACCTGACCTTCCTGATGATTCCTCAAACACTTCCCAAAGACGCCACATTAGAAATAGAGTATCAAGATAAACCGACTAGTACCTCCCGTACCCTGACAGCCAAACTTGGAGAAAAAGGAGAAAAATGGCCAATGGGAAAGAAAGTGGTCTATTCTATCTCTTCTACAGGAATCATCGTAGGTTCGCCAACTATTGAATTGATAATCAATCACCACGACATTTGGATGAATGGTATAGAGCCATCAGCAGCTGAACAAAATGCTTATCTCCCAGTCAGTGGTTATTTACGTGATGTGCAATTGGCAGCATACACTAAGGTGACACAAGCAGAAGAAGCAACAAAGATTATAAATTTTTCTTCTTCTGTTGAAATAGAATATTCTACAGACGGTGGAAATACTTGGACTCCTACTACAAAAGATACCGATGGCTGGCTTCCCGCTCCCCAAACCAAAGCTGACATTTCCGCTTTAGCTAATGGAGACGACCCTATTCCCTATGTGTCCGGTTCTATCCTTTTGCCAGCACAAACGAGTTTTCAGGAATTACGGAATAAGGCTGCCCAGCATACCGATTACGGAGCATTTAAATTAGAAATGATTGGCAATAATAGTTCACTAGACGGCTATCATGACTTGGTTGAAAACAATCCTGTTGCTAAAGAGAGTGCTAACTGTTATGTAATCAACCAGCCCGGTTATTATAAGTTCCCGACTTGGTATGGCAATACTTATAATAACCCTGATAATTCAGCTTATACATATAAAGGTTCTACTGCTACGCTCGACCAATACATATTGAAAAACTTCGTAGGGCACGATGACCAAGGGATTATTGGAACTCGACCAATTCCTGATATTAAAGACGCAGTGCTTGTATGGCAAGACAGTCCGGATTTAGTGACAGATATTAAATACGACAATAATTGGGTATATTTCTATATGCCTAAAGAAGCTTTCAACCAAGGAAATTCGGTGATTGCCGTACGTAATGAAGAAAACGTAATCTTGTGGAGCTGGCATATTTGGGCAACGTATTGTGATTTAAACAAGTATCAAGACTCAAAAGCTGTAAATGAAAAAGGCCAGAATTTCCAATTCTTACGCTACAACCTCGGTTATTGCGACCCGCATCAGGGAAATGAGCAAAGAACGATTAAAATACGTTTTTATGCCACTATGCCTAATGGCACAAAGCAACAGATAACGAATGTAAGTGTAACAGCAGGAGATAATCCTATAACGAAAGGAGAAGATGGTCTTCTCACATTCACCCAACCGGCAATAATCGAATCTATGGCCGGTGACAATACTTATTTCCAATGGGGACGTAAAGACCCTATGCTCCCGGGAGTATACAATACAGAAATTCTCGGAAGAGCACCCATAAAGGATGGATTTCTTCCAGAAGGAGAGTATGTCTATCCTCATGAAAATGACGGAACAAAAAATTGGGCGAATTATTTAGAAGAATTAGATATGGAGAATAAAGTGTTTTATTCTACTACAAATTACAGATTTCATTCAGAAGAATGTGGACGTTCTATCGGTGAAAGCATCCAAATGCCTTATCGTTTTTTTATGTATAGAAGACCAGGAGTAAATGGTACCACAGATCCAGCTCAGGACGACGCTAACGGTACAAAGAATTATTTGCGGCGTCATTGGCATAATGGTGAAAATACCACTATCTACAATCGAAAAACGATTATGAATTTTTGGAACTCGCAGTTGGATGAAAATGGACCTAATTACAAAGCTGACTACCCTAATAATAAATATGTTATCAAAACAATATATGATCCTTCGCCAGCCGGGTATAAGATTCCACCTCCTACCGCATTTTCAAAGTTCGCAAAACCCAATGCTACAGGAGACCCATATAATGGTACCATGCCGAATGACAATTTGACTGATTTTAAAGATACAGGAATAGGCTGGGAAATAAGAGAGCAAGAAGATGGGGAGTTATTCTTCTTTCCTTCTACCGGAGTGCGAGACATGGGCATTCATCACCGTGCTGTAGAGTATGGAACATTTCCAGCCCATTCAAAATTGACATATATAGCAAGTTCCGGCTTTCACAACACTGATAATACCTCTTCGAGTTGCCTTTTGTTTTCTATAGATAGCAGAGCGGCTACCGTGAATAATAAAAAACAGGTCGGCATACTTTATGGTACTAACAATTCATACGGTTTTACATTACGCCCAATACGTGACCGTAAATAAAGAATAGAAGTACACATCTTCATTTAAAATTCATAGATACCGTAAGCGCCTTTACAACTACATTTCGAAGACGCTTACGGTTTGTTTTTCGCATCTTCTAATATTAACGTAACGTAAGTTCGATATAACTTCGTCCGCATGGCTTCCCGAAGGAGGGGTGTCCGAAGGACGAAGTTATATCGAACTTACGTTAAAATAATGCATGAGTGGATGCGTTGGTCGGCGTTCTGTGCCTAAAGCATGATAATTATAAGTGTTATGTCAGCTTGTGAACAGGCACCACTTTTATACCCAAACTTGCGAGTGTCTTAGCTTGTCGAGACTGTGGAAGTATATATCCTCCCTTTGTATGAACCCAAACAAAGGATACAGATGCTTTGGGCAAGGCCCCCAACTGCGGTGCTTTATTCTTCAGCCATGCTTTTAACCAAGAAAACTTTGCTTCAATTGTTGCAACCTCGGAAGTATAGGCAGGGTGTACTTCAATATAACATACTTTTCCATCATAACCAATTGCATAATCCCAACGGTTATCTTCCGGATATAGTTTCTTAACGGCACTGTCAATATCAACGCTTCCATCTATCTTTATCGGCTCAGAGGCAATCACCTTTCCTGTTTCACTCTTTTTTAAGGCTTGAAGCCCTTTACAATAAGCAGAGGATATTTCTGAGGTATTCTCCACTGCATGCTGAAAAGGAGATTTCGGCTTTGCCGACAGTTGTCTTTTATTCGTCCGCGCCATATCTCATCATATATTTAGAAACGACATCCGAAGCTTTACTTGCAAACTGCGACAATCCTCCCCATTCAGACTCTTCAATATTCTCACTCGCTATATTAAGTGAACTGATATCAAACGTTTTTACTCCGCTTAAAGTATGCGCAAAATAATATGTCTTCATTTCACGATTAGTGATCCCTTGAAATATTTTGCTAACGTTGCTATCGGGGGATATTTCAAACAAGTCACACAAAGCTTGTTGTTGTATATTCGGGGGAAATTGTTGAATAAGCCTATAAGCCCATGCAAACTCAAGCATAACAGACGAATGAGTGGAAACAATAACCTTATATCCGGATTTAATAAATTCCAATATCTGCATGATTACGCTCTGTATAGCTTTAGGATGCAATCCCATTTCAGGCTCTTCAATAATTATATATTCATATTGTTCGCGATTAATTGTTTTTATTACAGGTCCGGTAAGGCAATATATCGCCATTAACAATGGCATAAATTCTTTTTGTCCGGCACTCCATGTCATAAACGGCAAACTACTGTCGCCTACTTTCATCCGCATCTTTTTTTGTCCGGATTGTTCATCTATTACAACTTGTCCTCCATGAAATATAGTATCATTGAATGACTCCTTTACAACCCCATTTAACCTGTAATTCAACGGAAATATTGTTTGCTCATTTCCCATACCATTTTGAAAAAACAAGCGTAGAGTTTCACTGAAATTACGAAGAACATAGGGCGAGGAAATATCATATTCCATAAAATTCTTAGGACGTCCATCCGAAATCGATAAAATTCTTTGTGCCGGTATATAGAATACCTTTTCCCCTACATCTTCACCAACTCTCAGGAGAAAGTCTTTTTCATAGTTTTTTCCATCCGCCTCTACCAATGTTTCCTCTTTCCACATTGTAGACAGACGATCGCCAAAATAGTAGTTGAGTATTTTATCAGGTTGTTTGTCTATAACATAATTATATCTCGTTAAGGTCTGTACTATATGGTTTTGATCAACTAATAGTTTCAACATCTGAAGGAACAATGTTTTGCCACTTGCCTGTGGTCCTAATAAAATAGTAAGATCTCCCAATTGAATGTTCAGATTCTTGATAGGACCAAAATTTGTAAGTTTCATACACTCCATTTTTCTATAATTGTTCTTATACATACAAAAGTAGGTCATATTAGTCTAAAACACAAGGTTCTCAGGATTATTTTATACTTTCTATAAAAAATATAAAATAGCCCTGAGACTCTAATTGTCATTTGCAACCCACAAAGCAAAAGGCTAACAAACAACAAAAGTGCCCCTCAAAAGTCAGATACAAGACTTTTGAGAGGCACTTCTCATCTCCACCAGACGAAGAACTATCCCGTTAAATCGTCCGTTCGATACCCCACACAAAGGCGCGCAAGCCTAACTGCTCGGTTTCCAAGTCCATCTTATGCAAGGTATCCAGCAACGGGTCTACCTTCGTATCTTCCACCACCGTAATGATGGCGGAACACATACTAGGCCATGCGTGGCTGCCGTAATGCGGTTCGCCTGTCTTGGAACCGCGTCCCTGCACCCTATCCAAATACGTAAACCCACGGCAATTCATACGGTCGAGCAATGCTATGATGCGCTCGTAATAAGCCTGGTCGAATGTTATTAATATAGATTTCATTGCGTTTCGTTCTATTTATTTCTTAATGATTTCATCTTTATGCAATTGGAAGTACTCATTCATCTCGCGCGCCTGCTTAATCTTGCGGCGTTGGCGACGAACTCCCACACTACCGAAGATACAGTACATCACTGGCACGTAAATCAACGTCAGGATAGTAGAGACTGCCAAACCACCGATTACGGAAATCGCCATCGGACTCCACATCTCCGCTCCCTGTCCCGTGCTAACTGCCATCGGAATCATACCGAGAATGGTCGTAGCAGTGGTCATCAATACCGGACGCAAGCGGCTCTTGCCCGCCGTCACCACCGCATTGAGGATGGACTGCCCGCGCTCACGGCAGAGGATGGTGTAGTCGATAAGCACAATACCGTTTTTCACCACGATACCAATCAGCATGATACCTCCCAACAAACTCATCACACTCAGCGTAGTGTTGGTGATGAACAACGCCATCAGGATACCGCTCAGCGCAAAGAACACGGAAAGAATCAGAATGAACGGATAAGTCAGCGATTCGAACTGTGCCGCCATCACGATAAATACGAGGATGACAATCAGTACACCCAATGTTCCCAAGTCGCGGAACGAATCCTGCTGGTCTTCGTAGGAACCGGAAATCTGTATCGTCACATCGCCCGGCAAATCCATCTTGTCGATAATCTTATTGCCGGCAGCCACCACGTCGCCCAGCGGAGCACCCGAGATAACGGCGGAAACGGTCACAATACGTTCGCGGTCTTTACGCTCGATGGTGGGCGGAGCGAAACGTTCGACAACCGTTCCCACATCTTTCACGCGCACCGCCTGTCCCTGTGAATTGTAGATAAGGATGTTTTCGATGCTTTCCAGGCTGGTACGGTATTCGGGAGCGTAACGCACCTTGATGTCGTACTCATCACCGTCCTCACGATATTTGGAAGCTACGGAACCGTTGATACGGTTGCGCAGGAAGGTACCCGCCGTAGAGAGGTTCAATCCGTGCATTGCCAACTTCTCGCGGTCGAAGTCCACTTGGTATTCGGGCTGGTAGTCGCTACGGCTGATATTGACTTCGGTCACTCCCTTCACGTTGAGCAGCTCGCGTTTAAGGCGTGCTGACACGCTGTCGGTCAGCTCCATGTCGTATCCGTAAACCTCGAAGTCGGCACTTGCCTGAGCAGACATACCACTGTTGCTACCACCGAGAATCACCTGTGCCTTGCTGAATTCAGGATATGCCTTGAGGTCGTCGCGCATTTCGTCGCAGACGGTTTCCAGCGTCACGTCGCGGTCACCCGGATCGACAAGGCTGATGTTGAAGGAGATGATATGCGAACCGTTGTCCTGCATAGACGCCCATGTATTGTCGGAGTCTGCCTGACCTACCGTATAGTTGCACACTTTCATGATGCCTTTATACTTCGTGCGCCACTGTTCGGTCAGTTTCGCCGAAAGCTCTTGGGCAATCTCCTTGCGCGTACCGATGGGCAACTCTAACTTCACGGCAATACGGGCGTTATCCTGTGCGGGGAAGAACTCCGTACCGATACCCTTAGCACACAGCAGACTGAGGAAGAAGAAGGCGATACATCCGAAGATAACCGTCCAGCGATGGCGAACCGCCCAGTTGAGCATCCTTGCATACCAAGCGTCAAGTCCGTCGAGCGTCTTTTCAATCGGAGTAAAGAAGAGCTTGAACATCTTCGACTGCTTCTTCTGCAAACGGAGCAACTGCGAACAGAGCATCGGCGTGAGCGACAGTGCCGAAACGGTAGAGATGAACATGATGGCACACATCATCCAACCCAACTGTTTGAAAAGCACACCCGACATACCGCTTACCATCGTCAAGGGGAAGAACACGGCAATCATGGTCAGCGTAGAAGCGACTACGGAGATTGCCACCTCGTTCGTACCGTGCACAGCCGCCTGTTTGGGGTCGGAGCCACGTTCGATATGGGTCGTCACGTTTTCGAGCACCACAATCGCATCATCCACCACCATACCGATAGCAATAGAAAGTGATGAAAGCGAAATAATATTAATCGTATTTCCACTAATCGCCAGGTAAATGAACGAGGCAATCAACGAAAGCGGGATGGTGATACAGATAATCAGCGTTGCGCGCCAGCGTCCCAAGAAGAGGAACACGACGATTACCACGAAGAGCAAGGCATACATGACGGTTTCGGTCAAACTGTCGATGGTGTTGAGGATGTTGTCGGACGTATCGACGATGACGCCGATTTTCACATCGCTCGGCAGATTCTTCTGAAGCCTCGGCAATGCGTCCGCCACTTTCTTGGAGATTTCCACCGAATTGGCGCCCGCCTGCTTCTGCACGATAATCATGGCACCCTTCACACCGTTGTTATAGGTCTCCTGTGCACGCTCTTCCACAGAGTCGACAATGCGTGCCACATCGCGCAAAAAGACATTCGCCCCATTATACGTACCTACCACTACATCTGCCAATTGGCGGGAGTCGTCGAACTCTCCTTCTACACGCAACGCGTAGGTTTCACTACCGATATCGAAGTTACCACCAGGGATGTTCCTGTTCTCGGCACCGATGATGGAACTGATGGTTTCGATGGTCAGGTGATAGGCTTCCAATTTATTGGGATCGCAATAGACCTGAATTTCACGTTGCGGCGCACCACTGATAGACACGGTTCCGACTCCCGGAATACGCGCCAGCGGGTTTACCACACGGTCGTCCAATATCTTATAAAGCGCTGACTGGCTCTCGTTCGCCTGTACGGAAAGCAACACGATCGGAATCATGTCCGTACTAAATTTGAAGATGATCGGATTCTCGACATCATCGGGAAGCTGCGAACTTACCATGTCGAGTTTATCACGCACATCATTGGTTAGAACGTCAATATCGTTACCAAACTCGAACTCCAATGTAATCAATGACATATTCTCGGAAGAACGAGAGGTAATATGTTTCAGGTTACTCACCGCATTCAACGTATTTTCGAGCGGGCGAGTCACGTTATTTTCTATATCCGAAGCACTTGCGCCGGGATAAGCGGTCATTACCATGATTGTATTCGTATCAATGTCCGGATACAAGTCGATAGGTAACTTGGACAAAGAGAAAAGACCAAAAATCACCACTGCCAGGAAGCAGAGGGAGGTCATAATCGGTTTCTTAACCGCACCTTCGTATAAACTCATGTTATTTTATTTAAAAGCCTCTCCCCGCTCCTCTCCCCAAGAAGAGGAAGCCGGAAGATCGTTTTGAAATCAGGTTAATTAATAAAAGCATTGGGAAAGGTACTGGATACCTCTTATTTGGAAGAGGCTTCCACCTCTACTTCCATACCGTTCACCAAACGTGACTGTCCGGCAACTACCACCTGTGAGTGATCCGGTACGCCGGATTTCAACTCATACTCCGTACCCATGCGTCTACCCAGTTCGACCTTATTATAAGATACTTTACCGTCTTTATAAACGAATACATAACGGTCGCCGGAACCTGCCTGCTTAACGATTGCCAAATCGGGAACAACAACGTTTTCTGCTGTACCGAAGTTCAATGTTGCACGGGCAAACATTCCCGGACGCACACGCTGGTCTTTATTATCCAGTCTGATCTCTACTTGGAATGTACGGGTAGCGGCATCTATGGTAGGGTAAATCAGATGGATGGTTCCTGTAAATACTTCATCGCCATACACATCGAGTTTCACGTCGACAGGAGTACCTTTCTTCACTTTCGTGAAGTAGGTTTCGGACACGTTAATCAGTAGTTTCACCGGAGTGATCTGTTCTACTACAAGTACGGGTGCACCACCGCTGTACATATCGCCGTTATCATAGTTGCGTGCAGTGACTACACCATTGATAGGGCTTTGCAAAGAGGTATTCTCCAGCAGATTCTTATAAGCGGTTTTCTTCACATCGAGTTGCATCTTCGAAGCATCCCACTCTGATTTGGACGCACCGCCCACTTTATATAATTCGTCGATACGGTTGAATTCTATTTCCTGATTGTCGAGTTGCAGCTTCGTCTGTTTCAGGTTGGCTGCATCCATCTGCACAAGTTTCTGGCCTTTGGATACGCGGTCGCCCACTTCCACAAAAATCCGGTCGATACGTACGGGGGACGAAGGGGCTATATTATTCTTTACCTCGGCTTCCACCGTTGCTGTGTACTCTTGTATTTGATCTACGGGACGGGCTGTTACGTCTGCCAGCTTCACAATGGGCTTCGCGTCTACATGTTCTTCCGTAGTCGCTTTGTCTTTTCCACCTGTACATGAGCCCATAAACACAGTGAACAGCAGGGCTACCAATTGGATACTTCTTTTCATATTCCTTACTTGTAATTTTTTAATTGTCTATCTTTATTCTTTTCCCAAAACCTGATCGAGGTCTGCCTTAGCAACCAGGTAATCGTATATGGACTGATTATAAGTGAGTTGTGCCTGTGTCAGCGACACTTGAGAACTGTTCAGTTCGAGCACCGTGCCCTTACCTACATCATAACGTTTTTCGGCAATCACTACCGCTTTCTTTGCCTGCATCACATTTTCCTTGTTGCTGACTACCTGCTCTGTGCTGGCACTCATGTTATTGCGGCAACTGACAATCTGCATATTCAACTGCCGTTCGGTATCAATACGGTTCCAATCGAGCTGGCGCATCTGTATACGGGCGGATTTCACTTTCGTGAAGTTGCTTGCCTTATATAAAGGTATGCTGAGGTTGAACATCAGGTTGGAACTGTTGCTCCAGTTATAATCCAAGAAATTAATGTTCGGATTATACAAAGACTGATATTTGTAGGAGAAGCTCATGGAAAGAGTCGGTATGAAGTTCGCTTTCAAGGACTTTACGTTCTTTTCAAGCAACTTCATGTTCAAGTCCAACTGCTTCATGGTGGTATTGTTGTCCAGATTGATATTCTCTTCTTTCAACTGGTTGGCAAACATCGCCGTTTCATAGTTGGTCAGACTATCGTTAATTTTTATCTCCACATCGGCTGTGATACCCATCAGGACTTTCAACTGCAACTTAGCCAAAGTCACCGCATTAGCAGCCGAAATCAAGTTTGGCTTAATGCTGCGCATCTGCACTTCCGCACTGATCTTGTCATATTCACTCACAGTTCCCTGCTGATATTTGGCATTGACTACATTGTAGTTATCTTCTGCCAGTTTATAACTGCCTTGAAGCACTTCATAGCTATCCTGCGCAAGCATCAACTGATAATAAGCCTTGCTTACCTGATTCACGAGGTCCAGTCGGGAAGCGCGTGACTTCTCTACTGCCAGTTCAATATCCGTCTTTGTCATCGACATGGCACGGTAAACACCCGGCACAAAGAGTGGCAGATTAATGCTCAGCCCCGCATTGGCGGTGTTCGTACCGTCTTGTCCCATCTTGAACGACATATCGTTCAATTTCATTTCCGCCGCTTTAATAGTATGATCTAGCGCGCCGGTAATGCTAGCTTCCGGCAACAGACTTTGCCAAGCTTCTTTGCCGGCCACTTTCTTTAAAGCGATTTCTTCTTCTGCCACTTTGATTGTCGGATTCTCATCCAATGCAATTTCCAGGGCTTTGTCTAAGGTTAAGGTCAGGATATTCTTCTCCGCCTGTGTGTCTTGCGCCTTTGCAAAACCAAATGCACAGAGTGCCACAGCTACCAGAAGAATCTTCTTACCTGTCAATCTTCTCATCTTGTCCATAAACTGAATTCTTATTTAATCTTACTTGTTTGTCAATAAAACCTCACTCTTGCTTTAATCTGCGATGCGGTTCTTACGATATTCTTGTATAAAGTCTTCCAATACCTTTGCTCCTTTTTCGGTAGAAATGCCGCGTATATAAGTAAACATAATGGATTCGTACACTTCAATAAAAGGATATTCATTGCAGATATCCGTATTCAAAAGTACGTCAAACTGCTCTCGTACCAGCAAATTGACGATAGCGAAGTTCACATCCGAACGAAAGATGCCCTGCTCTACTCCTGTCTTGAAGAAGGACATCGTTTTCTGCGAATCGCTGTCCTGCCGGTTCTTCATCATCTCATGTATCTTCGGATATTTCTTGATGTCTTCAAAAAAACGTTTATTCGTCTGATGGAACATCTCAATACTTTTCTGAAAGACTGCAAGTATTACCTCTAACACATTGTGCGACTGTTCAAAGACTTCCTGCAAATACTTATCTCTTTCTGCCTGTGCCTTCAGTATGCATTCTTTCAACAACGATTCTTTATCCGAAAAGACTTCATCGAGGGTACGTTTGGAGATTCCTAATGCTGCTGCAATGTCGTCCATCGTAATGCTCTTGATGCCTTGTGAAGTAAAAGCTTCTGTTGCTGCCGTTATGATCCGTTCTCTTAACTCTACCCGTTGGGAAGCGTCTTTTCCATGCTCTGCCATCATCCGTTTTTCTATTTTATTAAAATGCAGTTTCTCGTTTTCTTTTCATTTCCAAAGGAAAAACGGAACAAAGATATATAGAAAACTCTATTAAGAAATCAAGTTTTCGTCTAATTTATAACGCATTTGGGAATTATTATCATTCAATAGAGTAAAATGAAAACAAGTGTTAATGGGAGATATGGAACAAATACACACTACTTCCGTTAATAAACAGTAAATCTACTCATGACAAAAACAAGCTCCTATCCCGACCGTTACGAATTATATTACCTTTGTGCAAAAGAAGTAAAATTGTCATGGAAAAACTAGCACAAATCATTACCACATATCAGCAAATCATTCAGAAAGCAGAACTGGAGTTACAAAATACCCGGAAACGTATCTATTACATCAGCCTTCTCCGGCTTATCTTATTCGTAGGAGCCGTAGCAAATGCCATCATTTTCTGGTCTGACGGTTGGCTTTGCCTCTCTGCGTTCGCTGTCCTACCCTTTATCCTATTCATTTGGTTAGTAAAACGCCATAATTTCTGGTTTTACCGAAAAGACTTTCTGAAAAAGAAAATAGAAATCAACGAGCAGGAACTACGCGCCATACAATATGATTTTTCCGATTTCGACAATGGAAAAGAATTCATTAACCCGGCTCACCTCTACACGCTTGATCTGGATGTATTTGGAGAGCACTCTCTTTTCCAATATATCAATCGCACCGCAACTCCTATCGGCAAGCAGCATCTTGCAAACTGGTTCAATGTACATCTGGAAAATAAAGAGGCTATTGAGCACCGCCAGGAAGCCATCCGGGAATTATCCGCAGATTTGGAATATCGCCAACAAATCCGCATACTTGGATCGCTCTATAAAGGAAAACCTGCCGATACTACCGAAATAAAAGAATGGGCAACCAGTCCGAGTTATTATCGGAAACGCACACTTTTGCGTATTCTCCCAACTGCGGTAACGGTCATCAACATCCTATGTATAAGTTTAGCTATGTTAGACATTATCTCGGCTAGCATTGCAGGAGGAGTATTTGTTAGCTTTGTATTATTCAGCACTATTTTCTCCAAAGGGATCACCAAACTACAAACAACCTACGGAGAAAAGTTGCAGATTCTTTCGACATACGCCGACCAAATTCTACTCACTGAACAAAAAGAAATGCATAGTCACATACTGCAAGAGTTAAAAGCGGACCTTACAAGTCAAAATCAAACTGCTTCTCAAGCAGTCCGCCAGCTCTCTAATCGGATGAATGCGCTCGACCAACGAAGCAATCTGCTAATAAGCACTATACTCAACGGACTGGTATTTTGGGAGCTACGCCAAGTGATGCGAATTGAGAAGTGGAAAGACATTCATGCATCCGACCTACCCCGTTGGATAGAAACAATCGGAGAAATAGATGCCTATTGTTCCCTGGCAACATTTGCATATAACCATCCGGATTATATCTACCCCACTATCACCGCCCAATCTTTCCACCTACAGGCTGAAGCTTTGGGACACCCTCTGATGGATCACAACAAATGTGTACGCAACGGTATAGACATTGACAAACGTCCTTTCTTTATTATAATTACAGGCGCCAATATGGCAGGCAAAAGTACTTATTTACGCACTGTAGGAGTAAACTATCTACTGGCATGCATAGGAGCCCCCGTCTGGGCAAAGCAAATGAAAATATATCCGGCCCGACTCGTTACCAGCCTTCGAACCAGCGACTCCTTAACTGACAACGAATCTTATTTCTTTGTAGAACTCAAGCGACTTAAATTAATTATAGACAAACTTGAAGCCGGAGAAGAGCTTTTCATCATTCTTGATGAAATACTAAAAGGTACAAACTCCATGGATAAACAGAAAGGTTCCTTCGCCCTTATCAAACAATTTATGCACATGAACGCCAATGGTATCATCGCCACCCATGACTTGTTACTAGGGACTTTAATAGACTCCTTCCCACTCAATATCCGGAATTACTGTTTCGAAGCTGACATTACGAACAATGAACTCACCTTCTCATATCAAATGAGAAACGGAGTTGCTCAAAATATGAACGCCTGCTTCTTAATGAAGAAAATGGGAATCGCCGTTATCGACGAGGAAGAATGAAGGTGCACCTGTAAAATTCAATCACAGAAGAAATGCGACCTACATGGCACTAAAATGCCACTTAAATGATACTATATTTTCATTTATTGACCAATAATTAGTATGTACATATATCTTTAATCACTATCTTTGCGTTTAGTATAACCTTGGTTGATGTGGAGCTAATGAAACATCTCAAATCTGTCTAATACATCTTTGTCGCTAATTCAATGCTTCCAGCATTAAACAGATACAGAAACTTTCTTTAGCGTCTATTTGTAACCGATTTATCTATATCATTAACTTATTTTTAATACTTATGAAACACTTTATTCCATTGCTGCTATTATTTTTGTTTAGTTGCAGCGAGAGTGAAAAGAACATCGGGCACGATCCGTCGAAGCCGATAGTATTCGAAGATTTCTCTCCCAAAGAAGGTTCTGTTCGCACCCGGTTGTATATCACCGGTAGTAATTTCGGTAATGACGTTTCCAAAATCCATGTAAACGTAGGAGGAAAAGAGGCAAAAGTCATCGGTTCCAACGGAAAGGAGATTTACTGTATGGTTCCCAAACGGGCATACGATGGAAAGGTGACAGTAACAATCGATGGAGAAAACGGCGAATCTGCCATAGATTTCACCTTCGAAGATGAATTTACTTATCATGCCAAACAAACAGTAGGTACACTTATCAGGAATGTAGACGAAGACGGGCAAGGCAGTTGGATAGAAGGTCCTTTTGCCGAGGCAAGTGTTTATGGAGGCGACTGGTTAGTGATGGGACCTCCCCAAGATGGAAAGAAGGTGTACCTAGGCACTTATGGCGGCGGAATATATGTGCTTGATCTGGAGACAGAAACGATGACAAAGCTATTTGGCAAACTACACAACGAAATGCAGACATTCACCTTTACCGCTGACGGAGACACACTACTTATACCCGATGATAACGGGCAAGGCACCAACACCGATCGTCCCAACATCTACTATGCACTGCGTTCTGAGAAATTCCGCAAGCAACATGTTTATTCTTACGGAACTTGCAGTTACTCCGTTGTTTCGCATCCGGACGACCGCACGGTGTTCTATACCAGTTGGATACGCGGAGGTGTCTATAAGAAAGACGGGCAGTTTAATGCAACGACTGGAAAGTGGGAACCCAAACGTTGTTTCGAGTTGGGCAATCTGGTGCAGATAGACGGTGCGCATCCACATCTCATCATGCATCCCACAGGGAAATATATGTATATCGTGTGCGAACAGGTAACGGCCGTTCTCCGTTCGGATTACAATCCTATCACGAAAGAGTTTGAATATCCCAGAGTGATAGCCGGCCACTTGTCTGCCACCGGCTATACAGATGGTGTAGGAGGAGCAGCGCGCTTCGATAGAATTTATGCGGGTGTATTCGTAAAAAACAGAGAATACGAAGCTGCCGGCAAGGAAGATATCTACGACTTCTATGCAACCGAGAAGTGGAATTGCGACGTGCGCAAGATTACGCCTGAAGGAGTGGTGACTACTTTTGCAGGGAGAAGCAATTCTTCGTCGGACGGCAAGACCCATGGTTACGTAGACGGCGACTTGCGTCAGGAAGCCCGCTTCAACCAGCCGATAGGCATTACCTATGATGAAGAAATGGAAACTTTCTATATCGGAGAGTTGGAAAACCACGATATTCGTTACATTACTACTGAATAATACTTTAAAAAACACACAATATGAAAAAATTTATATTACTCTTGTTCTTACTGTCGGTGGGATGGAATATCATCGGCTACGCTCAAGAAAAACAGGTGGAAGTGACGGGTATCGTCACAGATGCGAAAACGAAAGAACCGTTGATCGGTGTAAACATTACCATCAAGAATTCTCCCGGACTGGGCACCATGACTGATATCAACGGGCGATACAAGCTGAAAGCCAATCTTTATTCCTACCTGATATTTTCCTACATAGGTTTCGACAAACAGGAAATACTGCTCAAAGACAGCCGTGTGATCAATGTAGCAATGAAAGAAAGCGAATCTACCGTGCTCGACCAAGTAGTAATCACCGGTACGGGTGCACAGAAGAAAATTTCTGTGACAGGTGCCGTCACTACCGTAGATATAAAAGATTTAAAGACACCTACTTCCAGCATCACCAACGCTTTGGCAGGGGTAGTGCCGGGTATGATGGCCAGACAGACCTCCGGTCAGCCGGGAGATAATATTTCCGAATTCTGGATTCGAGGTATCTCCACTTTTGGAGCTGGTTCCGGTGCCCTGGTATTAGTGGATGGATTTGAACGTAGCATGAACGAACTAAATATTGAAGACATAGCTACTTTCACTGTGTTGAAAGATGCTTCTGCTACTGCCATTTATGGCTCACGCGGTGCCAATGGCGTGGTGCTGATAACCACCAAACGCGGTAAGGAAGGCAAGGCACACATCAACGCAAAGTTGGAAACCTCATATAATATGCGCACCCGGACCCCTGAATTTGTAGACGGCGTGACGTATGCGCGCATGATGAATGAGGCCTATACTACCCGCAATAGGGAAGCAGCCTATTCGGAAGACGATATTCATCTGATTGCAAACGGTCTTGACCCTGACATCTATCCGAATGTAGACTGGATGGGAATGTTGCTTCGAAAAGGAGCGCCTACCTATCGGGCTACTTTAGACATGAATGGCGGTGGTACGCTCGCACGTTACTTTATCTCTGCCAGCTATGTAGACGAAGGGGGTATGTACGAAGCTGACGAAGCCATGAAAGACTTCAACACCAACGCCAATTACCGCCGTTGGAACTATCGCATGAATGTGGACGTTGACTTGACAAAGACTACTCTGATTAAGGTGGGAGTATCCGGCTCGCTGGCCAAACAGAACCAGCCGGGCGGCACCAGCGATGAGATATGGGGAGCCTTGCTGGGATACAACCCTATCAGCTTTCCGGTGCAGTATTCAGATGGGCGCGCCGCTTCACGAGGATATGCCGAAAAGCAGAATCCATGGATATTGATCACCCAACAAGGATTCAACGAGACTTGGGAAAACAAGATTCAGAGTACCATCAGCCTTGAACAGAATTTCGACTTTATCACCAAGGGATTGAAGTTTGTAGGACGCTATGGATATGATACGAACAACAGAAACTATAACCGCCGCATGAAATGGCCCGAAGGCTGGCAGGCAGAACGGCAACGTGATTCGGACGGAAATATTCAGTTTAAACGAACGACAACGGAACAATTGATGATGTCGCATAGTGGTTCCAACGGTGAGCGTAAAGAATATCTCGAAGCGGAACTGCACTACGACCGCATGTTTGGCGACCATCAGGTGGGAGCGGTACTGAAATATACACAAGACAAATTCATTGATACCTCGGAGAATTTCTCCAACAACTATATTCAAACCATCGACCGTCGTCATCAGGGACTTGCCGGACGATTCACTTACGGATGGAAATACCGCTATTTCTTCGATGCCAATTTCGGCTACAACGGTTCTGAGAACTTTGCTCCCGGACATCAGTTTGGTTTCTTTCCGGCTTTTTCTGTGGCATGGAACATTGCAGAAGAACCCATTGTGAAAAAAGCACTTCCGTGGATGGGAATGTTCAAACTGCGCTACTCTTACGGAAAAGTGGGCAACGACTACGTAAGTGAGGGAGGAGCAAGAGTTCGATTCCCTTATCTGCCGACCTTCAAGACCGATGACCTCTTTGGATATAACTATGGCGACATAGGAACGAACATTTATTATTATACAGGATTGACCTACGCGACACTGGCATCGAAAAATGTCACATGGGAAGTGTCGAAGAAACACGATGTAGGATTGGACTTCTCACTGTTTGGCGACAAATTGAGCGGTACCATCGATTACTTCCACGAACAACGTGATGGCATCTATATGACCCGCAACTATCTACCGCCAAGTCTTGGATTGAACACGCTAAACTCTGCTCCTGCCGCCAATATCGGTTCCGTTCTTTCCAAAGGATTCGATGGAAACATCGCTTTCAAACAGAAGATGGGAGAAGCCAACTTGACCCTGCGCGCCAATATGACATACAGCAAAAACAACATCATTGAGTATGACGAGGAGTACAGCCACTACGGATATACAAGACAGGCAGGTTTTCGCGTAGACCAAGCACGCGGCTTGATAGCCGAAGGCCTGTTCAAAGATTATGACGAAATACGTCAAAGCCCGCAACAGATGTTCGGTGAGGTAGCACCCGGCGACATCAAATATAAGGACGTGAACGGCGACGGACGCATCAACGACGACGATGTTGTGCCTATTGGCGCCACCACCCGCCCTAACCTGGTCTACGGTTTCGGACTGTCTACTTCTTGGAAAGGCATAGATTTCAACGTCCACTTTCAGGGGGCAGGCAAATCATCGTTCTTTATCAACGGCTATACGGTATATCCGTTCAGCGAAGGAGACTGGGGAAATATTCTGACGAACGTAGTAGGCAAGTATTGGTCGCTAGGTAGCAATGAAAACCCTCATGCAGAATATCCGCGCTTGAGCTTCGGAGGCAACAACAATAACTACCGCGCGTCTACCTATTGGCTACGAGATGGTTCATACATGCGTCTGAAAACGCTGGAGATTGGCTATACCCTGCCAAAGACGTTTGTCAACAAGCTTCATATAGATAACATACGTTTCTATTTGATGGGCACCAATCTCCTCACATTCTCAAGTTTCAAACTATGGGATCCCGAGATGGGCAGCTCCAATGGACAGAAATATCCGCTGTCGAAAACATATACATTAGGAATGACTATCAACTTATAATCAAGAAGTGTTATGAAAACAAGAAAATATATCTTACTGGGAATGGTGATGGCAGGATTGAGTCTGAGCGTCACCTCCTGCACAGACTACATGGACATGCAACGCTACTTCAAAGACCAGCAAAGTGAAGACCACATCTTTGAAAATAAAGATAATACTTTGCAGTGGCTGTCTTATTGCTACAGTGCCTTGCAGGGTGACAATCTGGAAATTGCCCACAGCGACGTGTGTCCTACCAATTACTCTGACGACATGGTGTTCAACGAAGGAAACAACGGAGAGCGCTTCCGCCGTTTCAAGTTGGGCGAATACGGGTACGGCTATGCCTATCAGGACTACTATACCACCTCTTGGCCAAAGTCTTACGAAGGCATCCGTCAGGCCTCCATCCTTATTCAGAACGTAGATAAGAATAAAGACCTGACCCCTGAAGAGATTACGGACGTGAAAGGACAGGCTCGTTTCGTGCGGGCATACCTCTATTGGCTGTTGTTGCGCAAGTATGGTCCGGTGCCCATTATGCCCGATGCAGGTGCAGACTATACAGAATCGTATGACAACCTTTCGTTTCCTCGCAGCAGCTATGATGAGTGCGCCGAATACATAGCCACGCAGATGGCACAGGCCGCCACCGAATTGGTGGAGAAGAGAAACAATGTAAACATTGCCCGCGCCACGAAAGGAGCCGCGCTGGCTGTGCGTGCCAAAGCCTATCTTTTCGCCGCCAGTCCGTTGGCAAACGGCAATACGGAGATGGCGGACTTCACCGACAAAACGGGACGCATCCTCATCTCACAGACATACGACGAAAGTAAGTGGGCGAAGGCTGCCGCTGCCGCACGTGACCTCATTGAATTGGCAGAGAGCAGAAACCTTTACCGACTTTACACCAGCCAGGTGCGCACAAACACCACGGATGAAGCATATCCGAACACCATTACTCCGCCCGAACATCCTGTTTACTCCCATCAAGACTTCCCCGACGGTTGGCAGAACATTGACCCGTTTGAGTCCTATCGGTCTGTGTTCAACGGCGAACTGTTCGCATCGGAGAATCCGGAACTTATTTTTACTCGGGGAAAGAACAACAACCACAATGGCGAGCTGAAAGACATGGGTGTCACCGACTTGGCGAAACATCAGTTGCCCGGCACGGCTGGTGGCTGGAATATCCACGGAGTGACCATGAAGCAGTGCGATGCATACGCTATGGCAGACGGAAAACCGTTCGATCGTGCCACTTGCCCCAAGAAGTTCACTGCCGATGATAACAAGGATGAACATCCCTACGACCACCTACGCAACGGCGTTTATTTCGAATATGCCAACCGTGAGCCGCGTTTCTATGCTTCGGTGGCGTTCAGCGGTTCGATGTGGTTCTGTTTGAGTGCCAAAGAAGATGGATATAAAAATCAGCAAGTGTTCTATTATAGAGGAGAATCCAACGGACGGACCAACGGTAATGAGCGCTGGATTCCTACCGGTATCGGTGTGATGAAGTTTATCCATCCCAAAGACTGCAACACGAACGAAGGCAAGATGGAAGAGAAGGTAGATCCTGCCATCCGCTATGCCGACATTCTGTTGATGTATGCCGAAGCGTTGAACGAACTGACCGGCACTTATCAGATTAGTTCGTGGGATGGAGCTACCACCTACACCATCCAACGAGACATGGAAGAGATGCGTCGCGGAGTGAAGCCGGTGCGCATGCGTGCCGGAGTGCCCGACTACAACGACGTTGTGTATAATGACCCAGATGCTTTCCGCCGCCAGCTGAAACACGAACGCCAGATCGAGTTTTTTGCCGAGAATCAACGTTTTTGGGACTTACGCCGCTGGAAAGACGCTCCCGTAGACGAAGCGGAACAGATATACGGTTGCAACACACTGATGAACAAAGCGCACGCTATCGAATTCTATACACCGGTGCGGGTGCCCTACTTGCAAACTTCATTCTCGCGCAAACAGTATTTCTGGCCGATTGCCTACAACGAACTGAAACGCAATAAGAATATGACACAAGCCCCTGGATGGGAAGATTACGATTAATCCGATAATAAACACAGAACGATATGAAGAAATTATATATAGCTATCGCACTGTTGGCATGTATCGCCTTCAGTGCCTGCAATGACGAATGGAAAGACGAACTGTATGAACAAATGATTTCCTTCAAAGCTCCGGTAGATGCAACGGGTATATCAAATATCTATTTGCGCTACAACCCCGATGGCGTCTGCTCTTACCAACTGCCCGTCATCGTGAGTGGAACCACTGATAATACCAACAACCTGGAGGTGAAGATAGGAGTAGACAATGACACGCTCGATGTGCTGAACATAGCCAAGTTTCTCCATCGCACCGACCTTTATTATAGGCAACTGCCCGAAACGTTTTATTCTCTTGCTTCTGAAACATGCCACATTCCGGCAGGAAGCAACGTGCAATCCTATACGATAGACTTCAACTTTACCAATCTGGACTTGGTGGAGAAGTGGGTGCTTCCACTCACCATCGAACCCGGCGAGGGCTACACTCCTAACATGTGGAAGGGATGGCGAAAGGCGCTGCTGAAGATCAACCTGTTCAACGACTACTCGGGCAAGTACTCTGCCACGAGCATGAACATCTATATGGACGGAGAAACCACCGACCCTGCCACGATTTCCGAACGTAACGTGTCGGTAGTCGATGAAAACAGTGTGTTCTTCTATGCAGGAACGGTGTGGGAGGAAGACGTGAACCGCAGCAAGTACAAGGTGATTGTCACCTTTAATCCCGGCACGACGGATGAAAGCGGTACCGTTTCAGGCACACTGACTTTGCGCCCGGGCGATGCCGCAAACGAGATGAACCTGCAAAGCGGTACTTGTACGTACGAGATACGCAGCAACATGGACCCCGTACAGCCTTACCTGAAACACTACTACGTGACGATGCAGATGCAGTATAACTACACCGACTTCACTTCCGATCCTTCCAACCCGATTGTGTTCAACGCTCGCGGCTCGTTGGTGTTGGAACGTAAGATCAATACATTGATTCCTGATCAGGATCAAGCTATTCAATGGTAGAAAAAGAGGAGGGATAGTGGTGGCAGTAAAAACCAAATCGGAGTGCGGCTGACCCTGTAGAATAATAACTCACATTAACCAAATATCGAAATATGAATCTAAAGCGAAATATGGGTTGGCTTACAGCGGCAGTGCTCTTGTCGTGTGCCGGTTTATTAAATGCTCATGAAGCTACAAGATGGACGATTGCTTCGCCCGATAGCATTTATTGGCAAGTAAACGGCGCACACCAGGATCACATTGAGATGAGCGGACTGAAAATGTCGGTCGTGTTGCGCTACGGTGTAAACGACAGAGGCGAATGGATGATCGACCGTAATCTTATTCTGCCCACTTTCCGAACCATTCCGAACGATACGCATGGCAGCTTGCAACATCATTTTAATGGAGACTGGGCACACCTGTGCACCGTAAACGGACAGCCTTTGACAGGCGAAAAGGTGGAAACCGTCTCACTAAGCGGGTTTATGACAGTGAGAAGCATCTATGCCGATAGAGGCGTCGCATTAGTACGCACTCTTTTCCCTTCCGCTTCCCATCCGGCGTTTTGTGAGAAATATGAACTGGAAAATACGACAGACCGTCCGCTGACGGTTGAGTTTCCGTCACTCACCCTCTCCTATCGCACCGATCAAGAGAAAGGAGTGGAAGGCAGTTATCGGCTGACAGCCACGTTCTCATCTTCCGTGAAAGAGGGAACATTTCAGTTAGAATCCGGCGAAAAGGCATGGTTCCAAGTGATCTATGCCGGATATAAAGAGCATGACCGGGAACTTACGCTGCATGCAGACCGGGAACTGGAAGCGCGCCGCGACTTCCTCCGACAGTTACGAAACAATCTGGTGCTTGAAACACCCAATAAAGTCATCAATACAATGTTTTCGTTTGCCAAGATACGCAGTTCGGAAAGCATATTCGACACCCAAGGAGGATATATGCAAAGTCCTGGAGGAGAAGCGTATTATGCAGCCATCTGGGCAAACGATCAGGCAGAATACATCAATCCGTTTTTCCCTTATTTGGGCTATCAGGCGGGCAATCGCTCGGCAATGGATTCTTTCAGCCTGTTCATGCGATATATGAATGATGAATATAAACCACTGCCCTCCTCTATCATTGCCGAAGGACTGGACTGTTTCGGTGTGGCGGGCGATCGTGGAGATGTGGCAATGGTTGCTTACGGCGCGGCACGCTATGCTTTGGCATCCGGAAAACATGCCGAAGCAGAAAAATTATGGCCGCTGATTAAGTGGAGTCTAGAGTATTGCCACCGGAAACTGAATGCGGAAGGAGTAGTGACATCGGATTCCGATGAACTGGAGAATCGTTTCCCTTCCGGAGAAGCCAATCTATGTACTTCTTCTTTATATTATGATGCTCTGATTTCAGCCGCACATTTGGGAAAAGCCTTGAATAAGGAAGAGAAATTGATCAAATCTTACCGCAAGGAAGCTGCCGAACTTTATAAGAATATTCATACTTATTTTGCCCGAGAGGTGGAAGGTTATGACACCTATCGCTATTATGATGGCAACACAGTGCTACGTTCGTGGATTTGCATCCCCCTGACCATGGGCATCTACGACCAGGCAGAAGGCACGATAGCCGCCTTGTTTTCAGATAAATTATGGATGGAGAATGGCTTATTGACACAGTCGGGCACTTCTACCTATTGGGATCGCTCCACACTTTACGCTTTCCGTGGAAGTTACGCTTGTGGTGCCAGAGATATCGCGACTAAATATCTAGAGCAATATTCTACAACCCGTTTATTGGGCGACCATGTACCTTACGCTGTAGAAGCATGGCCGGAAGGAAATCAGAGGCATTTATCGACCGAGAGCGCATTGTATTGCCGTATTATGACGGAAGGCTTGTTTGGCATACGCCCCATTGCATTGAACGCTTTTACATTGACACCACAACTACCGAAAAGCTGGAATGAAATGGCTATCAGACGCATTTGCGCATTTGGCAAGATATATGATATAGAAGTGAAACGTGACAAAGGAGAACGCTTACTGGTAGTCATTAAGGAAGACAACAAGACGGTCAGAAAATATAAAGTAGACAATGGCAAATCCGTAGAGGTGCGCTTCTAGCCTTCCGGAAAACTGTAAACAAGTATGTGTCAAACAGAAAGGCTGATGTAGGGGAAAACTCAATGATAACTCCATCATCCTTCTTCTGAAAGAATGGGGAGTTTAGCTATTCCCCTTTCTTATTTAACGTGAGTTCTAAGACTTCACGTTAAATAAAGTATCATAAATGCCACTATAAGATTATTGCCATTCATCGCTTTCACCTGATTCTTGAAATGCC
>CAPYSS010000032.1:0-34427 GCA_948742525.1 Bacteroides caecimuris | reverse complement strand
TGTGTTTACCTACCACCTCCCCCTACGGGGACTCCTCCTTCCTGAAGGAGGAGAAATAGGAATAGTATAAGCCTATGCCGAACTGACGTTATCTTATCGACGACGATAGATTCTTTTCTTTTCTGTTCTTTTCTGTTTACGCGCGCGTGTATAGCGTATATTTCACTTATTGATCAGATAGTTACGCATTCCTTTAACACTTTGTTTAACACTTAGGTAATCATTACCCAATGATTAACCAACGCGTAACCAATCCGTTTCCAACGAGTTTCGCCTTCCTTTTTCCTCTCTCCAATTCTGTCTCAAAACAGACATAAAAGAACAGGAGAATCCATCTATTTTTCAAATCTTTCCTCTAAAGAAAAAAACTTTTCTTTATTAACTGGCATATAAACCGAGATTTATATTTAAATTTGTCACCAAAATAAAACGAACCTGCTAATGAAACGGTTTTTCTTATATACGCTCCTCTCCTTCTTCCTGTTGCTTCCGTCCGCCGGACAAGCATCTGCCAACAGTAACGACTCCATCCGCTTGAGCTTGTTGACTTGCGCTCCCGGAGAAGAAATATATTCCCTGTTCGGACACACTGCCATCCGCTATGAAAATCCTTCACAAGGGATTGACGTTGTGTTCAATTACGGATTATTCAGTTTCAACACACCTAATTTCATCTTCCGCTTCTCGCTCGGAGAAACTGATTATCAGCTGGGAGTAACTGACTATGAGCGATTTGCAACTGAATATACATTCTACGGACGTAGCGTGTGGCAGCAGACACTGAATCTGACTAACGAAGAGAAAGCAAAACTAATCCAATTATTGCAAGAAAATTACCGCCCGGAAAACCGGGTGTATCGTTATAATTTCTTTTACGACAATTGCGCCACCCGTCCTCGGAACAAGATAGAAGAAAGCATTGCAGGAAAGGTGGTTTATCCGATAGCACCGCAGGATGGTTCGCGCACTTTCCGCGACATCGTACATCAATATTGCAAAGGACATCCGTGGGCGCGTTTCGGCATCGACCTCTGCATCGGAAGAGAAGCCGACCAACCCATCACACAACGGCAAATGATGTTTGCTCCTTTCTATCTGATGGATGCTTTCGACGGCACATATATTTTCACAGATACCTATTTCCGTCCGCTTGTCAAGACCAAAGAGAAGATAATCGACGTCACTCCCGAACCGGATGAAAGCGACTGGATGCCTACTCCGCTCCAATGCTCGTTACTCTTATTTATACTGACAGCCGCCGCCACGATCTATGGCATCCGCCGGAGAACCGGATTATGGGGAATCGACCTTGTTCTTTTTGGCATGGCAGGTATCGTGGGATGCGTCCTCGCCTTCCTCGCCCTCTTCTCCCAACACCCGGCAGTCAGTTCCAATTTCCTGTTATTGGTCTTCCATCCGGGGCAACTTCTTTTCCTTCCCTACATTGTATATTGTGTCCGAAAAGGGAAGAAATGCTGGTACTTGACCTTGAATCTGGTCGTTTTAACACTTTTTATAATGCTTTTTCCTGTAATTCCGCAAAGATTTGACTTTGCAGTTGTACCTTTGGCACTCATTTTGCTGATACGTTCAGCAAGCAATCTGATTGTGACATCTAAAAAGAAATAATGAAAGGACTACTAACTTCCCTCATCACCGTACTGACTTTTACCGGGCTACAGGCCCAGTCACTACCCTCCGCCCCTAAATTAGTGGTAGGGTTGACCATTGACCAATTGCGTACGGACTATCTGGAAGCGTTTTCGTCACTCTACGGTGAGAAAGGCTTCAAACGTCTTTGGAAAGAGGGAAGAGTGTTCCATAACGCCGAATATACCTTCTGCGGCGTAGACCGTGCTTCTGCCATCGCAGCCATTTACAGCGGCACAACGCCTTCCGTGAACGGAATCATCTCCCAACGATGGATGGACGCCTCTACCCTTCGCCCCGTCAACAGTACGGACGATACCGAATTCATGGGATATTACACCGACCAAACCGCCGCACCCACCAAATTACTGACTTCCACCATTGCCGACGAGCTTAAAATAGCTACCCAAGGCAAAGGACTCGTATATGCCATCGCCCCCGATTGCGACGCCGCGCTTTTCGCAGCCGGACATGCCGGAAACGGCGCTTTCTGGCTCAATCCCAACACCGGAAAATGGAGCGGAACGACCTATTATGGAGAATTTCCGTGGTGGGCAAGCCAATACAATGACCGGCAGGCGATTGATTTCCGCATTGCGGGCATGACATGGGAACCGGTGTTCCCCCGTGGCATGTACACTTTTCTGCCAGATTGGCGGGATATACTTTTCAAATATAAATTTGATGACGACCGTAACAATAAGTACAGACGCTTCATCGCCAGCCCTTTTGTGAATGACGAAGTGAACGCACTTGCCGAAGAGGCATTGAACAAAAGCTCCATCGGCATGGATGACATTACTGACTTATTGGCACTCACTTATTATGCAGGAAACTACGCACATAAATCCGTACAGGAATGTGCCATGGAAATACAAGACACCTACGTGCGTCTCGACCGCAGCATCGAAAACCTGCTCGAAGCGCTCGAAAAGAAAGTAGGACTACAAAACGTGCTTATTTTTGTCACTTCCACCGGATATACGGACAGTGAAGCACCCGATTCGGGATTGTACAAGATTCCCGGCGGAGAGTTTTATCTCAACCGTTGTGCCGCCCTGCTGAATATGTATCTGATGGCTACGTATGGCGAAGGAAAGTATGTGGAAGCTCACCACAACCAGCAGATTTACCTGAATCATAAATTGCTGGAAAAGAAGGAACTGAATCTGGCAGAGATCCAACAAAAGTCAGCAGAATTCCTGATGCAGTTCAGCGGAGTGAACGAAGCCTATTCAGCCAACCGGCTGTTGCTGGGTTCATGGACACCGGAAATTCATAAAATACGCAACGGCTACCACCGCAAACGTTCGGGCGACCTCATCATCGACGTCCTTCCCGGATGGACCATCGTCAACGAGAACGGCGGCGAAAACAAAGTGGTACGTCATTCCTATATCCCTTCACCGCTGATTTTCATGGGACATTCCGTGAAACCCGCCATTATCCAGACACCTGTAACCATTGACCATATTGCGCCCACACTGGCACATTTCATGCGCATCCGGGCTCCCAATGCCTGTACTTCTGCTCCGATTACCGACCTACGGTAAAAAATTACTCACAAAAACAGGGAGCAAAACATAAATAAATCAGCATTTTAATGTAACTTTGCGGAGATTATTCGCCACAAATTCCACAGATCCACACAGATTAAAAAGAAATATCTGTGTTCTATATGAAAAAATCTGTGTAAATCCGTGAAATCTGTGGTGCAGAAAAAGATAAATAATAAACTAAATAATATAACATGGGATTTAATGAATTTTTAAGCTCGATTTTCGGAAACAAATCCACACGAGACATGAAAGAAATCAAGCCCTGGGTGGAAAAGGTCAAAGCTGCCTACCCGGAGGTTGAGAAACTGGACAACGATGCCCTCCGTGCCAAAACGGAAGAACTCAAAAAATATATCCATGAATCGGCTACTGCCGAACGTGCGAAAGTGGAAGAGTTGAAGGCAAGCATCGAGACACTGGAACTGGAAGACCGCGAAGAAGTCTTCGCACAAATCGATAAGATAGAAAAAGAAATTCTGGAGAAATATGAAAAAGCACTGGACGAAGTGCTGCCCGTTGCTTTCTCTATCGTGAAGGCTACCGCCAAACGTTTCACAGAAAATCAAGAAATCGTTGTTACAGCTACGGATTTTGACCGTCACCTGGCTGCAACGAAAGACTTTGTACGCATCGAAGGCGACAAGGCCATCTATCAGAACCACTGGATAGCCGGCGGTAACGACACGGTATGGAACATGGTTCACTACGATGTACAGCTCTTTGGTGGTGTCGTTCTGCATAAAGGTAAGATTGCGGAAATGGCAACCGGTGAAGGTAAAACATTGGTGGCTACCCTCCCGGTATTCCTCAACGCTCTGACCGGAAACGGTGTACACGTGGTTACCGTGAATGATTACCTCGCCAAACGTGACTCTGAATGGATGGGACCTCTTTATATGTTCCACGGATTGAGCGTAGATTGTATCGACCGCCATCAACCGAACTCCGACGCCCGCCGTCAGGCATACCTGGCAGACATCACATTCGGTACGAACAATGAATTCGGTTTCGACTACCTGCGCGACAACATGGCTATCAGCCCGAAAGACCTTGTACAACGTCAGCACAACTATGCCATCGTCGATGAGGTCGACTCGGTATTGATTGACGACGCCCGTACTCCGTTGATTATCTCCGGTCCTGTACCGAAAGGCGACGACCAATTGTTCGAGCAACTCCGTCCGTTAGTAGAACGTCTGGTAGAAGCACAGAAAGTATTGGCTACCAAATATCTCTCCGAAGCTAAGAAACTGATCGCATCCAACGATAAGAAAGAGGTGGAAGAAGGATTCCTCGCTTTATATCGCAGCCACAAGGCATTGCCGAAAAACAAGGCTTTGATTAAGTTCCTTAGTGAACAGGGTATCAAGGCGGGTATGCTCAAAACGGAAGAAATCTACATGGAACAGAACAACAAGCGTATGCATGAAGTTACTGATCCGCTGTATTTCGTGATCGACGAGAAACTGAATAGTGTAGACCTGACAGACAAGGGTGTAGACCTGATTACCGGTAACTCTGAAGACCCGACATTGTTCGTTCTTCCGGACATCGCCGGACAACTTTCGGAACTGGAAAACCAACATCTGACTAACGAGCAACTGCTTGAAAAGAAAGATGAGCTTCTGACAAACTATGCCATCAAATCGGAACGTGTACACACCATCAACCAGTTGTTGAAGGCTTACACCATGTTCGAGAAAGATGATGAATATGTAGTGATCGACGGACAGGTGAAGATCGTAGACGAGCAGACAGGCCGTATCATGGAAGGTCGCCGCTACTCTGACGGATTGCACCAGGCTATCGAAGCCAAGGAACGTGTGAAAGTGGAAGCTGCTACGCAGACCTTCGCAACGATTACTTTGCAGAACTACTTCCGTATGTATCACAAACTGTCCGGTATGACCGGTACTGCTGAAACGGAAGCAGGCGAACTTTGGGACATCTACAAATTGGACGTAGTCGTGATCCCGACCAACCGTCCGATTGCAAGAAAGGATATGAACGACCGCGTTTACAAGACGAAACGCGAAAAGTATAAAGCTGTTATCGAGGAAATCGAAAAATTGGTTCAGGCAGGACGTCCGGTATTGGTGGGTACTACTTCGGTAGAAATCTCCGAGATGTTGAGCAAGATGCTTACCATGCGTAAGATTGAGCACAAAGTATTGAATGCGAAGTTGCATCAAAAAGAAGCGGACATCGTTGCTACCGCCGGTTTAAGCGGAACAGTAACCATTGCTACCAACATGGCAGGTCGTGGTACCGACATCAAGTTAAGTCCGGAAGTGAAGGCTGCGGGCGGTTTGGCAATCATCGGTACGGAGCGTCACGAATCCCGTCGTGTAGACCGTCAGTTGCGTGGTCGTGCAGGACGCCAGGGTGACCCGGGTTCTTCTGTATTCTTTGTGTCACTGGAAGACGATCTGATGCGTCTGTTCTCCTCCGACCGTATCGCTAGCGTAATGGACAAACTCGGTTTCCAGGAAGGCGAAATGATCGAGCATAAGATGATTTCCAATTCTATCGAACGTGCCCAGAAGAAGGTGGAAGAAAACAACTTCGGTATTCGTAAACGTCTGTTGGAATATGACGACGTGATGAACAAGCAGCGTACAGTGGTTTACACCAAACGTCGCCACGCTTTGATGGGTGAACGTATCGGTATGGACATTGTGAACATGATTTGGGACCGTTGTGCCAATGCTATCGAAAACAATGATTATGAAGGCTGCCAAATGGAACTGCTTCAGACATTGGCAATGGAAACTCCGTTCACTGAAGAAGAATTCCGTAACGAGAAGAAAGAAAAGTTGGCGGAAAAGACTTTCAACATTGCGATGGAGAACTTCAAGCGCAAAACTGAACGTCTGGCACAGATCGCTAATCCGGTTATCAAACAGGTGTATGAAAACCAGGGACACATGTATGAAAACATCCTGATTCCTATTACAGACGGTAAACGGATGTATAATATCTCTTGTAACCTGAAAGCAGCTTACGAATCGGAATCTAAAGAAGTGGTGAAATCGTTCGAGAAATCAATCCTGCTCCACGTTATCGACGAAGCATGGAAAGAAAACCTCCGCGAACTGGACGAACTGAAACATTCCGTACAGAACGCAAGCTACGAACAGAAAGACCCGCTGTTGATTTATAAACTGGAATCTGTGAATTTGTTCGACAACATGGTGAACAAGATCAACAACCAGACTATATCTATCTTGATGCGCGGACAAATTCCTGTACAAGAAGCTCCGGACGAACAGGCTGCCCGTCGTGTGGAAGTACGTCAGGCTGCTCCTGAACAACGTCAGGATATGAGCAAGTATCGCGAAAACAAGCAGGACTTGAGTGATCCGAACCAACAGGCTGCTGCCAGCCAGGATACTCGTGAACAGCAGAGACGTGAACCCATCCGTGCAGAAAAGACTGTAGGACGTAACGATCCTTGTCCATGCGGAAGTGGCAAGAAGTATAAGAACTGTCACGGTAAAAACCTTTAAGAAGTTGAGAAGGGAGAGTTGAGAGTTAAAAGTTGGGTAAGTAGGAGTTTCTATTTCTTTGTGCTCATTTTTAGTCAGCTTCGCTCAAAAACCTTATTTAGTTTTTAATATTAAGGTATAATCTCAAGTTTCAATACACAAAAGAAAGTCTCAAACGGTTAAAAACTGTTTGAGACTTTCTTTTATTCCTCCAAAATTGTACTTTTGTTCAAATTACTAAATAGAACAAAACTATGGCAAAATCTTATTCACTGGCTTTCGTCACTATCTTCCTGCTGACACTGGGCAGCTGTCAGAGTTTGGAACAAATTTCCATTGATTACCTGCAACCTGCCAACTTGAACTTTCCTCCGCAACTCCGGAAAGTAGCTATCGTGAATAACATCAGCAACGCCCCGGATAACAAACTAATAGCAGCGACTGAAAAAATCAAAGAAGGTACACCGCTGGTAAGCCGTTCCACGGCATACGCCAACGGAGATCCCAAGATTGCCACCGAATCACTGGCTGAAGAAATCGCACATCAGAATTATTTTGAAGAAGTAGTCATCTGTGATTCTGCTTTACGGGCAAACGATAAACTGGCGCGCGAAAGTACATTAAGCCAGGAGGAAGTCCGTCAGTTAACCTCTGATTTGGGAGTGGATTTTATCATTGCACTGGAAAATCTGCAACTCAAAGCAACTAAATCTGTCCGTTTTCTGAATGAGTTCAACTGTTTTCAGGGAGCAGTAGACGTAAAAGTATATCCCACAGTGAAAGTGTATCTTCCCGAACGTAACCGGCCGATGGCTACGCTCCACCCTAACGACAGCATCTTTTGGGAAGAGTTTGGAGGTACTGCCATAGAAGCTGCCAGCCGTATGATTCCCGACAAACAAATGCTGGAGGAAGCGGCGGTATTTGCCGGGACAGTTCCGGTGAAATATTTCGTTCCCATGTGGAAAAAAGGAACACGGTATCTGTATACCGGAGGCTCGGTTCCCATGCGTGATGCTGCCATCTATGTACGCGAAAATTCATGGGACGACGCATACGAACTTTGGAACCAGGCTTTCGAAGGTACCAAGAACCAAAAGAAGAAGATGCAGGCAGCTCTCAACATAGCTGTTTATTATGAAATGAAAGATAGTCTGGCTAAAGCGGAAGAATGGGCGGAAAAAGCACAGCAACTAGCCAAGAAAATTGATAAAAAGAATATCACAGATAGTGCTCAAACCAGCATTGACGATGTGCCGAATTATTATCTCACATCCTTGTATTTAGCCGAATTGAAGGAGAGAAACGCTCAATTACCTAAGTTAAAATTGCAAATGAGCCGATTTAATGATGATTTTTAAGGAAATTGTGTATCAAATCTTATTTTTTTTATACCTTTGAACTTATAAAAACAAGGAACCCATGAAACTGAGCCAACAATCACTATCCATTATCGAATCGGCTATCCAAAAGGCAGTCGCTAAATATACATGTAACTGTGAACAAACAGTTGTAACCGATATACATCTCCAACCGGACCAGACATCGGGACAACTTACTATTTACAATGATGATGATGAAGAACTGGCGAACATCATGATCGAAGAATGGGCTACGTATGAGGGGGATGATTTCCTCGAAAATGTAGAATCTTCCTTGCAAAATATTCTTTGCAGAATGAAAGATGCCGGAGACTTCGACAAAGTGACTATCCTGAAGCCTTACTCTTTCGTTCTGGTAGATGAAGAGAAAGAAACCATAGCGGAATTGTTACTGGTGGACGACGATACAATCCTGGTGAACGATGAATTGCTGAAAGGGTTGGATAAGGAATTGGACGAGTTCTTAAAAGAACTGTTGGAAAAATAATATATGGTATTTGGAGGGATATAACGAGAATAGCCAAAAAGAGGATGTCCAAAAGGACATCCTCTTATATTATTGAAATTTAGCTATCAAGGAGTTACGCTTTCTTCAAAGCAGCAATGCTTTCTTTCAAAGAATTAATAATACTTTCAGCATCGGCCTGTTTCTTACGTTCTAGTTCGATAACAGCAGCCGGAGCATTATTGACGAATTTTTCATTGCTAAGTTTCTTCATTACGCCTTGCAAGAATCCTTCTTTGTGCTTCAGTTCTGCTTCCATACGGGCAATTTCCGCTTCCACGTCAATCATATTACCCAATGGAACAGCAAATTCTGTTGTTCCCATCATGAAAGAAGCAGCACCTTCCGATTTGCTTTCCACCACTGTTACAGCAGAAAGGTTACACATCTTGATAATCACCGGATTCATTTTTTCTACCGGATGACTACCCACAACCTGCAATTCGAGTTGTTCCTTCAAAGCAATATTCTTCTGCAAACGAATACTGCGAACATTGCTGATAATTTCCTTAGCCAATTCAAATTCTTTCAGGAAGTTCTCGTTCACCTCATGAGGCGCCTTCATTCGAGTAACCATCAAACTTGCACCCGGTTCGCGCTCACGCAGTTGCTGCCACAGTTCTTCTGTGATAAACGGCATGAAAGGATGCAGCAACTCAAGCAGACGTTCGAAAGAACTAAGCACCATACTATAAATAAAGCCATTAACGGGCTGTCCGTAAGCCGGTTTCACAATTTCCAGCAACCAAGAAGAGAACTCATCCCAAAACAGTTTGTAAACCAGCATCAATGCTTCGCTCAAACGATATTTAGAGAACAAATCGGCAACTTCAACCGCAGCTGCATCCAGTCTTTGGTCGAACCATTGAACAGCCAGATGAGCTTCGACCGGAATTTCAATCGTATCTCCGGCATTGGTCCATCCTTTAATCAGACGGAAAGCATTCCATATCTTGTTGCAGAAGTTACGTCCTTGTTCGCAAAGGGCATCGTCGAAAAGAATGTCGTTTCCGGCAGGAGCTGAAAGCATCATACCCATACGCACACCGTCGGCACCATATTTTTCAATCAGTTCCAATGGATCGGGAGAGTTACCGAGTGATTTAGACATCTTACGTCCCTGTTTATCACGAACGATTCCTGTGAAGTATACGTTTTTAAACGGCATCTGTCCCTCGTATTCGTAGCCTGCCATAATCATACGGGCTACCCAGAAGAAGATAATGTCCGGTCCTGTCACAAGGTCGCTTGTCGGATAGTAGTATTTGATTTCTTCGTTGCCTGGATTGTTGATGCCGTCGAACAAAGAGATAGGCCACAACCAGGAAGAGAACCAAGTGTCCAGGCAATCTTCATCCTGACGAAGGTCTTCCATTGTCAGGGCGGCATTACCCGTCTTTTCTTTTGCTTTAGCCAAAGCTTCCTCGGGAGTAGCGGCTACGACATAACCACCTTCCGGCAGGAAGTATGCAGGAATACGATGTCCCCACCACAACTGACGGCTGATACACCAGTCTTTGATGTTTTCCATCCAGTGACGGTAGGTATTCTTGTATTTGGCAGGGTAGAATTTCAGATCGTCGTTCATTACCGGAGGCAATGCCATATCTGCCAAATGCTGCATCTTGAGGAACCATTGCATAGACAATTTCGGTTCGATCACAACGTTGGTACGTTCCGAATATCCTACCTTATTGGTATAGGCTTCTATTTTTTCGAGCAATCCGGCAGCTTCGAGATCTTTCTCAATCTGTTTACGAACATCGAAACGGTCCATGCCGACATACATACCGGCAGCTTCGCTCAATGTACCGTTGTCATTGAAGATATCGATACTAGGCAAGTTGTATTTTTCACCCAGCATATAGTCGTTTACATCATGGGCCGGGGTTACTTTCAGGCAACCTGTACCGAATTCGATGTCTACATAATCATCCTCAATCACAGGAATGACACGGTTTACCAGCGGAACGATCACTTTCTTTCCTTTCAGCCATTCGTTCTTCGGGTCGTTCGGATTGATACACATTGCCGTATCACCCATAATTGTTTCAGGACGAGTCGTTGCAACAACCGCATAGCGACCTTCCGGATCACCTTCTACTTTATAACGAAGGTAATACAGTTTTCCATGTTCTTCCTTATAGATTACTTCTTCATCAGAAAGGGCAGTCAAGGCTTTCGGATCCCAGTTTACCATGCGGACGCCCCGGTAGATCAATCCCTTATCGAACAGATCGACAAATACTTTGATTACACTTTCACTACGTTTCTCATCCATAGTGAAAGCAGTACGATCCCAGTCGCAGGATGCGCCGAGTTTACGGAGTTGTTTCAGGATAATACCACCGTGCTCGTCTGTCCATTCCCAAGCATGTTTCAGGAATTCGTCACGAGTCAGATCGGTTTTCTTGATACCTTGAGAAGCGAGTTTGTTTACAACTTTTGCTTCGGTAGCAATAGAAGCATGGTCAGTTCCCGGCACCCAACAGGCATTCTTACCTTCCATACGGGCACGACGAACTAAAATATCCTGGATGGTATTATTAAGCATGTGTCCCATGTGTAACACACCGGTGACGTTCGGGGGCGGGATGACGATGGTGTAAGGTTCACGGCCATCGGGTTTCGAACTGAATAAATGATGGTCCAGCCAATACTGGTACCATTTTCCCTCCACGTCAGCGGGATTGTACTTACTTGCTAATTCCATATTGTTTTATGTATATGATAATGTGTATTCTAAAATAGCGGGTACAAAATTAATAATTATTCAACAATCTTCTCTATTACACAGGCAATAAAGTCACTGTTAACAGTTTTTTTGCAAATATAGAGGTATTTTTTCGCGCGACGTTTACTAAATGCATATTTTTGTTGACTGATATTATACAAATGATGAAAAATAAACCCTATGTAAGATATTTAGCCTTAGGAACATTATTAATCCTGGTGTGGCTAACGCAATGGATTCCTGCTCTGGCAACGATCTATTCCCAAACAATCTATCCCCTTATCTCCTACGCCCTGTCGTTTTTTTCCGGTTTATTTCCTTTTGCCATAGGGGATTTATTTATTTTCCTTAGCATCACAGGCGTGATTGTTTATCCCTTTTATGCCCGTTTCCGCAAGAAGTTGCCTTGGAAGAAAATCTTATTGCGCGACGGAGAATACTTATTATGGATTTATGTATGGTTCTATCTGGCATGGGGACTGAACTACTCGCAGAAAAATTTCTATCAACGAACAGAAATCCCGTATACTGCCTATACTCCCGAGATTTTCCAAGAATTCGTAGATGATTATATTACTCAACTGAACCGTTCGTATACTCCTGTCAATAGTATCAATCAAGATTTGATACGAGAGGAAACTGTGCGAATCTATCATCAGTTAAGTGATAGTCTGGGCATACATCGCCCTCCACACGAGCACCCGAGGGTGAAAACAATGTTATTCACCCCCTTCGTTTCGATGGTAGGGGTAACGGGTAGCATGGGGCCTTTCTTCTGCGAGTTTACACTTAACGGAGATTTGCTTCCCGTTAATTATCCGGCCACTTATGCTCACGAATTAGCCCATTTATTAGGTATCACCAGCGAAGCGGAAGCTAATTTCTATGCTTATCAGGTTTGCACCCGTTCAGAAGCGATGGGAATCCGCTTTTCCGGATATTTTTCTATCTTGGGACATGTATTGGGAAATGCGCAAAGATTACTCCCGAAAGAAGAATACGCCCGACTGTTTAAACGCATCCGACCGGAAATTATCGAATTGGCTAAGAATAATCAAGCGTATTGGGCTGCCAAGTATAGCCCTGTGGTCGGTGCCGTGCAAGATTGGATATACGATCTTTATCTGAAAGGAAATAAGATAGAAAGCGGACGGCAGAACTACTCGGAGGTAGTGGGGCTGCTGATTTCTTATCAGGAGTGGAAAAAGAAATAAGTATAGATTGTGCCTTGTTTTGGCACATAGTTTCACGATATTTGCAGCACTAATATAAAACGGATAAACTGATTTCTTTATGGCAAAAGATCTCTTTAATAGATATCTCTGGTTAGTAGACACAATCTATCGGGCTGGAACAATAACACTGGATGAAATTAATCGTAAATGGCTGCAGTGTGAAATGAGTAATGGAGAGGAAATCCCCAATCGGACTTTTCATAATCACCGGAAAGCTATTGAGGAACTATTCGACATTAACATAGAATGCGATAGACATAACGGATGTAATTATTACATAGAAAACACTGAAGAACTTAAAAAGGAAGGACTCAGAAAATGGCTCTTGAATACATTTGCAGTCAATACAACCCTCAATAAAAGCCACAAATTAAAGGATAAAATTCTACTAGAAGACTATCCCTCAGGAGAACAATATCTGATACCAGCCATTGAAGCTATTCATAATTGTATAACGTTGGAAATAACATATCAAAGTTATTGGCAGGACAAATCATATACATTTCAAATTGAACCTTATTGTATAAAAGCCTTCAAACAGCGTTGGTATATCGCAGCACGAAGTCCGTATTACAACAAGGTGTTGATCTACTCCCTCGAGCGAATACTCGAAATGGAACAAACAGATTTATCATTTGAGTGTCCTCAAACGTTCAATCCTAAAGTCTACTTCGACAACAGTTTCGGAGTTATTGTCGATGAAGAATATGATGTAGAAAAAATCAGAATAAAAGTCTACGGAAACCAATGTAAGTATTTCCGTTCCCTCCCGTTACACCATTCCCAAAAAGAAAGTGAAACACATAGTAACTATTCCATTTTCGATTATTCATTACGTCCTACCTATGATTTCTGTCAAGCTATACTATCGCACGGAAATCTTGTAGAAGTTCTAGAACCTCAATGGTTCAGAATTCAAATCGGAACAATGATTCAAAAAATGAATCAACTATATCAATAAATATTATCATAAATGTAATGAAGTGAGTATTCATTAGTAAATAATAAAGCAGTCCGGTCATCTTTTCTGATAAAATTCTTTTAATTCTAAAAAATGTTTCTTAGTTTTGTGATGTATAATCATTAAAAAGAAGTAGTAAGAAACAGAGAACTAAAATTTTCAGACATATTGATTGAACGTTAAGACGTATTATTTCGATTAGGTAAATCTGGTAAATTTATTCAATGATCCGAAATAATAAGTTGAAGTGACGTTCACACCCGAATAGGGCGTGGACTGCTTTTACTTATTTGGATCATAAGGTTTACCAGAGCCTACCTAATCAAATAAGCTAAAAGTTAGTTTTACGCTCTTTTTTTGTACCCATACGTTAATTTTAAACTATAAAAATATGGAAAAAGTATCATTATTAATGAAAGATTCCTCCGAAGGAGATTCCCAAAAAGAAACCATGATAGACTTTATTCTTTCATGGACCTTACGTAGATCTATGCAGCAATACAGTGAAGAAAAACCTGTCCTTTATCAATATTGTAGAAAGATTCTCGGCAAACTGATTGGCATCGAAATGACAGACGACGTGCAAGTCATCTCCGTCGAGACTTGGAAACAATGGAAATACATCGACCTTTGGGCAAACATACGGATTACATGTAATGGAAAAGAAGAATTTCATGCTGTTTTGATTGAGAACAAAGCATATACACCGACTCACCATAACCAATTAGAAAGATACAAGGTCATTTTCGACCAAGTATGTGAAGAGTATATGCCTGATGCCAAAAGGCATTATATACTAATCACCGCCTTGGATGAGATGCCGGCTATGCTTACAAAGGAATGTAAAGAGAACGGATATACTCCATTCTGCCTGGGAGATTTAAATGATTATGAACAGCAAGATTCGGAAAGCGATTTGTTTAACGAGTTTTGGTTAAGATACTGGTAAATTTCAAATATATAATGCAATGAAACAACTTCTCAAATTTATTATATCTATATTACTTCTCATCACATTTCAAAATTGCAGTGATGAATATGATGATACAACATTGGAGACTCGCATTGACAACTTAGAAGATAGAGTAACCAAACTGGAAGAAATTTGTAGACAAACGAATATGAATATTAGTTCTCTGCAAACGATGATCAATGCAATGCAAAATAACGAATTTATAAATAGTATAATACCAATAACTGAAAATGGAAGTACAATTGGTTATATCATAAACTTTTCACAAAGTGGTCCAATTAACATTTATAACGGAATAAATGGAAATAATGGAAAAGATGGTAAAAATGCACCAGTAATAGGTGTAAAGAAAGATATAGATAATATTTATTATTGGACTCTTACAAGTAATGAAAAGACAGAATGGATAACCGATGATAATGGTAACAAACTACGCGTTACTGGAGAAAAAGGCATTAATGGAACAAATGGACAGAATGCTATTACTCCCCAATTCACTATTGAAAATGAATATTGGTATGTTTCTTATAATAATGGTCAAACTTGGGAAAAACTTGGTAAAGCAAAAGGAGAAAGAGGACCATCTCCTTTTTATAGTATGACCACTGATAACGAGTATATTACAATCACATTAGAATACGGAGACGAACCTATTAAATTACGTAAATATTATTCTTTATCCATTGAATTTGATAAACCATATTTTGATTCATTAGAACCAAATCAAATTTATTCCATAGGTTATACAATAACAGGAAGTGCATTGAAAAGCAACATCAGCATAAAAACATTAACAAAAGATGGCTATCGAGCTATTGTAAAAGAGATTAGTGATACAACTGGAACCATTGAATTAACAACACCAAGAACGATTGTATACAGTGAAGTTATTATCCTGTTAAGTGATGGAATTGGAAGTACTATAATGAGCTCTATCGCAATAGGAGTATCAAAGAATCAGATATCCGTCAATAAACGCAAGAGTGATATCTTAACAAGGAAAATAGGAAACACCATCGATGACTCTGGAGGATTTGGGGGAGTTGACACAATATCTAATATATACGAAAATGGCAGAGGTATACTCACTTTTAATGGAAATGTTACTAAAATTGGGAAAAGAGCCTTTTACTCATATTCCTCATCATTTGGAATACACCCAAATCCTTTAACAAGTATAATCCTCCCTAACAGTGTTACAAGTATAGAATCTGAAGCATTTTCATTTTGCAAAGAACTCACTCGTATTAATATTCCCAATAGTGTGAAGTTTATAGGAACCAATGCTTTTAATGAATGTCGAAAACTCAAAGAGTTGATAATCCCCAACAGTGTCACTACTATGGCAAGATACGCATTTGCAGACACTGGACTCGAAAGTATAAAGTTGCCAGATCAATTAGACTCAATAGCAACCGGCATGTTTCGTGACAGTTACTCTTTAAGTAATATACAATTTCCAGAAAAGATTACCAAAATCTGTAAGGAAGCTTTCTATGATTGTATTTAGAATGCCATAACAACCAAAAATAACAAGAAACATCCAATCATAAATCTTTAATTGTCAGCATGTTCTAAAAATTAACACTTTTCGACTGCTTTTTGATGCTTCCCAAATTTCCACATATTTTTGAGACGTATTTCTGACGTGGAGAATTTGCGGAGCTTGTTTTTTGCCACATCGTGCGGACAGTTGACAAGGGTTTACAACCGTTTACGATGAGCGACAACAACCGCCCTGATATGCAGCAATAGTAACATTGTGCAGAAAGGCGACAACGGTTGACCTCCGTTTACATCCGTTCACCATTTCAGAGATATACGATTGAAGGAATTAACCAGTAAACGATAAAGCAGCATGAAAGCAACAAGAAAATGCAATTTTTGTGGCAAGTCATTTGTAACCCGGAGCGGGGTGCAGAAATATTGCAGTGAGGCTTGTCAGGCGGAAGCCAAACGAGCTAGAGCGGAACAGAAGAACAACCTTTTCAAAGCCGCCCGACCCTTGATGGAGATACAGCATCAGGAGTATCTCACCTTTTCCAAAGCAGCCGTACTCATGGGCTGTTCCCGACAGTACATCTATAAACTCGTAACCCTCGGCAAACTGAAAGCCTCACGTATCAGCAACCGCATGGCGTTTATCCGCAAGGCAGACATCGAGCGGATGCTGGAAGGCAATCCCTACCACCGTGTCCTGCCCGGCAGTACTTCCACTCCGAGAAAGTCCGCTTCATCTTCCCCGCTTGCCAAAAAAGAAAAAAGGGGAAAGGGAACCTATGAAGTGCTGGACTTCTATTCTGGCGAGGAGGTGATGTCGCTCTTCAAGGTCAGGCAGTCGTGGCTCTATACCACAGCCAAGCGCAACCGCATTCCTATCTGCCGCATCGCAGGGAAAAACTATTACAGCAAGAAACACGTTGACGAGTTCTTCGGTGTGGCGGTTGATACAAGCAATATCACCGACTGGCTCCTGATTGAAGAAGCGGAAGAAGTATTCGGCATGAAGCCCTCCGCACTCCGGGCATATGCCTACCGCCACAAGATACCGACCAAAAGAGAATACGGGCGTACCTATTACTCCAAATCCCATCTGGACGAACTCCGCAGGACAGACCTCGTGAACGATGAACGCTACTACACCGTGGAGCAAGTCCGGCAGATTTACGGGCTTTCCTCCGCCAACATCAGCCATATCGTCAAGGTGAAGCACATCGAAAAGATAAAAGTAGGCGTGAAAAACCTGCTTTTGCGCTCTGATGTGGAGCGTGTCATGGCTGAAAGGGAGAAATAACCGTGAGCAACCGACATTGCCGGAAAATTATTTCAAAATGATTGTCGTGGAGGTATTCACGGTTGTTTCACGTTGTTCCTTTGCCACCGTAAACACGGGAACACCCCCGAAAATGTACAACTTAAAACATCATCAATATGAGCAAATGCAAGACAGTTACCTTGCGCAAGCGCAAGATTAAGAACGGAACACAGTATTCGCTGTGTCTGGACTATTATCCCGGCTACCGTGACAACACCACCATGAAGGTGATTACACGTGAAGCTCTTGGGATTTACATCTTCGCCAAACCTGCCAACCAGCAGGAGCGTGATTTCAACGCACGCATGATGAAAAAAGCGGAGATACTGCGTAATAGGCGTTATGAAGCCATCTTCAACGAGAACAACGGCTTCTTTGACAAAGCCAAGATGAAAGGCGATTTCCTCGCCTACTTCAAGGGGCTGGCAGACAGGAGGAATATCAAGTGGCAGCACGTCTATAAACATTTCGAGCGGTTCGTGAACGGCAAATGCACCTTTGAGGAGGTGGACGTGGATTTGTGCCGCAAGTTCATGGAATATCTGCTTAACGCCCCACAATCCATACACACCAGCCAAAAGCTGCATATCAATTCTGCGGCGGGCTACTGGTCGGCTTTCCGTGCGGTACTTCACACCGCCTACCGGGACAGGAAGATAAAGGAGAACCCAAATGGATTCTTAGACCGCATCGAGTGCATTCCCACCATGAGGGAACATCTGAGCCAAGAGGAACTGATACGGCTTGCCGAAACGCCTTGTGAGGAAGAGGTATTGAAAAGGGCGTTCCTTTTCGGTTGTCTGACCGGACTAAGAAAGAGCGACATCAGGCAGCTCACTTGGCAGCAGATACAGCCGTACACCAACGGCAAGATGTTCGTGACCACCCGTATGCAGAAGACCAAACAGATTGTACACAACCCCATCAGCGATGAAGCCTACGGACTGCTTGGAGAACGGCACGAGGGACTTATCTTTGACGGTTTCAAGGACAAGATGCTGCAAGGACCACTCAAACGCTGGCTCTTGGCGGCAGGCATAACCAAGAAGATAACCTTTCACTGCACCCGGCATTCATTCGGAAGCCTGCACGTGGAAATGGGTACGGACATGGCTGTCATCCAAGCCTATCTGGGACACAAGAACATTACCACCACGCAGATTTATTCCAAGATGGCGGCACAGCAGATGTGCGAGGTCATGGACAAGATAACCCTGAAACGCAAGGAAGCGTAAGGCGGTTCAAAATCCGGGATATTCAGAGGGAGCGGTTATTGTTTGGAGCTTTAACCGTTCCTTTTATTTTGGTTGGTACTTAAAGTATGATAATTGAGTATGATTCTGGACATTTGGTGAAAAACATTGAAAAAGAAACCACTGACAAAGGATAATGAGTAATAATTGAAAGAAGACTATTAAATTTGCGAAAACAGTAACAAGTAACAACCGAATAAGACAAAGAATATGGAACCGTCCGTAAAAGACAAACATATCATTTTAGGATTTGTCGGCTTTGCCATCCTCCTAATATCTTCCATAGCGACACTGGTTGTCGCTGAGAAATTCAACCAAGACACCTTTGTAAGGATGATAGTCTTTGTATGCAGCAACCTGTTGGGGTGGCTGCTCTACTTCTCCTTCCAGACAGTCATTTTCGATACATACGAAATCTACAGAATCAAGTTCGGCAGGAAAAAGACACCTGCCGAAATCACAGAAATTCAGGAAGACCAGTCCCAAGATGCACACAAGCCTGTAATATCGGCATCAATGCCAACAGGTGGAGAAGCGACCCCGGATATAAAACCGACAGAGATTGCCATATCCCCGGAGCTTCACGAGAAGAACCGTGCCGATTACGAGGACAGGGAGCAGCGGGAAAATGAGGAGCGCATCGCTATGGTCATGGAATACATCCATTTCATCATGCCCCGTATTGCCGACAAGGAGACCGTGAACCACGTCTGTGGCGAGGTCAACAACTGGATGCGGCTCCACAGTTACAAGCCCAAGCCGATAAAAGGGCGGCTGACCAAAGATATTTCAAACATTCCGCTCCGCCATTTCGTGTGGAATATCTCCGAGCGTTTCATGTACAAGAAATACTACACGGGGGATAACCGTGCCCGCTTCATCAGCACCCTTTTCCCACGGGAGTTTGCCGATACGGACATAGCTACCATCAAGAACTTCAAGGTAGAGCCGTTAAAGACACTGATTCCCATTGACGAGCCTGAAAACGGCAGACTGGATTTCCATTATCCTGCGGATTATGTGCAGGAGAAGCGGATTTAAGCCTGTTTTAGAGTAATCACGATAATAACGACAAACAGCCAAAAACTCATAATCCACTGTTATACAATAATTCCCGAATAACTTTACCCGTCATTTGCGGTTGGGCATCGTTATTCGGGAATTATTTTGCAATGACCTTTCGTGGAGATATTCACGGCTGTATCATTCCAGTCCTTTGCGCCAAGCCTTACAAAAGAGGCGAGTACGCAAATGGAAAAAACAGTGATTACATTCAACGACCTCCCGGAGATTGTGGCTCAGCTTCGGGACGAGGTGATGAGCCTTAGAAGCCTGCTTACGGAGCAGCGCAGTGTGAACAACGCAAAGGCGGTGGACACCCATGTCCCCATGTCAGTGGAAGAGGCGGCGGAATATCTGGGCATTCCCAAAGGCACGCTCTACATGAAGCTGTCGGAGGGAAGCATTCCCGCCACCAAGCCCGGCAAACGATATTGCCTTTACAGGGACGAACTGGACAAATGGCTGGAATCCTCCCGGAAGAATCCCGTACCCCTGTCCGATGAGGAACTGAGCGAATCCTTATCTTCTTCCCACCGCCGTAAGCCCGCTCCACGTAATTGGTAAACGTCATGGAAGAGGACAAGAATTATATCAGTCTGATACATGGCGACCTGACGAGGGCGACCCAAGTACAGCACGGGATGCCGGACGGTATCGGCGTGATGAGTATCAAGACCGCCAACCGGACGATACTCGAAGCATCGCTGCTGCCCACGCCCCGTGCGCTCTGGGACAGTTTCTGGTATGAGGGGGAACTGTCCTGCCTCTTTGCGGATTCCAATGTGGGCAAGTCCATCCTTGCCGTGCAGATAGCCGACCGTATCGCCCGGACTGACGATGTGCTGTATCTGGACTTTGAACTCTCCGAAAAGCAGTTCCAGCTACGCTATACCAGCGAGCATGGAACGCCATACATCTTTCCTGAAAGGCTGTACCGGGTATCGCTTGACTGCAATTCGTTGCTAGAAGCCGATTTCGAGGAAGCCATCATGGGAGGCATAGAACAGATGGCTCTGCAAACCGGGTGCAAAATCTTCATCATTGACAATCTTACCTACCTGTGCTGCGCCATGGAGAAAGGCGATGCGGCAGGACGGCTGATGATACAGCTCAGCAACCTCAAAAAGAGATACGGATTGTCCGTCCTTGTTCTGGCACATACACCCAAACGCTCTTTGGACTGTCCCATCACTTCCAACGACCTTGCCGGAAGCAAACGGCTCTACAATTTCTTTGACAGCGTGTTCGCCATCGGGAAGAGTGCGCAGGACGGAGGGCTTCGCTATGTGAAGCAGCTCAAAGTCCGATACGGGACATTCTCCCACGATGCGGACAATGTAATCATCTACGAGATTGAGAAGGTGGACGCTTTCTTGCAATTCGTGTTCAGGGATTATTCAATGGAAAAGGAACACCTGAAGAAACTGGGTGACAACGAATCCAGCCAGAGGGATTGCCAAATCCTGCAATTGTCCCAGTCCGGCAAGTCCGTCAGGGAGATAGCCTCACAGGTGAACTGCGGCAAGTCCACCGTCAGCCGGATAATCCAGCGCAGCAAGGAGGACAGGAATGCAGCCGTCCCAAGTGTCCCGCTGTCCCAACAGACAGGAAGTGGGACAATGGGACAGCATGGGACAAGCGGGACAGTAAGAGAAACAAAGCAGGCGGAGTTGTTTACAGGATATGGGAAAGAGGAGGATAAGGCATGAAAAAGCAGTCTGCACATAGCTGTATAAAGGATAACCGCTTCATTTACGGTACAAGGGATGATACAGGCAGAAGCCTGATGTCCCAAGGTGTCCCGGGGTGTCCCACTGTCCCAAGTCTTATAGGGACGGGACAATGGGACAACGGGACAACAATCGAAAAACTCAAAAACAAAGACAAGCCATGAGCAACTATTCGTTACAGAAATATAAAGGAACGGCAACACGGCATACTTGCCCGAATTGCGGGGACAAGCGTTCTTTCACATGTTATGTGGATGAAAGCGGTATGCTCCTGCATCCGTCTGTCGGCAGGTGCAATCATGAGAGCAGTTGCGGGTATCATTATACTCCCAAGGAGTATTTCCACGACCACCCCGAATGCCGTACCGACAAGGGGTTCTCTTTTGACAGGCAAAGGTCAGAACGGAAGCCCGGACAGACATCACCAAAAGCAAGCATAGGCTACATACCGCCAAAGTATGTGGAGAGGTCGCAAAGCGTGCACAGCAACTTCTTCCGCTTCATTTCCTCGCTCCTTGATTCCTATTACGGCAGCAAGGCAAAGGAAGTGTTGAAGCGGTTGCTGGAAGAGTACCGTCTTGGAGCAACCCGTGACGGGGCTGTCATCTTCTGGCAGATAGACCGCACAAACAGGGTACGCACGGGCAAGGTGATGCAGTACAATCCAGAGGACGGACACCGTATCAAGGGAGGAGAGGTGTCGGCAGTGGACTGGATACACAGCATACTGAAAAGGCAACGGGTACTGCCGGAGGATTGGCAACTTTCCCAATGCCTGTTCGGGGAACACCTGCTGAATGTCTATCCTGACAGAGTAGCGGTCTTGGTGGAATCCGAGAAGAGTGCCGTTATCGGCTCTGCCCTCTTTCCCGGTTATGTCTGGCTGGCGACAGGAGGCAAGAGCCAGTTGAGAGAGGAAAAGCTCCGTGTGCTGGGCGGACGAACCGTGCTTCTCTTTCCCGATGCGGACGGATATTCGGAGTGGAAACAGCATGCTGGGAGTATGACCTATTGCAAGATTGTCGTGTCTGACATCATAGAGAAGAACGCCACACCGGAGCAGAAGGCAGCCCATATCGACATAGCCGACTGGATTGTCTTCCAGATACGGGAAAGTAAAATAATGTGTACAGCCAATCATCTTGTAGAGGCGGAAAAAGTCCTCCGGCGGATGATAGAGAAGAACCCCGTCCTGCAAAAGCTGATAGATGATTTCGACCTTGTACTGGTCGGTGCATCCCCAATCGGCAGTGGCGATGAAAACCCTCCTTAATGGAGGAGAGCGGAAGCCGTAGGCTGTAGCGGACAGACAAGGGCTTGCCCTTGATATAGCCCACTATAACTACACGCTTCGCTTCCGTAGTTGTGGGCTCTCCCGAGGGGCTGGGCTTTGCCCCGTCCCACTCAGGACGCTGCCCTGAGAACCCGGCAAGGGCTGTCAGCCCTATGCAACCCGACCAAAGAGTGACCCTCTCTTTGGAAACTCCGCTCAGAGGCTTCCACCCCTAAGAACCCGGAGCAGGAAGTGACCCTCTCCCTGCACCCTCCGATTAAGGCGATGCCCTAATAACCCATTGCGGTTATGAGCGGACAGCGGAAAATATTTTCATCAACAAATCAAATTCTAAAAAAATGGCAACAAAATCAAGCATACATATCAAGCCTTGCAACACCAAGTCAAGCGAGGCTCATAACCGAAGGACTGCCGAGTATATGCGTAATATCGGTACATCCAAAATCTATATCGTGCCGGAACTCTCTGCCGACAACGAGCAGTGGATAAACCCGAACTTCGGCAATCCCGACCTGCAAACGCACTACGACAACATCAAACGGATGGTAAAGGAAAAGACAGGTCGTGCCATGCAGGAAAAAGAGCGGGAGCGCAAAGGCAAGAACGGAAAAATCATCAAAGTGGCAGGATGCTCACCCATTCGTGAGGGTGTGTTACTCATCAAACCGGACACCACACTGGCAGACGTGAAGAAATTTGGCGAGGAGTGCCAAAGACGCTGGGGCATCACACCGCTTCAAATTTTCCTGCACAAGGACGAGGGGCATTGGCTGAGCGGACAGCCTGAAGTGGAGGACAAGGAGAGTTTCCAAGTAGGTGAAAAATGGTTCAAGCCGAATTACCACGCACACATCGTATTCGACTGGATGAACCACGACACGGGAAAGAGCCAAAAGCTCAACGACAATGATATGATGGAAATGCAGACTTTGGCATCTGATATTCTCTCGATGAAACGTGGGCAGTCCAAAGCCGAGACAGGCAAGGAGCATCTGGAGCGTAACGACTTCATCATAGAGAAGCAGAAAGAGGAGATGAACCGCCTTGATGCCACAAGGCAGTATCGGGAGTATCAGTTGGAAATGACCAATCAGAAGATGCAGGAGGCGGAAAGCAGAGCCAATTCCCTTATCGAGACAGCAAATCGAAAGGAACGGCAGAGTGAAGATCTTGACAGGGCTATCAAAGAAAAACGCTCCAAGCTGAAGAGGGAGAAAGGTAGCGAACTTCTTGATGCCGCTGTCGGTTGGGCTACAGGTAAGTCAAAGGTTCTGAAAGGCGAAATAGAGAGCTTGCGCCATGAGATTTCCACGCACGAGGGAACCATCGGGTTGTTGCAGGGCAGAATCCAAACCATGCAGAGCGACCACCACCGTGAACTGATAAAGCTGAAAGCCAAGCACCAGTCCGAGCTTAACCGCAAGGATGCTGCACATACGGAAGAAACAGCGAGGCTCAAAAACCGCATTTCGTGGCAGAACCTGATTATCGGCAGTCTCAGTTTCTTCTTGCTCAAAACAAGCGACATCTTCCGCAAGGCGGTAAACGGCATCATCCGCTTGGCAAGGGATTATTACAAACCCCGTTTCGATGCGGAACAGGTAGCGGATATCAAGAGTGCCCTAAACCTGTTCGGTGATGACAAACTGTCGCATCAAGCAGCCGGGGATTTCCTGTATATCACAGCCACGCAGAAAGGCAAACTGGATAACCGGGAGCAAATCAAGGCCAAACGTGAAGTCGATAACGTGGTGGAGGGATATTATGACCAACAGCAGAAGAGAGGACTTTCGATGAGAAGATAATTCACATAAAACCAGATTCATTACCACCAAGAATTACGCCTCACATATTCATGCAAAGGATTGCAACTGTCTCCTTCAATATAGAGATTTGCGCGTTTCATACGAACAACAACCGCTTCTTGGGATACATTGAATTTGGCAGACAACGCACCTGTTACAATGTTGCAATCACGTATATTACATGGCTGATAATCGTGATAAAGTCGCCCTGTTCTGATTCTATACTCATCGAATAGTTTGGCTACTTCTGAATAGAATGGAATATTAGGCATAAGAAGGTATGAGGCAAATATATTAGCTTGATATTCCATTCTACCATATGTAGATTTTCCTATAATTGTATTTTTGTCGCTTTCTCTATCTTCAATTGAAAGTAAATTTTCCACAATAGATGAATGCAGAGCAATATGTCCTAATTCATGAGCAATAGTGAAATTTTGACGATGTTCGTTCAACGCAGAATTAATCGTTATTATATGTTCCTTGAAATCACATTTGCCCAAACAATCTTCTTGCATTTCAACAAAATTAAATTTATAATTTGGCGCAATTAGTGAGAAACAACGATTTATAAAATTTTCTTTTATTAAGTGCCGAGTGTCTTGCAAGATTCCATCTACCTTTTTACAGATTTCATCATCCTCCATAAATGGAACATACAATGCTTTTGACATCGGAATGCCACATTCTTGTAGTAAATCCGAAATTGTAATAAAGGAACTTCCCCAATATACTATTGGATAGTCGGTTGAAAATTCACCTACTAAAACCTTATGTTTAAATTGACTCTGGTCAAAATTATTTATTTGTCTCCAAATGATAGTTTCCCAATTACTTTCTTCTGACAAAACAGCAAGTGCAATATTATCACTTTGAGCCAATCTGATTACTTGCTGCGTAAAACCTACTGATGAAATCATCATACCACGAACCCCTGAACGTGGATAATCTGAAAGATTTCCTACAAACTCACGATACATAGAGTTATCAATCTTCCTATGGTGGTTTTTACATTCGACTACAAGTAAATTGCTCCATATCTTTTTATCGGGATTGGAATACACTTCTATGGTTATATCAGGATTCAGCATAACATCTGGCGCAGCTTTGCTGGCATATTGTTTGTGCAAAAAAATATCATTATATCTTGATACACCAGGTATGTCTTGGCTCTCAATAAGTTCTTTCAACTTCCTGAAAACTAACTTCTCAAAAGAATCTCCTTTATGTTGATTACTTGATTTTTTTGCCATAGGTTGTTGCTTGATGTGTCGTTGTTAGTCACACATGGACTATATTATTTTTTCTTCTTTTCAAAATATGGATATAAGATATACTGTACAGTGTTTTCCGTTAATGGGGCATGGAACAATCTATCCATTGAATCTGTTTTCAATTTTTCCTGCATATTAGAAAGGCCATGGGGTCATTTGCTTGGAAGGTTAACTTTCACTCATTACTCCCCACAAAAGCAATATGTTTAAGAGGCATCATATTTTTGTCTTCGTCGTTCATTTTGCTATAATACTCTTGCCACATTTCTATAAATTCTTCACCGTCAATCAGCTTGATGTAAGTTTTGCTTGTTAATGCTTCTGTTCGGGCTTGTGGAGAATAAGTTCCAGAAGTGACAAACAGGGCTATGTCGCCATCACGCAGTATCCCTAACAGGCTGCGAATATCTTTCGCTGGAATACTTGTCTCAGGCATGTGCTTCACTTGTACCTTGATTCTTGGAGTCTTTGCACCGAGAGCATCAATGTAAGCAATCACATCCACACCTCCATCACGACCTTTCGGAGCAACAAACGGCGTGTAGTAACCCATTGCACGTAGCAATGCCGCCACCATATCTTGAAATTCATAAGGATTTTTAGCCTTGATATACTGACGGATTCCCTCATTAGCCTGTTCTTCTAACTGTTCAATGTTTATAATCGTTTCCTTCTCCAGAGTTTCTTCTTCCACAGCGTAGTCTTCATCCAAATCTTGCTCTTGCTTCCATTTGCGGTATGCAGCATTGGCATTGCGCAAAATCTGTTCTGCTCCGAGTTTGATAGCTTCTTCACCCTCTGGTGTGAGGTACCATGAACCCTGTTTTTTCAGAATATAGCCCGCCTTGTTGTAGTCGATGGAATAGAACTGTGTCATCGTCCACCAACGGATGTTCTGTAACTTTCCCGCACGCTCTAGTTCCCACTCCGTGAACTTGACATTCTCCTGAATTATGTCGTTAATTTCTTTCGTGGTAACAGTTCCACCATTGGATTTCATGTATTGCATCACAGCAAACAAACATTTTGCTGCACATGCTGCGGATTGGGATAGAGGCTTCATTATATAATGCTTTTTAGTTGTTTGTTGATAAAGTTGATAAATATGCTTATGATTGAGAATTTTGGTTTTGCACAATTTGCTGTTGACTCATAACGGCAGATTGAACAATGTTTGCCAATTGTCTTTGCGATTGCATGTTCTGGTATGAATCGAAATCCCAAAACAAATAAATGTCCCATAAGCCAATCTGTATTTCTCGTATCAATTTTTCAATAGCCTCTTTAGATGTGTCTCCATTATTCTGGAAATATGATTTATCTACTAGACGTTCATGTAAAACACCTATAGTTAATCTCTCTCCCAACGTAAACAAGGAAGGCCAATTTTCGGGATAATGAATCGTCGTACCAACTAATTTGCTCTTTGCCAATACTTCTTTTACATATTTTTCACCTGTATTACGAACAGCACTAACCCTTATGTTGCTTGTGAAATAGGCTTCTACGTCATTGAAGATAAGCATATCGCAATACCCTCCTTTTACCTGGTCTATTATTCCATTTATTTCTTTCCCATCTATTGTAATATCTGCAAATTCGATGTCTTTAATATCGAATTTATTGCTTGCCGGAATTTGTATAGGTATGCCCATTTTATGCAATAAAACTAATACTGCTCTTTTCTCTGAGATGCTTAGCTCTATATTAAATTGAGATTTTGCTTCACCATATTTTTTCGTGTCGTATTTCTTCAAAATCTTCAATGCCTTTACTGCCGTCCCTCTATTTTTACGCATATTTGATTTTTGAAGATGATTTAATAAGACCGCACCTAAGAATGTTCCAGCGAAAGCCGAAAATATTCCCACAAAAAGTGTTGCCAACCATTCAAAGTTTGCGTTTTGCATTATTTCTTGTTCCATATTTACTCTGTTGTTTAAATTATATTTGGCATTTATTAATAGTATGTGTCATGTTATACAATCCTTCTACATAGCCATTTATGGCATTCTGTTCCTGCAACGAAAGCAAACTTACACGTTGCTTACTACTCAGTACAGGTATTCCAAACCCTTTTACATAGTTCTTTGCGTAGGAGTAGTAACCGGTAGCATAGGGCTTAGAGGTGTGTTGCATATAATAGTCGAAAATCGAGGATTCGAGAATACGTTTCAGTACAAGGAGGTCTTCTTCGTTTTCGCTGAAAATAGCATAGCCACAATAGATGAGCATGTTCTCGTTATCAGTATAGACAAAACGCGGATGGTCGGTCATGTAGGGAAACAATAACTTGCGGCCACGGTCGCAAGTGGCTTGCGACCGTCCAAAGGCATACCACGCCTCGTAGTTTTTTTCTCCCTTGTCACGCTGCGCCAATTTCATCTTATTAAGTGACAAATACTTGTACGCTTCTGGGTATTTGCTCATGAATACGGCTTCGACCATAATATTGTTGTTCTCGTCGTATGGAAAAATCACCTTCTCTATAATATCGGGGATTTCTTCTTCGGTGTGCAGGATGTTTGGCTTTATAATGTCGCGGCAAATCTCTCTTTCAATTGGGAATTCCATATCACCTGCTTGCAAATAAAAAAACGTCTCGTCCTCGCGCACAGGACGGAAAATATAAATATCGTTGGCGAGGGTTGCGATGCCGTTCTTTATTTGGTATAATTCGCCGAGTGGGCGGCCTACACTCTCTATCTTGCGAATGTTTTGCAAGATTTCAGCATTGTTGAGATTCCAGCCTTTATGGTCGTCAAGCTCACTGTATGGTATGAGGTTGAAGTGTGTCGGCTTTTCGGAGAATCGGTTGACGTTTATCTGTCCTTTTGTGTAGTTTATGCCAGCCTCGCCCAGTTTATCAATTAAAACAATACAAGTATAGGCCAGTGTTTTGCCAAAGATAAGTTGATCGCCAAAGTCAACGATTTCGAGAGCTGTGTTTGAACTGCGAAAATAACTGCGCAACAGTCTTGCATTTACACTTTTGAAGAAGGAATTAAGCGTGATGTAACCCAGTACTCCGTCCTCTCGAAGAATTCCGCAAGCTATCTCAAAAAACGGTAGATAGAGGTCGGCATTTCCGCAACGAGCTACTTGCCAACGAGAAAGTAACACCTTTGATTCATCATCAATATGCTTTGCACGGACATACGGTGGATTACCTACAACAATGTCAAATCCACCGTTTTCTACGACTCTCGGCATTGTCGTAAAATCAAATTCAAGCGAATTACCTTGACTGATGTGAAAATCCTCATCCACCAGCATTTCGTTATTTAGCAACGCAGCCAATGAAAGAAGAATCTTGCAACGATTTACACTTAACTCACTTATATCCACACCGTAAAGACGTTGCACTGCTTCACGATACGACAGTTCGCAATGGGAATGTAGATAGTCGGCAAGCGAAAACAGAAATGCGCCGCAACCGCAAGCAATATCAATGGCAAGGCAGTTTTGCAAAGGTTTTCTTTGTATGGCGACAACTCTCTCCAGAATGTAGTCGCGAATGTATTTAGGTGTATAAACCGCACCGTTCTTTGTCTTCTCTGCTTTTGGGATTGCTAACTCGAACACGTTGATAACATCCTCAATTGACTCAATGCCAACGGTCGGCACATCGTCACAGTAGTAATCAGCAAGCAATCCGCCACGGACAACTAGAGCGTTATTCTTGATAAAAGATGAAACAACAATGCTGTCCAAACAAAATTGTTGCTCAGCATAGTGGGAGATTATGTTTTGCAGTTCCTTATTCATAATAGTAGTGGTCTGTGCGAGGGTTTAACATGATAATTTCCTTCTCGGAATCGCTCAATCCGTAGAGTTCACAACACAGCCGATCAACCTCGCTCCAAAGGTTGTTCAATAACGGATATAGGCGAGAAGCGGAAGAAATGCTGGTTGTGATTGCCGTGTTGGTTTCTTCAATATGTCGTGCCACTCCTGCAAGTTGCTGCATCTGCTCACTGAATGCGGTAAACTCCATGCGTGGGAATGGCACAGGATCAAGGAACTGTTTATTGAACTTATAGAAACCACCCTGTTGCGGGTTGGCTATTGACTTGGCAAAATAGGCAAACGGAGTGGAGTTGATGATTGCCGCCATTGCGTACAGTTTATCGTCCGTCACTTCTGGAATCTGCACAAAGAACATATTGGCATTGTCACAATAAGCATCCTCTTGCATTACGACCGCCGCTTGTGGGTTCTGCGTGGTCATAGGTATACAAAGTTTTTTGTAAACAGCGTTGTGATTGTTGGCACGGGTGAACAAATGCCAGTTTTCATCACGTTCTAATGTCGGGAAACGGTCGGGGACGGTTTGCACATTCTCTTCAATAACAGTACGATTCCCTCGCAGATAACGAGCAGCCAAAGGATAGCGACTTTCGTAGTCTGAGAACAGGATAGGTAAAACATTACCATCCACTACATCATATGGAAACAAGATATAAGTTGTATCTCCACGAACAGATAACGGTACAAAATGTTCGTTGCAAAGCAACACTCTGCAAGCTTCACGCTCCACTTGCAGATTCTCGCAAAGTGCTGTACTTCCGTAAATATAATCCTCATCGGTGTGGTCAACTACAATGTGGAATGCATCGTCCCACAACACTTGGACACCGACCTTAATCTTGCAAACACTTCCTAACGTTCCGAGTTCGTTTGCGAGTCTTACACGTAACGCAGTTGTCTGGTGATTTTCAAACGACCACGGCGTTTCCGTAATCGTCTCTTTTGCTATTTCAAAGCACTCGTCATTGGTGCTGTTGGTGTATTTAATTGTATTTTCGTTAGTTGCGGACTTGTCGCACACTATAATGGCAACGTACGTGATTCTGTCCTCAAACAGGTCAGTTTCTACATAATCGTAGACTGTGCGGAGCAAGCGCCTCTCACTTAACAGTTTGCGAACACCTTTGCCATACTCAGTCTTAAAGAATCGCTTTTGTACAATGTAACCAAGACTGCCGTGTTCATTCAGCAATTCTATTCCCCGTTCAATAAACGGAATAGCAAGGTCTATTTTCCCGTTCCTGCTCGAACCATAACGCTGCTTGATGTAAGCCGACATGCAAGGCAAGGCCACGTTATAGTTTTTCACTTCAACGTATGGAGGATTGCCAATAACATAGTCGAAGCCGCCGCGACTGAAAATATCGCAAAAAGCGGTCTTGTAATCGAAAACATTAGTCGCTGCAAGTTCTTCAAGATTTTCTGATATACATGAAAATCGTTCTAAAATGTCAGGCTCAACGAGCGAATTACCACACTTGATGTTCACACCCACTCCGTGCAGAATCTGTGAACCGTAGAGACCAGCATTGTTGAAATCGATCGGTTCGAAGCCATCAATTATTTTCAGCGATAGAGAAAGTTTTGCAACTTCTACGCACTCCTGGTTAATATCAACTCCATGTAAGCATTGGTTTACTATCAGTTTGCGTCCCTCCAAATTCAAGTATTTCTTTCCGTCCTTTTCATAAAGGTATCGGTGGGGCAAAACATCTTTCCGTTCCTCTATATTGCTCTCTATCTGTGTTGCCAAATGATCGTAGATACTTACAAGGAACACACCGCTACCACAAGCAGGGTCAAGAAACTTTAAATCAAGAATCTGCTGATTGGTGAGCGATTGCAGATATTCGGAGGGTACAGTGCTGTCTATTGTGTTATGGACAATATGTTCGGGAGTCGTCACCGCACCATTGCTTTTTCGAAACTCCGATTTCAGTACATTTTCGAGTATTCCACTATCGTCATATTCAAGGTGATAACCAAGGAACAGGTCGTAAATATCACTGATGCTTTTCAGTGGAATTACATCAAAGCAATAAGGCGATGGATAGTAGAGGTAAGATAACAGATCATCGAAAACGGCATTGTCGATGATTAAATCCTGAATATGCCTAATTCGAGCAAACATTGGGCCATCATAGTGTTCGTAAAAATCAATATAAGACGATCTTTTGAACTCCGTCCAAAAGTCTGTTGCGGCAAAATCTTTCAGTAGTCCATCACGCTCCAGTCCGCGAGCTTCACAGACACGAATGAACAGTATGCGATTAAGAATTATCTGTGTCCAAAGGTTAATGTCGGCAATGCTGATTTTGTAGTGGTTCCCGTTGATGATTGCTTGTGCAAGATTGAGCCTTACGCTACTCAATGCTTTCGAGAAATTCTTGTCGATAGAATCTTTGCCGACAAATCTCACACGATGGCTGTTGCTTATAGTTTCTTCGCGTCCCAAAAAACTATTAAGACGATCGAAGTTGTCCATATAGTTTTCCGTTTTCATGTAAACTACACGAGCAAAGTCGGCATTGTCTGTGTGGCGAGGCATGGCAGTACAATCATAAATCGCCAGTTCATCCATGTTTGTTACCACTGAATAACTTGCACCGATTGACCATCCATATGAACGAATCTGGAAAGCAACGCTATTGTCATCTTTTATATTGACAGTCCGTTTCTTTGCATCAAGAAAAAACAAGCGAACTCGCCCATTCATTAATGTATAGTCTGGACGTGTATTTGTAGAACCGATTTCATTTAATGCCGCCCGTTCTGTAATCTCGAGTGGAACTTCCTGCAACACATGATTGGTATTCCTTACATCCCAGCCAAACACGGCAAGCATTTGGTTAATCCAAGTGCGTGTAGTTTCTTCCGAAGCCATTTCAAGCTCCCCTCGTTTACAAGCCTCTTGATAGCTTGCCACGAATGCCCTAAAATCTTCAATTCTTGCCATATTTATTTTTTAATTTTTGTAGGATGATTGCCATACTCTTCCATTTCTTCTGCCACCATATAGAGGATTCCGTTTGCATCTTCCTCTTCCTCAACAAGGCTGTAAACCTTCCCTGCAAGCCAGTAACGGCGCAACTCTTCGTATGGAATACCATAGAAAAGAGCCAACTGGCGCACTTGTACCTCCCGTGCCTGTCTGTACCCCTTTTCTATTTTGCAATATACAGCAGTATCCATGTCAATTCCCGCAGCTACCTGTCGCTGCAACAGATTATGTGATTCCCGCAGTTCTTTCAGTTTGTCTTGGAAAAGCATAGCAAAATAAATTTGAGTACAAAAATACAATAAATTCGTCACTCGACCAAACATGCCTTGACAAATTTCGTCAAGACATATATAGATTTTAAATTATACTATTTCTTAATTTCGCAACTTCCTTAATCTCATATTATCGTACTTAAAAAAAATGACAGCGCGACCAAAAGACAAGGAATATCTAACAAAATATTGTACCTTTGCATTGGCTTAGGCTATGAGCCAAAATAGAAGTGGAATATCGGTAACAAACTGCACCGAAAAAAGAAGAAACCGCGCTCGTATTGACACCGCAAGTGGGTTAATAATCAATAAAAGCGTTAAATCTTCACCCCTTAGAATGTACCCTTAAAGGTTACGACCATATTTCTGACTTATTACTTGCAAATTATTGAGTAATAACTGGTTGTAAATACAAAAACTGCAAAAGAATAGAAAAACTACTACTACCCGATAATTTACGTATTATAGAAGATAATGCATTTTATGGAGCTGACAATATAGAAAATGTCACATTTGGAAAAAATATTTCTTATATCGGGAAAAATGTATTTACAACAAGCTCAACTCATGTACTTGAATTACATTTTACATCCGATGAATGTCCCGATATAGAAAAGGATGCTTTTCAGAAATCCAGAAACAAAGTTATATATGTACCTAAAGGATGTAAAGACAAATATCTTAAAAAATATAATAAACAATGGTGGTATCCATGCGAGATCATAGAAGAATAATATAATTGGCATACTAGCATCATTATTTTTTAATTACATAATTAGAAACATATGAAAACAAAATTATTAGTATTAATCATGCTTTTACTTGGGATTTATAATCTCCAAGCACAACAGATTGAACAACCTAAAGAAAAACAAGAAAGTACTCAAGTTCAGAAAGACAACGTTTCTGATAAATCCACAGATGAAGAAGCTGCCCGATACACAAGAATAGCTCTAATTATTGCAGGCGTTATTCTATTTCTAAAATGGAAATATTCAGGTCGTTGTAAGAAATGTAAAAGATACCAGGCAATGAAAACGTATGATAAAGATCTTGTAGGTACAATGAAAACAAAAAGAGTACAACAAGGAAATGATTACGTCAATGAATATACTCGAAGGTACAAAATTTATAGACAATGCAAATACTGCGGATATAAAGATTCTATTTTTAAAGATAAAACAGAAAGATAAAAGTATCAATACTTTTTTATTCCCTATCCAACACGTCAATTACACCACAAAAGTGCAGAAAACCATAATTTCTGCACTTTTGTTTTACAATTGGTGAATATTTACATATAAATAAATGCCAATCATGGACAGATGATACGAAAAATAACATATTCAAGATTTACACTATAGAATTTCTATTTCCTCTTTAGATAAGCCGGTTGCTCCGACAATTAACTCTATTGAAGTTCCTGATGATTTTAAGTAACGGGCTACTTCTATGGCTTTCTTTTTCTCTCCTTCTTCTCTTCCTTTCTCCATTCCTTCTTCCCTACCTTTCTTTTCCGCCGTAGATATAACACTATACCAGTCGCGGAAATTTTTCAAACTGTCCCAGTACTCACTCAGTTCAGTCTTGGTAAACTTTGCTATCTCCGCTGTTTCAAAAAGGC
>CAPYSS010000031.1:0-38648 GCA_948742525.1 Bacteroides caecimuris | reverse complement strand
TGTCATAATTATTAATAGTAGCCGCAGTAGGAACTCCAACTGCTGTACCAAATCCCATTCATGTTAGTAATTCCACCACTCTTCATATATAGGATATCCTAAGTTGTGGAACTCTGTGTTCTCATCTGGAATAACTTCCGAATACTCATCTAATTTAATATCAGTCCCAATTACTTTAAGTCCCATTATACGTAGATTACCATTAATGTATTCATAATTCTCTACTTTACTAAGTAGATTAAAGAACTCTTCTGATTCAACAATTGCCTTATGTGCTTTCAAAGAACAATATAGAAACGGTAAAGGATTACTACACCATTTATCAACATCTGCCCTAAGAGAAGTTAGAGATTCAGGACATTTGTTGTCCCAGTAATCCAGTAGAATACTTGCTAATATCAATAAATCTTCCCTGTTTATACTTGGAAACTTCTGTAAAACTAAATCAATTTCATTCATATCCATTACGCTCCTTATCTATAATGTGATACATCTTCTCAAATGTAATTCCTATCGCAGACATATCATAGCTCTTAATAACTCCTTCATTAGAAATTACTCTCACTTGTAACATGTCTTTGTCTGACTTATGAGATGTTATGTGGTGAGTACGCTTCTTATCAAATTCTGGAGTAAATATATCTAATTCGTTTCTGAAATGGGAATTATTAATATAATCTACTATGTAGCTATAATCGTTAATGATTTGGCATAGTTCTATAAAGTCTTGGCAACAATAGATAGATTTCTTATAATCTTCAAACATTAACTTAAAGCTATCCACTGTATATTCCTTATTAGCATTATAGAACTTTATACGTGCAATACTTCCGTCTGATAAATCAGACAGTTTAGTCATTCTTCTTTGTGGTCTGCTTATCCACATTTCCTCTATTAAATCCATAAGTTGTTCCTCCGATTTAATGTATTATAATACCTCCATAAAGATTTCTAGTGTAAGCTTTGCATCCTTATCCTCTAACTTATCAATAAATGCTTTAGGGTCTTTCCAAAACTCTTCTTTTGATAATCCATAGTCATCCAATACCGAGTTAATTGCGTCTCTCTTGTACTCTGCTGTTATCATATTTATTCATTTTAGATATAGTCATTCATCTCATATCTAATCCTCATATATAATACCGTCAATTTCTGGTAAATATCCGTGTATAATACCTTCTGCTTCTTTTATGAGTACCTCTTCATAACTAAAGTAGATAGACCTACGCATATAACCATGATTGTATCTTTCTACTAAGCTAGTGAGTAGTATTATTTCAGCTTTAGATATTTCTTTAGGATTTACACCTAACTTTATTATTAAAGTCTCTACTGTCATCATATTAACAATTACTACTAGGTGATATATAATCATCTGGTACATCATGCGGTTCACGTGGGTCTTCAAGCCAAACTCTATCTATCTTATCCAATTCTGCACATACTTCCTCTGCTGTCATTTCTCCTACATTGAATTTAGCAAATAAGTCTCTGGTAAATTCACTGTACTCTCTATTACTCATTTCTATCATAATTCATTCCTCCTATTAATGCTGTACCTACTGCGTTCTACACCTTCTCAATACACGCCTTATAAGTAAATAGAATAGTAGTATAGTGATAGTAACTAATAGAACATCTTCTACTTGGCATAGTATATAATGTAATGTATCACCTTTAATTACTAGATTATAATATGCTCCACATTTATATTCATACCACCAATAAGATAATACTGCTTGTATGCAACATTCTGCTACAACTAGTACCAATAATACAATTCTTACATTCCGCATCTTATTAGCTGCTAATAAACATTCTATAGAACCTTTGCATTATATCAATAAATTCTTCAGACAGCCTTTTAAGAACTTCATCTATGATATATTGAGGAATCTCTTTATAATATGCTTCTGCTATTCCACCCGTAATAGCCCCCATTGTATCAGCATCGCCACCTAAAGATATAGTAAGACGGATAGCGCTTTCATAATCCGTACTCTCCAAGAAAGCGATAATAGATTCTGGTACTGTACTTTGACAGCTTTCATTGAAGTGGTATGTAGGTCTTATATCATCACAAGTTCTATTTAAATTATATCCAAATGTAGTTTCAACATACTCTTTAATCTCCTGCTTAGATTTACCAGTACGAGCCAAGTATATACAAGCTGCTGTAGCCTGTGCTCCTTTTATTCCTTCTGGATGATTATGTGTGACTTCTGCACTTTGTTTGGCAGCTTCTAATGTTTCCTCTAAAGTATTAAAAGCCCAACCTATAGGGCTTACTCGCATGGCTGAACCATTTCCCCAACTGTTATATGGTTGAGGATTATCAGCTCTCAACCATTCATAGAACATACTTCCATAACTACTGTGATAGCGATTACCATAGTCCTGCATTATGCCTAATAAGCTATCGCCTGTTAATAGCCAATCAGCATTGGCGATAGTCATTATGGTATCATCAGTAAAGTGTGATGAAGAACCATTGAATAACGGGAAGTCAATAGACTTTATTGGGACAAATTCATAGTAAGAACCTATTATATCTCCTGCTATTGCACCTATCAGTATATCAGTATTCATTGTTACTAAAATTAAGTTGGAATAAAGATATGAATTAATCTGTGGATTTCAATGTACTTCATAAATGCTTTATATACTCTTCGTTACTTATCTAATCCGTTATATTATCTATCATTCTTCATCAGTATAGTTACTTCCCTGATTACATTTAGTTCTGCGATAGAATATGAGTACTTAACCAATGAATTAGTAACCTTTAATGGATGTTTCTTATTCCAGATTATTCTTCATAAGATATGATGTTATCAATAATCTTCTTAAATATATCACCTGCCATTAGTCCGCCACTTGCAGGTAATCCAGTCTTATTAATAGATACAATGATACTATACTTAGGATTATCAGTAGGGAAGTAACCACAGAACTCTACCGCATACATATCCTTAGTACTATCCTCATTAGTAGATAATGAACTAGTTCCCTGCATACCTGCAACTACTACTTTATCGGACTTGGCGGGTTGTCCTAATCCGTCAGTAACATTAAATACTAGAGCTTTCTTCAAACTATCAATACTAGCCCTACTTGCTATTTGGGGATTAATAACTACTACACTATCCTTATATAGTTGAGGCTGTATCATCTTCCCATTATTAGCAATAGCATTATAGAAGGTTAGTATTTGAATTGGCGATACGTGTTGGTTATAACCAATACTAGACCATACAAAGGCTGTCTTAGTCCAGTTGTTATCTTTAGGAGTTATAAAGTGTGCAGGCTTTAGATTGGCTATTCCTGTAATACTATCCGGTTTACCATAGCTCATATTAGCTAATAAATCAAAGTACGATTGGGGATTATTACCAAAAGCCTTCTCCATTGTCTTATAAATGGCAATATTGGAACTAGCTGCCAATCCTTCTTGTATTGTAAGCTCACCATATCCTCCTCTATGCCAATTATGGTCTTTAAGCTCTCTGCCATGAACTTGGTAGATACCATTTCCTGTATCAACCTTATCACTCAATTTCACCTTACCAGTTTCTAAAGCTACCAATAGCGATATTGGGTGCATCAGACCAGTAGACTGCCATACAGAGAAGTTCTCACATGATTGGTAGTTCGTACTGTCTTTCCCAGTAAGTCCAACTAAAGCCTTAATTTGCCCTGTCTGAACTTCCATAATTATAACTTGCCCAGATTGGGCATTTATCTCTGATAACTTGCTTTCCAATATGGCAGTAGCATTAGTTTGTAATGTACTATCTATAGTGGAAATTGGTGCTGTTATTTGCTGTCTGGATTGGCAAGATACACACAGTAAGATTAATAGTAAATATATGTGTTTCATGGTTTGCGATATTTAGGGTTATCATTATTCCTTCTCACATAGAGTATACTAAAAGCGGCTATTGCAATTATGATAAACAACAATACAATTCCAATGCTTCCATAAGTTAAAATGGCATTGCCAGATGCTACAGCTTGCTCTGTTTGAGCCTGTTTAGCTGCTTCCTCTTGCTCTTTAAATCTTCTTCTGGCAAGTTCATCCCTTCTTCTATTTAATTTCTCTGCATAACTGAGCCCTTCATACTCTGGACTATTTATCCAACCTCCTTCTTGAGCCTTAATAATTCCACCTTCTTCCTTTACTTTAGATGAAAGCTCGTCAGTGGTAGCCTTGTCTATAATGGTAGCCGCCTCTAATCTTTGTTTATAAGATTGGCAGACAACCATAAATACAATCAAAATAAATGTTTGAAGTAATTTCTGTTTCATAGATGTATTGGTAACCGCTTTTTAATACAAGTTATAATGATATTGAGACAAACAATAGAGTTGACTACTATGTAAATCCATAATGGTGGAATTATTCCTGCAATGATGTAATATATCCACATTCCTGCAATAGAGAATATTCCTATAGCACAGAGTTTACTTTCACTCTCCCATAGGGAAGCATAAGTCATAACCCCAATTAAGAACCAAGTAGTAGCGGGATTCCACAAATTCCAATAAAGGGTTAAATAGGAAGCTAGGAAGCTACTTCCTAAATAAAGTGAAGAAAGGAATAGTCCCAGTGCAAATCCTGTTGTTATTTTTACCGCATTATCCATTGAGTAGTCCTATTTAGGTGCAACAAATAAATTATTTACATATCCATAGTTTGAGAATGTAATAATCAGTGTAATAGTCACAGATAGAAGAAATATGGATATACCAGTTCCCAACGCTATACTACACCAATTAGAAGCATTATTTGAATAGGCTTTAGCCTCTACATAATTTCCCCTTCTGTATGCCTCATTCATTTTTAAACTATTGATAATTCCTGCAATACCAAAAGGTAAACAACAAAAGATAGTAACTAATATGGATTCAACTAAGAAGCTTTTGGGCATAGGTGGTAATGGAGGCGGAACATCTTGTAATAAACTTGACAGTTCAGATATTTCACTTGCTTCCACCCAATTATCCAATCCAGATTTCCAAATATAGGTTGTAGAGCTAATACCTCTTTCCTTTAGCTCTTGGAGTTTAAACGGTCCTTGTTTATGTCCTTGTTCTAAAATGTAATAAGTATTCATTTTTATATTTCAAAGGTTAAATACGTTTCTAATAATCCACCATAACATCACAATGGCTAAATAACACCATATATATGTCTTATTATGCATCTTAATATATAGGTTTGGTCTACTATATCTATAGCACTCTGCTAATAAAAGTATCACAATAATAGGGAGCGTAAATACTAATAAAGCGTTGTAGTAGAGTGCCTTTGATATATCCAAATGCAGTAAATAGTGTATCGCTCTTTGAGAACCACATCCGGGACATTGTAATCCAGTAAGAAGCAAGAAAGGACATTTGGGAAAGATACTATAATCACATGGATTATAACAATAGATAATAGTAGTTAGTACTAGTATCAATATAACTATCCCAATAATCTTCCGTTTCATGATTATTTAGTAACTAGCAAGTATTAGTATATATATTACCCAGAATATAAGATAAACTATAACAAATGCTAGCATACTAAAGAATCCCCAGAGAGTCCATTTCTTTGCTTGTCTGGAATGGTATAATGCTTGTTCGTATTGCCCATTAGAATACAATGCTTCTATTTTAGTTGCATTGACAATTCCCATGATACCAAAGGGTAGGCAACAAAGACAAGTTACCAGAATGGATTCTAACAACCATGTCTTAGGCATGATATTCTTATTAGCTATTGGCGGTTCTGGTGGTAAACATGCAAGTAAATCTGATAATTCTGGTACTTGCTTGGCAGGCTTCCAATCTGTAAATCCTACAGTCCATACCATTGTGTTTGGCGTAATATTCTTACTGGCTAGCGCATCCAAAGGAAATGGTCCTTGTTTGACATTGTTAATTAATATGTAAAACTCCATAGTGTTTCAATTATGCCTACTTATCCCCTTTAGTAAGCGATTATAGTATTAGAAGCATTGGGAATAATAATGAGCGTCTTACAATTTGTGTGCTATTATAATGCTCCATAAATTACAGTGTTCTACGTATTAGAGAACCGATAGCATATAATTGACTGCTATAATACTTTATCTTGTCACAAATATAATAATTACTTAGTTTATTTGCCCAAAGATTTTAATATAAAAATGCCTAATCTCTGGATTTAGTAAAGATTTTAACAGTCTACATACTGTTTGAGAGGTAGGAGCTAGTTGTAAATATGCCTGTTCCATAGTCTATTATTAGTTGTACCTAGTTCCCAATAGATACAATTCTACATACAAGAAGGTGCGGGAACTGCCAATGTATATGTCTCCAAGCATCGCCAAACGCTCCAATCACAAATACACAACAGTAACCCGCACCAGACGATACATGAACTATCATTAGATAGGCATATAGCACTAGTGCGGTGTTGTGCACGTTCCTGTGATTGTATAAATTTTGGCGAATTTAGAGACAAGAACTATGCAAAACACCTTTCGTTAATATGTCCTCCTATTTCTAGGATTGGCACAAAGATAATGAAAGGTATTTTATTCTGCAATTAAATGTATCTGTTAAAATGAGAGTTGAGAGCTATTTCTACTCTGAATATCCACAAAATGAGACAGAACTATTCGGAGCATAAATAAGTAAACTCCGATTCATTCTGTCTCAAATCTCAATTATCAGAAGCTAAGACAATCATAAGTATTTAATAATTCCTCTTGCCTTAATCCCAAGTATCTTTTAGTAATTGATACACTGGAATGATTGAATAGCTCCATTAGCTTGACAAGTGCAAGCTCTGAATTATCGTTATTCATGTTGTAGACCTGTCTGCCAAAGGTCTTTCTAAGAGAATGGCAACTGAAATTGCCTATATGCAACTTGTACTTCTTCTTAGTCTCCTTCAACATGACATTGATTCTCTGAACTGTGTACACTGTCCCCTTCTGACTTATCAATACAGGTGCATTTATGCCAACTGGATTTATATGCTCATAACAATCTCTGACATGTTGCTGTAGCTGCATATTAATCCTAATTGTCCTCTGCTTTCCTGTTTTAATCTCTATAATGGTAAACTCTTCTGCATCTAGTATCTGATTCCACCTCAAAGCAAGAATATCAGAAATTCTTAGACCTGTGAAACATCCTAAAGCAATAAGAAGTGACATCTTATAATTACTATCCCTTGCCAACTTTCTTATTAAGTTCATCGCTTCGCTCCATTGCAAATAATCTGCTGTTGTACTTGAATATTTAAGTGACATAACGTTCTGTTTTATAGTGAAACTAATAAAAGTGAATATTAATTTTGAGTTGGAATATCTAACTTGCTGATTACTAGCTAAACATTCACTAATTGACAAAGTGAACATTTTTATAAAGCAAGGACACTAAGTAAATAATGTCCTTACTTCATTCAACCTATATAAAAGGTAGGTGAGCTTCATCCAACACGCCACTATCAACTATCCGTTTACAAAGTTCGTGTGATGCCTGATTCCTAAGGTCTGTACCATAGTCCTTACTACCAACCATGCGAATAATCTCCACTATGGTTTTTATTAATTCCTGCTGTAGTGTACGGTGGTAACACTTTGTACTTTCAGCAAACCTTTTAGGATTCCAACTATAATCATTCAAGGCTCTTTCAAGTTCTTGCGCTGCCTTGTATTCGCGACTGCCTTCTATTACCATATTCTATAATATTTAAGAGGTTTATAAATAGAAAGAGTACCTATATATAGTATATAGATACCCTTATTAGTACTTCATGTACTACTTCATCGTAATAATCTTGTATATAGTCCAAATAATCATCAAGAAGAATACAATAGGTGAGATTGCACACATAACAAGTAACAAGATAATCCAAGATATAACGACTAATAACGCTTGTAACATAATCTTTTGAATATTAATAGGTAATGAATAATAAAGGGACACCCTTATTATATGGATGCCCCTTTTAAGTACTCTGTAATACCACTAACTAAGAAACCACTGGTATTTGTCATCACCGTGTAAAGCGGAACATATACCCGTTGCAAGTTCTGTAGCATTATAGGCTCTATCCAAGAATGAATCTATATAGCTACTCTTATTTGCACCTGTGAGCAAGTTGTAGAACTTCCACATAGACAAATCATTCCCCAAGCTACCAAAGTTCTCATCATTGATATAAGCCTTAGCCACATTGTTAACCTGTGTATCAGTAAGCAACATTTTAGGTATATCTTTCTGATAGCCTTGCGGTAATGACTGATAAAGTCTCATTCTTCCAAGTAGTTGGCAGAATTGATGCTCTGTCATACTGGTATTGCCTAAAGACTGCATCAAATGTATGTGTTTGGCTGCATCGTATTTGTGGAACATTTCCAATACCGCTTGATATAAATCCCTTGTATTGGTAACTTCCAAGCAACTAAGATAACCGTCCGTAGATACACATAGATTTGTACAAACCTTACAAGTAAAGCCAATAAACACTTTAAACCGCTCTGCACCTTTCTTTGAATAAAGATTGGTATGGTTATAAGCTCTGACACCACCAATAGTAAGTGTTAGCCTGTTACCGTGTACTGTCTCATAGATTGTAGGAACTTCAATAACAAAAGCGCATCTTTCGTAGTAGATAGTCTTGTCACTCTCTAGTAACTGGTTGGCTGGCTTATGAATTGCTTCGGGAACCCTACCCTTGATTACATGAGAAACACGAATATCTGGCGATTCAATTTGTTCACCGCTAAAGAATGTATTGGTTGCATCCTGTACCGCTTCAATGAAAGCCACATGAGATAATGTAGCTTCATTGTCCTTTGCGAATACTGGTATAATGCAATCATTCCTTAGATGCTCCAAACTGGCTTCAATCGTATTAGCTTCAATGAATAGAGGTCGTTTCTGCTTAATAATTGGCTCTTCAATTATTACCGCTTCTTCTGCATATTCACCAAAGTTTCTACTAGTTCTCTGTACTGGCATAATCTGTAATGTTGATTCCATAATCTGTAATTTATTAAGTTAATATTAGAAATTCCTCTGTCTGAAAGCCAAGCAAGCCACAATCAGTATTAATAATCCAATAAAGAACTGTGGCACTAAGACTACTGGCACAATTAGAATTATTCCAAACGTCAATAAAATCTTTAAATTCTCCATACGCATAATAATAGATTAGTAAATAGTGTATTTAAGGACAAAATGAGGGCTTGACATGGAGTACTATTCATTCACTTTCCTTTGTGCATCTTTATATGTAGACATATACAAATCATTGATAAGTCCGCACATTTCAGAAGTTCAAAAGGTTTGTGAGCTGAATAGCAATTCATGTTATCCTTTCTTTTTCCTAATGATTGGTATGGGGGTGTAGAGTAGTTACACCGCTATAGAGTGCATAACATATACCTCATGCTCGCTGTCTGATTAATAATTTCACTCTATCACTGCATAAAGTCTAAATAGAAAACACTTCCTCAATAAAAGGGGGGGATGATTTTAAGATACCGCACATCAGAGTTGGTGTATATTAATGATTATCAATGAAAATACATAAAACTGTAATCTTACCATATATTTTTTATCTTTGCGGTAAATAACTAATTGAATAAACTATGGAAGTTACTTTGTCAATATTTAGTATCATTATATCAACCTTTATTGCATATCATATTTTCTTTCTTTCTAAACGATTGTCTATGCGAGATAAACTGGCTCATCAAAAAAAAATTAATGAATATATATCCAGATTGAAGTCTGAAATATATAGTAAAAAACGCTGTAGTAGAGTTTATTTGGTAGATGCAGATGTTTATGAGAAATATTATCCTAACAATGATAATAAGTTTGGAAGATATTCACATATAAGAGGAGAAATAAAGGATGCGTTTTTTAATGGAATAGAGATTATAACAGAAACAATTAATGTGGTACAAGATACAGAAGGAAAATACATTAGATGTTCAAATGAGGAACTAACAGAAAATAACAAAATGAAAGCTATTAAAGTTGGTATTATTCCATATGATTGGGTTATAGATATTAACTTAAAAGGAGATGATACAAATAGTTCTGCTCTAATATATTGCTATTTCAGGAAGAAATCCAACTGGAAATTTGAAAGAAGAGTGAAATTAAATAAAGAAGGGAATATGTATCGTACTAAATTATGCCTCTTATCACGAGAATGGCTACCTTTTAAAACTTATGAATATTATTTACTAAATCCTAACTTTCAAGAAAATATCAATTATCCCTGGGAAATATATTTATATCCAATAAAAGTCTATGATAAAAATAGGTAGGTTTATAAGATATTAGATAACAATTTCAGACATTAATAGGGCGTATCTAATATTCGCACACACCCTCACCATGACATTTAAAACATATCCCTCCCATATAATAATGGTATTGAGGCAAATAACCAGTTCCATTACAACGGTCACATACAGGTAAGGCGGAACAAATCAGTTGCCTGTCTGATGTATATAATGGAATCTTTATTTGTTTATGTCTTTTTTGATGGCAACGTGAACATAAGGTTACTAAAGCTCCATTATCATAATCCCAAGGTTTTCTACCAAATATATAGTAATTATGGTGGGCATTTAATGGAGTAAAATGAAATAACATTGATTCATTAAGAGATGAGAAATGAGCAAAATAAAAATAATAATATTTGTTTTTAAAAAGAATCTTTAATTCCAGCTTCTCTCTATTTTCACCAGAAGAATAGCTTATTGCAGCATAATTTGTCTGTCCTATATCCTCTTTAAACATGAAAGCTGCTAAATATCCATTTCCATAAATTGCTTTTCCTTTGCATTGCAAACATAAATTTCTATCATTTCGTTGAAAATTCAATTTGGGAAGTAGAGAATCTGCTGCAAATTCAAACTGGAATTCAGCATTCCAAATACTTTCCTTTATTGCTATCATTTGGTAAATATAAAAATGTTCTTTTAAAGCTCTAGCTGTTAAAGAATTGGGGCACATGAGTTGACCGTTCCATTTTATATGGTTACAAAAAGAACGCAAATCTTCACCATCAAACAAACAGTCAGGCAAAAGTATATCTAAATCACTTATACTAGAAATAGGGAAAAATATATCATTGTTAATACCTCTGCATCCACAATCCTGACAGGTGTAATTATCTCTAGCCAATATTTCATAGCGTTTAGCTTCCCATTCTTTTTCCTTTAATAGTTCTTCATATTTCATTTCCATAAGATTTTATTTATTTGAGTATAAATCAATTATGTAAAGAACAAAGGTAATTATAAATATAGAAAAATAAAAGCTCCAAAACCTGTTATGGTCTGGAGCTTTATTCTTGTCCTGTTCTGTCATATTGGTAGATTCTTATTCAAAGGTAAATACCATCTTGCTAAGTTCATACCCACTAACAGTTTTTCCATCTATCTTCCTGCTTGCCTTCTCCACATTATAAAGAGTACAATTCTCTATCAGGGTAGCTTTGGGGGATAACTTGATTCCCAATCTGCCAAACTCATCCTTCAACTTACCTTTCAAGTCCTGATTGCTGATAAAGCCAGGCTGATATATAGCCAAGAGAGCTTTATTTACCTGTTTCTTGTCCTCTACAGCTTTTAGCATCTTCTCCCTGTTCCATCTAAGAGTATTCATTTCAGATTCCTTCAAATACCTTTTGATTAGTGGAAATTCTGGATATTCCTGTTCATAAGATTCAGAAGGGGAATCCAGATAATCTTTTAGTAATTGCTCATAACTGACAGTCATTGCCTTTGCCAGTTTTATATTGAAATCTTTCCATTTATTCTGGTTGGTAAGCTCAAATTTTTCTGATTGCATGAAGCTGTCCCTGATACTGATACCATCTCTGTATATCTTCCTTAGTTCCTGCTTATAAATGAAGGATTGCTTTTTCAGATTGTTATACACCATCTTGCCATTAATGATGGAGACTAGTTCAGTGTCTAGGTTCATCCTCTTAATATAAGTCTGTCTCTCTTCCTTATCCAACTTGCTCCATCCGCTTAGCAACTTGTCAGCTTCCTTCTCTTTATCCTGCATCACCATTTCAAACTCTTCATCGCTCATAACATTCTTATTGGTGGAGAACAGATGGACTATCACATTCCTAAAGATATTCTGGTATTCATCATTGATTCTGATTCTGCCTGCTATCTGTTCCATAGTAGTACTTATATCCACCAAAGTCTGCGTTTTGTATGCGTCACTGGCTACTATTATCAGCCCGTTATTGGTAAAAAGGTTGCATCCCTGAAAGCATTTCTTTGTAAAGAAATTAATCTTCTTATTGGGACTACTGACTGATTCAATCTGGTATTCGCCCAACAGTTTGTTATTTCTAATCCTGTCAGCACAGCATATCTTCACATCATCTGGATTCAGCTTCAACGTATCTGCTATCTGCTTGATACTGGTCACAGAATTGATGAAAATATATAGTTCTTCCACTTTGCTGACATTGCCGTTTATGTCTGGGAGTGATATGCCTTCATCCAAAAATATCTGTATGAATCTAGCCAGTCCTTTGGTTAATTGCGTGACCTTATATCTGATAGGGGTTATTTTCGTCACTCCATTCCATTGGACTTTGTAATGTGGAAGCCGTTTCAGGAAATCTATCTCAAAGTCAAGGTCAATTGGAGTGGCAGACAAAAAAGAATAATGCCTGAACTTCTGTATTTCTTCCATCAAGCCGTTAATTGCATCATATCTGAAATCCATGTCTTCCAAGATTAAATGGTATTCGTCTACTAAGACTTTCCACCCTTCTGTACCGCTCAACCATCCAATTAATTTGGGTAGACTGTCATAGGTCACGGCTATCTTATATGTGGTATTGTTTTTGATATATTTCCTGAACTGGTATTCTCTTATACCGCCATAACATTTGAATACCTCATACCTGTTATTCTTATCTGCCGCTATACTATCCACCAAGTCCTTGAATGGACATACGATAATATAGTTGCTACTGCAATTTGCAGCCACATAAGTGCCACCTACATCTGTCTTAGTCTTGTTTACGATGCCAAAAGGAATACCATCTTTAAATCTTTCTAATTCGCCCAAATATCGGGCATTGCCACCATTAATGATTTCTTGTTTCATTGTGTTTAGATTAAGTTTAATTTATAAAATTGCAATCTGTGTATTTAAAATATCTGACTTTAGATTAAGTTTAAGTAGGGTTATTTTTTTCTTCCTATATAGGGACGATTTGAAGAAAAACTCGTCCATAAGAATTATGGCATAAGCGTATCATTATGTCTGTAATTTTAGTGTCTGACTGGCACATTCATTGATTTAGGAGATGGCAGCGTTGGAGTGAATGTATATCAGGGAGAGTTGGAGTAGAACAGGTAAATCCATGACTTGGTTTGTATCTGTATTAGTAAATGACAAAAATGAGCCATACCCCCTATTTGAACGTTGGAATATTACCGCTTCAAATGCCAATAAGTTTTCAATTCCCATTACAGGCTTACATGGCAATAGGTAATTGGACTTGGTTGCATATCCATTTGGGAATATATGCCAGTCTGATATGTATGAACACGAAAAGGGAGAACCGTTTGCACAGTCCTCCCTTCATTAGAAGTTATTCATATATCATCTTCATAAACTATACCATATCCATGCTCATATTCAATCTTCCAATAAAGTTAAGCTTGTGCACTATTGTATGAAAGTTGAACTAATCCTCTTCCCATTCTATACATTGCTCCATGATAAGTCGCTCTGCATCTTTCGTCATTTCACAGTGTTTATTATTATAAATAAATAAACTGCCATACGCCTTCTGAATCTCTGGCAGAATCTTAAGAAATTCTATTTGCCTCTTCATAGTCCGGTCTATTTCACCTAAGTAATCGATATAACAAGAGAGGATGGTTGTATCACATTCAAAATCTATTGAATATGGATACTGCAAATCATTTGCCATATATATAGGGTTTAGGTGCTTTCTGATTTCAGCAAAAGGAAGGTTTAGTAAACTTTCAAACCATTCTTTCGACATCTTTGTCTCATCTCCCCACGCTACAAAAAGATAGGTGAAATCATCAACCGTCTTTATTATCATATTCAATTTATTTATCTCGTCATTGTATTTCTCTACATTAAAGCCCTTCATAATTTTAGTTGTTCTCATAATCATTGTTCGTATTAAATTTGTCATTGCTCATCTTGATGTAAACGGTGTAAACCTTGTTATCTCTTTGCTTGCGTTTCTTGGAATATCCATTGAGCTTAGCCCATATTCCAATCACAGTTTTGCTGTCCTTTACTTGGTGAGCCAATGCAAGCCTGCGTAGTTCTTCAAAACTAAATTCTTGTTTGGTGTTCATAATTGGAAATTCATAAAATTGTTGATTCAATCATGCTCAAAGCATAAAACGATATGCACTATGCCATTCACGTTATTGGCGACAAGTCTTGGGTTGTAGATTGTCGTATTGGCGATGGATAGTATGAGATGCGGGAACAGCAAGTGCGATGCAAGTGCGTCCAGTTGCTCTGATACATATTCATCTGTCATGTAGTCTGGTAGTATAAAACTGTAGAGGTAAACCTTTACGTCCTTGTACCGCTGCATTTTGAGTTTGATAATCTCTCTCTTGTTTAAAATTGCTACTGGAATGTTTCTTAGGAAGTAGCTTGAACTTACAAATAGCATGTTCATTGCCATAAATTCATAAAATTAGATACATAAAGAATGAATCTGTGTGCGGTGAGTGGCGTAAATTCAAATAGTGGTTTTCAGATATACTTCAAGTGGGGTAATTCAGTAGTTTCAGTGATACCACCCTTATCTCATGTTGGTAGTGCAAAGATACTGCACTTCGGTGAGGTGTCCAAACGCTTCGTAAACATTCTTTAAACTTAGTGTTGAGAGCTTTATGAAGTGAAGATATACCCTCTTCCGCTAGCTTGGTGGCAGGTTTGTAACTCGAAAATTATTCCTGTTCCTGTTTATGATGCGGTAGGTAGACTGTATACGTCTTGCCTTGTATCATTTTGCGTCTTTTGATGTATCGGTCAGTAGCCCAAAGCCCAATGTGAAGCCTTGTGTCCTTGATACCGTGCTCTAGTGCCATTTTACGAATGTCAGCGTAGGTCAGTTCTTTCATTTGGAGTAGATTTAGGTTTGTAGTAGTGAATCTGGGTGACGAGAAACTCGGTCATTTCTGACTTTCAATCACGTTGCAAAGGTATAAAGTCCCGACCGCATCACCAAACGACAAGTCGAAATTGTGGAATATTTGAGTTGAGGATGCGATAAAGCAAAAATTCTCCCCATAGCTGTAGCTGTTCGGGGAGAATATGATGTTCAGGCTTACCAGAAGCCTTGATTTCCTAAAAAGCTCGTCAGCCCTTGTTTCTTTTATCCAATAAGGCTGTAATGATTTCTCTTATATTGGTGAATCTTTCATTATCCAACAAGCCTATTTCCAAAGCCTTATTGATAAACTGCATAATTGCATCCTTACTGATACCAATCTTAACACACTTGACAATCATTTCTCTAAAACAGTCATGTAAGTCTGACAGCTTCCAGACAGATAACTGTTTCACATATTGTTTTGCCACATCAGAATCAGAAGTGGAAGATTGAGAGAATTTTTCTATCTCACTTATAAGGAAATTGATTTCATTGTCATAACTACACAGTTTCCCATTTTTCAAATGACCTACCTGTGATTGTAGTTTAACAGCCTTATTGATTTTAGACGCAAAAAATTGAGTGTCCAACAGAGTATCGAAGGTTATATTATTAGTTGCATCGTTCGTAGGCTTTACTTCATTGAGAGAATTTGTCTCCACCTTGCCCATATTGAAAATGCCATTATTTAAACTTTTGAAAGCATTAGAGACTTTCTTTGCTTTATCTTTACTGTTTAAATGAGAATAAACTTTGTCTATCATTTTTGTATCTTCATGTCCTGTCGCTATAATAACAGTTTCCTTTGGGATGCCTTTTCTACACAATATTGTGATAAAAGTATGCCTTGCTGTATGTGTATGCAGTAATTTATAAAGAGGTTGGGTTTGTTTAATCCCGTTTTCTTCATAAGTGATAGGCTCGTCTAATCCTGCTTGTTCTGCTACTTCTTTTAAGGCTTCATTGACAATGGACTTTCTTTCTTTATAATATAATAATTCTTTATTCTCATATTTGGATATAATTTCTTTGGCTAATGGCAATAGTGGAATTATAGCTCTGGCTTTTGTCTTTTGTTGTATAATGGAGATGGTTCCTGCTTCTTCGTCCATTTCATTATCTCCATTAAAGAATTTTTGCATATCGCCAATTCGTTGCCCAACTAAACATTGTAGTATGAATAAGTCTCTGATTTCTGTGTATTTCTTTATTTGTCTTTCTGTTCCTGTGATGATATGCTTGTAGAATTTATTCAGTTGCTCTTCTGTTAATGAAACTTTTTTGTTGTCTGCTAATTCTTTGTTGGACTTATCTTTCACGAACTCAAAACTGTTTAAATTGCTGTCAGACCATTTGAAAGGAATATCCAGTCTTTTATCTGCTATCCCTAGTAAATTAAATATAGTTCCTTTAATTATGTTACGTAAAGTGTTATGAGGATGCAATGGGTTTTCTTTTATGATTTGCTTTTGGTAGCGATTGATAGTATCTAAATTCATGCTCTCCCATGTATTGGGAATTTCATTCTCTTTGAGAAAACGCTCAAACTTGTCTATGTTAGAACGATATTGTTTCTTACTGCTTTCTGCACAAGTCTTTGCTTCTATAATTTGTTTCATTATAAAAGTTGCGGGTTTCTGTAATTCTTTCTTCATCCTATCTTTATATATGTGTTGTTTTAATAGTTTCATACTTTCTCCAATCTCGTCTGGATGCATACAAAGATAATGCTTAAATTCGATGAAATATTCTTTTAGTTTTGTGATTTTCTTGTTCACTATAGTGTTATTTATATTATCTATCTCTGATAGGCGTACGCTGATATATGCTTCTTGTCTTTTTTCATTCCAGTGGTCTGGATATATCTTTACCCCTGTAGATAGTTTAACTTGTTTGTTGTTTATTCTGCATACTAAATAGAGATTGGTTGGCTTCTCGCTACGTGGTTTTCTTAAATTGAAACGAGCTTGCATCTCATTAATAAAAATCTGCCTTTCCATAATCTTGTTCTTTAAAGTTGTTCTTTAATTCGGTTCTTTGAATGTGTTCTTTTAAGGCAATTCTTTCTGATAAGTATTAATTAGCTCCCCTCATTAAATATTCTGGCGCACAGTTTGCGCATTTTGAATAAAAACCGTATATTTGCACGCAATAATTTTTAAACGCATAGCCCTATGTCATTTATTGCTGATAAGATTGTAATGGATGGGTTGACTTACGATGACGTATTGTTGATCCCCGCTTATTCTGAAGTTTTACCGCGCACTGTCGATCTCTCGACTAAGTTTTCAAAAAACATTGAGTTAAAAATTCCTTTTGTGACGGCTGCCATGGATACGGTTACCGAAGCGAAAATGGCTATTGCCATTGCTCGTGAAGGTGGTATCGGTGTGATTCACAAAAATATGTCTATCGAAGAACAGGCAAGGCAAGTTGCTATTGTAAAGCGTGCCGAAAATGGTATGATTTATGATCCTGTAACTATTAAAAGAGGTTCTACTGTGCAGGATGCGCTGGACATCATGGCGGAATATAAAATCGGTGGTATTCCTGTGGTGGATGATGAAGGTTACTTGGTTGGTATTGTCACTAACAGAGATTTGCGTTTTGAAAGAGATATGACAAAACATATTGATCTTGTCATGACGCCGAAAGAAAAATTGGTGACAACAAACCAGTCTACTGACTTGGAATCTGCTGCTCGGATTCTTCAGAAACACAAGATTGAGAAACTTCCGATTGTAGGAATGGACGGAAAGTTGATTGGTCTTGTTACTTATAAGGATATAACAAAGGCCAAAGATAAACCGATGGCTTGTAAAGATGCCAAAGGTCGTTTGCGTGTAGCTGCCGGTGTAGGTGTGACTGCCGATACGCTGGATCGTATGCAAGCATTGGTAGATGCCGGTGCGGATGCAATTGTGATTGATACGGCTCACGGTCACTCTATGTTTGTGATTGAAAAACTGAAAGAAGCTAAGAAACGTTTCCCGAATATTGATATTGTAGTAGGTAATATTGCTACCGGAGCGGCCGCTAAGGCTTTGGTAGAAGCAGGAGCAGATGCGGTGAAAGTAGGTATCGGCCCAGGTTCTATCTGTACCACTCGTGTGGTTGCCGGTGTAGGTGTTCCACAGTTGTCTGCTGTATATGATGTGGCGAAAGCACTGAAAGGTACAGGCATTCCTTTGATTGCCGATGGCGGTTTGCGCTATTCGGGCGATGTGGTGAAAGCGTTGGCTGCCGGTGGATATTGTGTAATGATTGGCTCATTGGTGGCAGGAACCGAAGAATCTCCGGGTGATACCATTATCTTCAACGGGCGTAAGTTCAAATCCTATCGTGGTATGGGATCGTTGGAAGCAATGGAGAACGGTTCGAAAGACCGTTACTTCCAGAGTGGAACAGCCGATGTGAAGAAGCTCGTTCCGGAAGGAATCGCAGCACGTGTACCTTATAAAGGCACACTCTTCGAAGTTATCTATCAGTTGTCAGGTGGTCTGCGTGCAGGCATGGGATACTGCGGTGCTGCTAATATTGAGAAACTTCACGACGCTAAGTTTACCCGTATTACCAATGCAGGTGTAATGGAAAGCCATCCGCACGACGTGACGATTACCAGTGAATCGCCTAATTATAGCCGTCCGGAATAACATATATAAACGGTGAACTGTTAATGTTAACGGTGAACGGTGAACACGCTGTGTCAATCAGCGGATGTTTGCTGCTCACCGTTCGTTGTTTTCCGCCACTCGCTGGTTTTTGATGCTTGTTATTATTGTTTGTAAAAATAAGAATTGATGATGAAAAGAAGTCTGTTGTCGGGGTGTATTTGCCTCTTCGGAATCTTGGTCTTTGCTCAAGAAGATCCTGTGTTGATGCGTGTCAACGGGAGAGACATATCCCGTTCGGAGTTTGAGTATTCTTATCGGCACAATGCGGTTGGCGAGGATGGTAATCTTTCTCCAAAGGAGTATGCGGTGTTTTTTGCTCGATCTATGCAGAAGGTCGAAGCGGCAAAAGCTGCCGGACTTGATACGACTTCCGCTTTTCGCAAGCAACAGGAAGCTGTGCGTGCCAGACTAATAAATTCTTATTTGATAGATAAGCCGACAATGGATAGTTGTGTCCGTGTTCAATATCAGAACATGGGGTTAGAAGCACATCCCGGACAAGTACAGGTTATGCAGATTTTTAAATATTTACCGCAAACGATTACTTCCCGGCACCTGGAAGAACAAAAGATCCGTATGGATTCTATCTACCGGACGATACAGAATCAGCCCGGACTGGATTTTTCCCGTTTGGTGGAAAGATATTCAGATGATAAGCAGTCCCGTTGGATAGAAAGTTTGCAAACCACCACTGAATTTGAGAATGTAGCTTTCGCTCTGTCGAAAGGCGAAATATCCCAACCGTTCTTTACACCTGAGGGAATTCATATATTGAAAGTGATCGATCGGAAAGATATGCCTGCCTATGAAGAAGTTTCCGATAAACTGACAGAACGTATGCGGAGTAGGGAGATATTGGATAAAGCTACCGAAAAAGTGGTGGAACGGTTGAAAAAAGACTGGCAATATACTCCGAACCTGGCAGGTATGGAAGAACTGTTAGCAATAGGAGAGACAGGACAAACGTTGTTCACCATTGACGGACAGAGCTATACAGGAAATCTGTTTAAGCGATTTGCCGCTTCTCATCCGCAGGCTGTCAAACGCCAGCTCGATGCGTTTATTGCTAAATCCTTATTAGATTATGAAAGCAAAAACATGGATAAAAGGCATCCTGAAATTTGTTATGCGCTGCAAAAATCCAATGAAGAGTATCTCGTAAAAGAGGTGACACGGCAAAAAGTAGATTTGCCCGCTATGAATGATCGTGCCGGACTGGCAACTTATTTTAAGTTTCACTCATCCGATTATCGGTGGGACAGTCCGCGTTATAAAGGAGTGGTCCTTCACTGTACAGATAAAAAGACTGCCAAACAGGCAAAAAAAATGCTGAAGAAACTGCCGGAAAATGAATGGGTGGATAAACTTCGGCAAACATTTAATGCATCCGGTACGGAAAAGATACAGATTGAACAGGGAATTTTTGCCGACGGAGACAATAAATATATAGATAAACTGGTTTTCAAAAAGGGTGGATATGATCCCGTGTTGTCTTATCCTTTTACTATTGTATGCGGCAAAAAACAGAAGGGACCGGATGATTATCGGGAAGTAATAGACCGCGTCCGAAAGGATTATCGAACCTATCTTGACGCGTACTGGACGCGGGAATTGAATGAATCCGGTAAGGTTGAAATAAATCAAGAGGTTTTAAAAACAGTTAATAATAACTGATGTAACCGATTATTCACTATCTTCGTACCTTAAATAAGTAGATTTTAGTTGCCAATGCGAATATTAGTCCTCTTACTGATTACCCTTCTTGGTTGTGGAGCGTGCAAGGAACAGCACGACCACAAAGGAAAGACTCCTTTGGTAGAGGTGGACGGTAACTTTTTATATAAAGAAGATTTGATGTCCGTGCTTCCGGTCGGATTGTCAAAAGATGATAGTATTCTCTTTACCGAACACTATATTCGTAGTTGGGCGGAAGAGATTTTATTGTATGAGAAAGCTGCGAACAACATTCCCGATAATGTGGATGTAGATAAATTGGTGGAGAATTATCGGAAAGCGCTGATTATGCATACTTATCAACAGGAGTTGATAAACCAGAAGTTGTCGAATGATATTTCCGAACAAGAGATCGCAGAATATTACGGGAAAAACAAAGAACTGTTTAAACTGGAAACCCCGTTGATTAAAGGGTTGTTTATCAAAGTGCCGTTGACGGCTCCCCAGCTGAACAATGTGCGCAGTTGGTATAAGTCGGAAAAACAGGATGCTGTCGAGAATCTGGAAAAATATAGCTTGCAGAATGCGGTGAAATACGAATACTTCTATGACAAATGGGTATCCGTGACTGATGTACTGGATATGATTCCATTGAAAGTAGAGGCACCGGAAGAGTACGTAGACAAACACCGTCAGGTAGAATTGAAAGATACGACCTATTATTATTTCCTGAATGTGAGCGATTATCGCGGAATTGGTGAAGGGAAACCGTATGAATTAGCCCGTTCGGAAGTGAAAGACTTATTGGTTAATCAGAAACAGGTGAGCTTTATGGAACAAGTAAAGAACGACTTGTATCAGCAGGCGGTAAATAAGAAGAAGATTATATATAATTATTAAATACAAAGAATGAAGAAGTTTGTAAACTTTAGATTTGTTGTTACCCTTGTCCTGGCAATATTTGCTAATGTGGCAACCTATGCACAAGATAATGTGGTTGATGAAGTAGTTTGGGTAGTAGGTGACGAAGCTATTTTGAAATCAGATGTAGAAGAGGCCCGTATGGATGCCTTGTATAATGGACGCAGATTCGACGGCGATCCTTATTGTGTAATTCCTGAAGAGATTGCCGTGCAGAAGTTGTTCCTGCATCAGGCAAAGTTGGACAGTATCGAGGTTTCCGAAGCGGAAATCATTCAGCGTGTGGATATGATGACCAACATGTACATCCAGCAGATCGGTTCCAGAGAGAAGATGGAGGAGTATTTCAATAAAACTTCCACCCAGATTCGTGAGACTTTGCGTGATAATGCACGTGACGGATTGACCGTTCAGAAGATGCAGGAAAAACTGGTAGGAGAAATCAAAGTAACTCCGGCAGAAGTACGCCGTTATTTTAAGGATCTTCCACAAGATAGTATTCCTTACATCCCGACACAAGTAGAAGTGCAGATCATTACTTTACAACCCAAAATTCCTATCTCGGAGATTGAGGATGTAAAAAAGACGTTGCGTGATTATACGGATCGTGTGACAAAAGGGGAAATAGACTTCTCTACATTGGCGCGTTTGTATTCGGAAGACAAGGGATCTGCCATTAAGGGTGGTGAATGTGGATTCATGGGGCGTGGTATGATGGACCCCGCTTATGCGAATGTGGCATTCAGCTTACAAGATCCGAAGAAAGTTTCCAAGATTGTGGAGTCGGAATTTGGTTTCCACATTATCCAGTTGATTGAAAAGCGTGGTGACCGTGTCAATACCCGTCATATCTTGTTGCGTCCGAAAGTATCAGAAAAAGAACTGACTGAGGCTTGTGCCCGTCTGGATTCTATTGCTGATGATATTCGTGCCAACAAATTTACATTTGATGATGCAGCTGCCGTTATCTCACAGGATAAAGACACCCGTAACAATCATGGTATTATGGTGAACACCAATGAGAATTCAGGTGTGGCTACTTCTAAGTTCCAGATGCAGGATCTTCCTCAAGACGTTGCTAAGGTAGTAGATAAGATGAATGTAGGCGAAATTTCCAAAGCCTTTACAATGATTAATGAGAAAGATGGAAAAGAAGTATGTGCTATCGTGAAGTTGAAAGCAAAAATCAACGGTCATAAAGCAACCATTGCAGAAGACTATCAGGACTTGAAAGAAATCGTGATGGAGAAACGCCGGGAAGAGATGCTGCAAAAATGGATTCTGGACAAGCAGAAACATACTTATGTACGCATCAACGAAAACTGGCAGAAGTGTGACTTCAAGTATCCGGGCTGGGTCAAGAAGGACTGATGTAACCTTGCTTTGATTTTATATGCTGAAAACAAATAATAAAAATAGACAACAAGACAGGCATAGATGGCTCCTTATAGGCTTTCTATGCCTGTTTGGTGTATGTCTTGTGGCGCAAAACAATAATAAGCAACCGGAGAATAAAAAGACCAAAGTTTATCTGCTTCATGCTGATGAAGGGCAGGCAGATAAGTTGGCACGTCCGGATGTACAGGTATTGATTGGCAACGTGAAGTTGCGCCATGACAGTATGTATATGTACTGTGACAGTGCACTGATTTTTGAGAAAACCAATTCTGTAGAGGCCTTCAGTAATGTACGTATGGAACAGGGAGACACTTTGTTCATTTACGGTGATTATCTTTATTACGACGGAATGACGCAAATTGCGCAGCTTCGTGAAAATGTGAAGATGATTAACCGGAACACCACCCTGCTGACAGATAGCTTGAACTACGACCGTCTCTACGACCTCGGATATTATTTCGAGGGAGGAACCTTGATGGATGAAGAGAATGTATTGACCTCCGATTGGGGAGAATACAGTCCGGCAACGAAACAGTCGGTATTCAACCACGATGTGAAGTTGGTCAACCCTAAATTTGTGTTGACATCCGATACGTTAAGGTATAATACGGAAAGCAAAATCGCAGTTATTCTCGGACCGTCCAATATCGTCAGTGATAATAATCATATCTATTCGGAACGGGGATTCTATAACACAATGACCGAACAAGCCGAATTGTTAGACCGTTCGGTACTGACCAATCAGGGAAAGAAATTGGTAGGCGACAGTCTGTTCTACGACCGTATCATCGGTTATGGAGAGGCGTTCGATAATGTGAAGATGACAGATTCCATTAATAAGAATATGCTGACGAGCGATTATTGCTTCTATAATGAATTGACAGACTCTGCGTTTGCGACGAAGCGTGCTGTAGCAATTGACTACTCGCAGGGGCCTGACAGTCTTTTTATGCATGGAGATACATTGCAGTTGGTGTCTTACAACCTGAATACGGATTCCGTTTTCCGGTTGATGAAGGCTTATCATAAAGTACGTATATATCGTACGGATGTTCAGGGAGTATGTGACTCACTAGTCTATAATTCGAAGGATTCCTGCATGACTATGTATACTGACCCTATTCTTTGGAATGAAGGGCAGCAACTACTTGGCGAGCAGATCAAGATTTATATGAATGACAGCACGATTGACTGGGCGCACATCATCAACCAGGCGTTGACAGTGGAAATGAAAGATTCCATTCACTATAACCAAGTGTCCGGCAAAGAGATGAAAGCCTATTTCATTAATGGAGATATGCGTCATATTGAAGTGATTGGTAATGTGTTGACTGCTTTCTATCCGGAAGAAAAAGACAGTACGATGACCGGATTTAATTGTCTGGAAGGTAGTGTGCTTCATCTTTATATGAAGGATAAGAAGATGGAAAAAGGACTGTTTATCGGTAAATCCAACGGAACAATGTATCCGATGGATCAGATACCGTCTGATAAACTGCGTCTTCCCACTTTTGCCTGGTTCGATTATGTCCGTCCGCTGAATAAGGATGATATATTTAACTGGCGGGGTAAGCGTACAACTGATGTACTGAAACCGAGCATCGACCGACGCCCCAAAACAGAAAAGCGAAAATTAATAAATATGAAGTAGTATGGGAATGTTTAACTCAATGAGAAAGCCCCGTGGCTTTAATCATCAATACATTTATGTAGATGAGCGGAAAGAAAAGCTCGCAAAGATGGAGGAGAACGCCAAACGTGACTTGGGGATGCTGCCGGAGAAAGAATTTAATCCGGAGGATATTCGCGGTAAGTTCATCGAAGGTACTACACATTTGAAAAGAAGAAAAGCGAGTGGCCGCAAACCGGTCTCTTTCGGAATCATACTGATAATCATTGCTTTCCTTGTCTATCTGTGGCATTATCTAGCCACAGGAAGCTGGAGTTTTTAATTGTTAATTAACGACGTATGAGCGATATAATTCATTTGTTACCTGATTCGGTAGCTAACCAGATTGCTGCCGGTGAAGTGATACAACGTCCCGCGTCTGTCATCAAGGAGTTAGTGGAGAATGCGATTGATGCAGATGCACAAAATATACATGTTTTGGTGACTGATGCAGGTAAAACTTGTATTCAGGTGATTGATGATGGAAAAGGAATGTCTGAGACGGATGCCCGTCTTTCCTTTGAGCGGCATGCCACTTCCAAGATACGTCAAGCAGCGGATCTGTTTGCGTTGCGTACAATGGGATTTCGCGGAGAGGCATTGGCTTCCATCGCGGCAGTGGCACAAGTAGAGCTAAAGACACGTCTGGAATCGGAAGAGTTGGGAACGAAGCTGGTGATTGCAGGCTCTCAAGTGGAAAGTCAGGAGGCTGTGTCTTGTTCTAAAGGAAGTAATTTCTCTGTAAAGAACCTGTTCTTTAATGTACCTGCCCGCCGTAAATTTCTCAAGACTAATTCAACGGAATTGAGTAACATCCTTGCCGAATTTGAACGGATCGCTTTGGTGCATCCGGAGGTTGCTTTTTCGCTTCATAGCAATGATTCGGAGCTATTCAATCTTCCGGTATCGCAATTACGCCAGCGTATTCTTGCTATTTTCGGTAAGAAGCTCAATCAGCAATTGCTGAACATAGATGTGAATACTACCATGGTGAAAATCTCCGGCTACGTAGCCAAACCGGAGACTGCCCGTAAGAAAGGGGCGCATCAGTATTTCTTTGTCAACGGGCGTTATATGCGTCATCCTTATTTTCATAAGGCGGTTATGGAGGCTTATGAACAGTTGATTCCCGTCGGCGAACAGATTTCCTACTTTATCTATTTTGATGTCGATCCGGCTAATATTGACGTGAATATCCATCCGACAAAGACCGAAATTAAGTTTGAGAATGAGCAGGCTATCTGGCAGATACTTTCAGCGTCTGTGAAGGAATCGCTGGGTAAATTCAGTGCGATCCCTTCCATTGACTTTGATACGGAAGACATGCCTGATATTCCGGCATTTGAGGAAAAGATATCTTCCGGACCTCCGAAGATACATTATAATACAGACTATAATCCGTTTAAAGTCTCTACCGGTGGCGGCGGATCGTACAGCCGTTCGAAAGTGGAATGGGAAGATTTGTACGGAGGGCTGACGAAAGCCAGTAAGATGAATAACCCGCAACCGGAACCCGAAATGGATTGGGGGGATTTTTCTATGGGGAGTGAATCGGCTTTCGTTGAAGAAAAGATGGAGACGGTTGTATCTGCTGCTTCTTCCACTTTGTATGCCAGTGAACCGGTGATAGAGAAAGGAAATCAGCATTTGCAGTTTAAAGGACGGTTTATTCTGACTTCAGTTAAATCCGGCCTGATGCTAATCGATCAGCACCGGGCACACATACGGGTGCTTTTTGATCGTTATATGGTACAGATTCAACAGAAGCAGGGAGTATCACAAGGCGTTCTGTTCCCGGAAATATTACAATTACCGGCTTCGGAGGCTGCTGTACTGCAAGGTATTATGGATGATTTGGCTGCGGTCGGTTTTGATTTGAGTAATCTGGGAGGCGGTAGCTATGCTATTAATGGTATTCCTTCGGGAATTGAAGGTCTGAATCCGGTGGAACTGGTACGTAATATGCTGCATACAGCGATGGAAAAAGGAAGTGACGTTAAGGAAGAAATTCAAAGTATTCTGGCATTAACATTGGCTCGTGCGGCGGCTATTGTTTACGGGCAGGTATTGAGTAATGAAGAAATGGTAAGCCTTGTAGACAACCTTTTTGCCTGTCCCTCACCGAATTACACACCCGATGGGAAAACTGTTTTGACAACAATCAAGGAGGAAGACATCGAAAGATTATTCAAATAAAACAAATAATTTCATCTTTTTCTAAAACCTTTTAGTTCGGTTCGTGTTATTTAAATAGTTCAACAAAGAAAAAGATTTAAATAACCACTTAACTATTAGGTATATGAAAAAGATTTTGATGTTGCTGGCATTTGCCGGCGTTGCGTCTGTCGCTTCTGCGCAGCAGACAATGACTGTAACTGAATACGAAGTGATTCAGGTACAAGATAAATATCAAGTAATAACTAATCCTTTCTGGAGTAACTGGTTCTTCTCTGTAGGAGGCGGCGCTCAGGTGCTATATGGAAACAATGACCATATCGGCAAATTCAGAGACCGTGTTGCTCCTACATTTAACGTGTCTGTCGGCAAATGGGTAACTCCGGGATTCGGATTGCGTATGCAATACAGCGGTTTGCAGGCAAAAGGATTCACTACCAACGAAACTGCCAATTATGTAGTGGGTGGTCCGAGAGAAGACGGTTCTTACAAACAAAGATGGGACTACATGAATTTGCATGGTGATTTGATGATTAACCTGAACGCACTTTTCGGTGGATACAATCCGAACCGTGTATATGAAATTATCCCTTATATAGGTGCCGGTTGGGCTCATGCTTACTCTCGTCCTCACACCAATGCTGCTACTTTCAATGCAGGTATTATCAACCGCTTCCGTTTGTCAAATGCTGTTGACTTGAATTTGGAGTTGAGCGCAACAGGGCTGGAAGGCAAGTTTGACGGAGAACATGGAGGTAGACCCAATTATGATGGTATCTTAGGCGCTACTATCGGTGTGACTTATTATTTCCCGACTCGTGGCTTCCAACGTCCTACTCCACAGATTATCTCTGAACTCGAATTGAGCCAGATGCGTAATCAGATGAATGCAATGGCAGCAGCTAATATGCAATTGCAACAACAGTTGGCAGATGCACAACAGCCAGTTGAGGTAGAAGAGGCCGAAACAGTAGTCATCACAGATCCTAACATCGCTCCGCGTACCGTATTCTTTAAGATTGGTTCGGATAAACTGTCTCCGCAAGAAGAGATGAACTTGTCTTACCTTGCCAGCCGGATTAAAGAATTCCCGGGCACTACCTATACTATCAACGGATATGCAGACTCTGCAACAGGCAGTCCGGAATTCAATCAAAAATTGAGCTTGGAACGTGCACAGGCTGTTAAAGACTTGCTGGTTAAGAAGTTTGGAATTCCTGCTGATAACTTGAAAGTTGCTGCCGGTGGTGGCGTCGATAAGTTCGGTCAACCGATTCTGAACCGTGTTGTACTGGTAGAAACTGCAAAGTGATAAAGCGATTTTAATATTCAGCGATTCCCTGTAATCGCTTGCTGTAAAGGAAAAGCGGCTGAAAGCAGACCTTAAAATAGATGGTCTTCGCTTTCAGCCGCAACTATCATTCTTGTTGTAGAAAGGCAGTCCTACCCGTACTATATGTTCACCTATTGGAGTGTTCCTATTTTTATTGTAATCAATAACATCTACTTTATATAATAATCCCAAATCTTCTATTTGAATATGAATGTCCATTAGCTGGTCAAAAGAAATATCATTACCTATCGCAGCCAAATCTATATCGGAACCTTCCGAGTATGTACCTTTAGCTCTGGAACCGAAGATTAGAACTTTTTCTATGTTAGCGTGTTTGCGAAACACACTGCAAATATCCGATATGACAGTATTGCTTAGTCCGTACATGATTAAAATAGTGTATTCATTTCCGTTCTTGATTTTTCTTCATTAAGTTTGGTGTCCAGTTGTTTTAAAAGAAGAGAGTATTCTTCATATATTTTTTGCGCAATTTGTATGGCGTCTCCCTCATTATAGGTGTGCGAGGTCGTGACTCGTGCTTTTGCCATACGTCGCCAACCGTCGTGATCAGAAATTAACCCGTCTTCGAAAGCTTGTTGGAGAGTGCCGTTAGGACCTTGTACAAATTCATATCCTTTAAATTTTAAGAAATCCTGAAGAACTTTCCATCCAAGTTCAAAAGTATATTCAAATCGTTGGATTAACCCTACCATTTCCAATTCTGATAAACTATCCGGTTGGTTACCTGATTCTGTTATATCCAGGATTCTTTTATTTGCACGATGAAAGCTATCATATCGTTGTAGCCAGCGTATATCTTGTTCCATATAAGTATCTTGTTTTTAAGTAAGGAGTTTCTTTATTGCAAAAATACGTATACTATTGAGAAAGACAAAGCTAAAACATTGATTCTTTTAGTTTTTTATTGTAATTCTTCCATGCTGTTGTTATATAATTTGTTATATTTGTGATATTGAATCAAATACAAAATACTATGGGGGATTTTAATAGTGTATATCCGTTACTCGGTATAGTGATACTTATTGTTTTGCTATGCCGGTTCGATGGTCGGTTCACGAAGATAGAGAAAGAGCTTGATGTAATAAAAAAGCAGATGGACGCCCTTCTGAAGGGGCAGGCGAAAATGGCTGCTGGTGATAGGGAACCAAGTGAGGAGACGCCTGAAAAAGTAGTAGCAGAAGTCCTGTCAAAAGAAAAATTGGTTGAAGAAGAGTTGGTTGTTCGCGAACCAAGTACAATGGTTGAGGCTGTGGTTGCCGATAAATTGCGAGATGCTTCGGAATCTGTTCAAGAATCTGTTCAGGAAGAAATTATTGAAAGTATCCCAGTGATGGATACGGTTCGGGAAGAGTCTGCAATGTATCCGGAGCCGATTCATGTGGCACCGATTGCTCCGAAACCACCAAAGAAACAAATCAACTACGAGAAGTTTATCGGCGAAAACCTGTTTGGAAAGATTGGTATTCTCATATTTGTGATAGGGGTGGGCTTCTTTGTGAAGTACGCCATTGACAAGAACTGGATAAACGAGACTTTCCGTACGGTGCTTGGTTTCCTGACCGGGGCGGCATTGTTGGTTGTTGCCGAACGCTTGCAGAAGAAATATCGTACATTCAGTTCATTGCTTGTCGGTGGAGCGTTCGCCGTGTTCTATCTCACGGTTGCTATCGCATTCCATTATTATCATATCTTTTCGCAGACTGTAGCGTTTATCATTCTGATAGCCACTACTATATTTATGTCTGTTCTTTCTGTGATATATGACAGGCGTGAGCTGGCTGTTATTGCACTTGTAGGAGGATTTCTAGCACCTTTTATTGTAAGTAGCGGCGAAGGAAGTTATCAAGTTCTGTTTACTTATGTGAGTATATTGAATTTGGGAATGTTCGGGCTTTCCATCTACAAAAAGTGGAGCGAACTTCCGATAATCTCATTTGTCTTTACTTGTCTGATTATGGCTAGTTTCTTATTGTTGAGCTATTCTTCCCGCTCTACGGTCATTTCGGGACATTTGCTGATGTTTGCCACTCTGTTCTATTTTACCTTTTTGCTTCCGGTGTTTTCCATTCTTCGTGGAGAGAAGATACAGGCTATGAGCCGCGGACTGGTATTTGTCATCGTCACTAATAATTTTGTCTATCTGCTTTCGGGAATTCTTTTCCTAAAGAACATGGGACTGTCTTTTAAGGCGAGCGGTCTGTTGAGCCTGTTTATCGCACTCGTTAATCTGGGGCTGGTGCTTTGGTTATGGAAGGATAGGAAAGCATATAGATTCCTCGTGCATACCACATTGGGGCTTGTGCTGACATTTGTCTCCATTACAGTCCCGATTCAACTGGACGGAAACTATATTACTTTGCTTTGGGCATCGGAAATGGTATTGTTGTTGTGGCTTTATGTTAAGTCGAAAATCAGGGTATATGAGTCTGCGGCTAAAGTCCTGGTAGGACTCACTTTCGTTTCTTACTTGATGGATGTGTATAGCGTGATGTTTGAACATCATTCTTTGGATACAATTTTTCTGAATAGTTCATTTGCCACCTCTTTGTTTGTGGGATTAGCTACAGGAGCATTCGCTTTATTAATGGAATATTATCATTCATTCTTCTCTACGGCACGTCGGTTGAAGTACAGTTTCTGGAATCCTTTTATGCTTATAGTCTCCGTAATCATACTTTATTATACATTTATGATGGAATTCAATTTGTATTTTGAAGGGGCAACGAGAAGCGGAGCGATGTTCTTGTTTACCGCCGTATTCATTTCGGGCATTTGCTATGCTTTCAGAAAACGATTCCCGATAACCAAGCACCTCACTTCCTATATATTGGCTATCGGAATGAATACGCTTGTATATATTCTGAATATATGGTGTGACCAATGGGAGAACATGGCTTTCACTCCTGCCGTGTTGCGATGGCTGACGGCTGCTTTCGTGATAGCAAACATGTATTACGTGGCACGTCTGTACTATACATCAATCGGCATAAAATCCCGCTTCACCGTATATCTGAATATTCTTGCCACACTCCTTTGGCTGACAATGGTACGTTCTTTCCTTTGGCAAGTAGGTGTAGACGATTTCAGTGCCGGGCTATCTCTTTCATTAAGCATTGCCGGGTTCGTCCAGATGGGATTGGGCATGCGCCTGCATCAGAAAGCGATGCGTATGGTAAGCCTTGCAACTTTCGGAATAGTCTTGCTCAAACTCGTATTAGACGATTTATGGGCAATGCCGACTATTGGCAAGATTATCGTATTTATCATTCTGGGATTGATATTGCTGATCCTTTCGTTCCTTTATCAGAAACTAAAGGATGTGTTGTTCAAGAATGACGAGGAAGAAACAAACTGAATCTTTGAAAATATTCGATAAGAAAGAGGCTGTTTAAAAAATCGGTTCTATCTTCATTTTCCTCCTTCCCGAAGGAGGGGAGTTAGAGTTACTGACGACTTTTTAGACAGCCTCTTTACTTTAGCTCTTTATTATGTTTATTCTCAAACGAAATGTTTTACTCCTGAGAGAAACGCTTTACCTGCTCTTCAATCAATTCTTTGTCATCAAAGTAATTAATCTTCATTGCTTTCTTTACATCAGCTAACGTTTCGGCAGCAGCAGCTCTGGCTACTTCGCATCCTTTCTGAAGCATGTCATATATAGCTGGAATGTCTTTGCTGAACTCTTTACGACGGTTACGAATCGGTTCGAGAATTTCTTGCATAATAGAGTTCAGGAAGCGTTTCACTTTTACGTCGCCCAGTCCGCCGCGTTGATAATGCGCTTTCAGTTCTGCCAGATTCGGATAATCCGGTAAGTAACGTTCGAAATGTTCGGGGAGGCAGAAAGCATCCAGATAAGTAAATACTGTATTACCTTCAATCTTTCCCGGATCTTGTACGCGGAGATGTCCCGGGTCGGTATACATGCTCATGATTTTCTTTTGGATTTCTTCCGGTTCTTCCGAAAGGTAGATGCAGTTTCCGAGCGATTTACTCATTTTAGCTTTGCCGTCAGTTCCCGGAAGACGCAGACAAGCTGCATTGTCCGGCAACAGGATTTCCGGTTCTACCAATGTCTCACCATATATATAGTTGAAACGGCGAACGATTTCACGAGCCTGTTCGATCATTGGTTCCTGGTCTTCACCCACAGGGACAGTCGTTGCGCGGAATGCTGTAATGTCCGCTGCCTGGCTGATGGGGTAAGTGAAGAAACCTACGGGAATACTTGCTTCAAAGTTACGCATCTGGATTTCCGATTTCACAGTCGGGTTACGTTGCAGGCGGGATACGCTTACAAGGTCCATATAATAGAAACTAAGTTCGCATAGTTCCGGTATTTGCGACTGGATGAAAATCGTAGCTTTAGTCGGATCAATACCACAAGCCAGATAATCAAGAGCAACTTCGATTACATTCTGACGCACCTTTTCCGGATTGTCTATATTGTCTGTCAATGCCTGCGAATCGGCAATGAAGATAAACATCTTACTATAATCACCTGCGTTTTGCAGGTCAACTCTGCGTTTCAACGAACCTACATAGTGACCGATATGAAGTCTTCCGGTAGGACGGTCGCCCGTCAATATGATTTTTTCTTTTCCCATATTTTATTACCTTATTATATAATGGTGACAAAGATAAGGATAAAAACTGAAAGAAACATCAAAATGCAGTTACTTCATGATTGGTGTCTGCTCAGATAAGAATGTAATCATTAAAAGCTAGTGGAAAAAACGATTGTTTCATTAACACGGTAAATTATTTCAGTAAAAAAGTGAACGTATCTTTTTGTCATGTGCAAAATATGTCGTTACTTTGCACAAATTTTGAAGTCAACAATGAATCAACAGGAAATTAGAAGCAAGTATTATTTACATTCGGATGTTCTTCATCCCGAAACGAAAGTCTTCTTCTCTTATTTCCAAAAACGATATTTTAGTTCTTTGGTAATGCGTTAGTCCTTTTTTGAGGGTAACGCATTTTTTTTATAAACGAACTTAGGAATAACAACATATTATAACAACAAAAGAAATGGAAAAGGAAATCAAGAAAGTTCTCGTTTTGGGTTCTGGAGCACTCAAAATCGGACAAGCCGGAGAGTTCGACTACTCAGGCTCACAAGCACTGAAAGCTTTGAAAGAAGAAGGTATCAGCTCAGTATTGGTAAACCCGAACATCGCAACTATTCAGACTTCTGAAGGTATTGCCGATAAAGTGTATTTCCTTCCCGTGAATACTTATTTCGTAGAAGAAATTATCAAGAAAGAACGTCCCGATGGTATCCTTCTGGCATTCGGCGGACAGACTGCATTGAACTGTGGTGCTGAACTTTACACACAAGGTGTTCTTGATAAGTATGGAGTAAAGGTACTTGGAACTTCGGTAGAGGCTATCATGTATACAGAAGACCGTGACCTGTTTGTGAAGAAGCTGGACGAGATAGAAATGAAGACTCCGGTCAGCCAGGCAGTAGAAAACATGGAAGATGCCATTGCTGCTGCACGCAGAATTGGTTATCCGGTCATGGTGCGTTCTGCTTATGCGCTGGGTGGTCTTGGTAGCGGTATCTGTACCAATGAAGAAGAGTTCTTGAATTTGGCAGAGAGCTCATTTGCTTTCTCCAAACAAATTTTGGTAGAAGAGTCTTTGAAAGGCTGGAAAGAGATCGAGTTTGAAGTGATTCGTGATGCTAACGACCATTGCTTTACAGTAGCCAGCATGGAAAACTTCGATCCGCTGGGGATTCATACCGGCGAATCAATTGTAGTAGCTCCTACCTGCTCGCTGGATGATAAAGAACTGGCTTTGTTGAAAGAACTTTCTATCAAATGTATCCGTCACCTCGGTATCGTGGGTGAATGTAATATTCAGTATGCTTTCAACTCTGAAACGGATGACTACCGTGTGATTGAGGTAAATGCCCGTTTGAGCCGTTCTTCTGCATTGGCTTCTAAGGCTACCGGTTATCCGTTGGCATTCGTGGCTGCTAAAGTTGCGCTTGGTTACACACTCGACCAGATTGGCGAGATGGGAACTCCGAACTCTGCATACGTAGCTCCGCAACTTGACTATTATATCTGTAAAATCCCTCGTTGGGACTTGACGAAGTTTGTCGGCGTATCCCGTGAAATCGGTTCAAGCATGAAATCAGTTGGTGAAATCATGTCTATCGGTCGCTCTTTCGAAGAAATCATCCAGAAAGGTCTTCGTATGATCGGTCAGGGGATGCATGGTTTCGTAGGTAATGACGAATTGCACTTTGATGATCTTGATAAAGAACTTTCTTGTCCGACAGACTTGCGTGTTTTCGCTATCGCGCAAGCAATGGAAGAAGGTTACACCATCGAACGTATCCACGATTTGACAAAGATCGACCCATGGTTCCTTGGCAAACTGAAAAATATCGTAGACTACAAAGCAAAACTGTCTACTTATAATAAGGTAGAAGATATACCTGCCGATGTAATGCGTGAAGCTAAAGTGTTAGGTTTCTCTGACTTCCAGATCGCTCGTTTTGTACTGAATCCAACCGGAAACATGGAGAAAGAAAACCTTGCCGTACGTGCTCATCGTAAATCTATGGGTATCCTTCCGGCTGTAAAACGTATTAATACAGTTGCTTCCGAACATCCGGAACTGACTAACTATCTGTATATGACTTATGCAGTGGAAGGTTACGATGTAAACTATTATAAGAATGAAAAATCAGTAGTCGTACTGGGTTCGGGTGCTTACCGTATCGGTAGCTCTGTAGAATTTGACTGGTGCTCGGTGAATGCAGTGCAGACTGCCCGCAAACTGGGTTACAAGTCTATCATGATTAACTACAACCCTGAAACGGTTTCTACTGACTATGATATGTGCGACCGTCTCTACTTCGACGAACTTTCGTTCGAACGTGTACTTGACGTAATCGACCTCGAACAACCTCGTGGTGTGATTGTTTCAGTAGGTGGACAAATCCCGAACAACCTGGCTATGAAACTTTATCGCCAGTCGGTTCCTGTATTGGGTACTTCTCCGATTTCTATCGACCGTGCCGAGAACCGTAACAAGTTCTCTGCTATGCTCGACCAACTGGGTATCGACCAACCGGCTTGGATGGAACTGACCAGTCTTGAAGAAGTGAAGGGATTTGTAGAAAAAGTAGGCTATCCGGTATTGGTTCGTCCTTCTTACGTTCTTTCAGGAGCAGCAATGAATGTTTGCTACGACGATGAAGAATTGGAGAACTTCCTGAAGATGGCTGCCGAAGTTTCTAAAGAATATCCGGTTGTTGTTTCTCAGTTCCTTGAAAATACGAAAGAGATTGAATTTGATGCCGTTGCACAGAATGGTGAAGTGGTAGAATACGCAATCTCCGAACACGTAGAGTTTGCCGGCGTTCACTCCGGTGATGCTACGTTGGTATTCCCGGCACAGAAGATTTACTTTGCAACAGCTCGTCGCATCAAGAAGATCAGCCGTCAGATTGCTAAAGAACTCAATATCTCTGGTCCGTTCAATATCCAGTTCCTGGCTCGTAACAACGAAGTGAAAGTAATCGAATGTAACTTGCGTGCTTCTCGTAGCTTCCCGTTTGTTTCTAAAGTGCTGAAACGTAACTTTATCGAAACTGCTACCCGCATCATGCTGGATGCTCCATATTCACGTCCGGATAAGTCGGCGTTCGATATCGATTGGATCGGTGTAAAAGCTTCTCAATTCTCTTTCTCCCGTCTGCACAATGCCGACCCGGTATTGGGCGTAGACATGTCTTCTACAGGTGAAGTGGGATGTATCGGCGACGATTTCTCTGAAGCATTGCTGAATTCAATGATTGCTACCGGATTTAAGATTCCTGAAAAATCGGTGATGTTCTCTTCCGGTGCAATGAAGTCGAAAGTAGATTTGTTGGATGCCAGTCGTATGTTGTTCGCTAAGGGATATCAAATTTACGCAACTGCCGGAACTGCGGCCTTCTTGAACGCTCACGGTGTAGAAACTACTCCGGTTTACTGGCCGGATGAAAAGCCAGGTGCAGAGAACAACGTCATGAAGATGATTGCCGACCATAAGTTTGATTTGATTGTTAATATTCCGAAGAATCACAGTAAGCGTGAATTGACGAACGGTTATCGTATCCGTCGCGGTGCAATTGATCATAACATTCCGTTGATTACCAATGCTCGTTTGGCAAGCGCCTTTATCGAAGCATTCTGCGAATTGAAACTGAATGATATTCAGATTAAGAGCTGGCAGGAATATAAATAAAAACAGTTTTAGCTGTCTGTTAGATAAGAAGAACTCCCTCTTTGGCTTGTCCAAAGAGGGAGTTTCTTTTTTATTAGTAAATATAGCACATCAGAGTGTGTGCTATATAGGGCGTGTTTTGGTTATTAATAAATGATTATAGTTAATTATTGGTTGAAACTAAGTAGAATCTGTCTATCCATCAGCAAGAGAAGCGATTTATTTTTTTACTTTTGTTTCTTGAAAAGATAAAATCAGATAAGACAATGTTAGTACTTTTATCTTGTGCCAAGACTATGAGTGAGACTTCAAAGGTGAAAGTACCTTTGACGACAGTTCCACGATTTCAAAAAGAAGCTTCTGGGATTGCTTTGCAGATGTCGCAGTTTTCGGTGGATGAACTGGAACGCCTGTTGCGTATAAATGCCAGGATGGCGGTGGAGAATTATAAGCGTTATCAGGCTTTTCATGCAGAAGGCACATCGGAACTGCCCGCTTTGCTGGCTTATACCGGAATTGTATTCAAGCGACTGAATGCAAAAGATTTCTCGAAAGAAGAATTTGAATATGCGCAGGAACATCTGCGGTTGACTTCTTTCTGTTATGGGTTGTTGAGGCCTTTAGATGTCATTCGTTCCTACCGCTTGGAAGGAGATGTAGTGTTGCCGGAACCGGGTAATCAGACCATGTTCTCTTATTGGAAATCCCGTCTGACGGATGTTTTCATCGAAGATATAAAGAAAGCGGGAGGAATACTCTGCAATCTGGCTAGCGATGAGATGAAAAGTTTGTTCGATTGGAAACGTGTGGAGAGAGAAGTACGTGTCGTTACTCCCGAATTTCAGGTGTGGAAGAACGGGAAATTAGCTTCGATAGTGATCTATATCAAGATGTCCCGTGGTGAAATGACGCGGTTCATTCTGAAGAACAGAATCGAAAATCCGGAGGATTTGAAAAGCTTCTCCTGGGAAGGATTCGAATTTAACGAATCTCTTTCGGATGAAAAGAAGTTTGTATTTACTAACGGTAAAGAAATATAAAGTATGACGGAAGTAGAAAAGATGCGTAGTGGCCAGTTGGCTGATATGGCTGCGCCGGAATTGCAGCTGCGTTTTGAACATGCCAAGAAGCTGCTGGCGCGTATGCGGGGAATGAACACTTATGATGCGGGGTATCGGGAATTATTGGAAGAACTGGTACCGGAGATTCCTGAAACTTCAATAATCTGCCCGCCTTTCCATTGCGACCATGGAGACGGAATTAAATTGGGTGAACATGTATTTGTGAATGCCAATTGCACTTTCCTGGATGGAGGATATATCACGATAGGCGCCCATACGCTGGTTGGACCTTGTGTACAGATTTATACGCCGCATCATCCGATGGATTATCTGGAAAGAAGAGGCTCTAAGGAATATGCTTATCCGGTGACGATTGGAGAAGACTGCTGGATTGGTGGCGGTGCTATTATCTGTCCCGGCGTGACGATTGGCAATCGCTGTGTGATAGGGGCGGGGAGTGTTGTGACGAAAGATATTCCCGACGACAGTGTGGCAGTCGGGAATCCGGCACGTGTTGTTCGCAAACAGGTTGTTTAACGTTTGACCGGAAAAGTTATTTCCCGGATTTAAGCGTTCCTGCGTTACTATCTTTGTTGGGAATTCGTTTTCCTGGATCAGTCTAAAAAATCGGGGGGCAGTTTGGAAGTCTGGATAGTGTGCTTCAGGGCGGTCTATATCACCATAATTTATTCATGTCTGCACGGAAATGAATGAGATTTTGTTTTCACTAACTGATTTGCATAAGTATACCATGAACTTATGATTCATAAGTTTCACCCGTTTCACCTTATAACTGGAACATCGATGAATACGGAGATAGCGGGTGAAAGCGTAGGAAAAAAACAGGTGAAGTCTTCCATTATCGCTTTCACCTTTTGAATTTATTTATACCGATTGCTGGACATATATAGCCATCGTGATGGACATATATAGCCACCGTGATGAATATATAGATGCAATACGGTGAGTATATAGATGTACCAATTCAAGTATTAACAGATGAGAACCAAGGTATTAACACCTGACGACTAGGCTATTAACATCTGACAGTTCATCTATTAATACCTGACAATGGATTTGCTATAAGCATATTTTCATTAGCTATAATGATATCCGGATTAGCTATAATGATATTGGTTTTAGCTCAAAGGATATTTTGAAAAGCCAAGGTGAAACCGATAATGTTCTGTTTCACCTGATTTCACCCCTCGCTTTCACCCGCTATCTCCTTATTCATCGGCATTTCAAGAATCAGGTGAAAGCGATGAATGGCAATAATCTT
>CAPYSS010000030.1:0-39777 GCA_948742525.1 Bacteroides caecimuris | reverse complement strand
ACCCCATAAACGCAAAAAGCGTGCAACTCATTGAGCTGCACGCTTTTGCTTATTGCTTGTTATCTGTTTCCTTATCGGAATCATTTGACTTCTTCAAAGTCAGCATCCTGAACATTATCTCCGTGCTTGCTAGTATCTTGCTGACCAGCACCACCGTTCATATCAGGACCAGCCTGTGCGCCACCTTGCGCACCGCTCTGTGCATACATTTCAGCACTTGCAGCCTGGAAGGCAGTATTGATTTCTGCCATAGCAGTATCGATAGCAGCCAAATCCTGTGCCCTATGAGCATCTTTCAATTTCTGCAAAGCAGCTTCAATCGGAGCTTTCTTATCAGCAGGCAGTTTATCGCCTAATTCCTTCAACTGATTTTCAGTCTGGAAGATTACGCTGTCAGCCTGGTTCAGCTTATCAATCTTTTCACGTTCTTTCTTGTCCGCTTCAGCATTAGCTTCAGCCTCAGCTTTCATCTTTTCGATTTCTTCCTTGCTCAAACCGCTGGAAGCTTCGATACGGATAGCTTGTTCCTTACCGGTAGCCTTATCTTTTGCAGATACTTTCAAGATACCGTTAGCGTCAATATCGAATGTAACCTCAATCTGAGGAACACCACGACGAGCCGGAGCAATACCTGTCAAGTTGAACTGACCGATTGATTTGTTCTGTGCAGCCATCGGACGTTCGCCCTGCAATACATGAATAGTAACTTCCGTCTGGTTATCGGCAGCAGTAGAGAATGTTTCACTCTTACGAGCCGGAATCGTAGTGTTAGCGTCAATCAACTTAGTCATTACACCACCCAGTGTTTCAATACCCATTGACAACGGAGTAACATCCAACAATACTACACCTTTGATTTCATCTGTCAAAACAGCACCCTGTACAGCAGCACCAATAGCTACCACTTCATCCGGATTCACACCTTTAGAAGGAGCTTTACCAAAGAAATCTTCTACTAATTTCTGTACAGCTGGGATACGTGAAGAACCACCTACAAGGATTACTTCGTCAATATCAGCGTTGTTCAAGCCAGCGTCACTCATTGCTTTCTTACAAGGTTCAAGACAAGCCTGAATCAAACTATGAGCTAAAGATTCAAATTTAGCACGAGTCAAAGTCTTCACCAAGTGCTTAGGCACACCACCTACCGGCATGATATACGGCAAGTTGATTTCTGTACTTGTAGAAGAAGAAAGTTCAATCTTAGCTTTTTCAGCAGCTTCTTTCAGACGTTGCAAAGCCATCGGATCCTGAGTCAAGTCAGCACCTTCATCATTCTTGAATTCCTCTACCAACCAGTTGATGATTACTTGGTCGAAGTCATCACCACCAAGGTGAGTATCACCGTTTGTAGACAGTACTTCGAATACACCGCCACCGAATTCGAGGATAGAGATATCGAATGTACCACCACCAAGGTCGAATACAGCAATCTTCATATCCTTGTGAGCCTTATCCAGACCGTAAGCAAGAGCTGCGGCTGTCGGTTCGTTTACAATACGTTTTACTTCCAAACCAGCAATCTGTCCAGCTTCTTTTGTAGCCTGACGTTGAGAGTCAGAGAAATAAGCAGGCACAGTGATAACAGCTTCTGTTACTTCCTGTCCGAGATAATCTTCAGCAGTTTTCTTCATTTTCTGAAGAATCATTGCAGAGATTTCCTGCGGAGTATACAGACGTCCGTCGATGTCAACACGCGGAGTGTTATTATCACCTTTCACTACTTTATAAGGAACACGAGTCACTTCTTTTTGTACCTGATCCCAAGTTTCACCCATGAAACGTTTGATAGAGAAGATTGTACGTGTAGGGTTCGTAATAGCCTGACGTTTTGCAGGATCACCCACTTTACGTTCGCCACCATCAACAAAAGCGACAACAGAAGGAGTTGTACGCTTACCTTCACTGTTTGCAATTACTACCGGTTCGTTACCTTCAAATACAGAAACACAAGAGTTTGTTGTTCCTAAGTCAATACCAATAATTTTTCCCATGATCGTTATTTTTTTATTATTATTTATTCAATGATTTCTTTTGTCCGGTTGTTTCTCTGCTCTTATCAGGGAGCTTCGCCGCGAACGGACGCTTATTAAAAAGCAAACCGTGTGCCAAAAGGAAATTATACGAATGCATGACATAATATCTGCCAAAAAGACAGTTTTAATAAATAAACACTGCTGACATAGTCATATCCAAAGCCAATCAGCAACTGGTTCTTTAAACAAATGCAGGCGACTCTGGTTCGATGAAGAGAAAAAAATATGCCTGTATCGTCAAGTGCGACACAGGCATATCCTTTTTATATATAACTCTTATCTATTACTTTTCCAGCACGATGACCAATGCACCGTTTGCATCATACAAACCAATGCCACCACCGGACAACACATCGAATGATTTCACTTCATTGATAGCTTTCAGCACCTTACCTTCTGTTTCCATGTCAGGACAAGCCATCATTGTGCTTGCTACTCCCGGGAAAGAAATAGATTTGGCATTACTTGTACTAGTTTCAAAACCACCATTTATCAAATTACATCCTGCATTGCCATGAATGGTCTTCTTCTTCACATCAAAAGCAATGAAAGGTTGTTTCTCCATACCGGAAGGAATTGCCTCACCATTCACTTCTTTAATTTTCCATTCTCCATTCAATACCGAAAGTTTCACATCAGCCTCCTTTTTTTGTAGAACAACAACCGGACGGTTGGACGAATTGCAAAGATACATCTTATCTTTACCTGCCTTCTTATATCCTTTTACTTGCGCAAAAGCATTTAATACATTATTTTCAGTAGTCATATCCGGACACATCATTCGGGTACTAGCCATCCCTGAAAGTTCAAGGCTTCCCGGCTTCGCATTTACATCGAAACTGCCCATCATACGATTACATCCGCTATTGCCGGACACACGACCGGTCGCTGTATCAAAAGCGATAAAAGGAAGGGATCTACTTTCGCCCGGAGTGATTTTCGAGCCATTAACTTCTATGATATTCCATTCACCATTGATAGATGACAGGGGAATTGTCTTCTCTACCGAACGGCACGAAGACATTGCAAGTGCTACACCAGTAATGCAAATTGAAACAAATACTTTCTTCATATTATTATAACGTTTAAGTTAAAATCGGGGGCAAAGATATCAAAAAGATTGGAAAATAACATCCAATACAGCATAAAATATATACATTTGCCAATAAATATACAACAAACGAACAATTTACATAGTTCACTTAAAGTAAACAAAAAGGAGTAGCTACGCAATGATTATCTGAAAATAATCACGTATATTTGCAAAGCTAACAATTCTAATATTCTTAATATTTTAATTCGCAATTAACGAAATGGGTAGAGTTCTTATTATTGGTGCAGGTGGTGTTGGCACTGTCGTTGCACACAAAGTGGCACAAAATGCCGATGTATTTACAGATATCATGATTGCCAGCCGTACGAAGGAGAAATGCGATAAAATCGTCGAGGCAATAGGTAACCCCAATATAAAAACAGCTAAAGTTGACGCAGACAATGTAGAGGAGCTGGTAGCCTTATTCAACGATTTCAAACCGGAAATGGTGATTAATGTGGCTCTCCCTTATCAGGATCTGACGATTATGGAAGCTTGTCTGAAAGCCGGAGTGAACTATCTGGACACCGCCAACTATGAGCCGAAAGATGAAGCTCATTTTGAATACAGCTGGCAGTGGGCTTATCACGATCGCTTTAAAGAAGCAGGTCTGACAGCTATCCTAGGCTGCGGATTCGACCCGGGAGTAAGTGGTATCTATACTGCTTATGCAGCTAAACATTATTTTGATGAGATTCAATATCTGGACATTGTAGACTGTAATGCAGGTAACCATCACAAGGCTTTTGCTACAAACTTCAATCCGGAGATCAACATTCGCGAAATTACGCAGAACGGACGCTATTATGAAAATGGCAAATGGGTAACTACCGGTCCGCTGGAAATCCACAAAGACCTGACATACCCGAACATCGGTCCGCGTGACTCTTATCTCCTTTATCACGAAGAACTGGAATCTTTAGTGAAACATTATCCGACTATCAAACGTGCACGTTTCTGGATGACTTTCGGACAGGAGTATTTAACTCATTTACGCGTTATCCAAAACATCGGTATGGCACGAATCGACGAGGTTGATTACAACGGAATGAAGATTGTACCATTGCAATTCTTGAAGGCTGTATTGCCTAACCCGCAGGATTTAGGAGAAAACTACGAAGGAGAAACTTCTATCGGTTGCCGTATCCGTGGTCTGAAAGATGGTAAGGAACGTACTTACTATGTATACAACAACTGTAGTCACCAGGAAGCTTATCAGGAAACCGGTATGCAGGGAGTAAGTTACACCACCGGAGTTCCGGCAATGATTGGAGCCATGATGTTCTTCAAAGGCGAATGGAACCGCCCGGGTGTAAACAATGTAGAAGAATTCAATCCGGATCCGTTCATGGAACAACTCAACAAGCAAGGTCTTCCCTGGCATGAAGAGTTCGACAAGGATTTGGAATTATAAGAGTACACCTATTCATTAAAAGTTATGATAAACGTAGGAGATAAAGCACCGGAAATTCTGGGTATCAATGAGAAAGGCGAAGAAATCCGTTTAAGTGCTTATAAAGGAAAAAAGATTGTGTTGTACTTCTATCCGAAAGACAATACATCAGGTTGCACCGCACAAGCATGTAACCTGCGCGACAACTATTCCGAACTACGTAAAGCCGGCTATGAAGTAATCGGTGTCAGCGTAGACAATGAAAAGTCGCACCAAAAATTCATCGAAAAGAACAATCTTCCTTTCACTCTGATTGCTGACACTGACAAAAAGTTAGTAGAAGAATTTGGAGTATGGGGAGAAAAGAAACTGTACGGACGTGCTTACATGGGTACTTTCCGCACTACTTTCCTGATTAATGAAGAGGGAATCGTAGAACGGATTATCACTCCCAAAGAAGTGAAAACCAAAGAACATGCCTCACAGATTTTAAACCAATAACTCCATTAATTATAAAGGTATGGCAAAGAAAGACGAACTTAATTTTGAAACAGATAATAAAATGGCATCAAGCGAAAAACTAAAAGCCTTACAGGCTGCCATGGAAAAGATAGAAAAAAGCTTCGGTAAAGGTTCTATCATGAAAATGGGTGATGATAGTGTTGAACAAGTAGAAGTGATCCCGACAGGCTCTATTGCCCTGAACGTAGCACTTGGCGTTGGAGGTTACCCTAGAGGTAGAATCATTGAAATCTATGGTCCGGAGTCTTCCGGTAAAACAACATTGGCTATCCACGCCATTGCTGAAGCACAAAAGGCCGGCGGTATCGCTGCTTTTATTGATGCCGAACACGCTTTCGACCGTTTCTACGCATCTAAACTGGGCGTAAATATCGATGATCTTTATATTTCTCAACCGGATAACGGAGAGCAAGCGTTGGAAATTGCGGAACAACTGATTCGTTCTTCTGCTATCGACATCATCGTTATTGACTCTGTAGCCGCACTGACTCCTAAAGCGGAAATCGAAGGCGACATGGGTGACAACAAAGTAGGCCTTCAGGCACGTTTGATGTCGCAGGCACTTCGTAAATTGACGGCTGCTGTAAGTAAGACACGTACGACTTGTATTTTCATCAACCAGTTGCGTGAGAAGATCGGTGTTATGTTCGGTAATCCGGAGACAACGACTGGTGGTAACGCTTTGAAGTTCTACGCTTCTGTACGTTTAGATATCCGTGGTAGCCAACCAATCAAAGACGGTGAGGAGATTCTCGGTAAACTGACTAAGGTGAAAGTGGTGAAGAATAAAGTAGCACCTCCTTTCCGCAAAGCAGAATTTGACATCATGTTTGGTGAAGGTGTCTCCCATTCCGGAGAAATCATCGACTTGGGTGCTGACTTGGGAATCATCAAGAAGAGCGGTTCATGGTATAGCTACAACGACACTAAGTTAGGACAAGGACGTGATGCCGCTAAGCAATGCATCATGGATAATCCTGAATTGGCTGAAGAGCTGGAAGGATTGATCTTCGAAGAATTGAAGAAGAAATAAAAGAAAATTCTTCCCGATATATATCAAGTCCCGCAGAGGATATCTGTAATGTACATTACAAATATTCGCTCTGCGGGACTTGTTTTTCTCCTAATCAGGGAGAAAAAGACAAATATTAATTAGAATATTTCAAGCAAATATTTCGTTATCCAATAGCCTCCCACAACTAACCAAATATAAAGTATTCCTGCCAATACAAACGGTTTGGCACCAGCCTGTTTGAATTTGTCAAGACTTGTTTCAGTTCCCAAAGCCGTCATAGCCATTGTCAGCATAAAGGTATCGATATATTCAATTGTTCCGTTTAACGGGATTTCCTTCACACTGTCTACCCCACATAAATACTGCAATAATGAATTCAAGCAAATAATTCCAATAAATCCAAAAGCAAACCAAGGAATACTGATTCTACTCTTCTCTACCGTGCCATTGGCTGATGCTTTTTTACGGCTTGCCAATGCAAAACTCATAATGACAAGCACCGGAGCCAACATCATAACGCGAATCATTTTGGTAATAGTAGCCGTTCCGGCAATCCCTAAAGCATCAGTAGGATCCATCGCATTGCCTGCACCTGCCACGTGTGCCACTTCATGCAAAGTACTTCCGGTATAAATAGCAACACCTGTGTCCGACAGTCCACCCAACCAGCCCATACGATACATAATAGGATACAAGAACATTGAAATAGTACCGAATATCACAACTGTAGAAACTGCAATAGCAGTCTTATGCCCTTCGCACTTCACTACCGGTTCAGCCCCAAGTACAGCTGCCGCTCCACATATAGCACTACCTGTAGAAGTCATCAGGGTCGTATCTTTATCCATTTTCAACAAACGTCCAAACCATATTCCCAAAAATATAGTACCTGCCACAATAATTGTATCAACGATAACAGCAGGCAAACCTACAGCTACAACCTGCGTTAACGTCAACCGAAAACCGTAAAGCACAATACCATAACGCAACACTTGCTTTGTACAAAACTTTATTCCGGGCACCCATGTTTCAGGAAGCTTGTTTCTTAAACTGTTGGCATAAAGCATTCCTAGCACAATACCAACAATCAACGGACTAAACGAAAGTTCTTTCACAATAGGAACTTCGGCAATATAAAATGCCGCAAATGAGAATAGAGCTATTAGCAGAATCCCATGTAAAGTGTTCGCTCTGTTTCCTTTTTTAAACATATCTTTTATTTTTAAGTTTACTGTTTTTTCTCGGGCGCAAAGATACGTCAAACAATCAAAACAGACTAATTGTTTCTAATTATACATTATAACTTTTGATTATAAAAGAATAAGCCTCCTCTATATCTTACACTGTCACAATATCTTTTCCAAAAGGTGATAACGCCAAAGCTGCCAACTTAAAATGCTGTAAGCCAAATGGAATTCCAATGATAGTAATACACAATATAACCCCGAAAACCAAATGGGACAGACAAATCCAAATGCCACCTAAAAATATCCACAGGATATTCATTAATATATAAAGACAACCACTAGAGCGGTTTCCGCTTCTTACCTCTTTACCAAAAGGCCACAAAGCAAGCCCTGCCAGTTTCAAGGTTTGCATACCAAACGGAATACCAATAATGGTAAGCATCATCAATATGCTTGAGATGAGGTATTCAACAGCAGTAAAGATACCACCAAGCAACAGCCACAATAAATTCATTAAACATCCCATATATTAAATTGTATTAGTTATTTTTCCAATTTTCTTTTTGTTGTCTCATCCACTTTACCCTGATAATAGCGATCTATCACTTGCTGAAACAAATCATCTCTAAATATCAGCCAAGTTTCTTCCAAATATCCCACATAGTCAATAACAGTTCGCACCCCTACGCTCTCCCCCGCTGAAGATACTATATTTTTAAGTCGATTGTAAGAAGAGGGTTGCATGACACTTTCAGCAAGTTTTTTTACCAACAAACTCATCGAATCCGAATTACGTAGCGCATAACGGGCCACTAGATCACCAAAAAATATTTTCTGATAAAGCCCGCTCAACCAAGAACGTTTATCTTTAAATGCAATCAATTCCGGAAATCCTCCATTATAAAAATAAGCATCAAAAGTGCGCACCACTTCATTACGTAAACTTGGAGTATAAAGCCAATTTGTTTTTAATATTATATCCTGCGAAAGAATTATCCATATCAGGTATTGTTTCGTATATAGAACACAAATATATACTTTTTGTTTCGTATACAAAACAAAAATACATTATAATTCATCTTACATCAGGCGAAAGCACTATCGAAATAAGACTATCAATTTGTACAATGGAATCCTCTTTCGTTTCAGGATAAAGCAACGAGATATTAGAGAGTGATTTAGCTAACATGGAACATGAATACAAAGCACACTCTCCTTGGAATTGATCGCCAATAGCTGTTGATATTTCATTAATCAATGTTTGTGGTTCTGTTACTATTTTTTCATTAAATAGTTACGTCTTTGAAGAATACCTATTTTCTCCTTGTCAAAAGATTCTATATCGCTATCAAAATGATGCACCCATACTACTTTTATAATAACCAATATTATATGGTACTTATTTGCTGCAAAACCTATAAAAACTATGGATTTATTGCACGAATGATAAATTTATTTGTACTTTTACACAATCGTAACTGCTGTTACGGTAATAGATATTACGATAAACTTATAGATATGAGATTTTTTGATAGAGAACAAGAGTTTGAAAAGCTTAGAGAAATTGAGAAATTGTCTCATGAAGTAGCCCAATTTACCATCATTACGGGAAGACGTCGTATTGGTAAGACCGAGATGGTTAAGAAGCTTTATGAGAACAAAACAATGCTATACTTTTTTGTTGCTCGTAAAGCGGAAGCTGACCTATGCGAGATATTCGTTGATGAGATTGGCACAAAACTCAACATACCAATGCTTGACAGCAAGGGAATGTCTTTTGCAGCCATATTCAAATTCATCATGGAATTATCTCAGACTCAGCATATCACCCTTTTTATTGATGAGTTTCAGGATTTCTATAGGGTAAATCAATCTATCTATTCCGATATGCAAAACATATGGGATAGTTATAAAAATAAGGCTCACATCAACCTGATTGTGGCAGGCTCTGTGAACACCTTGATGAATAAGATATTCAAGGATAAGAAGCAACCACTTTTTGGCAGACAAACAGAAACAATACATGTTCGACCTTTTAAGCCTTCAGTCCTAAAAGAAATTATGTCTGAATATTGCCCTGACTATAAGAAATCAGATTTGTTGGCTCTTTATACTCTGACTGGCGGTGTGGCTAAGTATGTTGAGTTGTTTATTGACAGAAAAAAGTTTACCGAAAAGAAAATGATGGATATGTTTTTTGAACGGGATTCCTATTTTCTGCCAGAAGGTAAGAATATGCTTGTCGATGAGTTTGGAAAAGATTATGGTATCTATTTCTCAATTCTAACACTTATAGCTCAAGGTAAAAACACACGTTCAGAACTTGAGAATGCCCTCAATATAAAAGAGTTATCAGGATACTTGAAAAATCTAAGTGAAGAGTATGGCTTGATAAGCAAGATGCAACCTATTTACGAGAAGTCAAGCAATAAAAATGTGCATTATGCCATCAACGACCAGTTCTTGAAATTTTGGTTCCGATTCATATACAAATATACGCACATCATCGAGGCAGGCGGTAATGATAAATTAAAAGCGATAGCAGAGCGTGATTTTACAACAGTCAGCGAGAAGTCTCTTGAAAGCTACTTTAATGAAGTGCTGAAAGAGTCGGGAGCATACACTCGACTTGGATATTGGCATGACCGAAAAGGCGAAAACGAGATTGATATTGTGACCGAGGACGAGTTGGACAACAAGATTGAATTTATTGAGGTTAAGCGACAAGTGAAAAACTTTGATGAAAATATTCTAAAGGCCAAATCTGAATTGTTCTTCAAAGCCGTTGGCTCATTTAAAAGGTACGAGATTATTTATAGAGGACTATCTATAGAAGATATGTAATTCAGTAAAACTACTTATACTAGCATAGACAAATAGAGTTTCATTCCATTGCAGGGGTGGGACTCTTTTTTTGATACATTGCAATAAAATTGAAGAATATCTGTTTTCTCCTTACTAAAAGATTCTATATCGCTATCAAAATGACGCACCCATACGACCTTTATAATAACAAATATTACAAACAAAAGGCATATTAGAACAAAACAACCCATATTGCTAAAAATACGTTCCTTCATCTTTCCGAATTACTAAAACCTTTAATCCTAATCCGTTCTTTTTCCTCTTTTTTGTCCTGGATGTCATTCAAAGCAGAAAAACGTCCTTTCACCTCTTGATGAACTTCAAAAAAACTATTTAATATTGCATTGAAAAGTTCCTCCTTATTTGGAGTATCTTTAGTAAAAATCAGTTAATATCTGCTATGTACTCCCAACTTATTTTCATTTTCACTAATAGAATACAAAGTGACAGGCATTGCATTCATATTTGTCTGATTAATAGCCTCCTTCAAATTGTCCAACAAAGGATCATCTAAATCCAAAGTTCCCCACCAAGTATCATAAAATGTGATTATTGTTTCCGCTTCAACTACCACAAAAAACTCTTCCCCTTGATACTTAAAATACATGTTTCCGGTTTCTTTATCTATCTCCGGCTGACAACCTAATTTTTTTAATGTACTAATAGCAACTTTTCTTATTTCCATATAAGGATAACTTTTATTTTTTTTACTAAACAATAAAACAATTCAACACTCCCAAAAAACAAAGCTACATACGCAAAACTAAATGACCATTCCCTTATACAACCCACTATCAAATAGCATACAACTACAAGAAGATAGCAACTATATTTCGATACAGAAAAATGTTTTTCTTGAACTTTACCCTCTTCTAATTTAAAATGTGTACAATCACTATCATCAAAAGGAAAGTAATAGTCACAATGAACACCTTTTCCTATTTGGCATTTGTTACATTGAGATATTTTCGTCATACTATAAAAATAAACTAATGTTTACCACCACCTATAAAAATATTATCTTTTAAAAGAGCAAAAAAATGGCATAGTTGAACCTACCAGCCCCACTACGCCATAAACAATCTCAGCCTCCCCTCCCGACAATGCCGCAATCTAAAAGCAACACCCCATAGTGAAACCATAATACCCACCATTCACCGGGAAGGCTACCGGAGTGAAAACAAGGTTGTTTTCCTTTCTTCCCTTCTTCTGGAAGATTTTTTGCCACAATTGGCAACTCCATTCGCCAACCCGCGCACTCAATATCCCTACACCTGCACCTGCCACTACATCATGAAGCCAGTGTCTGCCATTGTACATCCGCATGAACCCTACTCCGGTCGCAATGGCATAAGCACCGACGCCATACCAGCTGCCGTATTCTATCCGAACCAATTCCGCACCCATGAAAACGGTTGCCGTATGCCCCGAAGGAAAAGAATTGTGTCCTGCAAATTCCGGCCTTTTCTCATCAATACAGAATTTTGGAACGTTCGTAAGAACAGCCAGTGTCGCATAAGAAGTAGCGACAATAAAAGCCCTATCCCGGAATGAATGTTTTGCTTTGACACCCGTGCAGCCCAGCATTAGAGAACCGGCTACGGGGAGATATTGGATATAATCGTCCCATTCAAGCCGATTGTTCTTTCCCCGTATGTCAATCACGCTGTTCGTGACGCTACGACTGCTGTTCCGAATGAAACCCGGAGCAAGCGCAACCGCACCAACCCCGATTAAAGACGCGGGCAGAATCGTTTGCCGCCACTCGAACCGATAATTTTCCGGAGTTCCGTCGCTTATGGATAGAGTTCTGTTATTTACGGATAGAACACTGTCGCTTACGGATAAAGAATCCCGCCCCGTCTGTTGCCCATGCGTTTTCATTGGCAGAGTTACTGTCAGGGCAACTGCCAAAATTAAATTTTTAACATCCATGTAGTTTGCTTAGCCTCACCAGTTCCCGTTCGGCCGAATTTTAGATTGATATTGAAACGTGGAACTATATGCTTACATCTCCTTGATTAGACTGTATGTCTTAACTCGAAAATGGAGACAGCACTACCATGCAAACAACACGGAGAACTATCATGCCAAAATCTTGTTATCAGTTTTAAAGTTTCCTACGCTTTATTACAGCAAGATGAAGACACAACGTTTCTTTGAACAATTATTATATGATATTCTTAATTTACATTTTCACACGTAATTTTGAGGTCAAACACTTTGGAGCTACATTCTTTGAGGTCAAATACTTTAAAGTCAGATGCAAAGAAATAGAAACGTGGAACCACACATCGTTCACTCCTCTGTAAAAGGCGGTAGGAAAGCCCTTGATAACGGAATGGTGACGGCAGCCCCACGCATATACGTGGAGAACCATCATGCCAATCTTGTTATCAGGTTAAAGTTTCCTACGCTTTATTACAGCAAGACACAGACACAACGTTTCTTTATTTATACTCGAAAATATGACATCGCAAGCGATGTTGTACTTTTATGCCATAAGCAATTATTTTTAATTTACACTGATACCTATAAACAGGTACTTAAATTTTCTTGTCCGCAAAAGTAACATATTTTATGGATAAGCAAAAAATAAAATTAAATTTCCTACTTCACATCCATCTTTTTATCCCACACTTATCCCCACTTCATTCATGATTGTGCCATTAATAAAATTCACTACTACCTTCACCGTCATATTAGTTCCTTCTTACATTCTTCCGCAGCAACCTACCGACAACTTCACAAGAAGCAGTACTTCACCTCCAGACTATTAACGAATAACTTCCATTTTATTAATTATAAACTTCCTTTTATCAAATAGAAAACTTATCTTTGTCTAATTATAAACTATAAATGCAAGCTTTGATTATAAAAACGCAAGCTTCATTTTTATAATTGCAAGCTTCATTTATAAAAACAGAACTTGCGATTATAGTTTATGATTAATCAAAAGGAACTTTTGGATTAGGAGAAAAGAAGTTTGCACTTAATGCAGAAGAAGTTTTCTCTTAATAGACAAGAACCAATCTATTAATACTTTAAACCAAAGAATGTATGGCACGTTACATCATGGAAGAGATGCCCGACCTCCAAAAAACAGGCAAAAGAATTACTTATCCGAAGTTTGCACGGATAGACAATGCAAGTATAAAAGAGTTGGCACGACGGGTAGGCGATGTCAGCGGTTTCAGTGCCGGAGACATAGAAGGCGTACTGCTTCAGACAGCTATCGAAATGGCACACCTGATGGCAGAAGGACGTTCGGTAAAGATAGACGGGATAGGTACATTCACTCCGTCACTCACCTTAGGCAGAGACAAGGAACGGGAAGATGCGGAAGAAGGTGGAAAACACCGCAACGCACAAAGTATTTTTATAGGAGGCGTCAATTTCCGGGTAGACAGGGAAATGGTAAGAAATATCAGCGAAAGATGCCGATTGGAAAGAGCTCCTTGGAAAAAGCAAAAATCCTCGAATAAATTCACACCGGAACAACGGCTGGCATTAGCCCTAAAGTATCTCGATGAACATCCTTTCCTGACCGTTTGGGAATATCGGAAACTAACCGGATTGCTACAAACAGCAGCCACCAACGAACTGCGACAATGGGGACATCAGCCCGATTCGGGAATAGAAATCACCGGAAGAGGAACACATAGGGTATATATAAAGAAGAAAATAGTCGAAGAAGGGCAATAATAGTATGAGAAATGACTTAAAAAAGTATGAGAAATAACTGTTTTAAGGCTTATTTCACCCGGAAATGATGAGAAATGCGATTTATTAAAAACATTTCTCATACCATAATTCACTGATTATATGATGATTAGTATAAAATCATGAGAATATGAGAAATAAAAACGTTTTTTCTTTTCTAGTAGAAGATAATCCCTGACGTTAAAAACTGCGTTTATAATTTGATAAAAAATAAACGCAAAAGAATGGAATATCCATTTCAAAAGAACTATCTTTGGTAATTATTTGTTTGGAAAACAAGAAGAAACAATCTGAAAAAGTTATGGAAACAATAAAAGGAATTCCTTATGGTATGTCCAATTTTGAGGATGTAATCACGCAAAACCGCTATTATGTGGATAAAACAATGTATATCCCCATGTTGGAAGATCAAGCCAACTATCTGATATTCATCCGTCCGAGACGCTTTGGCAAGAGCCTGCTACTAAGCATGCTCCGTTCATATTATGACCTTTCACAGAAAGATAAGTTCCAGCAACTTTTCGGGAATCTCTGGATCGGGCAGAATGCAACTCCGCTTCAAGGCAAATATCAGATGCTTTATCTTGACTTTTCCAAGATTGGCGGCAACATTGATGAACTGCCGCAGAGATTTGATTCGTATAGCGCAGTGCAACTGGATGGCTTTCTGAACCGTTATCGTGAATACTACACGGATGAGTTTATTGAGCGCTTCAGCATAGCGGAAAAAGGGATTGATAAACTGCATATACTAGACGATGAAGCACGCCGTCAAGGGTATCCCCTATACCTTATTATAGATGAGTATGACAATTTCACCAATGTCGTACTCAACGAGAAAGGAAATGAGATATACCACGCCATCACCCATGCCAGCGGATTCTACAGAGATGCCTTCAAGAATTATAAAGGAATGTTCGACCGTATATTCATGATTGGAGTCAGCCCCGTAACTTTGGACGACTTGTCAAGCGGATATAACATAGGTTGGAACATCAGCACTAATCCACTGTTTAATCAGATGCTGGGATTTTCTGAAGAAGACGTACGCACTATGTTCCGATATTATCAAGGGACAGAACAGTTACAAGGAGACATTGAAGAAATGATTCTGGAAATGAAACCATGGTATGACAATTACTGTTTTGCAGAAGAAAGCTTAGATAAAGATCCAAAGATGTTCAATTGTGATATGGTGCTTTATTATCTACGCAATCGCATCCAACTAAACAAATCGCCTAAACAGATGATTGACCCTAATACCCGTACGGACTACAATAAAATGAAAAAACTGATTCAGCTTGACCGTCTTGACGGTAACCGCAAAGGTGTTATCAAACGAATTGCCGAAGAAGGGAAAATCATGACTAACCTATACCAGTCTTTTTCTGCCGATCAAATTACGAATCCGGAAATATTCCCCAGCCTATTATTTTATTATGGTATGCTAACTATCATCGGAACACGTGGAAATCTGACTATCCTGGGAATTCCCAACACGAATGTCCGTAAACAATATTATGAATATATCCTGGAAGAATATCAGAATCACCATTATATCAACCTGATAGATATAGAGATTTTATTCAATGATATGGCTTTTGACGGACAATGGCGACCGGCATTGGAATTCATAGCCAAAGCTTATAAGGAGAATACTTCCGTACGCAGCAGCATTGAGGGCGAACGTAACATTCAGGGATTCTTCACCGCTTACCTCAGCGTGAACGCCTACTACTTCACGATGCCTGAAGTAGAACTGAATCACGGCTTTTGCGATATGTTTCTGATGCCCGATCTGCAACGTTACGCAGAAGTAGCGCATAGCTATATCTTGGAATTAAAATATCTGCCGAAAGAAAAATACGACACCCAAGGCACCGCACAATGGCAGGAAGCCGTAGAACAAATTCATGGTTATGCTGCCGGTCCGAAAGTTCGCCAACTATGCCAGGGAACTCAACTTCATTGCATTGTCATGCAATTCTGTGGTTGGGAATTAGTCCGTATGGAAGAGGTTTGATTACAAACTCTTACTATGATGCCCGGCAAATCGCATGAAAACTTGAGATAAACCTCCCTCCTGCCCTTGCAGTTGCACAAAATTAAACTCGCGCTGCATGGGCATTCCTTTTATCTCAACCACACGAAAATTACCGGCAACCAGTTCCTTATAAACAGAACGGATAGAAACAATTCCCATACAATCTGCATGTTCCAAAAAAAGCTTGATGCTCTCCGTACTACCGAGATACATCAATACATTCAAAGAAGAAAGTTTCAAATTATGGCGTAACAGGGAACGCTCAAACACATCCAACGTTCCCGAACCTCTCTCCCGCAAAACTAAGGGAATATTTGGCAAATCTTCCGGAGTGATCTCATCCGAAACAGCCAATTTACTATGGGTATGAACCACGGCAACCAGTTCGTCTTGCAAAAATGGAGTATACTTCAGATTAGGCAAACGGAAGACTCCTTCAACCAATCCCAAATCAATCCGATGTTCTTGCAGAGCTGCTTCCACTCCCCGCGAATTTCCATTAATCAAAGAAAGATTGATCTGTGGAAACTTGGCTATAAAATCCGCCAACAAAGGAGGAAGTACATATTGCGCAATCGTAGTACTGGCACCCAGTTTCAGTTCGCCGATATACTCATTATGCAACAAATGCATCTCATATTCCAACTGTTTATAATCGTCCAAAATCTTTTCGCTATGTTTCAACAATAGTTCTCCGGACTTAGTCAACGAGATCTTACTGCCCTGACGATCGAACAAACGAGTCTGATAATAAGCTTCCAGTTCCTGAATGTGCTTAGTGATAGCAGGCTGACTGACAAACAGCTCTTGCGAAGCTTTCGTGAAACTTAAATTATTCGCCACGCTCTGAAATACTTTTAAACGAAAATCGGACATGGAAAATGGTGATTAACTTATTAGTGATTAGCGATTAATGACTGAAACGGGTAGCTATGGCTATAATTCATCGGCTCTGATGCCCAATGCCTGCATGACAGGAAAAGCCAACATATCCCATTTATAAGCTACCGGAGCATCCGGTTCGTTCATGCGGAATTGAACAATCTCCTTGCCCTGCACTTTATTCAATGCATCAGTCACTTTCTTTCCATATTCTTCATTGAAAGATACTAGAATCATTTTTTTCACATCGGCCGAATCGGCTACAATGGATAATAAGTCTAAAAACAAGTCCTCTCTCGACACCATCCCTTCCGACGGAACACTGGCAAACGAATATTCTCCATAAGGGCTTTGAAAAGCAACTCCATTCAACTCCTTCTCCAAGCCAGAAGGCTGGCAATACACAAGATTAGCTGACTCTTTATCATAAACAAAAAGAAACTGCACTTCATTTTTTCCTTCCGCAATCCCGGCATCCAAAGTCAGATAGGTAGTCAACATCGAAAGATCTATCTCTTGTAAAGTACGTTGCAAAGTCGCTTCGAAGTATTTCTTCATATCCGTAATTACAAAATTCAGGAAAGCGGCATCAATCAGCACCACTGTCTCCGATAATTTTATTTGTGGCTTATCATTCATATCATTAGTCATCAATTAGAAAACAGATTTACTCTCTACTATAGGGCAAAGATAAACTTTCTTATCTTCTCCGGAAAGAATATTTAAAAAAAAGAGAAATTATCAGGCTATTACTCAATAAAGAAGCGTACCTTTGGAGAAAATTGGTAATTTTACTAAATAACACTATAATGAACAAAAAAAAGAACCAAACTTCGATTGGCCTCGATGCGCTTATCACTGAAGTATTTAACATGTTCACACTCGAAGAACAACAGGAATTGATAAATATATTAAACCATAATGGATTAGAGAAACTCTACCAACAAATGGAAGAAGTTTTCTATGACTATCAACAGCCGGACTATAACTCGGAAGCAACCCCTATTGCAGCTTACCTGCAAAAGCTTTGGGATATGCAGACATACGAAGACTACCCATTTGACGAGTTTAAAAAAGATTGCACAACAGTACCCGCCGCCGAATTAGAAAAAGATTTGCGCAACTTTATCCTGCAACTATTTATCCATTATCAAGGACCTCTCGAAAACACAAAAGAAGAAAACAGACCTTTTAAGTTATGGTATATCTACTGGGCAATGGAACATTACCGAATGGAATCTTCTTTAAATATCATCTTGGAAATAATGCGGCAAAGTCCGACTTTTCTCTCTTCCTATTGTCACCTCATACAAGACGAAGCTACCATTGCCATCATTTACCAACTTGGGCAGAACCAATTGCCTTTGCTACTTAGTTTCATGAATGAAAACGGAATCGCTCCTTTCGGAAAAGAAGATATTTGTAGTGCTGTCGCACAAATTGCCATAAACAACCCTGAACGAAGATTGGAAATTATTAACTGGTTCTGCCAATTATTGAACTCTTATTATGATCGGTTTGAACGTGGGGAAGATAATAATCTCTCGATAATTGACTATATCACAGATGTGTTGATGAATATCCGTGCCATAGAAACGTTGCCTATATTGGAAAAAATCTACAAACGATTCAAAATACCCAATACATTAACGAGAAAAGGATTCAAAGAGATAAAAAAAGAAATGCCACGTGCGAAACTAAAGGGATTGGATGTGGACAGTATGGAAGAACTAATGAACTTATTGAATGAGTTCATTACCTTCAATGAGAATCATAAATTTGATGATAACGAGTTTGACGAAGAATACGATGACGAGTTTGACGATGACGAGTTTGACGATGATGAGTTTGACGATGATGAATACAACGAATCTTTCTACATTGAAGAACAAACCTCTAAAAAGCTCAATATAAAAATTTCTTTGATTAATTCCGACCCGGAAATATATCGTATAGTGGAAGTTCCTTCCAACATCCGTCTGGAAAGTTTTGCGGATGTCATAAATACCGCAATGGGTTGGGAAGGCTATCACATGCATCTGTTTCAAAAAGGGAAAACAATATATACAACCGAAGAATCCGATGACGATTTTTGGTTTGATCCCGTTAAAACAGTCAACTCCTACTCTCTCTCTTTAGGAGAGATCCTTACCCGAAAAGGCTCACATATTAAATATGAATATGATTTCGGAGATAGCTGGATGCATCGGATTACCCTGGAATCACAACAAGCATATAAAAAGGACGAAACACAAGGCATCTTTCTCATAGACGGAGCAAATGCATGTCCACCCGAAGATTGCGGAGGAATATATAGTTACCAAGAGATATTGGAGGCATTAAAACACCCACACTCAAAAGCTGCAAAAGAATATCGGGAATGGTTGGGAAAGAATTTCAACGCACACAAATTTAATGCAAAAAAAGTAGAAAGAGAGCTTAGAGACTTCCCGATAAGAATCTTCTAACAATTGTTTCTCCACAGAATAGTAAACTTCATTGAAAACCCATCTTATTCTGAAGCCCATCCTATTCTGTGGAGTATATGGTAAATCCGTCAGTCATATCCAGGTAAAAAGGTCATTTTGTCCTTTAACTCCTTAATACTCATGCTATTTTGTCATATTTTTATACTTGGCAAATCTTTTGCGCCCTTTTAGGTGTTATTAAAAACGTGAAATAAGAAAGGAGAAAAAAGATATGAACTTTAACAATTTTACCATCAAATCTCAAGAAGCGATACAGGAGGCCGTAAACCTGGTACAAAGCCGGGGACAACAAGCCATTGAACCTGTCCACATCATGCAGGGAGTAATGAAGGTAGGCGAAAACGTCACTAATTTCATCTTCCAAAAACTTGGTATGAATGGACAGCAAGTAGCTCTCGTGGTCGACAAGCAAATCGATTCACTGCCAAAAGTATCCGGCGGAGAACCGTATCTAAGTCGTGAATCCAACGAAGTTCTGCAAAAAGCAACACAGTATTCTAAAGAAATGGGCGACGAGTTTGTTTCATTGGAACCTATCATACTGGCATTGCTGACTGTTAAGAGTACCGTCTCCACAATCTTGAAAGATGCTGGTATGACGGAAAAAGAATTGCGCAACGCTATCAGCGAATTGAGAAAAGGAGAAAAGGTAACATCACAATCCAGTGAAGATACTTATCAATCATTGGAAAAGTATGCTATCAACCTGAACGAAGCTGCCCGTAGCGGAAAACTAGATCCCGTAATCGGACGTGATGAAGAAATCCGCCGGGTATTACAGATATTGAGCCGCCGTACAAAGAACAACCCGATTCTGATTGGTGAACCGGGTACCGGTAAAACGGCTATTGTAGAAGGGTTGGCACATCGTATCCTTCGCGGAGACGTGCCCGAAAACCTGAAGAACAAACAAGTTTATTCACTGGATATGGGAGCATTGGTTGCCGGCGCAAAGTATAAAGGTGAATTTGAAGAACGATTGAAAGCAGTTGTCAATGAGGTGAAGAAATCAGAAGGTGATATTATTCTGTTCATTGACGAGATTCATACGCTGGTAGGTGCCGGAAAAGGTGAAGGAGCCATGGATGCCGCCAACATTCTAAAGCCCGCCTTAGCTCGTGGAGAACTACGTTCCATCGGAGCAACAACCCTCGACGAGTATCAGAAATACTTCGAAAAGGATAAAGCATTGGAGCGCCGTTTCCAAATCGTGCAAGTGGACGAACCGGATAACTTGAGTACCATTTCCATCCTTCGCGGATTGAAAGAACGTTACGAGAACCATCATCACGTACGTATCAAAGACGACGCAATCATTGCAGCCGTCGAATTGAGTAGCCGTTACATCACCGACCGTTTTCTACCGGATAAAGCCATCGACCTGATGGATGAAGCTGCTGCCAAACTGCGTATGGAGGTAGATTCCGTTCCTGAAGAACTGGATGAGATTTCCCGTAAAATCAAGCAGCTGGAAATTGAGCGTGAAGCCATCAAACGTGAAAACGATAAACCGAAACTGGAAATTATCGGTAAGGAACTTGCCGAGCTCAAAGAACAGGAAAAGTCCTTTAAAGCTAAATGGCAAAGTGAGAAAACGCTGATGGATAAAATCCAGCAGAACAAGGTTGAGATAGAGAATCTTAAATTCGAGGCAGAAAAAGCCGAACGTGAAGGCGATTATGGTAAAGTAGCCGAAATCCGTTATGGTAAACTTCAGGCTTTGGATAAAGAAATAGAAGATACTCAAAAGAAACTGCGTGATATGCAAGGCGATAAAGCCATGATTAAGGAAGAGGTAGACGCTGAAGATATTGCTGATGTTGTTTCCCGCTGGACTGGTATCCCTGTCAGCAAGATGCTGCAAAGTGAAAAAGATAAACTGTTGCACTTGGAAGAAGAACTTCATCAACGTGTAATTGGTCAGGACGAAGCGATTGAAGCGGTGGCAGATGCTGTGCGCCGTAGTCGTGCCGGATTGCAAGATCCGAAACGTCCGATCGGGTCATTTATCTTCTTGGGAACCACCGGCGTAGGTAAGACCGAATTAGCAAAGGCATTGGCAGAGTTCCTGTTTGATGACGAAACGATGATGACTCGTATCGATATGAGTGAGTATCAGGAAAAACATAGTGTCTCCCGTCTGGTCGGAGCGCCTCCGGGATACGTTGGATACGATGAAGGTGGTCAGTTGACAGAAGCTATACGGCGAAAACCTTACTCTGTTGTTTTATTTGACGAAATAGAAAAAGCTCATCCGGATGTCTTCAATATTCTGTTGCAAGTATTGGATGATGGACGACTGACTGACAATAAAGGAAGGGTGGTCAACTTCAAAAATACCATTATCATCATGACTTCAAATATGGGCAGTTCTTATATACAAAGTCAGATGGAGAAGTTGCATGGTTCCAATAAGGAAGAAGTAATCGAAGAAACGAAGAAGGAAGTGATGAATATGCTGAAAAAGACAATTCGTCCGGAATTCCTGAACCGTATTGATGAAACGATTATGTTCTTACCATTGAACGAAAAAGAAATCAAGCAAATCGTGCTTTTACAAATTAAGGGAGTACAGAAAATGCTTGCCGAAAACGGAGTGGAACTGCAATTGACAGAAGGAGCATTGAACTTCTTATCGCAAGTGGGTTATGATCCTGAATTTGGAGCTCGTCCGGTGAAAAGAGCTATTCAACGTTATCTACTGAATGATCTATCCAAAAAGCTACTATCTCAGGAGGTAGACCGAAGCAAAGCAATTATCGTTGATGCTAGTGGAGACGGATTAGTATTCAGAAATTAAAAAGTCTCTATTCAAATAGAATGAGGGTGTGTCATAATGCTCAATTATAAAAAAGGAGTTTTGACACACTCCCATTTTTATATCCCTAAATAATGTCAGTTCGATATGTAATCCTCCGGACTTCTGGCTGACAGTGCGGGCGTTTACTTCTTTAAAAGAACATGGCAGCCATTTAAGTTGGCAATCATGTTCTTTTTTCGTTCGAATAAACAATGCTAATTATTCTGCAGCCGCTTCTTCCTGGACTTCTCCTTCCGGTTTGAATTCTGTAATTCCATTAGAAGTTAAAATGTTATACCAAGTAATCAATTTCTTAATATCGGCTACATATACGCGTTCACGATCAAAATTAGGCAATACTTCAGCCAAGTATTCACGCAATTGTTCGGGAGTCGCTTTTTTCGGATCAATAGAAGCCTGCGCTGATTTTTCTTTCTCTTTTATTGACTCCAACACATCATACAAAGGAACTTCTGCATCGTCCGTGTACATTGCTATATCTGCCAAAGAGATAATTTTTTCATTACCATAAGCGGGAAAACGTTTCTTTTCAGCATTGACTGATTCAACAATCAACATATTTTTTCCTTGCGAAATAAGTTTGTATAATCCCGGTTTACCTGAGATAGACAAGATAGTCTTCAACATAGTATATATCCTTTTATTTATTAATTATTTTTTTGCGGAGCAAAGGTAATGATTATTTTTAGATAGCAAAGAAATAAGCTCTAAAACCTGTGGAATTAACGGTGTTTCATCATCATTCACTATCACAAAATCAGCATGATTTCTCTTAACTTCATCACTCATTTGAGCTTCGATACGCTTCATCACCAGTTCCCTTGACGAACAATCCCGTTTTACAGCACGTTCCACTCTCACTTCCAGCGGCGCATATACCATAACTAGAAAATCAACTTCATTCTTAAAACCAGCTTCCACAAGTATAGCAGACTCCATACCCACCAATTGTTCGCTTTCTAACCGAGCAGCCCATTGACGAAAATCTTCTTTCACTTGCGGATGAATAAGCTCATTCACTTTCTGCACGCGATCCGGATGACCAAACATATAGGATGCCAACAAGGAACGATTCAACTCTCCTCCCTGAAATACATCCTGACCGACCAGGTCACAAAGCCCCCGACGAATCACCGGATCTGTCTGTGTGATTCGTTTTGCTTCTATATCTGATATATAGACAGGTATCCCCATTATTCCGAGTAGTCTGGAAACAACACTTTTTCCACTACCAATGCCACCAGTTATGCCAATCTTAATCGCCATTAGAAGTAATTTGTTCTATCAGGAAGTCCACTTGCTCAGGAACAATACGTATTTGATTTATCCCACTTGGAAACGACTTCAATTTAACCGTATATTTATCAGAGCCAAGCTTCAGCAATTCTTCATAAGAGATATGGATGATAAAATCGCTTGCTTTTATACTGCGGAACCGCTTTAACCCCACTTGAAAAGTAATCTGAACTTTGGAAGGAAAAGTACGTAACGCCTTATCTGCCGGAAAATTAACTCCATGCAATGGTACTTCAACCGTTTTCTCCGTATAAATATCCACCGGGAAAGTCATTTCTACCGAAGACGGAACAAACTTCACTCCTCTTTCAGAAGTCAGCGGAATTCGTCGCCGGGTTGTATCGGAAATATTTTCGAGGATTATATTTTGAGTATATGCAGTTTTTATAGTATCCAAAATTCCTTCCGGAGCATAAACCAATACAGAGTCCGGATTACAAATTGTATCTGATACATAATATTGAAGGCCGGCTGTCACTTTCCCCTGAAAACGAACAGGAACCAGCTTGGACTTTCCTTCGGAATAGATATACTCTAACGTATCCGGCTTGATCGATAGGATTTTGGAGGACACATTCAGTTGGCTCAATATCTTTTTCTCAAAATCAGAGGCATAAATCTTCACATGATTATCTTTTCCTTTATATTCAAGAAAACCTAGATTGACTGGAAAGAAGCTTTTCCCCAACATATAATTAAGGAGCACTGTTCCCTTATCTTTCACTCGAATACGAAGTTCGGAAGGAGGTTCCGAAGTCAGTACCACATTATTAGGAATATCTTTCATTCGCACCGGGATAGAAAACTCTGCTTCATAGTCATTATTGAGCGTCTGAAGCAACCAAAATCCACCAGCTATCAGGAAGAAGAACAAAAAAATTAAGAACTCTCTGCTCTTATCACTGAGCAGAAAATCCTTAATTTTCTTAGATAGTTTTAAATATGTATATTTTATAATCCTACGATCAAACATAGGCATTTATTTACCAACTATTTATTTAGACTGATTGCTAGCCGCTGAAGCATCAGCGAATATAGAATTCTTGTCTATTTTAATCCTTACATTAGAAGCGATCTCAAGTACTATATAGTCGTCATTAATTTCCTTGATTGTTCCATGGATACCTCCTGCAGTAATCACATTCTGATTTACCTGAAGAGATTTACGGAAATTAGCTATTTCTTTCTGCTTCTTATTTTGAGGACGGATCATAAAGAAATACATGATAACAAACATAGCTATCAGCATGATCCACATCATACCTCCGTCTGCGGCAGCACCGGCAGGAGCTTGCAATAATACAGTCAATACGTTCATAAATAATCTGTTTTAGTTTCTACTATATGGACAAAGGTATCAGTTTTTAGTCAACTTACCTTCTTTTTTTAATTGATTAACTATTCCATCCAGCGTACCGTTGATAAAGCTACCGCTTTTAGCAGTGCTATACAACTTCGCAATCTCTACATATTCATTTAACGAAACACTGACCGGAATGTTCGGGAAACTAAGAATTTCTGCCAATGCAGTCTGCATAATGATTACATCCATAAATGCGATGCGGTCCAAATCCCAGTTTTTTGTATTCTCACTCACCAAATGACGGTAATAGTCAGAATTCAAAATAGTACGACGGAACAGACGACGTGCAAACTCCTGATCTTCGTCATCCTTAAATTCCGGAAGCAGTTCCTGATTGGCACCATTCTTTTCATCAAAGCGTTTGATTGTTTTCAAGACGAATGTGTCTACAATTTCTTTATCATCATTCCAATACAAGCTTTGATCTTCCAATACCTGATCGAGAGAATCATTATTAAAAATATATGTCTTATAAAGTTTTCTCCACAATTCACGGTCAGCTTCGTATGAGTTGTCGTCAGAAGCCATATAATCTTTATAGATATCGGTTTCTACAATTTTCTCATAAAGCTCTTTGATAAAGTCCTGATCGTTTGTCCAGGTTCTTTTCTGATTGGCTATAAACTCGGTTAATTGTTTATTGACTTCCAATTGAGCAATAAACTTGTTATCTACGAACTTCCTGTTGGGATGCAAATCCTCTTTCGTAGGTGCCAATTTAGCTTTTGCCGTATCAATACGTTTTTGTGCATACTCTGTCAATGCAATCATCAGCATTAACAAATAGTTGTAAAGGTCATACGCCTTTGAAAGACTAAAGAATAACTCTTTCTCCGCTGAGTCTAGATTTTTACTGCCATTCTGATAATAGGCATATACTATCTGTATAATCTTAAGACGAATAAGAACTCTGTTGATCATAATTCAAATTAATACTGTTGTTATCGAACTGCAAAAGTAGATATTTTTAATGACTTTCCACTAATAAATCACATTTTTTAATGCAGTATTTGATTCTCTGCGCTTTTTCTTTTGACAGTTTAAAAAAAATATCCAATTTTGAGGCCGATTATAAACGGACCGAAAGATATGGAAGATTTTAAAAAGAAAATGAGCGCAGACATGAATGATAAGGAGATCGTATTCTCCAAGTCCATTAAAGCAGGTAAACGCATCTATTACCTCGACGTAAAAAAGAATCGTAAAGATGAAATGTTCCTGGCTATTACAGAGAGCAAAAAAGTGATAACGGGAGAAGGTGATGATTCTCAAGTTAGTTTCGAGAAACACAAAATCTTCCTATATAAGGAGGACTTTCAGAAGTTCATGGCAGGTCTCGAAGAAGCAGTCAATTTTATTGAGTGCAGTGACGCGAACGAATATGTAGCCCGCCTGAACATCGAAGCTAATGAAGATAGTGAACGTAAAGCAATCGAAGAAGCCCAAGAAAACAAATTGGAGAACGAAATTAAGATTGATATTGACTTTTAAGAAAGTAACTCTTTGATATTTCAAAAAAAAGATGTACTTTTGCACCGCTTTTTTGCAACATCGTGTGATAATCCACATCGTGTGATGGTGAATTAAGCAAACTAACTTAATTTAGAGTAACACAATTTTTTAAAGAAATGAGATCAATTGAAGTAAAAGGAACTGCAAGAACAATTGCAGCACGCTCTTCAGAACAAGCAAGAGCTTTGAAAGAAATTCGTAAGAACGGTGGTGTACCTTGTGTACTTTACGGAGGTAATGAAATAGTTCACTTTACAGTGACTAACGAAGGACTTCGTAACCTGGTTTATACTCCGCACATCTACGTTGTAGACCTGACTATCGATGGCAAAAAAGTAAACGCTATCCTGAAAGATATTCAGTTCCACCCGGTAAAAGATACTATCCTGCACGTTGACTTCTATCAAATCGACGAAGCTAAACCTATCGTAATGGAAGTTCCAGTACAGTTGGAAGGTCTTGCAGAAGGTGTGAAAGCCGGTGGTAAACTTGCACTGCAGATGCGTAAGATCAAAGTGAAAGCTTTGTATAATGCAATTCCTGAAAAATTGATCGTTAACGTTTCTCACTTGGGATTGGGTAAGACAGTTAAAGTTGGCGAACTGAGCTACGAAGGTCTTGAACTGATCAGTGCTAAAGAAGCCGTTGTATGTGCTGTTAAGTTGACTCGTGCAGCAAGAGGTGCAGCAGCAGCCGCTGGTAAGTAATTGAGATTATCCCTGTAAAGAGATATACTTCAAACGCAGATTAATGCAGATTAAAGCAGATGTTCAGTCTGCATTAATTTGTATTAATCTGCGTTTCGCTTTCTCTATATTAATGAACTGTTTACGGAAAAACAATGATAAAATACTTAGTTGTCGGACTGGGAAACATTGGTCCCGAATATCATGAAACCCGACATAATATCGGATTCATGGCAGTAGAAACATTGGCCAGAATCAATAACGCTCCTCCTTTTATGGATGGACGATATGGATTCACTACCAGTTTTTCTATCAAAGGACGCCAGTTGGTTTTGCTTAAGCCATCGACTTTTATGAACCTGAGCGGACTGGCTGTTCGCTATTGGATGCAGAAAGAAAATATTCCTTTGGAAAATGTATTGATCGTAGTAGATGATCTAGCTCTTCCCTTTGGAACTTTACGCCTGAAAGGAAAAGGGAGTGATGCAGGACATAATGGATTGAAACATATTGCTGCTACTTTAGGCACTCAAAACTATGCCCGCCTGCGATTTGGTATCGGAAATGATTTTCCACGTGGCGGACAGGTTGATTATGTACTCGGGCATTTTACTGACGAAGACTGGAAAACAATGGATGAAAGATTAGAGACAGCAGGAGAAATTATAAAAAGTTTCTGCCTCGCTGGCATTAACATCACAATGAACCAGTTTAATAAGAAATAATGGACTAGTCCCCCTAAAAAATAAAGATGACAATAAATGGTTAGCAATAAATGCCAACGTCAACTAATACTAACCAAAGAATTATTTATCACTAAATAACTAACTAAAATGGCCGAAGCAAGAATAGATAAATGGATGTGGGCTGTCCGCATCTTCAAGACACGTACAATTGCAGCAGAAGCCTGCAAAAAAGGACGTATTACCATCAACGGTTCTCTAGCCAAAGCTGCCCGTATGATAAAACCGGGAGATGTTATTCAGGTGAAGAAACCACCCATCACTTATTCATTCAAGGTATTACAAACTATAGAAAAGCGTGTGGGTGCCAAACTTGTATCGGAAATGATGGAAAACGTAACTACTCCCGATCAATACGAACTGCTTGAAATGAGTAAAATCAGCGGATTCATAGATCGTGCACGTGGAACCGGACGACCGACCAAGAAAGACCGCCGGGAACTGGAAGAATTTACAACTCCAGAATTCATGGATGATTTCGACTTTGATTTCGATTTTGACAGTGAAGAATAATAAATAGGAATTTAAGAGGCACCACGGATTACACAGATTCACACAGATTATTTTCATTTTCGTTGAATCCCCATAGTGAATTAGGGTACTAATTACATATTTATTTAATCTGTGTGAATCTGTGTAATCCGTGGTGAACTCCTAAATGACAACATCCCACAGGGAAACCTTGCTCCAGCGCTACGCCGGTAAATTACCGTTTATAGATTTGCTTTAACAGCATCAATCAATTCCTGATATTCTGCATCAGTCAGATAAACCTTCCCTGGGTTCATTTGGAATGTACCTCCATAATCAGGTCCATCCACATACTTAGGCGCTAAATGAAAATGCAGATGAGACAATTTATCCGAGTATGCACCATAATTAATCTTTTCCGGTTGGAAAGCTTTTTGCATGGCACGAGTGACACGCGCTACATCTGCCATAAAAGCATTACGGTCTTCATCACTCAATTCATTTAAATCGTTCACATGGTCTTTGTAAGCAACAAGACAACGTCCACGATAGGTTTGTTCTTTAAACAGAAACACACGTGACACACTCAATTGCGCTATCTCAATCATCAGATTATGCAGCGTTTCATTGTTCTGGCAATACAGACATTCTTTCGGATCACTCTTCATGATATTATTATTTTAAGTTTTTATCGTTACAAAAATAAGTATTCCATTCTTATCCGGCTTGTACTTTTTCGTTTTTTTGATCGACTAATTGGTACACATCCTCTTTTTCACCTACTACCCAAACAACATCACCTTCTTCGAGTGGAGCATTTACATCGGGAACCATCAATGTACCGTCTTCACTCTCAACGCCTGCTATCATGCAATGATATTTGTCGCGAATACCCGATTCACGAATCGTTTTACCCAGAAAAACAGAATCACTGTCAATGAAAAATTGCTTCAAGGCCATTTCACTCTTTTCATAGACCTCCCAGTCTATCTTCGCTCCATTTTGCATCGCTTCATTAAAGACGCTCAATTGTTCATCTGTTCCTATCACCTGTATCTTATCCATTGGAAACAACCGGACAGAACCGCCCGGAATATTAATACGCCTCTTTCCACGAAGGATAGAAGCCACATGAACTCCAAACTTCTTTCCCAGATTCAGCTCCATCAATGTCTTTCCTGCCCAACAAGATTCACCTGGAATTTCCATATCAGCAAGATGTAAATCATGTGACAACAAACGCCCGGCATATTCCGGTTTTTTCTCTCCTAAATACTCTGCACGTACATCTCTGGAACGAAGATTCTGAAAAAAGCGACGTTCAATCAATATCGATTGCTTCTTCAGACGGCGAGACCATACCATCAGCAAAACGACAAGCACGGCCACACCAATAATCAAGCCGATAGACGCTTTAAATAATCCGGAAATAATAAAGATAACAAAAAGCACCGCTATCATAATACGAATCACGACTGTTGATAACAATGGTGCACGGTTAGCACGATTATCATGCCATAAAGTCATAAATTCGACTGAATGGTTCTTTTTCACCATAATGGCACGCAAGAAAGGGGCAATACACAGAATAATAAATACTGCTCCCAATAACGACGCCCAGAAATGAGGCAGATTCTCTTTAAAGAATGGCACAACAAAACGAAAAGAGAGTGCAATAATCGATATGCTGACAATTGAATATACGACGGTAATACGTACCATTGACAAGATTAGCTTCTTCCACAAATTCTCATGATTGAGCGCAGTTTGCGAACCGGAGGAGTAACGCATCATCACTTTTTTCCATGATTCCGGAAGATGCGCATCCACAAAAGTAAAAGCCGGATCGGCTAAACGAATCATGTAAGGAGTCAGGAAAGTAGTAATAACAGAGACTGCTACTACGATCGGATACAGAAAATCACTCGTTACATGCAAGGAGACTCCCAAAGAGGCAATAATAAATGCAAATTCACCAATCTGCGTTAAACTAAAGCCGCATTGCATAGCCGTCTTTAACGGTTTTCCGGAGAGTATGACACCGAAAGTACCAAAGACAGACTGCCCCAAAATAACAGCCAAAGTGATCACTATAATAGGAACAGCATATTCTACAATCATTGCCGGATCTACCATCATACCGACCGATACGAAAAAGATAGCTCCGAAAAGGTCCTTGACAGGCTTCACCAGTCGGTCTATGGATTCCGCTTCAATCGTTTCCGCCAAAATAGAGCCCATAATAAATGCACCAAATGCAGCAGAGAAACCTGTATGAGCTGCCATCACTACCATACCAAAGCAAAGTGCCAACGACACAATAAGCAAAGTCTCCTCTCCCATCAATTTCCGGCAGCGCTTTAAGAATTCAGGAATCAGATAAATGCCGACAACAAACCACAGGATAAGGAAAAACAATAATTTGCCGATACTCTCCAACATTTCGGTCCCTTCAAAATTATGGCTGACCGCCATAGTGGAAAGCATCACCATTAATACAATGGCTAAAATATCTTCCAAAATCAAGATGCTCAACACCAGTCCGGTAAACTGTTTCTTCCTTAATCCTAAATCGTCAAAAGCTTTATAAATAATAGTGGTAGATGACATCGCAATCATACCACCTAAAAACAGACTGTCCATCCGGTGCCAACCAAAGCCCATACCGACTCCTATACCCAACAAAATCATACAAAAGATGATGGTACAGGCAGCTATGATGGCAGAACCACCCACCTTGACAATCTTCTTAAAACTAAATTCCAAACCGAGAGCAAACAATAAGAAAATGACACCAATATCTGCCCATGTCTTAATATTGGCAGTATCCATCACTGAAGGAGTATACGGCATATGCGGACTTGCCAAGAATCCGGCAACTACATATCCCAGGACCAGAGGTTGTTTCAACTTCTTAAACAACAAAGTCATCACACCTGCACAGATCAATATCAGTGCGAGGTCAGCTATAAGAGTAGGTAAATGAGACATTATTTCATCGTATTTGATGACAAAATTATATTATTTCTATGGGATAAACAACATATCTACGGATATGTTTTACAATAACCACCATAAAATAAGTTAGCCCCGGATAGAGTCGAGATTTATCCGGGGCTATGCACAACTGCAAACTTATTTCTTATTTTCTAAAAGGAGGCTTCACTACCACTGCTTTTAATTTTCGACCACGCATATCAATACAGATTTCCGTACCCACCTTACTATATTCCGGCTTTACATATCCCATGCCGATACCAATCTTACGGGTAGGCGACATCGTACCGGAAGTAACCACTCCCACTTTCTCGCCTTCAGCATTTACCAGTTCATAGCCGTGGCGGGGAATCCCGCGGTCAACCATTTCAAAACCAACCAGTTTACGGGTAACACCTTCCGTTTTCTGTTTTTCTAGCAACGGACGGTTGATAAAATCCTTACCTTCCACAAACTTAGTAATCCAACCCAGTCCGGCTTCTATCGGCGAAGTAGTATCATCCAAGTCATTACCATACAGACAGAAGCCCATTTCCAACCGCAGTGTATCACGAGCTCCCAAACCGATAGGTTTAATGCCGTATTCCTCACCAGCTTCAAAAACCGCTTTCCATACACGATCAGCAGCAGACGGATAGAAATAAAGTTCGAAACCTCCCGCACCGGTATACCCCGTATTGGAGATTATCACATTCTCTTCGCCTGCAAACGTTCCAACCTTAAATGTATAATATGGAATAGAAGCAAGATCAATGTCTGTCAACTTTTGCAGAGCCAGAACAGCCTTCGGACCCTGTATAGCGAGTTGAGCTATGTTGTCCGAAGAGTTTTCCAATTCGGCCCCCTCCGTATTGTGAGAAACACACCAGTTCCAGTCTTTTTCTATATTGGCAGCGTTGACTACCAGCATGTATTTTTCCGGTTCGTACTGATATACCAGCAAATCATCTACAATACCTCCTTCTTCATTGGGAAAACAGGTATATTGTATTTTACCCGGAGCCAATGCCGCCACATTATTGGAAGTTATTTTCTGCAGAAAGGCTAATGCTTGCGGACCTTTCACCCAAAATTCCCCCATGTGCGACACATCAAATACACCGACACTTTGACAAACAGTCAAATGTTCGTCAATGATACCGGAGTACTCAATAGGCATATTATAACCTGCAAACTCGTGCATTTTAGCACCGAGCATGATATGTTTCTCTGTAAACGGAGTGGTTTTCATTATTTTAAAGTATTAAGTATTAATCAAGTATTAAGTTTTAAGTATTAAGTATTACCTGTGTTTACCACCTTTTTTATTTGGAGGCTACCAGTTCAGCTATTTTCACGATCACTTTCATCGCTTTTTCCATATTCTGGATAGGCACGAATTCGTAACGTCCGTGGAAATTCAGACCACCGGCAAAGATATTCGGACAAGGCAATCCTTTGAAAGAGAGCTGGGCACCATCCGTACCTCCACGAATCGGTTTTACGTTCGGTTTCACGCCAACGGATTCCATAGCTGCAAAAGCAGTATCGATGATGTGCATTACCGGTTCTATTTTCTCACGCATATTATAATACTGGTCGCGTAGTTCGAGCGTCACTGTACCAGCTCCATATTCAGCATTCATTTGAGCTACCAGACGTTCCATCTCTTTTTTACGGTCCTCAAATTTTGCACGGTCATGATCGCGGATGATATAAGATACAGTGCTTTGCTCCACATCTCCCTGAATACCGATCAAGTGATAAAATCCTTCATAGCCGGTCGTATGTTCCGGTCTTTCCTGTGAGGGAAGCATCATGATAAACTGATTGGCAAGATAGATAGAGTTAATCATCTTATCCTTGGCATATCCCGGATGCACATTACGTCCTTTAAAGGTTATTTTTGCGGCAGCGGCATTAAAGTTCTCAAACTCCAACTCCCCTACTTCACCTCCATCCATCGTATAACCCCATTCGCAACCGAATTTCTCTACATCGAATTTATGAGCACCTTCACCGATTTCTTCATCAGGATTGAAGCCGATACGGATTTTACCGTGCTTGATTTCAGGATGTTCCTTCAGATAAACCACCGCAGATACAATTTCCGCAATCCCCGCTTTGTCGTCGGCACCGAGCAACGTTTTTCCGTTGGTTACAATCAAGTCTTCTCCCTTATGATCCAGCAATTCAGGGAATTGAGACGGAGAAAGAATCACATTCTCTTCAGCACAAAGCACAATATCCGAGCCATCATATTTTTCCACAATCCGCGGAGTGACATCTTTACCTGTCATATCAGGACTTGTATCCATGTGGGCAATAAATCCGATAGTGGGTACTTCTTTATCTATATTGGCAGGAAGTGTAGCAAAAAGATAGCCATGCTCATCCAAAGTAATATCTTCCAATCCCAAAGATTCCAACTCTTTCTTCAAGTATTCAGCAAAAATCATCTGCTTCGGAGTACTTGGAGTAAGCCCAGTCGATTCATCAGATTGTGTATCGAAGCTTACATACTTTAAAAATCTGTCTACTAAAGTCATTTCTATTTACGATTTAACGATTTACAATTTACAATTTGATAGTTTATAGTGCCGTAAAGGTAAAAAAAGAGCCGTGAATTACAAAGCAATTCACGGCTCTTTTTTATTGTATGCTTTTATCCGGATAGTTAAATATCCTATTTTACTGCTTTAAAAGTGGCTGCTACCATCAAAGCAATGTGTACATACTTTGCATTTAGGTAATCCGATAGCCTCAATCAACGTTTCCAGCGTGTTAAACTTCAATGAACTTAGTCCGAAACGCTCGGCAATAATGCTAACCATCTTTTCGTATTCCGGCGAACCGGTAGTGGCATATTTCTCCAGATTCTTATTCTCATCGCCTTCCAGTTCCTTGATAATGCGGCGGGTTATTAACTCCAATGCATTTTTGGAAGCCGAGAAACCGACAAACGGACAAGCGTAAATCAATGGCGGACAAGCGATACGCATGTGTACCTCTTTTGCTCCATAATCATACAGAATCTTCACGTTATCACGCAATTGAGTTCCCCGTACAATCGAATCGTCACAGAACAACAAACGTTTATTTTGCAACATCGCACGGTTAGGAATCAGCTTCATCTTGGCTACCAGCGAACGCATCTCCTGATTGCTGGGAGTAAAGCTACGAGGCCACGTCGGTGTATATTTCGAGATAGCACGATGATAGGGAACTCCCTTTCCTTCGGCATATCCTAAAGCCATACCCACTCCCGAATCAGGAATACCGCAAGCGCAATCCACCTCCGATTCATCCGTCTGCCCCATTTTCAATCCGCTGGTGAAACGCACTTCTTCCACATTCTTTCCTTCATAGCAAGAAGTCGGGAAACCATAGTACACCCACAGGAATGAGCAAATTTGCATATCTTCATTGGGTTTGCGAAGCTGGTCGATGTGATCGTCATACATACGGACAATCTCGCCGGGACCTAAATATCTCTCAATCTCATAATCCAAATTCGGGAAACTGGATGATTCGCTCGTTGCAGCATAAGCACCGTCTTTCTTTCCAATCACCACCGGAGTACGTCCCCAATGGTCACGGGCAGCGATAATACTACCATCTTCTGTCAGGAGCAGCATAGAGCAAGAACCTTTAATGTGCTTAAACACATTTTCGATACCTTCAACAAAGGTTCTACCTTGTATAATAAGTAATGCGATAAGTTCCGTCTGGTTGGTGCTGCTCGAACTAAGTTCGGCGAAGTGCATGTTTTGACTGAGAAGTTCTTCTTCCAATTCCTGGATATTGGCTACTTTAGCGACTGTGACAATGGCGAAGCGCCCGAGATGAGAATTGATGATGATAGGTTGTGCGTCTGTGTCGCTAATGATGCCGATGCCGGCGTTTCCTTTAAATTTGTCTAGTTCCCCTTCAAATTTGGTTCGGAAATAAGTACTTTCCAAATTGTGAATGGAGCGGATAAACCCTTTTTCCTCACTGTATGTTGCGAGTCCTCCTCGCTTGGTACCCAGATGTGAGTTATAATCTGTGCCATAGAATAAATCAGTCACGCAACTAGTTTTCGAGACTGTTCCGAAAAAACCTCCCATGTTGTTCTCTTTATTGATAATGTTTTAAAAAAGATGGCGCAAAAGTACAAAAAAGAATCCGTCCCATAAAAAAAGTGCTCCGCAAAGTTTTAGTTTTCTTTGCGAAGCACAACTAATATTTATTAAAAAACGAGGAATCCGTAAACAATCTTTTTACCTGAATCTTATTTCCATTTCCTGATTGTTTTCAAGTCGGTGGGAGTTGCTTCTATCAGACTTACTGCAAACCCTCCGCTGCGTGCCAACTTCACAGATATCTTATTTTTATTTGTCACCAATCCTTTTTTTATCTGGTAAGAGGTCGGATTTTTTTCAAAGTCCGCATCTTTTCCGTCAGCATAAAGAGTGGCTACATATTGTTTTCCCGGTTCAAGAAAATCAAGCGTAAAAGTAGAAGTACGAGGATTTTCGTCAGTAATGCCGCCTACAAACCAGTTATCAGTGCCTTTTGCTTTACGTGCCACTGTAATATAATCTCCCGGTTCTGCTTCCAGATACTTGCTGTCGTCCCAATCAATAGCTACCTCTTTGATAAATTGAAATGCATCCATGTGGCGTTCGTAACTTTCCGGAAGGTCGGCTGCCATTTGCAAAGGACTGTACATCGTTACATAAAGCGCTAATTGTTTGGCCAAAGTAGTACGTACAAAGCTGTGGTCGCCCGACAAGAAAGATAGTTTGGTATCAAAAATACCCGGCGTATAATCCATCGGTCCACCAATCTGACGGGTGAAAGGAAGCAAGGTCGTATGGAACGGTTTGTTACCTGCAAAAGCTTCATATTCTGTGCCACGAGCCGATTCGTTACCAATCAGATTCGGGTAGGTACGGCATAATCCTGTGGGACGGGTTGCTTCGTGGGCATTTACACATATCTTATATTCGGCAGCTTTTTCTACCGCATATAAATAATGGTTATTCATCCACTGTCCGTAATGATGTTCTCCACGAGGAATAATGTTACCTACATATCCACTTTTCACAGCATTATACCCGTTATCTATCATAAACTGATATGCTTTATCAAGATGACGTTCGTAGTTACGTACAGAAGCAGAGGTCTCGTGATGCATCATCAGCTTCACCCCTTTTTCCTTAGCATACGCATTAAGCATTTTCACGTCAAAATCAGGATACGGAGTGACGAAATCAAAGACATAATCCTTCGATTTTCCAAACCAGTCTTCCCAACCTTCATTCCAGCCTTCCACCAATACCTGGTCGAATCCATGTTCGGAAGCAAAATCAATATAACGTTTCACTTTATCATTGTTGGCTGAATGGCGTCCACTTGGCTTTGTTTTGGAATAATCCGTCTGTCCAAGTTTCACCGAATAAACATCATCCGTATACGACCAGGAACCTTTTCCGGTGATCATTTCCCACCACACTCCGATATATTTCACCGGCTTAATCCAGGAAACATCTTCATACATACAAGGCTCATTCAGATTCAATGTCAATTTGGAAGCCAGAATATCACGGGCATCATCACTTACAATCACCGTACGCCAGGGTGAACGGCAGGGAGTCTGCATATACCCCTTATCTCCTTTCGCATCAGGAGTCAGCCATGATTCAAAAACCAGGTTCTGATCGTCCAGATTCAGATGCATACAAGAATAGTCGATCAAAGCGGCTTCATGCAAATTGATATACAATCCGTCGGCCGTTTTCATTTGCAGGGAAGTTTGTACACCTGTCGGAGAGAAAGGTGTTTGAGAAGCATTTGGAGTAATTGCCCCTTGCAATAATCCGCGAATTTCTGAAAGTTTGGATTCGGTATAGTCATATTCCTGCGTATCATAATCGCCGGGAATCCAGAAGGCTGTATGGTCGCCAGCCATAGCGAATTGAGAATGTTCTTCTTTGATAACGAAGTAATTCAGATTTTTCTGCTGTGGAAATTCATAACGGAATCCCAAACCATCGTTATAAAGACGAAAACAAATAATCAGATTACGATCTTGTGCCTTTTGATTCAAGGTGACAGCCATTTCGTTATAATGGTTGCGGATGGATTTCACCTCTCCCCACACAGGTTGCCATGTCTCGTCAAAAGTAGCAGTTTTCGTATCGATCAGCGTAAATCCGTTCATCAGTCCCGGATCATTCTTTAATTCCAATCCCAGTTTCGAAGGTTTAATTACTTCTTTTCCTTTATAAGAGAGTTCGTACATCGGTTCTCCTTGCGCATTGACAGAGAAATTAAGTTTTAATTGTCCGTCAGGAGAAGTGATACTTTCGGCTTTAGCTGATGTGCCGAAGAAAAAAGAGAGCAACAGACAAAGCCCTATTACAGTTCCTATTTTCATGTTCTTCATGATATAAATGAGTTAGTTAATAATCGTATGGCAAAGATAGACCGGAAACACAAAAGGTGTTTTTCTTTATAAAGAAAATATAGAGGGATACAGAACCAAAAACAGAATAAGTATTTAATAATAAAGCAGATAATATATTTTGAGACCAGAAAAAATATAGTGTCTATGGTGAATAAATTAAAAGGATTAAATATGAATATTGCATAATCTTTCTATATTTGCAGATTATTATCTCAATCACAATAAACATTTTATTATTTATATGACACAACGCCTTAGTTTATCCTGGAGGTTTCGAGCAACTCGAAACGGATTTCGAGGTCGCTTACAACAAATAATATCAATCCGTCAATCAAATGAGTAAAGAAATTATCTATATCTTTATCGGCGGAGGCACAGGCAGTGCATTGCGTTATCTCATTCAGTTGTTAATGCACGAACGGATCGTCCCCTACCATTTTCCATGGGCTACTTTCACCGTCAATCTCCTCGGTAGTTTTCTTATCGGCCTGTTTTATGCCCTTTCAGAACGGTTTCACCTTCCACTCGAAGTCCGTTTGTTTCTAACAACGGGCTTATGTGGAGGTTTCACAACGTTCTCTACTTTCTCCAACGACGGTGTAGCTCTATTGAAAGGAGAATTTTACGGAGCATTTATTCTATATACATTAATAAGTATAGGTATAGGATTGGCCGCTGTGGCAGCTGGTGGCTATGTGGGAAAGGCATGATGAAAAGAAAACCAATCAAACCCATCCGAGTAGTTCCTCCTATGATGGAGGAACAGGAAGTCAGTACCACTACCCTACTGAAATGGCTCGACAAAGAAGAAACCGTCTCTCATCTTTTATTCCGCAAAGGAAAAGAAGAAGGTATCGACAAATCTTATAAAAGTTTCAAGAACTGTACTTTCCAAAATCAGACATTCAGCGACTGTAAATTCCGTTCTTCCCAACTGACCGATGTCAGGTTCGAGAACTGTGATTTATCCAACATCTCTTTCGCCGAAAGTTCTCTCTACCGGGTAGAATTCATTTCCTGCAAACTATTGGGCACCAATCTATCTGAAGCAACGATGAATCATGTCTTGCTGCACGACTGCAATGCCGGTTACATCAACCTCTCTATGAGTAAAATGAATCAGGTACGTTTCGCACACAGCCAGCTCCGCAACGGAACTCTGAACGACTGCCGTTTTTCATCTGTTGCTTTTGACAGTTGCGACCTTGTAGAAGCCGATTTCTCACACGCTCCGCTTCGCGGAATAGATTTGCGCACTTCCCGCATCAGCGGAATCACACTTAACATCAGCGATCTGAAAGGGGCTATCATCACCTCCTTGCAAGCTATGGATTTGCTTCCACTGTTAGGGGTTATTATCGAAGATTAAAATCCTGCAAATTCACCGCGCCACACTCAAACAAAAAACATCGTCCCGTTGTTATCATATAAGGTCGGACTAGCGACTTCCCGTCAAGTCCGTACTTTTGCAGAAATTTTATTCAAAAAACAATAGAAACGATGAAAATTGAAAAAATTGTAGCTCGAGAAATTCTCGATTCAAGAGGTAATCCCACAGTAGAAGTTGACGTAGTATTGGAATCCGGCATCACAGGACGTGCATCTGTACCGTCCGGTGCTTCCACAGGTGAACATGAAGCATTGGAGCTTCGCGATGGTGACAAAAAACGTTACGGTGGAAAAGGAGTACAAAAAGCGGTTGATAATATAAATAAAATCATCGCTCCGAAACTGGTTGGTATGTCTTCGCTCAATCAGAGAGGTATCGACTACGCAATGCTGGCATTAGACGGCACTAAAACCAAATCCAATTTAGGAGCCAACGCCATTCTCGGTGTATCTCTTGCCGTAGCCAAAGCTGCCGCCAACTATTTGGATCTTCCCCTATACCGTTACATCGGTGGAACAAATACGTATGTAATGCCTGTACCGATGATGAACATCATCAACGGTGGTTCACATAGCGATGCTCCTATCGCATTTCAGGAATTTATGATTCGTCCCGTAGGTGCTCCTTCTTTCAGAGAAGGTCTGCGGATGGGTGCTGAAGTATTCCATGCCTTGAAAAAGGTTTTGAAAGACCGTGGTTTAAGTACTGCCGTAGGTGATGAAGGAGGTTTCGCCCCTAACCTCGAAGGTACCGAAGATGCCCTGAACTCGATCCTTGCCGCTATCAAAGCCGCAGGCTACGAACCGGGTAAAGATG
>CAPYSS010000029.1:0-42370 GCA_948742525.1 Bacteroides caecimuris | reverse complement strand
CCTGAAGCACATTATCCAGACTTCCAAACTGTCCCCCGATTTTTTAGACTGATCCATAATTCCCGAAAACTATGCAGTCATTTATAGAATCAAGGCATCAAATTACTTGTTCAAAGTAATGAAACACTTTGTTTCCTATAGAGAAACACTTTGTTCCAAGTAAGTAAACACCTTGTTTCAAGCCTATGAACACTTTGTTTCAAGTGCTTGAAACAAATGGGAACTACCGTCAACAGGAAGGAACAACTAAGTAATCACAGCAGACGGTGTGCAAGATAATTATATCATTTTAAATCTTAGTATGGATCAAGACTTGGCTCATTTCCGAACGGTTTCATTCAAAACCGTACAGAAATGAAATTTTAGGGATGTGATTGCCCTGAATCAAATCCCCAAGAATTACAACTAAGCCATTTTCCAGCAATATGGTTCAAGCCGCAAAATTGCTCGGAATCTCTGAAAGAGCCCTATGGGGAAAGAGGAAAAAATACGGGATGAAATAACATATCGAATGACACTATATTTGTATTCATGTCTTTGATTGCTCAAAAATAGCCATTATGTACGTATCTATTGAATAAAAAATCCCTATTTTATTCAATACAATGATTTAATTGAATAAAATGCGCTATATTTGCAATCTAAAACGGACTGTAATGAAAACAACGATACTCAATCAGCGGGCAGAACGCGACGAATTGTTGTCGCGCCCTTATCAGCAACGGCATACCAAGTATGACGCTGACGAACTTTTGCAAAATCCGCTTATCAAACTTATAACCGGCCCTCGCCGCGTAGGTAAATCCGTTTTTGCACTGCTGATGCTGCAAGGCAAGAATTTTGCCTACCTCAACTTTGACGATAACCAGTTGCTTGAAAAATGGGACGAGGATCTGGCAATGTCGGCACTTGATGATGTCTATCCCGATTATGATTTTATGCTACTTGATGAAATTCAGAATCTTCCGGATTGGGATTTGTGGGTAAGCAAGCTATATCGCCGGAGAAAGAATTTGATAATCACAGGAAGTAATGCCAATATGTTGAGCAGTGAAATGGCAACAGTGCTGACAGGTCGTTATCTCCAAATTGAGATGTTGCCTTTCAGTCTTGATGAAACTATGAGGTGGAAAAACATCTGTCCCGCCCGAGAGGAACAGGCGGCACAGGCAATAGTGCTCGCTGATGACTATATGCGAAACGGCGGGTATCCTGAAACAATTCCGGCTCGTGGCATAACCAAGAGTTATCTTTCTACCCTGTTTGATTCAATTCTGCTGAAAGATGTCGCCAAACGCCACAACGTAAGGAATACAACCGATCTATACAATCTTGCCACCTATCTGTTGTCAAATTTCTGCAATCCGATTTCAGCCAACGAACTTGCCAGAGAATTGGGGCTGTCAAGCGTGGCGACTACAAAGAAATTCTGCGACTATCTCAATGAACCTTACCTGTTCTTCTATTTGCCACGCTTCAATAACAAGCTGAAACTGATGAACAAGGCTCCGAAAAAGGTATATATCGTTGACAACGGTTTTGTTCAAAGCACAGCGTTCAATCTTAGTGAAAACCTCGGCAGACTGTTGGAAAACCAAGTATTTGTCGAACTCCTGCGTCGTGGCTATATTCCCGGACAAACTCTGTTCTATTACCGCACCCGCAACGACAAAGAGATAGATTTCGTCACCCGTAAAGGCGCAAAAGTAGAGCAACTGATACAGGTCTGCTACGACATGACTTCCGAGAAAACCCGCAAACGCGAACTCAATGCCCTTGTCGAAGCCGCCGAAGAGCTTCACTGCGACAACCTCCTTGTCATCACCAACTCGCAAGAAGAAAAAATCGAGTGGGATGATTATCTTATTCATATGATTAAAGTCTCAAAATTATAGTTATCATGCGCCCTATAAAGCCTCGTTTAACACCATTTTTTTCAACTACAATATTGATGATAAAAATTTGGTAGAATCGGATGGTGTGTTTATCGATTCATATTTCGAACTACGTAAGCAAATGACACAGTTGGCATGTGCCAATTCAGACTTTGTTCTTTTTTCAGAGGTCAGAAAAGAGACTACACAGATAATTTACATCGAAAAGGCGGATCTTCGTTTTTTCCAAGTATTTATCGAGGACAAATTACAGATGGAGATTTACGAGACAAATGGTTTAAATATCTCAGAGAACTATTACCGGATAAATGGAAGAAGTAACGGCATCGCGGAGACGCTTACATTTAGCTCATTGTCACACAGGAATGAATCTATTTTGTTAAGAATGTGATTGTCCTGAATCAAATCCCCCAATTTTCAGAATGAGCCCCTACCCCGCAAAATTTTACTAGTAACATATAATTCACAATCTTATATTGCACATCTCTTAAACTTGCTATTTTCAATAGAAGATTGTACTTTTGTCATCATTTCATCAGTCAATATTTTACACAAATGGTCTTTATACACAATTTATTTCTCATCCTAGGACGTGGAATAGGACAAGTGATGTTTCAAAATAATGCGCTATCCGGATTATTAATGTTAATTGGAATATTTCTAAACTCATGGCAAATGGGGATACTAGCAGTCTGTGGTAATATAATAAGTACGCTGACAGCCTATTTTTCGGGATATAAGTATGACGATATTAAAAATGGATTATACGGATTTAATGGAACTTTAGTAGGTATAGCAGTTGGCGTATTTTTACAATTATCAGTAGGAAGTTTAATCATGTTGATTATCGCTTCGGCACTTTCCACATGGATTGCCTATTTTTTCAGTCGGCAACGTTTGCTCCCCGGATTTACTGCCCCTTTCATTCTTGCTGTATGGGGAATGTTGGGAGTTTGCAGCTGGCTTATACCAGATTTACTAGTCGTTTCCGATACGATTATTGATACCACACAGAATATTAATTATTTCAAAGCCTTCTGTTTCGGTATAGGCCAAGTCATGTTTCAGGGAAATACAGTTCTCGCCGGATTATTTTTCCTCATAGGCATTTTGGTTAATTCTCGGAAGGCAAGTCTCTATACTATCCTGGGAGCACTTCTTCCTATTCCCCTAGCCATTCTACTTGAAGTAGATGCTACATACTTAAATGCCGGATTAATGGGCTATAATGGTGTATTATGTGCCATAGCTTTAGGAGGAACGGGCTGGAAAAGAGGCGTATGGGCAGGATGCTCCGTCTTACTGTCCACCGTATTACAGATTCTAGGAATGAGTTTGGGTATCATTACCTTAACAGCTCCCTTTGTTATATCTGTATGGATCATATTCAGACATCAAGCCAACGGGAAAACGTAATCTTACGACCCATACTTTTCAATCCTTTCATAACCGAAGACTTTACTACGCTCATCTTCCATCCCTTGCAGCTTTTTACATATAATCTGTGCTCCAATCATACTGAAAGTAATGCCATTGCCACCATATCCCAAATCAAAAAACATCCGTTTCTTACCCGGCCAAGTTCCGATAAAAGGCAAACCGTCTTTCGTCGTACTGAACGTACCACACCACGCCATCTCCGTTTTGAAAGGAATATCCGGAAACAACTTTCTGAATTTCTTCTCCAATATACGGATTTTCTTTCTAAGCAACGCATCACGACGTTCTGGATCACAGAATTCCTCGTCTTCACCACCCACAATAATACGGTTGCCGCCAGTAGTCCGGATGTACAAATATGGATCGGCTGTCTCCCAAATCAGACAATGTTCAGGCCAAAGTTCACCGGGATCCACCGGATGAGACACTAGTGCATAAGTCGATGTCAAATCCATAATCTCCCGGGGCAGGAATTTCCCGGCTTCAAATCCGGCTGCCACAATCACATATTTACATTCAATTTTATACCCTCCGTCTGTTTCGACGACATATCCTCCACGCTTCTCAACACATTCCTTTACACCTGTATGAGTGAAAACCTCCAGCCCATCTTTCTTTATATGGTAAAGCAACAGACCGGTAGCTGCCCTATAAGCATCAATCTGCGCCGACACTTCATTCAACAGCCCACAGCCCGGCACCTGCAACTTATAACGCTCCTTTATTTCTTCTTTCCCAAGCAGCGAAACGGGTAGATGATGCTTTTTCCGCATCTCATATTCTTCCTTCACCAGTTTCACATCTTTCTGAGTACTCGCATAAAACAGACTGGGCACCCTCTCGAATCCGGCCTCTACCCCAGTGGACTCCAATACCTTTTCAATGTCGGAAATAGATTGCAAACATGCACGGTATGCAGTCACTGCATTATCTTCTCCAATCATTTCCGCCATCCGGCAAAGAGGGACATCTATCTCATACTGCAACAAAGCAGTACTTGCCGCAGAACTCCCTGTTGCAATACTACGTTTATCTATTACACAGCATTTTAAACCAGCATTGCACAATTCGTGCACCATCAAAGCTCCGGTGATGCCGGCGCCTATCACCACAATATCTGTAGAAAAATCATCCTTCAACGGATGAAAATAATCCAATAACGAATTTTTAATAACCCAATAGGGCAATCCTGAATGTAAGTCCATAATATATCCAAACTATACTGATCCAACATTAGTTACGCTCTCATTTGAAACAACAGTACATCAAAAAATATAGTTCGAAGGTTACAAATGTATTTAACATCTATTTAAATGAAAACAAATCATATAGAGCAGTGTCGCATGAGCCCCTATTCATCTTTTAACACAAGAATAAAGTATCATCACACAAATTATCAAACAAAAAATCTTTTTGCACTGTTTCTTTTTCTGAAGTATGAATACATTATTAACTTAAAAACCTTACAATTATGAGAAAATTAAGTTTGGCTGACCTTAAGGGCAGAGTCTCCTGGGGCAGCGTTTTCGGCGGTGTAATGACCGTCTTGGCGATTTCCGTATTGCTATCTATTCTAAATTCAAGTATCGGACTATTCATGCTAGATCCTTTATCCGAACATCCGGCTTCAGGGATAGGTGCAGCCGTCGGCATCGGCTCTGCTATCATACTGATTGTCAGTATGGCGGCAGGCGGATTTGTTGCAGGCAAATTGGCAGGCATGGACGGAATCATACACGGTTTTCTTGTTTGGGCAACCACCTTGATTGTTGCCGCTATCTTAGGAATTTTCTTAGCTGTTGGAGCAGCTAAAATGACAGCAAATGCCTTAGGAGCTGTTTCATCTGTCACCGGAAACGTCATATCCGGAGCAGGAGGTATTGTTGGGAATGGTGTTTCCGCATTATCAGAGAAAGCAGAAGATTTATTCGGAAAGATTGATTTCAATGCTACGCTGAAAGAAGAAAACATACCGCAAAACATCCGTACCGCACTTATCAAAAGCAATGTGAAGGAGTTGCAACCAGACTACCTGAACAAACAACTGGAAGAGGTAAAGGATGACTTAAGCAAATCGGTCAAAGAAATTGTGGCTTCTCCCCAAGAAACGGATGAAACCATTAATGGTTTCCTAGAACGCCTGAAACAACGTGCAGAAAATCTTAGTCAAAAGATCGATAAGAACGATTTGTCTAAAGCGATAGCCAATAATACAAAAATGTCCAAAGCAGAAGCGGACAAGACGGTTGAAGAATATATGAATCTAATAGATAATGCACGTGCGGAAGCCGGCAAACAGATAGATAAGCTGGAAGCAAACCTGCAAAAAGCGGAACAAGAATGGAAAGAAATCAAACATAAAGCATTAGTGGCTGCTGATAAGGCAACAGACGCAGCAGCACGTTCCGCTTTGATTTCATTCTTTGCTATGTTGGTCGGCGCAGGTGTGTGTTGTGCAGCCGGTGCGTATGGCGGCAGAAAAACACAGGAAAGAGTGGATATTTAATCACTATTAGATTGAAATAAAGAGGCTTGTCGCCCAACCAGACAAGCCTCTCCTACACAACATCGGATTCATGTGCCGCCAATATACATGACCAGCGTCAGCCGAATAGGCAGAAAAACGTATCATACTACTTTTATCTATCGTCAAAATCAAATATTCAGAATATATACAAAAAACACTCATTCATAACAGAGGCTTACCATTTAATTCCAAATCCAGCAACCTCTTTTTAGCAGAAAGTCCACCGGCATACCCTACAAGCGCTTGGTTACTGCCAATCACACGATGGCACGGAGCAAAAATAGAAATAGCGTTCGCCCCGTTAGCAGCAGCAACCGCACGGACAGCCTTCGGCACATTCAGTTGTCGTGCCAACTCACCGTATGACACAGTCGAACCGTATGGAATCTCCAACAACTTATGCCATACACTCTTCTGAAACTCCGTACCAACAAAAAGCAAAGGCACCTCAAACACAGTCCGCTTGCCATTGAAATATTCATCCAACTGCCGAATCGCTTCCTGTATCACATCTGATGTACTTTCCTCATAACCAGCTTTCAACAGTTTCCGCAATCTCCTGTCTACAATATCCCGATGACTTTCAGCCGCCCAGTCACAAAGGCAAAGCTTATCCTCAACCGAGCCAAGCATCAAATCACCACAAGGAGAATGATAACGCTGTATCTGAATTATATTCGTTTTATCTTCCATATTTCCAAAGATACAGTTATTATAGTTACTCTTCAATTTAATCCTCAATTATTTTAATCTCCAATTATTTTTTGTACACGATTTACCCTAACACCTGACTTATATTCCCCTGTTCATCGTCCCTATCATCCAGGAGCACCTCCATACCGTTCCGTATTTTACCGTGGAATCTTAACCATTTCAACCGGTTGCTCCTGTATCTTATCCAACGGTTGTGATTGATATTTTACCTTTGAGAAATCAATAGCCTTCAAGTCAATGCAACGTATCGAATTGTTATAGGCGGTTTTATAATAAACCTTCCGGTTCGTGAGGTCGATAGCCGAGGTCCATTGCGTAGCACTGGGAATATCCGGAATATCACCCTGCGAATGTTCTATACCGATAGGAATATCAAAATTATTAAGCAAGTGGAAACATTGCTGCACAGTATCAAAGCCTGTGGCACGTTGCGGAGCTGTCCCCCGATAAAAAGCAGCACGCACAAACCGCGAAGGAGGCGTGGCATCCCCCGGAATACCGAGAAAACCGGAGTTTCCACCAGTCGGTTGCAACGTAATACCGCTCAATTTTTGCATGGAAGCGTCACCCGGATGAAGATTGACGTAGTTGTTCAGATTTGTAAGTTGCCATTCAAAGCCGGGAGCATTTGTCAATACTCCTACTTCATTCTCATAAAAATGCGGCACGCCACCTACAATTTCCAACACAACCTGACGCCCCGACGGTTCACCGATACGCCAATGTACTACCGCTGTCTTTTCCAATCCTACCACACGTACAGAAGAAAGGGCTGCCTTCACCTCGTCGATAGTGGCAAACTGCGACAACAACCACTCCGTCACTTGAAGGTCTGCCAGCGTCCGCTGGTTCTGTGCAGCATCATACGTTTCATATCCCCCATAATGAGGAAAGAAAAATAGTCCGGCAGAAAGTCCTGCCTCATTGATTCCCTCGGCTATAAATTCTTTTTGTACAACAGTCAGACCAACCACTCCATATTTTGCCGTAAACGTTAATCCGTTGACACCTGTAGGAGTGAACGACGTGAGCTGTTGGCCACGTGGAATAATCACATACTCGCTTTGCAACACACCGCGCGCCCATTCAATCGTACGGGCTTGCACATAACTGCCGTCACGGGATGTCAGCGAGACTCCCGTACAAGCTACAGCCTGAAAAGTGCTGCCACATACGGCAGCAATCCCTAACAATAAGTTCTTTGTCATCTTCATCATTATTTATATATTTATTCGCTAAAAACTCAATACTGTATAAAGACAACAAAATAGGGGTTATTTTAGTTTGCAGATGCGACATTTACATGGTATTACTACACTATATATAGCCAAAAGAAAAACAAGAAATCTCATATCCCGTCCATTCATTGAATGATATAATTCTTTTTCTCTTTTCCTATTCCTTTCAGAGTCAGAGATTTCCATGCATCAGGGATCGTTCCTTTTCCGGCAACAATTCCCGCTCAACAGCAGTAATATTAAAAAGTTCCTTTTTCTCATCTTATCTCTATTTTATAAGCCTTTTGTAAATGCACAGTCAGTCTTTTCTCATCGGAGCAGGGCAACGCCTGCTCCGACGAAAAAAGAGACATGCTAACTAAAAGTTTGTATGGATAAAAAACTAATACATATATCCGCTCTTACCCGGATTACCGCCCATCTGCGACCAGGCATTGGCTGCATAGCCTGTCGCCGCTCCTTCAATAGCAAACAGGGTGGGTTTTCCTTCCAGCATACCAGTCACATAGATTGTGCCATCAGCAGATATGGTGGGCGATGATTTCAGTTCGGTTCCAAGCTGGAGTGAAGCGATAGCTTTTCCTGTAGCCGGTTCGAGTTTCACTAAAGAACCTTTTTCTGCATCATTATAGTAGATATACCCTTCATTATCTATAGCAGGAACGCCATAAGCAGTACCCGCTACTTCCGTTGCCCACAAAACGGAACCTGTAGAAGAGATGGCAGTAATATATTTATCAGTAGCTACATACACAACCCCATTTCCATCAACCACCAAGCCATAACCGGTTTGTTTATTGTCTCCTTTCACGGCAGTATACCATTCTGGTGTTGAAACTTTACCCTTGATAGTTTTCTGGGTATCATAGCAATAGACTAATGCTTTCGTCTCATTGGTAGATATGCGGGCTCCTAAATTAAGGCAAAGGATATATGCTTTTCCATCTGCACCAATAGCGATCTGGCTGCCATTAGGCTGGTCATTCGGAGCATAATTCTGCTCATTGGCCGACTTGCTCCAACTATTGCCTTCCGGGAAGAATATGTGTGTACCATACGATCGTCCACTACTCTGACCCGTGTTAACAAGTATCCTGCCATCTTTCAATCCCACACAACCACCATAACTTCCGGAAGACGTTTTTTCCGAATATTTAAGCACCCCGGATACCTTATCATAAATACGGAAATGTTTTCCATCTGTACTTGGGGCCGAATTCGTCAGGATCATCACATACTGGTCCGTGACAACCGGAGCACCGAAAGGACGCATACTCGATTTTGCACCAATCGCTGTAAACCATCTCTGTGTAACACCGTCTGCACCGCCTTTTACAGCATAGAGACTGGCAGACTTGGATGCATCTGCTCCCGCCTTGGTAGTATTGTCTCCGACAGCCACATACACCGTTCCGTCGGAATCCACCGTAGGAGTCGGGTGCTGATAGTCAGAACCTCGGTTCGGTTCATTGTTCTGTCCGCAATCAAATCCCCAAGTTCGTTCACCGAGTTTCGTAAAACAAACCAAGTTATAATTGCTGGAAGAAACATATATATACCGACCATCCGAGCTTGTTGCCGGAGAAGTTCCGTACACCACTCCCTGCTCATCGTAAGAATGAGACCATAACACGCCAAGACTACCGACTCCCTTGGCTATATCCATTGTGACAGTCTTCGTATCTTTCCTTTTTTTATTGTCCGTTACAGTCAGTGATACGTTTATTTTTCCATGCGAACCGAAAGTGATTTTCGGGTTTTCCTCTGTAGAGAGGATAGCACCGAACGTCCATTCTCTTTTGACAATCTCAGATCCTTCCGCTGCTTTCGACTGATCTGTAAAAGCAACCTCTTCGCCCGCTACAATTCGTTCGGGCAGCCAGCTGAAGTCTGCCGTAGGGCGTACACCATCATCTATTATTTTAATTGTCTTTTCAAAGACTGATTTCATTGCACCGCGATCCGAAGTGACAGTCAAACGAAAAAGATAGTCTCCGCCCTCCTCCACGCTAAATGGTTCGGGAGCAGTCAGTTCGTAGGAAACTTTACCCATAAATTCCCATTTGCAGACTGCAATCTGGGCATTCTCCGCTGTCGACGTATTTGTCAGGGTAATCAAATCACCAATCTCATAGGATTCCTTATCAGTAGTGAATCCAGCTTGTACCCATGTCTCTTCATCAGGTGTACACCCAATCAACAGACCGATAACAGCTACCAATACATATATGATTCTTTTCATTGCGTTTCTGTAATTTTAGATGATCGTTTCATTACTTCACGTATTCCAATTTACCGATGATGGGATAATGATCGGAGATATAAGTGATATTCTGATAAACTTTATCTATCGTCTCAAACTTCAAAGCCTTAAAGCCTGTACAAAAGATATGATCTACAATATAAGGATTGGCAGTACCAAAGCCTGTATAAGAGTATTTCGAGTCTGTGATCGGAGCCGATAAACGGACGTTTGTCATGAATGTTTTAACTCCGTTAAAGATATCACTGTCAATCTGCTTGTTAAAGTCGGCGGTCAGTAACATCGGCAATCCTTCCGGATTGAGCTCGGACATTTTATTCACAATCACTTCCATCGACTTGCCCGGAGCGATGGTAGAGCCTACATCAATGTGAGTATTGATAAAGAAGAATTTCTTACCGGAAGCTATGTGTTTGAAGATTGCCCATGTTGCTATACGAGGAACATTACTGTCCCATCCTAGAGAACCCGGAACATCCGGAGTTTCGGAAAGCCAGAAACAATCCCACTTGATTAGTTCAACAGCCTTTTTCCGATAAAAGATAGGAACAAATTCATCATTGTTGGCATTGTTGGCACGACGCCCCTTACCTACATATCCATACTCTTTCCAGTTCTCTTCCAGCCACTTCAGTTGTGGTGGCCGCGCTTCCTGCATACCGATCACCGTCGGTTTATGTTCTCCGATCATCGGAATAAAAGCTGCCGTACGAGCTTCCCATGACTTTTCTCCCGTATCTTTGTCATTGTTGTAATACCGGATATTGAACGACATGACTTTGATTTGATTATCATTTAGAGACGGGTCTTCCTCTTTTACTGTTTCCGGGTCTTTATAAAATTCTGAATAATCAGGAGTAGTATTACTGCATCCGCCTAACGCTACAACATAGATAGCAATTACAGGCAATATCTGGTTAAATTTCATCATACTAAATCTTTTTATATTTTAATTCCAATTGGGGTTCTGTGATAGTTTATATCCGGCACTCTCATAATCGCGAATCACTTGTGCCGGAACAGGATAAAGATATTGGCGGTCGTCATCGTACCAGATACGGTTTCCCGTACCGGGGTTATATCTCAAATCGTATCCGCCTGCGGCATTTACTGTGGCATAAAGTCCTGTTTCATTCTTTACGTTCACCGTTTTACAGTCTTTATTGGATGATTGCGTTCCGTTATCGGTAAAGTAGCAATCAGGAGTTCCGTCACCATTCAAGTCAATATTCACATTCAATGCGCTGATGTGCATGCCTGTCCAAGGTAGTTCTTCTATCAGTTCACCGCATTTCCAACGACGCAAATCATTGAACCTCATCCCTTCAGCCACCAACTCAATGGCACGTTCCCGACGGATCTCCAATAAAACCGGATTAGTGATATCCGGATAAAATGTCTGCTGCAAATACGAATCAACGGTTGCAGGAAGTTTTTCCGTTCCGCCTGTGATTCCGGCACGTCGACGCAAGGCGCCGATGGTAGTGTTCCATTCGGCATCAGTAAGCCCATCCAGTTCGGCTTGTGCTTCGGCATAGTTGAGCAGCACTTCAGCATAACGCAACAACGGAATACTGTTGTTGTTCTTTGATTCGTTATCGTATTTTGTATCATCGAGAGAATACTTAATTACATGATAACCAGTCAAACAAACAGTCATATCGGCTACTGCTGCTTTTCCGTCACGTTTGAAATCCAGTCCGCGGATGGTCTGTGCCAAACGCAAGTCACGACTCTTCATCTCTTCCACGAAGTTTTTGGTTTCATAGCCTGTTTCAGCAGTGAACGGAGTACCGTTCAATTTCAAGTAAGTATTGACAAACGGACGAACCAGACTCCAACCTTTGCCGTACGAAAGCGAGTTATACCAGTAATTTTGACTCCCGCAGATACCGGATGCACTATTGGCACATACCGCCAAAATTACTTCGGAGGTGATAGGTGCTTCCAAATAGAACAAATCACGGTAGGCTCCTTTGGTACCTGTTGCCGTATTCAACGAAAGTCCGCTGTTGTCCATTACCAGCTTGGCTGCACTGGCAGCATGGCGGTAAAGTTCTTCCGGAGTGATTTCCAAACCTGTCAGTTTGTGATAACGGCGATAGGCGGCTTCGAACAGGCACACACGTGATTTGAGCGCGGCTGCCGCCCATTTGGTGAGTGTGGAGCTATTAACAGAAGAAGTTGCCTGAATATGTTCGTAAGCAAAATCGAGATCTTCAATCATATTCTTGATGATGACGTCCCGGCTGTCACGCTCTTTATACATGACATCGTACTGGTAAGACTGGATTTCACTGCCAAACCAAGGAACTTCGCCATATTGGGTCAACTTGTCATAATAAAACCAGGCACGGAACCAACGGGCAATACCTAAGTAATTATCGCGGGTAGCTGCATCCACCGTACACTCCTTTGAGTAGCAACCATCGATAAAATAGTTGATGTTCCGCAGGGTTCCCCATGACCAGCTGGTAGCTGTTTCCGAATTGTACGCATTTTGCTGAATAAACACATTCGTCTGCCGTACAGCGGCAATATCACACATCTCATCCTGCTGATAGCCCGTAGAAAGTGTAGGCAATGCCCGATAGAAGGAATAGGCATAAAGGCGCAATCCGGACTCGCTGCCGAAAACCATAGATTTGTCAGCCTCTACCTGCATCGTCTCCGTCAAATCGCAACTTCCTAGCAGCACCGTTGTACACAGAAGCAGGATATTACGTATAGTACTTAATCTTTTCATATCTTCTTTGTTTCTATTTAGTAAGTAATAGAGATTCCTAAACTTAGATTCCGCATCGTCGGGTAGTTGAAACCGTCTCCTTTATTACCGGAAGTCAGGTCATTATCCGAACCTTTTGTTATCACTGTCACATCGTAATCTTTCGTGTGACGGTAGAGTGAAGACCACGACCATAAGTTCTCGCCCGAGAAATAGACGGATACTTTAGAAAAACCGGCTTTTGCTATCCATTTCTTTGGCAAATTGTAACCAAACTGCAAATTTTTGAGCCGGAAATAAGATACATCCTGCAAGTAGCGCGTATTGGCCGTGCCTTTATATAAAGGATTGTAATAACCCGAATAACGCGGCAGATAGGCATCAGGGCGGTCTTTGGTCCAGTAGTTATTCAAGTGCCACACCGGAACTTGGTTGTAAGGACGGTTATACTGTCCCCAGAAAGAACTCTCACCACTGGGATACCAGTCTTGTTTTCCCACACCGTCGAACATGGCTGACAAAAAGAAGTTATTCCAGTCGGCACTAAATGAGAAGGTATAGATGTAGCGCGGTTCAGAGTTTCCTATGATTTTCCGGTCGCCCGGTGAGTCTACTGTGTTGGCTCCGTTATCAATAGTGCCTGTATTGTTCAAGTCTTCGAATCGCATATCACCCGGATAAGTGATGTAATTGACAGATGTCTGCATCAGATTGTTTTTGTAACCCTTTCCATCAAAAGCCGCATCGATTTCGTCTTGCGACTGGAACAGTCCGTTACAAACAAATCCCCAAATCTCACCGATACGCTGACCTACATAATAATCATCCAAGTCACGTTTCGAGTTATTATATTTGTCTATCACCGAATGATAATCGGCAAGGGTTGCTTTGATGCCGAAGCTAAACGGTTTGCCTGCCAAACGGAACGAGTCGTTATATCCCAAAGAAATCTCGTAACCATAGGTACTCATGTCAGCATAGTTCCCTTTGGGCGACGATGCACCGAATGTATCGGGAAGCGTCGGTCCCACCGTATACATACTAACAGTTTTACGTACGTAATAATCGGCAGATAACGTAATCTTGTTGTTCCAGAATCCCAAATCAATACCGCCATCAATGGTTCGTGAGGTTTCCCAACCGATATTGTCAGGAATTTGGGCAGGATTGAGCGTATAGCGTAACTGTGCCTTACCGTCGAGATAGCGGCCTTCGCTCGATGAGCCGGTAGTGGAATAAGTCTTCAATGAGAACTTTTCCAAATAAGAATATGGCTTCACATTACTATTGCCCAGCGCACCATAAGAGACACGCAACTTTCCATTGGAGATAATAGCCGGATTTACCTTCCAGAACTTCTCTTCCGAGAAACGCCATGCTGCCGAAGCAGAAGGGAAAAATCCCCATTGCGAATTGTTGGGAAACTTCGAAGAACCATCATAACGCCCGTTCACTTCAAATAGATAACGGTTATCATAAGAGTAATTCAACCGGAAGAATGCTCCGGCATACCGCCATCGGTTACCGTCACTCTTAATGGACATATTATCTCCCATAGCAAAATTTATATTTTCCACATCAGGCATCAGCAAACCATTCCGCTCCGAGGAGATTGCCTTGTAATCCTGCTGTTCGTAATTATATCCTGCCAAAGCTTTCATATAATGTTTCCCGGCAAACGTATTCTCATATTCGGCATATATATTAGTGGATATATAGGTGGTCTGTTGCACTTTCTCCAACATCTTATCATCTGTTTCCGGTACTCCGAGATATTTAATCACCCCTTCGTAATCGCTATACGGAACAGCGGTAGTCTTCTTGTCTTCTATAAAATCTTTCGTACGGAAAGAGAAGTCTCCGGTAAAACGCAATTTGTTGTCCAGCATGGTTATATTGAGAGTGGTCGTATTTTTCAGCGTTTTCGTTGTACGCTTTATCCAGTTGTTGCCTGTTACCAGTCCACCGACGGAACGTGCTCCGGAGTGTGTCAAAGTTCCGTCCGGATTGAAGATTGGTTCGGACGGATGCCCTTCCATGTTGATGGCTTTCCAAACCAAGCCCTCATTCTGTTCTGCATAACCCAATGGTTGCGTGTATTTATCATGAGTATAGTCTATATTATTGGAAATTTTCAGCCAGCTGAACACTTGTGCGCTGATTTTGGTACGCATATTCATAGTGCGGTAGGTGTCTGAGTTATAATTGAACAGACCGTCATAATCGTATAACCGTGCGGAAGTGTAGTAACTTATTTTTCCGTTCGAACCGCTGATAGATACATTATGCGACTGTGCAAACGTATGATCCTTATAAAGCGCATCATAGTAATCTTCATTTCCATAGTATGTATATTTCCCATCGGGGCCAACTGCTGTCTGTAACGTATTTCCTGCCAACTTCCGTTGCCGGAAAGTCTCCAGCCATTCTTTTGAGAAAGGTTGTGATTTATTAATGCTCGTAGGCTCTATCCCGCGGTAATTGTATTCCGCCTCGCGAAACAGATAAGCCCAGACATAACCGTCATCAACGACATCCGGCACAGCATACGGAGTTTCATAGGAGAAGTTCCCCGTATAATTGACCGTAAACTTATCTTTTTGCTTTGACGGATCTTTTGTTGTAATCAGGACAACCCCATACGGAGCACGTGAACCGTAGATGGCTGCCGAAGCCGCATCTTTCAATACGGACACGCTTTCTATATCATTCGGATTCAACATGGCAGGATCACCTTCTACACCGTCTATCAATACCAGCGCACTACCGCCCGCTCCGATAGACGTTACACCACGAATATTATACGAAGCCGATTGATTGGGCTTACCGTCGACTAACGAAATATTCAGATTGGGTACAGCACCTTGCAACATCTGTGTGACATTAGCCACCGGACGATTTTCAAATACATCCGATGATACATTTTCTACCGCTCCTGTCAAGTTTATCTTTTTTTGGGTACTGAATCCGACCACCACTACTTCGTCCAATGTCTGTGTATCATCTTTCAGCACAACTGTCAGATAGTTCTTGTTTTTCACACTCACTTCTTGCGTCAGAAACCCCAAATAGGATATTTGTACCACCTCCTCTTCACTAACTGTCAACTGAAACTTACCGTCCATATCGGAGATTGTACCCGCCATGCCATTCTTCTCTTTTATATTGGCTCCGATAACAGGATCGCCCGACATATCCTTCACTATCCCGCTAATAGTGTATTTCTTGGAGGATTGTTGTACGGACTGACCGCTTTTCTTTTTGATGATAATATCTTTCCCTTGGATAGTGTAGCTAACATTTTGTCCTGCCAGGACCTGTTCTACCACCTTTTCAATAGGTAAATCTTTGGCTAGCACCGTCACAATCTTTTTGGTATTCAGATCGCTTGCTGCAAATGCAAATGAATATCCGTTTTGCTTCTGTATTGTTTCAATAGCCTGCTTTACTGTTACGTTCTTCAACTGCAAGTTGATAAGCTGCGCAAATGAGCTTAAATAAGAGCATAGCAAGAGCAGGACCATGAAAAAGACTTTCTTCTTATTTTTCATAAGTCAATGGATAAATAATTGATAAATAGGATGAGAAGTTTAGGATTTTATTTATATTTGCCTAAGCTTTCATCAATTAAAGTCACTGTGGCTTTTAAGATAGAAAAGCAAGAGGTCAGGGGATGGAAAAGGAACCTGACCTTTTTATATTTCTATCAGGAGAGATGAATCATGTTTCTACTAAATGGCTTTTCATATTTTTTTAAGTTTTAAAGGTTTAACATCTGTTCATTAGGGAAGTGTGATCACAATATTTTTTCCATTCATGGTATAAGTCATTTTGTCTGTAGACGACAATACATTCATAATTTCCTGAATACTTTGCTCTCTTTTACGGAAGTTTCCATAAAAACGAATCGTATTTAACGTATCGTCTGCAACCGTTATTTCCACATCATAGCTTCTCTCTAGTTCTTTAATGATATCTGAATCAAAATAAAGACAGTCGTTTGTCCATTCGGCACCATAGGCGGCTTTGGTGTCGGAGACAGATAACTTTCCTGTCTTTTTATCCAACAGTGCCTGCTGGTCAGGATGAAGTATGGTCTCTTTTTCCCAGGTATTCAGCGCGACCTTTCCTTCCAGCAGACAGACTTTAGCTTCTAGATCGTCTTTATAATTCCGGAAATTAAATTTAGTTCCCAATACTTTTACATCTAATTCTGCCGTATGTACCTTAAAAGGTATTTCTTCGTTTCTAGTTACTTCAAAATAGGCTTCTCCCGATAAGTCCAATGAACGTTCATTAATCCCAAAATCTTGTGCATAGCTCATCTTCGAACCGGCATTAAGCCAAACCAGTGTTCCATCGGGAAGATATAGCTTAGTTTTTGAACCGTATGGAACTTCCACCGTAATCTGTGTCAATTGACTCCGAAGTACTTTCTTTCCACTCTGGAAAGCAATCGCCCCGCAGAAGAAGACAATTACAATCATGGCAGCAGCGTAAATCCACGGACTGACAGTGAGTGTTTTTCGTTTTACCGATGGTTGCACAAAGCTTTCCGTATGTTCTAAAAATAATTGATAAGCCCGTTCTTTGTCGAAGTGTTGTTCATCTGCTTCATCAGAAGCAGCGATCCATACTTCTTGCATCTCAGAAAAATACATCCGGTTTTCTTCCGAAACATTCAGCCAATTCTGTAACGACTGCATCTCTTCCGGTGTCAGACTATTCGTCAGATAACCGACAATCCAATCATTAACTATATCCGTATGTGGTGATTGTTCATTCATAAAAGATAGTGCCTTTATATATACTACAGTTTTTTATTATAGCAGGGTAGGATAATAAGCAAAAATAATGCATAAAAAAGTGCCAAGCTCTTTTTTCAGTATGACCAATGCACTCTTTATATGATACTTAACCGTATTTACAGAGATTCCAAGCTCACAAGAAATTTCTTCGTAACTCATTTCCCGAAAACGGCTCATGGTGAATACCTGTTTGCAGACAGGCGGTAATTTATTGATAGATTCGTGGATTTTCGATTCCAATTCTTCTCTTAGCAGGTTACCTAAAGGATGCTCATTGCCAGAAACGATATTCTGCAATTGAATACCAGCCCGCTCAATAGTAGAAAAACGTATCTCTGTCTCTTGCTGTTTGAGGGCTAAGTAATTCAGGCACTTATTACGTACGGCTATTATCAGATAGTTGCGAAGAGGAGGCACCAGTTCCAATTTTTCCCGGATCTCCCAAAGATGAAAGATTACATCATTCACTATGCTTTCCGCCTGCACTCTATCTTTCAAGAGATAATAACTAAGTTTGCAGAGAGCTACATAATGATAATCATATATGTATTTATATGCTTCATTATCCCCGGTCTTTAGTTTTTTTATAATGTGTTTTTCATCTACTGGAATCATATTCTGTTTTTTCTGCTCTGCAATATTCGGATAATATATTGAAAGATGCAAATTAATCAGTAGAAAAATTGGTATTAGAGAAAAGCACCGGGAACATACAGACGAGTGAACCAGAAGCACGAACCTTCCCCCTCACGGGATTCAACTCCAATTCTATTTAAAAACGTATGTCCCAGAAACATTTGCATTCTTCATTCCGGCAATCATGAATCTGGAGAAAAAATAAATGACTAATTTTATTAACTAATGCTTTTTTAGAAGCATTTTTTTAGGTTATTTTGCGGAACAAATATCACGAATTCGTCAAATTATGGATTGGATTGGCCTTGATTTAACATTCCCTATTACCGACCCTACATGGATATTTCTCCTTGTACTTCTAATTATATTGTTTGCTCCGATATTATTGAATAAACTGCGCATCCCTCATATTATCGGTATGATTCTGGCAGGATTGGCTGTCGGTGAACATGGCTTTAATATATTGGCACGCGACAGCAGTTTCGAACTTTTCGGAAAAGTCGGGCTTTATTATATCATGTTCCTAGCCGGTCTTGAAATGAATATGGGGGATTTCAAAGAGACACGAAACAAGGCACTAGTCCTGGGACTACTGGCTTTTATTGTTCCTATCGGAATCGGGTTTGTGGCAAATATATCTTATCTGAAATACAGTGTTGTCACCTCCGTACTGCTAGCCAGTATGTATGCTTCCCATACGCTGGTAGCCTATCCCATCGTCACCCGTTTCGGTATATCACGTCATCGCAGCGTAAGCATAGCGGTAGGCGGAACAGCGGTGACGGATACACTGACTTTGCTCGTACTGGCAGTCATAGGCGGGCTGTTCAAAGGAGAAACCGGTGGTTTCTTTTGGGTATGGCTGGTGGTAAAGGTTATCTTCCTGGGCGGGCTTATCATCTATTTCTTCCCACGTATCGGCCGCTGGTTCTTTCATCGGTACAATGACAATGTGATGCAGTTCATTTTCGTTCTTGCTATGGTCTTTCTAGGCGCAGGTCTTATGGAGTTTGTAGGTATGGAAGGTATTTTAGGTGCCTTCCTTGCCGGATTGGTGCTGAACCGGCTCATTCCACACGTTTCTCCATTAATGAATCATCTGGAGTTCGTTGGCAATGCCCTTTTCATACCCTACTTCCTTATCGGAGTAGGAATGCTGATTAACCTGCGTGTTATCTTCGGACACGGAGATGCGCTGAAAGTAGCAGCCGTTATGATTGTAATGGCGCTGACCGGCAAATGGATTGCCTGTTGGCTCACACAGAAGATATACAAGATGTCCGTTCTCGAACGAAACCTGATGTATGGTTTGAGTAATGCACAAGCAGCAGCAACACTGGCAGCAGTGCTGGTCGGTTACAACATATTCCTGCCCAACGGCGAACGACTGCTGAACGATGATGTATTGAATGGAACAGTCCTATTGATACTGGTTACTTGCATAGTCAGCTCACTGATAACCGAACGGGCAGCCCAAAAAGTAGCCATGGACGACTCAGAGCCGGAAAAAGAGTCCTCTACGGAAACGGAAAAGATTCTGATTTCTCTTGCCAATCCGAACACTATTGAAGACATGATGAATCTTTCTTTGGTGATACGTGATACGAAACCAAAAGATAATTTGCTGGCGCTGAACGTAATCAATGACGATAGCACTTCTGATAATTTAAGAATGCGAAGCAAACGTTACTTGGAAAAAGCAGCGATGACAACAACAGCTGCCAATGTATCGCTGAAACAACTGACCCGTTATGACTTGAATATCGCTTCCGGCATTATCCATTCAGTAAAAGAGAATGAGGTGACGAGCATCATCACTGGCTTGCACCGCAAGATAAACATCACCGACTCCTACTTCGGAATACTTACCGAAAACCTACTGAAAGGATTGAATTGCGAAATCATTATTTCAAAATTCCTGATACCGGTCAATACAATAAAGCGGATTGTTGTCGCTGTCCCTTCAAAAGCTGAATACGAATCCGGTTTCCCACGATGGATGGAACATTTCTGCCGGATGGGAAGTACGCTCGGATGCCGTGTACATTTCTTTGCGAACGAAAAGACCACCACCCGCCTACAGGCATGGATAAAGAAAAGGCATAAGCAAGTACTGACCGATTTTTCCCTCTTGGAGGACTGGAACGACTTACTGGTATTGACAGGACAAGTAAGTTATGACCATCTGTTAGTCATTATCAGCGCACGTCCCGGAACGCTTTCTTATGACAGTTCGTTCGAGAAACTACCGAGGCAATTAGGAAAATACTTCTCTAACAACAGTTTGATTGTACTGTATCCCAATCAATCGGGAGAGCCGCTGGATAGTTCTTTCTTCTCCAAGTTATACACCGACACTGAGACACAACACTATGAGAAAGTGGGTAAATGGGTTTATAAATGGTTCAAGAAGAGTTGAGAAGAGACATATTCCGACCATAAATTTATAGCGTTTGAAGAACAAGGCTATTATTGTAATCTAATTTATAGTTTGACTACAATAACAGCCTTATACCATCAGTCTTGCACCATTAATTTTGTATAATATCACCCACTAAAAGAATATAGCCGAGATATGTATTAAACTCATTGAAATATTCAGTTTCCTTTATTCGCTTCGGATTCATCTTGTAGATTTCCGCCTTCTCAAAACGTCTATTATCCGGACGAATAATTACTGTATGTTCTTCTTCATTCAAAGATTCAAACAGACAATAATTAGTACGATTACGATCTCCGCAATATTTATCAAACCTACGGATATAGGAAGGATCATTCTGATCTATCTCTACTGTCATTCCTCCGGATGAGGGGCCGATTAAATCAAACACCCCAACTCGAATTCCCTTAAAACGTACTTTCACAAAATCTTCCGAATCCGAGGATTCCAGAACAACCGGCAATGCTTTTTGGTCTCCCTGAAAATTTGAAAAGGCTTTATCATCTTTCGAGAGTACTTTCCAACCTTCGGAATGTTCAAACTCTGTTACGGGAATCATTTTAGCTTTCTCATAATTACCCGGATACAACGGAGCTTTCAATGCATGTGCTTTTTCCTGCGCCTTGTTCATTTGTAACAGGGAGCGGCTCAGTGTCTTTGTATATATAGGATGTCCACCATCATAAGTAGGATGTGTCCCATCATTCGTAAACACAATCTTACCACCATACTCCTTTTTTGAATCTCCTTTAAAAACCAACTTATCCTCATTCAACAATTCCAGAACATCATCGGCAAAATTAACAGACGGAATATCATAATAGTCTGCTACTGCCTCCATATACCGCACGGAACGGTAATTCTTTCCAGCTTTCAAGTCGTCCAACATAGGTTCATTTAGCGTATAGAGAAAACATATATCCGTATGCGGATTATGATGCCAGATCTTACGCACAATTCCTTCCATGGAATGAGCAATCACCAAGGAGTCTGTTTTGGCATCATTCACAGCAAATTCGACAAATACCAAATCCGGATGATACTGCAACACATCCCGTTCTGTACGGAACACCCCCAAATCGGACCCAGTCCCACCAATTCCGGAATTTATCGACGTAAACTGTACATTACTATATTGTTGCTTAAGCCAATCAGTAATCTGCATTCTATATCCTTGATGATTTGTTATACTTCCACCCAAAAAAACAACAGATACAGGTTCATTCTTTTGTATCTTATAATTAAAATTAGGAAGTCCTGCACGCATCTGCAATCCTGCAGAGCCTTCTGTTGTGGTACAACTGAAACAAAACCCGATAAGACAAGCTATAATTCCACTAAATAAAAATTTCTTCATAAGTATAATGATTAAAATGTAAACAGTTTATGCTCTAGATTGACCGGTGACTTACCCTTGAACGGAAGCTGTCCCAACAATATCCGTAATAAAGCAGAATGAGTGGAAGCATCATTCGAATAGGTATTTATATAAGTCTTAACACGTTCAAAATATTCATTTCCAATGTAAGGACTACCCAGTGAAATAACAATCACTTTACTTTTGTCCATAGAATTGGCAGCCCATACGGACTGAGCCTCATCGTCCCATAATTGAAGCGGACCAAATGGAGTATGAGTATTCCGTGCCACCAGAAAGATTACTTTATCATACACTTCAGTCGCATTATCCTGCCAACCTTGATCTTCATAAAGTATATTACGGCGAAAATCAACCTCAAAACCATTCTTCACAAACTCATCCCGCAAATTCTGTAATCGCTTAAAGTCACGGTCATTACCTTTATGAGCTACGGGAGTTACAGCCACCAATAACAGCTTTTTATCTTTTTCCAAAGAAAGTGGTAACTTATGATCTTCATCCCGTACTAAAGTTATGGAACGCTCTGTTATCTCTTTGGCAGCTTCCCGTATTTCAGCCTTTTCTTCTGCTGAGACAGGACGTATCAACTCCCTGTTTTTATTTAATAACCCAAAACGTTCTTTCATTGCCCAAACACGGCGAACAGCATCATCCAACCGTTCCATTGGAATTTCACCACGTTGAATCCGTACTTCTACCGTATCCATGTATTCGTAAGAAGGCCACAACAATATATCTACCCCGGCTAAAAAGCTGGCAACTTGCCCTTCCAAATCATTTTTATACCAGCCCCGGAAGCCTGCCATTGTCATTGCATCCGATACCACGACCCCGTTAAAATGCATTTCTTTTTTCAATAACCCGGACAATAGCTCATGAGATAAAGTTGCCGGAGGCAGATAACCATTTATCTTTTCTTTCTGATAGAAAGGTAAAGTTATATGTCCAGGCATAATGCATGCAACTCCTTTTTTAATCAACTCGGCAAACACTTTTCCATGATATTGCTTCCACATTTCTTCAGACAAGGAATTGACAGTTGTCATCAAATGCTGATCACGATAATCAACCCCATCTCCCGGAAAATGTTTGATTGTAGCGGCAACAGAGTTATCTTGCAACCCCTTTATCTGTTCGGACAACAAACAAACCGCTTTTCCCGGATCATCCGAAACTGAACGTGTATTTACAATAGGATTCAATGGATTCATATTCAAATCTGCAACAGGATGTAACACCCAGTTTATCCCCAACGAACGACATTCCAATGCTACACTTTTACCATATTTATAAGCTAACTCCGGAGAATTCGCGGCTCCCAGTGCCATCTCTTTCGGAAAAGGAGTCATCCCTTGAAGTCCTACTCCCGATTCATAATCCTGTTGAAACAATAAAGGAAGCTCTGATGCTTTTTGATATTCCTTGACAGAACTACGCACAAAATCAACCCGCTCTTCCTCCGAAACTCCTGTAAACAACTTCCACCCCATAAAATAACCTGTAACCGGGTAACGTTTGAAGTACACGTCCAATGCTCCGTCTCCCAAATCCAATTCTTTCTTGCGATCAGGCAACATTAACATTGTCTGCCCTATCTTTTCACGCAAAGTCAAAAGTTTCCAAGTGGAATCTACCGACTGAAATTCATAAATCTCATTAACCGAACCGACTGTCACTCTCTCTTTTGTACAAGAAAAGAACACGGATACAAGCAATGTAGCAGTAACTATTAAAAAAGAGTTTTTCATAATTCATTTCACTTTGTTTTTCATGTTACAAAAATAGCACTCCTTATTTTAATCCATTAGAAATCATGTTTCAATCTTTTCCATACATGTATCTTTATTCCTACTCTGGTTACATTACTATCACACAGGTTACGTTTTTCATTTTCAGCCTCGATTTTGTTTGCGAGTTACTTGCAAACAAATTATATTTGCTTCTACTAAAAATATCTATCAGGACATGAAAAACATTGCATTCATCATTTTTCTTCTGTTTATTTCCATTTGCAGAGCGCAAGACAACAACATATTGTTTCAGAACTATAACGTAAGTAACGGACTCTCACAAAACACCGTTATACGTAGTTTGGAAGACAGTAACGGAGTTATGTGGTTCTGCACGCGGGATGGGCTGAACCGGTTTGATGGTACCGAGTTCGAAGTTTTTCGCGCCGACGGTCAGCCGCACTCCCTATCCAGCAGTGATGTTACCACCATTATTGAAGAATCGCCCGGAGTTCTATGGATAGGTACTCACAGTGGGCTGAATCGCTACGACGTATCCTCAAATACATTTACCCAATACTTTCATGATCCGGTGAACCAGTATACTATATCAGACAATTGCATCAAACACTTGTTATGCGATAACCAAAAAAGAATCTGGGTAGGCAGCATGAAAGGACTCAATCTGTATAATAAGGAAACTGATGATTTTATCCCCATTTCAACCAACGGCTCTGTCTTCTGGCTTATGCAAAACAGTCAAAATGAAATCTGCTATCTTATCAACAACACATTGTGCATCATGAATCCTGTCACCTATGTTACAGAGCGTTTTCAATTCGGTGATGAACATAAGATCTACTTTTTATATGAAGACAATGATAAACGCCTGTGGGTAGGTATGTGGGATTCAGGACTTAAATGGTTTGACCGTAAAAACCGTAAACTCGTAGATGCCAACCTGACAATGGAAAACGGCAAAAATTTCAATAACTCCCAAGTCAACTACATTGTAGAAACGTTGGAAGGAAATCTTATGCTTGCCACACGGGAAGGGGTGCTGATTTATGACCGGCAAGCAAACAGGCTTATCAATTATTACCAACGGGAACAAAGCTGCGGTTTGAGTGAAAATACTATCATCTCTCTATATAGGGATAAAGCAAATAATATATGGATCGGAACTTACGGAGGAGGTGTTAATTTGTACACACCATACAGCAATTTCTTTATTCCTCATAAACCAGAATATAAGCTTCAAAAAAGTATCGGAAACATTAATGCCATAGTAGAATATAAAGAAAAACTTTGGTTAGGCACGGACGGTGGTTTAATCATCTACAATCCCAAAGACGAAAGTTATAAATACTGCCCGCTTCATGTTCCACGCTCGGTAACAAACAATGAGGTAAAATATATACAGAAAGAAGGAGATCATCTTTTATGGATTAGTATTTATTATTGCGGACTATATCTCTATGATATGGAAACCCGCCGCATAATAAAAGAGATACCCGATTTTCCTTATAATCAAGTAAGATGTATTGCCAAAGGTACTGATAATATTTATTGGATTGCTTTAGGAGTAGACAGCCCCGTATTACGTTACCACATGGAAAACAACCAATTGGAAGAGTCTTTTCCTGTAAAGGGCCGTGCCACAGAACTTTCTATCATCAATGTACAAGATTTAAAAGCTATAGGACCTTATATATGGATGGGAACTCGTGCAGCTGGTCTATACCGCTATCACACACAGACTCATGAATTAAAACATTTTGGTAGTGAAGAAAAAAGTCCGGAACAATTCCTGCCGAGCAATCATGTCAGTACACTGTATACTGATGCTTCGGAAAATTTATGGATAGGAACTTATGGCGGTGGCATAGGGTTATATAATAATATCAAAGAAAGTTTCACGATATATAATGAAGAAAACGGTCTTCCCAATAATGCTATCAACAGTATTGTGGCCGATAATAATGGTAAATTATGGGTTTCTACTTTAAAAGGCATGTCATGTTTTGACCCCAAATCAGAGACTTTCACTAACTGGGATAATAAAAATGGATATTCTTTATTGGAAACCAATTTACACGCTTGCCTGAAAAGTTCATCCAACATTTTTTATGTCGGTGGAAATAATCATTTCCTTTCATTTAATCCCCAATTAATTAAACGAAATACATTCATCCCCCCCGTATATATTACAAAAATGAGAATTTGGGCAGATTATCTGGAAGATAATAAAGCTGCCCAATGGGTAAATATCTCAAATCAGAAAATCAAATTAAGATACAACCAAACCTCATTCACAATCAAATTCTCCGCACTTAGTTATGTGTTTGCCTCCAACAATAAATTCTCCTATATGCTTGAAGGATTTGATAAGGGTTGGTCGGAACCGACACACGAACGGAGCGTTAACTATACTAATATCCCACCGGGTAAGTATGTTTTTAAAGTAAGAGCTTGCAATAATGACGGTATATGGAGCAATGGAAATGCGTCATTATCAATCACAGTCACTCCTCCTCTATGGAAAACATGGTATGCGTATTTGTTCTATCTTGCATTCACCATTAGTATGATTATGCTGTTCATACGTTATAAAACCCGGGAAGCACAACTGAAAATGGATCTTCAGTTAAAACAGATGGAGAAACAGAATATTGAAATCAGTCACAATATGGGTGTACAAATGTTCACCAATTTCTCACATGAGCTCCGTACTCCGCTGACTTTAATCATAGCTCCGCTCACAGACCTGTTGCATAAAGAAGATATGCCTCCGGCATATCGCCAACCATTAGAGCTGATCAACCGTAATTCCCAACGTTTATTATGGCTGGTAAACCGTTTAATGGACTTTCACAAGCTGGAAGCCGGGAAAATGCAACTCCACGTCAGCAATTACAATCTAGGTACTTACATTCCTGAAATCATCAAATTATTTATGCCTGTTGCCGAAAAGAAAAACATATCTATCGAATTTCATGATACGACCTCCTCAACAGACACTTGGTTTGACGCCATTCTATTGGAAAAGGTTTTCTTTAACCTGCTCTCTAACTCTTTAAAGCATACTCCCAACGGTGGATATATTATCATTTCAAGTATGGAAACCAATACTGAAGATATTCAGAAGCCTGAAAATCTGACTCTCCCCGCAGGAAAGATTCTTTTGATTAAAGTAGAAGATAGCGGCTCCGGAATCCCTGCCAATATGATGCCCCGTATATTCGAAGCTTTCTTCCAGGCAGGTGAGAAAGTGCTGGGAAGCGGAATTGGGCTGAATCTGACAAAAAGTATCATTGAGCTCCATGGCGGACGTATTTGGATAGATAATAAAGAAGGACATGGAATGACCGTGTCTTTCACTCTCCCATTAGGTAAAGACAGTTATACCGAAAACCAACTACTTAGCAAAGACAAGATAGTAAAATCCACCCATGCTTATTCTGACGTAGAAGCACTTATTGCAACAGATGTCAATCCCTGCGAGATATCTCAGACTAATACTTCACCCAAGGAAATGACTCTGCTCATAATAGAAGACAATGAGGATGTACGTAATTACCTGGTATCATTACTCAGCAAATACTATAATATCTATACTGCCGTAAATTGTAAAGAAGGCTATGAAATAGAACAAAAACAAATACCTGATTTGGTGATCAGTGACATTATGACTCCATACATGGACGGTATTGAGTTTACAAGATTATCTAAAAACAATATGGTAACTTCACATATTCCGATTATATTGCTCACAGCCCGTGTCACTTCATCGCAAGTGCGCGAAGGCTATGAATCGTTAGCTGACGATTATATCATGAAACCATTCGATCCGGAATTGTTGGTTGTACGTGTTGCCAACCTTTTGATTAATCGGAAAAAACTCGCAGAACGATATGGAATGGAAATGGTATCAATCAACAGAGAACCACAGGAAGCTAAAGAAACATCTGTTTATAGTGCCATGGAAGAAAAGTTTATGAAAAAAGTAATGGAAATAATAAACAAAAACATAGAAAACCCAGCCTACTCCATTGACCAGTTCAGTGAAGAAATCGGTATGAGCCGCGTACAAGTATATCGCAAGATCAAAGCCGTAACAGGTATGTCGCCCAGTAAACTCATCCTTGACATACGGTTGAAAACTTCACTAGATATGCTTCAAAACACAGAATATACAGTGACCGAAGTTTCTTATCGATGCGGTTTTAATGAAATATCTTATTTCGGAAAATGCTTCAAGACAGAATACGGCTTATCTCCTTCCGAATATATAAAGAGGTACAGGAAATAACAGAGTTATTACCAAAAAGAAGTGCCGCTATCGTAAGACATAGCGGCACTTCTTCTTTAAAACCTCCCCTTTTAAGGTTGTTGATAAGATCCTGAATACAAATATTCAATGGAAGGCAACGGCACATACATAGTACTGTAAGGCGGATTCATCGCAGGAATCGGCTCCCCATCAGTATTCGGATTATCATAAACAGCTCCCGGATTTCTTTTTTGCCCATCAATTGTTTTCTGCATAGCTACTAAATAAAGCAAGCGGTCTCCATTCTCAAAACCAAACTCTTTGATTCTTTCTTTTTCTATATCTGCTTCAGTTACATTCTTCAAAGGAGTCAATCCGGCACGTTGACGAATCTTATTCACATCACCTAAAGCTTGAGATGCATTCTTAGAAAGGACTAAGGTCGCACGCGTCAGATATGCTTCCGCCAAACGAATCAACGGTACTTGGGAATACTTCCCATACGGAGCCCGATAATACTTATCATTCCAAAAAGCATTCCATCTTGTCTTGTTATATGCCATTTCATGTATGGTTTTATCTCCTCCATCCGTATAGTTTTTCAGGAAATAATGCAGTTGAGTAAATCTCTTATCAGCCAAGGCTTCTGCACTCGGAACATAATTCGTCAAATCCATAGGATCATCTGTTACCGCCCAGCCAATATATTTAATTAAACGAGGATTCCAGTAAGCACAAGCCCAACCACCATGTTGCCAATTCTGACTGCCACGCGCTCCATCCAACCATAATTTATTACTAGCATCAAATGTTTTTGACTTGAAATTATAAATACCAGTTTTACACATACGAGCTAACGGAATAGCTACGTTATTTCCCTGATTGCTTTCTGTGAACGCACACTCAAACATAACTTCCTTTGATACCGGGTCTACTGTATATTGTTGTTCGGCATTCCGGTTAAAAGCAACAATCGGTTCTTCAGTCAAATCAAAAGGTGCTACTCCGGCTTCCGCTTTAGTAATCACATAATCAGCTTCTTCCAATGCTCCGTCTTTATCTCCCATTAACCATTTTACACGCATCAACATCATAGCAGCTGAAAATTTATTGGCACGACCACGCACAAAATAATCTTCAGGCATCAGACTTTTAGCTTTAGCAAAATCAGACAACATCTGATCATACACTTCTTTCACAGTCCCCATATAAGGATTGCGTGCAGACTCTTGTGAATAATCAAGCCTATTGATTAACGGAATGAACTTACGATTATTCCCCTCTCTGCCTGCCGGGTCGTAAGGAGCAACAAAAGCCCGGCTAATCAGCCAATAGGTATACCCTCTCATAAAATATAGTTCTCCGGTCTGACGTGCCAACGTCTTCTTATCATTCTCAGTCATATTGACAAAAACCGGCTCTCCTTTTTTCTCCTTCTCCTCAATATAAGTCAACGGAGAAGTAGCTCCTGTTACAGAACGATATAATATTGAAAAGGTCTTCTCAAATTGTTGTCCTGTTACATCAAAGGTAGACATCTGACGAGGATACCAGTAAAGTGCTTCCTGCTCATAAGCCCCTTGCGGATTAACCGTAGACAAATCTGCTACCAGTTCCTGATAATAAGGGATAATACCGATAGGTGCCTGCCAGTTAGGATTCTGAAAAAGAGTATTATAAGGATCAGCAACAGAATATTCCAAATCATCAACCGATAACCAAGGATTAGATTCCGGACGATCCAGTTCAAAAAATTTATCCATATCACAGGAAGCAAGAAGTGCAATACCGGATAAGGCTATCATTATATTTTTTATCGCTTTCATACTATCAAATATTTAATTAAAATTTAAAGTTAATACCTGCGGAGAATATACGGGTCTGCGGCATTTCACTACCGGAGAATACAGCTCCCTGCGCATTGGCGCCTGTTTGATTCTTTACTCTTACTTCAGGGTCATAGCCGTTAAATGAAGTAATGGTGAAAAGGTTGACAGCTGAGACATACACTCTTAAAGCATCAATATTTATTTTCGAGCAGATTCTTTGTGGAAGTGTATATCCTAAAGTCAAATTACGCAAACGTAAATAAGCACTTTTCTCCAGATACTTGGTGTGACCGGCATCATGTTTTATATAAGTTACATTTTGCTTGTCATTTCCATTGTCATCATAATTATATTTATCTTGCCAACGAAGTTGCGGATACTCTGCAATATCTCCCGGTTTCTTCCATGAGTTCTCATAAATATCAGCAGTCACATTATTACGTCCATCTCCTACAAATGATTTTGTATATCTGTGATAATTAAAGGTATAACTGCCTAATGAGAGATAGAACATAAATGATAAATCGAATGCCTTATATTTAAAGTTATTTGTCCAGCCCATATAAACTTTCGGAAGAGCCGTTTTACCTTCCTGAATTATACGATGTTTATTTACGTTTGATTGAGTAGCGGGAATCAATCTTCCGGTTTTCACAGTCTCACCGGTCTTATTGTAACGGTCAATATCTATTTCATAAATCATGCCGATACCTTTCTCCGGATCAACTCCTGCCCATTCAGCCATAAAATAAGTACCCAAAGCCAGATCTTTCTTCGTGATCGCTCCCGGACGTGTATTGATGATACCGGTTCCTTTTGCATCAACACTTGCATCAAGTGCTGTCACTTTATTCATATTTGTCGTCAAGTTATAGTTCATGTTCCATTCAAAGTCTTTCTTGACCAAAGTAACATTAATATCAAATTCAAATCCCTGGTTATACATCGAACCAACATTGGTCCACATAGAATTATTGTCAGCATTACCGCCGCTATTGATGATACCGGCGGATGCGGGTAATTGCACACGCATCAACATGTCACTTGTCGTACGACGGTAATAGGCAATAGAACCATTCACTTTATTATCGAACAGCGCATAATCAAGTCCCAAGTCAATACTTTTGTTTTTCTCCCATTTAGCTGCTTTATTAGCAATATTCCATAAGAACATATTCTGCATATTATTGTAATATTGCTTGCTCTTTATACTATACGAATTCTTCGTCACTTCCGAAGGAATGTTCTGATTACCTGTCTCTCCATAGCTACCACGTAACTTCAACAATGAAATAAAACCGGCATTACGCATAAAAGCCTCATCAGAAATAATCCAACCACCTGAAACTGAATAGAAGTCTCCAAAACGATTTTCTTTCACAAACTTAGATGAGCCTTCGCGTACAAAAGATGCTCCAAGTAAATAACGTTGTTTGAACTTATAATCGATACGGTTAAAGAAACTGAATGTGTAACTCTCACCACCTATATAAGCACTGTTATTTCCCAGCATTGTACCAATGATCTTGGGTTCCTGAAACTCACCACTCAAGTTTTTACCGGCAACAACAGCATTATCCGTATAACTCCTATTTGCTTCAATACCCGTTACAATATCCAAACCATGATCCGTCCATTCACGGTTATATTTGGCAAAAGCATGATATTGTTGGGACTTAGTCGTTTTCTTGCTTTTATTACCTTGGTTACCATCTACATTGCCAGTATTCGTAATCAAGCCGGACAACCAATAATCACTTTGTGCCAATCCATACCCATAACTTGCATCTGCACGAACTGAGAGCCCTTTTATCCACTTCAGGTTAACATCCATATATAATGTTGTGCGGAAACTAAAATTCTCACCTGTACTCAACTGATAATCGTTGTCAAGGGTAGCTGTCGGATGCCCATCCGCCATTTGTGGATTCCAATACCCTGTAGGGTCTTCCGAATCATACACTTTGCGCCACGGAAACTTATCAGAAACTATCGCCCATTTATTCGTCGATTTTTTACGGTCGAACTTCAGAAAAGACTGAGTTCCCAAAGTCACAATTCCTTTCTTAAATTCACTATTCAAACGTGCGCTGACCGCATTCATGCTTAGCCCTTTCAAACTGGACTCGTCAGAACGGTAATTAACAGACGCGTAAGTCGTTGAGTTCTCCCCCCCTTGATTCAAGGCCACGTTTATATCATGGAAATGTCCCATACGAGTCACCAAATCAACCCAATCCATATCCGTATTCATAGCTTCCTCACGAGTTATCGGAGAAGTCCAATTGGAATAATACGGTTCGATAATATCTTTCTGCGGGTCAAGCGGATTTAATCCCACATTAGCACGAGCCTCATCCATTATATCAAAGTATGTCTTCGTACTGGCCAGTCCTAAATCTGAATTAGTGATAGGAGTAATACCGCCTTCATAATGAACGTCGAATTTAAGTCCTCCTTTTTTTCCCTTCTTCGTTGTAACAATGATCACACCATTCGCACCGCGGGAACCATAAATTGCGGTTGCAGCAGCATCTTTCAATACTTCTATTGATTCAATATCATTGGAGTTCACCATCGTAGAACCGCCACCTACAATACCGTCAACCACCCAAAGCGGATCACTCCCCGATGCAATAGAACCGATACCTCGAATCTTTATCTGTGGAGTACTACCCGGCATACCGTCATTCACAACTTGTACACCGGAAGCCAGCCCCTGCAAAGAATTCTCAAAACGACCACCTTGCATCAGCGACATTTCATCACTTTTAATTTTAGAAACAGACCCTATCATGTCACGGCGTTTCTTAGTTCCATAAGCAATCACCACCACATCATCAATCACCACTGAGTTTTCTGTCAATGTGACATCGACAACCCGACGTTTTCCCGGAACAATTTCCTGATTATCAAACCCCATATAACTAAATCGAAGAGGAGAAGAGTCTTTCTGAACAACAATACTATACCGACCATTCATATCAGTAACAGTACCATTCGTTGTACCTTGTTCTAAGACCGAAACACCTACAAGAGGCTCTCCTTTGGGATCAACGACCTTACCAGTAATTGTTGCATTCTGTCCCCAAACAGACAATGTCGGTAAAATAAGTCCAATCATCAGCACCAACAGGAACCGAGATCGTAATCCAATGCGTGTAAATGAATTCATAATAATTAAAAATTTAATAAAGGTTACTTAGTATTGTTTAACTACGGATGCAAAATTAGGCATTAGACAGCACGGCAATTAATACTCATGCTTCAAAATGTATGAGAATAGCATCTTCATTACAACACTGGTTACATTTATATAATACATGTTACATGATACGCAAATTCGAATGATTTATGTCAGTCTCAACCGTCATGTTTTTCATATTTTCTGCAATAATATAAAATACTTCGAATAACTCATGAAACAAATCTCATATATTTTGAAATGCCATTATTAAAAAGATTGGCTAAATCACGGTACTTTTGCACTTATTCTATTTTCAACAATCAATATAATATAATGAAACATTTACTGATCTTATTATTAGCCTGTACGTTTTCCTTTCCCAGCCGGGGGCAAAGTATTATCCAGCTTTCTCCACTCCAAGGAGAGAGGGGCATACAAGCAGCCATCGAAAAAGCATCTATGAACGGAAACTCCATTTTACTTCATGACGGAGACTATATCCTTCATAAAAGCATAGATATAAAAAACTGTAAGAAAGGGATAATAATAAAAGGTAAAAATCCGGGAAAGGTACAGTTGCGATGTGATAAACCCTTGAAAGGAAAACTGAGACCTGTCAAAGATACTCAAACAAAAAACAGAGTTCACCCGAATGCTCAAGGTATTATTATGGAGATAGACTTATCGGAAATAGGTATCAATGTTTCGTTTTTTCCCGATTTAATGAAAGAGCGGAAGAACTTTCCACAACTCATTTACAACAATGAGCTACTCCCTCTTTCGCGTTATCCCAACAAAGGTTATCTATATATGAAAAGGGTATTGGACAATTTCGGAACAAACGAACAGGGAGGTACTTTTGAATATAGTGATCCGGAACACGGCAAATGGGTGAATGCCGTCAAAAACGGTCTATGGTTTACAGGATACTGGCGTATCCCCTGGCAGGCCTGGACTGTACGTATAAAGGAAATAGACCCGAACAAACAAACTGTCACTCACAGCGTAGGGATAGAAACAAAGGCAGGAAAAGATGTAGGCATATTTGGCGGCATCGGTTCCAAATATCACCGTCCGTACGGTTCGGGAAAAGAAGAATATTATGTAGAGAACCTTCTCGAAGAAATAGATCAGCCGGGAGAATGGTGCATTGATTTTACAACTCAAAAATTATATCTTTTCCCTCCCGAACATTTCGATGAAAACTTATTGAGTATTGTATCAGACACTACCCCATTGATTAACATTATAAATTCAAATCATATAAAAATAGAAAATATTTCCTTCAAAAATCATTTAGGCGATGGCGTCATCATAAAAAATGCCACAGAATGTCTGATTGCCGGATGTAACTTCAAAAATATATTAGGAGACGCATTAATCATTCAGGGAGGAAAACAAAATAGAATACAAAGCAACAACTTTGAATATATCGGTCGCACCTGTATTGAGGTATCAGGAGGTGACCGAAAAAATCTGATTGCTTGCAAACACTTAATAGAGAACAATTATTTTACCCGTTTTGGTGAAATACAGCGCAGTTATGCTCCTGCTGTAAAACTGGGAGCCTTTACTACAGGAATCGGCATAACAGAAGGCAATGCAGTGGGAATTACCGTCCGGCACAATATGGTACACAACGCTCCCCATGCAGCCTTTATCTATGGAGGAAACAACAACATCCTAGAATATAATGAAGTGTTCGACATAGCTCAGGTCACAGGTGATGTCGGAGCCTTTTATAGTCGTTGGGACTGGACTTCACGAGGCAACGTCTTACGCCACAATTTTATTCATCATTCACCACGAGCTAATGCATTGTATGCAGATGATGGACATGCGGGGGACTCAATTTATAAGAACATAGTCCATCAAGTCGTTTCCGGTACCATTATAGGAGGAGGCCACTGCAATTACGTTCACGATAATCTATATTTTGATTGTAGTGCAGCAGGCATAAGTATTGATGCCCGTGGAAAAAAACGAAATTATAATGCACAAAATCCTGAATTCACCCATTTGTTCGATGTTTTTCGTATTAACAAAGGCAACTGGGACAACATCTACCCAGGCATAAGTACATTTTTACAGACCGACCATCTGGAATTACCCATTAATAACAGCATAGCAGATAACACATTTATCAACTGCCGTTGCGGATTACGAAAAGAAGGGAAAGATGAAGATTTTCAATATTCATACTTCGGCAGTAATACAGACTTGGTTATTCCCAACTTAAAATTCCGAGAAATATCTATTCTAAAAAGCCTGAAAAATATTCCGGGAGTTAGCTCTACAACAGAATACCAATTAGAGAAATGCGGACTATATATAGATAAATATCGCACTTCCTTACCGGATAGAGTACAATTAATCAATTCTATAAAACAACAAAAAAAGGGTTTTGATTCTATCGAAGATCAACAAGTTACTAATAACAATCAATAATATTATCATGAGAAAACACCTATTTCCAGTCCTTTTGCTAGCGAACACACTGTGGAGTTGCCTGTTTGCTCAAACTCCTATTGTTATGGATATGGTTCATCATAATCCGGGTGAACCTTTTACAAACACATGGTTCAATGAACCGGGGAATTTAGTGCAATATGGTTTTAACGCGCAAGTAGTTAATGAATTTCAATCTGTACATACAGCCATAACATATAGCAGTTTAGACCCGAGAATATGTCCTGCCGGTTCTAAAGAGTGTCTATGGATCGATTCTGTTGCCACCCGCATAGAAAACAAGATCGACGCTATCCATAAAGCCGGATTGGAAGCATATTACTTTACTGATATCATCGTACTTCCCAAACGCCTGGTGGAAATTTATAAAAATGAAATTTGTGACGCGACAGGACGAATTGACTTCACTCGCCCCAAAACACAAGAGATACACCGAATCATGCTTCAAGAAATATTCAAACGTTTCCCGAAACTTGACGGTCTGGTTATTCGCGTAGGAGAAACTTACTTGCAAAATACTCCTTACCACACTGGCAATGGCCCCATACCCAGAAACGAAAAATCATGGGAACATAATTCTACATATAAAACCGATGGAGGAGAAAAAATACACAGTAACCTAATAAATCTGCTGAGAGACGAAGTGTGCATACGCCAAAATAAAAAAATCTTCTACCGTACATGGGATTTCGGCTACTTCCATATCAATCCCCAATATTACCTTTCCGTAACAAACAACGTTGAGCCTCACCCCAATCTATATCTATGCATAAAACATGTACAGGGGGATTATCATCGAACGTATAAATTCAACCCTACATTAGGAATAGGTAAGCACAAACAAATTGTAGAAATTGAATGTCAACGCGAATATGAAGGCAAAGGAGCATACCCGAACTATATTGCAGACGGTGTACTTAATGGATTTGAAGAATTAAAATCAGACTCCCAGCCTTACTGTTTGAACCAGTTAAAATCAAATCCCAATTTTGCTGGTATTTGGACATGGTCAAGAGGAGGAGGCTGGAGAGGACCCTATATCAAAAATGAATTATGGTGCGACATAAACGTTGCAATATTGGCCAATTGGGCAAACCAGATGTCGTTACCGGAAAAGGAATTATTTAAGAAATATGCCATGGCCAACGGATTCAAAGGAAAAGACATCGAACGTTTTCATCGTCTTTCTCTTTTGTCTGCTGACGCGATTGTCAGAGGAAGAGCTTCTTTAATTCTCCCCATCAATGTATGGTGGACGAGAGATCAATTCATCGGAGGAGAGAAAGAATTGAGACAGAATCTCAAAACTATTATAGAACAAGGACTAACTCATAAAATCATACTAGAAAAAGCCCAAAGTGTTGCTATCTGGAAAGAGATTGTAGCATTAGCCGACAAAATACAAACAGGCAATCCGGAACTAAAGCGTTACTTACAAACTTCCGCCAAATACGGATTACTTTTATATTCAATCTATGAACAGGGTTGGATTATCATGCTCAAAGGCTACGAAGGAGATATAAATGGCCAATATGACACAAAAAGTATTCGTAAAGCCATCGATAATTATGACCGGTTATGGAAAGAATACAAACTATTCGGAGAGACTCATCCGGATTGTGCCACACTTTATGAGCCTTATAGTTTTGACTTTAACAAACCTCCATTGTATCACGATTTAAAACAAGGGCTAAATCCTACTGTAGATAAATACAGAATTATAGATAAACCATAAAAAAACAAGAAAATATGAAGAAGACATTTCTAACCGTGCTGTTATTTTATATTTTCACAGGAATAGCAGCGGCACAAAACCTGTCAAAAACAACAGAATACAATATCTTATTGACAGGAGCCTCATTCGCTTCTCCGCAAAACGGTTGGTTCGAAATCGGTTGTCGCAAACTGAATGCCGAAGCCATTAACCGAGCCATAGGCGGAGAAGCCATAGCCAACACAGCTAATCGAATGGTCAATGGCACCCTCTACTCCAAAGAAGAGCTAGAAGATATTGATGCATTAGTCATTATGCAAGTACATAATAAAGATGTTTATGAAGAACTTCAACTGAAAGATAAATACACGGATTATGAAGTACCATTTGATCGCAGCAATTACGCGGCAGCCTATGATTATGTCATCAAACGTTACCTCACGGAATGCTATGAATTACGTAATGATACTACATCCAAATACTATAATACTCCTTATGGTAAACCTGCAATTATTGTATTATGTACACACTGGCATGATTGTCGCACCGTTTATAATGAAAGTATCAGAAAGCTCGCCGCTAAATGGGGATTTCCTTTAATTGAATTTGATAAATATATCGGATTCTCAAAAAATGTATTACATCCTGTCACTGGAAAACCTTTCAGCCAATTATATTCCACGGATATTCAGGTTACAGAAGGCATAGCTTATGGACATCATCCTATACGGGGCGAACAATCATATATGCAGCAACGAATGGCAGCTATTTTTGTAGATTTAATGACCAGAATTTTACCTATAAAGCACTAAGTATGAAAAGAACTATTATATATACCCTCTTTCTCCTATCTTTCGTTTGTCAACAAACGAATGCGACACATATTGTTCAAAATCAATATAATTCCTCATTAAACCAATCGGAACGTATGTCTTGGTGGACACATGACAGGTTTGGTCTGTTTATCCACTGGGGACTTTACGCTATGCCTGCTCGCCACGAATGGGTAAAAAGCAGAGAAAAAATGTCCGATGAACATTACAACCGTTACAAAAACTTATTTAATCCCGATTTGTATAATCCGGAAGAATGGGCGTATATGGCAAAAGCAGCCGGAGTTAAATATATGGTTTTTACGGCTAAGCATCATGATGGTTTTTGTATGTGGGACAGTAAATATACGGACTATAAAATAACCAATACACCTTATAAAAAGGATATCCTAAAGCCGTTAGTTAATGCTTTTCGTAACGAAGGCATACGTATAGGATTTTATTATTCGCTATTAGATTGGCATCATCCCGATTTCACCATTGACCGTAACCACCCCCAAATGCCACAAAACCCCGAACTCTTGAAAGAATTAAATAAGAACCGTAACATGGCAAAATACAGGGAATATATGAAAAACCAATTAACCGAATTGCTCACTGAATTTGGACAAATTGATGAACTTTTCATGGATTATACGTATGCTGAAGGAGAAAATGGAAAGAATAGTAAAGACTGGGATGCAGAAGGTATTGTTAAATTAGCACGAAAATTGCAGCCACAGATTATTATAAACAACCGCCTCGGACTAACAGAGAATAACCAAGGCTGGGATTACATTACTCCAGAACAATTCATGCCACAACAGTGGCCCACAGTAAACAGCCAACGAGTTCCTTGGGAAACCTGTCAAACATTCTCCGGTTCATGGGGTTACCATCGTGATGAATACAGTTGGAAAAGTGTACATCAACTAATTGTTATGTTAGCCGAAACTGTCAGTAAGGGTGGAAATCTATTACTAAACGTTGGCCCAACAGCAAGAGGTGTTTTTGACGAACGTGCTATAGAACGTTTAAACGGCTTGGCACATTGGATGCGTTTTCATAGTAGCGCCATTTATGGATGTACCGCCGCACCAACTGAATATGCTTGTCCCAACAATTGTATTCTCACATATAACCCCAATACTAACCGACTGTATATACACGTGTTAGAATGGCCATTCAAATCCTTATATCTAAAACAATATAAAGGAAAAATCAAATATGCTCAATTATTGAATGACAATTCAGAACTAAAATTTCGGACTGAAACCCAAAAAGGAAGCCATATGACCGAAAATACAGGAGCTGACGATGTTATCATCACTTTACCTGTAGAACGCCCAAATGTCGAGTTACCGGTTATAGAACTTATATTGGAGTAATCAATAGCACTGGAAAATTAATTATTACTGCATCAAGCTAGTCAAGATATATAAAAACACAAAGTATAAAGAGTACGATGGCAATTTATCCATTCAATAACCTGATAAACGAAATCACACGAAAGACAGCTATATTGGACAACCATCTATCGAAAAATCAGTCTATCTTTGTGATATGCTAAGTGACATGAGCGGACTTTCCAAATATCACTTCAGAAGGGTGTTTCAGACCGTCAGCGGAGAAAGCAGACAAACTATCAGACAAAGTTTAGTCTTGCCAAAGCTTTCGCCTTAAGCAACAAAGCAATAAAAATAGAAATCCGAGCCTGCCCCAATACTACAAACATATTCTGGCAGGCACGCTGCAATCCGAAACACCAGCCAATGCATCGGTTCCGATACCCGGAATATATCCTATATATACACGGTCGACATTACATTCAAAGAATAAGGTTTATATCTCAGAACAAATGTATGGGATAATTCTCAGAATACACAATTGCAAGAATAAAAATTATCATGGCTATTCGGAATAGCCTAAATATGTATTCCATACTGATGTTTCACCTCAGCCATCACAAAAGTACTTTCCAACGAACCCAAGCTATCAATCGTACCTAATACATTCAGAATAAACTCCTGATAATATTTCATATTGGGAGCATGAATCTTCAATAAGTAATCATAGCTCCCTGATATGTTATAGCATTCGGTCACTTCGGGAATATCCTGTATGATTCGGGTAAATTCGGCAGCAATATCCCGATTCAGCCGCCTGAGCTTCACACTGCAAAATACCACAAATCCCTGATTCAGTTTTTCCGCATCAAGTACGGCGATATACTTCTTTATATAACCGCCACTCTCGAGACGTTTGAGACGTTCGAATACAGGGGTTGATGACAAACTCACCCGTGCAGCCAGCTCTTTGGTGGTCAGACGGGCGTTCTCTTGCAAAGTACGGAGTATTTGCAAATCTACTTTATCCAGTTTCTCCAATGCACTCATAGAATAATATTCTTCTAAAAGGTGAATTTCAGGAATGAAACAAATCATTCATTCTATATAACAGCACAAAAATAGCATTATTTTCTATACTTTCATCATATATTGTTCGATATATCTACACCTCATAACTTTGAAAGAAAATAAAGCAAGAATAGTAAGCTTAAAAAATATACGATTATGGCAACAAAGAAATTACACTTCGAGACTTTACAGGTTCATGTAGGACAAGAACAAGCAGACCCGGCAACAGATGCCCGCGCAGTACCTATTTACCAGACCACCTCTTATGTATTTCACAACTCCGCCCATGCAGCCGCACGCTTCGGACTGCAGGACCCGGGAAACATCTACGGCCGTCTGACCAACTCCACTCAAGGAGTTTTTGAACAACGTGTAGCCGCTCTTGAAGGAGGGGTAGCAGGACTGGCAGTCGCTTCGGGTGCCGCTGCCATCACTTATGCTTTCGAAAATATCACTCGTGCAGGCGATCATATTGTAGCAGCCAAAACTATTTACGGAGGAAGTTATAACCTGCTGGCTCATACCTTGCCCAGCTATGGCATCACAACAACATTCGTTGACCCAAGCGATTTATCGAACTTTGAAAAAGCTATTCAAGAAAATACGAAAGCCGTATTTATCGAAACTTTGGGAAATCCGAACTCAAATATCATGGACATAGAAGCAGTGGCAGAAATAGCCCACCGCCACCAAATACCTCTGATTATCGACAACACATTCGGAACTCCGTATTTAATCCGCCCCATCGAACACGGCGCAGATATTGTAGTACATTCCGCAACAAAGTTCATTGGCGGACACGGTTCCTCATTGGGAGGAGTCATTGTAGATTCAGGCAAATTCGACTGGGTAGCCTCCGGCAAATTCCCACAACTGACCGAACCCGATCCATGCTATCATGGCGTACGCTTTGTCGACGCAGCTGGTCCGGCTGCCTATGCAATCCGCATCCGTGCCATTTTGCTGCGCGACACAGGAGCTACCATCAGCCCATTCAACGCTTTTATCCTGCTGCAAGGTCTGGAAACTCTTTCCTTACGTGTAGAGCGTCATGTAGAAAATGCATTGAAGGTAGTGAATTTCTTAAACAATCATCCGAAAGTAAAAAAAGTGAATCATCCGTCATTATCCAACCATCCTGACCATGTACTGTATCAGCGTTATTTTCCGAACGGTGCTGGTTCTATCTTCACCTTCGAGGTAAAAGGCGGTCAAGAAGAGGCACACCGCTTCATCGACAGTCTGGAGATTTTCTCCCTGCTTGCCAATGTGGCCGACGTGAAATCATTGGTGATCCATCCGGCGAGCACGACCCATTCGCAGCTCAATGCACAGGAACTAGCCGAACAGGAAATTTATCCGGGCACCGTACGCCTATCCATTGGAACAGAACATATCGATGACCTGATTGCGGATTTGGATCAGGCGCTTGCCGAAATCTAACATTCAATCATTGAAATGGAAGATGATTATCTTTGATTGTTCGTTCTATTTCTTTATAATTAAATATGACTATTCAACTTTAATATCAACTCCCTGTTTATCAGGTGTCATTTCCGATGTTGAAACAATCGTTTTCCGCTATTTACGCTGTTATTTCCACATAGTTGCCCTCAGGGTCCGCTACGGCACTCTCATAGCATCCGTCACCCGTCGTTCTCGGTTCGCTCAATATGGTGTAGCCGTCCGCTCTCAACCGTTCGGTGAGTGTGTCTACCGTTTGGGCGTTTCCTACTGCAATGGCAAAATGCGCCAGCCCTTTCAGGTTGCCCCTGCTTGCCGGATTTTGCATATCAGGGATGTGCATGAGTTCAATGCGGGTTTTATCCTCTCCAAAAGACAGAAAATAAGATGTGTAGTTTTTGGACGGGT
>CAPYSS010000028.1:0-43396 GCA_948742525.1 Bacteroides caecimuris | reverse complement strand
TAATATTTCATTCTGTAATACAAATACTTACACGATTTTCTTTTGGAGTAGAATAAGGTTGTACGGTATCTCCCTTGAAGTCAACTTTTATTCTGTCTGCCGCAATGCCTTTAGATTTCAATGCTTCAGCAACATTCCTGGCACGAGCCTCGGACAACTTAAAGTTTATTGTTGCATTACCTGTATTTACATCTGCATAACCTGTTATGTAAATCTTTGCCTCAGGATTTTTCTCCATATACTCAACCAAAGAACTTATTTTTTGCTGTTGCTCGTCCTGAATACGAGCAGAGTTCAAAGCGAAGAAAATATTCTGCTTCATAGGTTCTACAACTATTTTGTCCTCCTCCGGCTTCGATTGCTCCACTACCAGAGTCGGTTCAGGACGTTGCTCCACTGTCGTAACAGAAACAGGTTGTTCGGGTTCATAAGAAACAGGAACCACCTTCCTAGAGCTTCTTCCTAATGTAAAAGAGAACCCAACCAATCCATTGAATTGCCAATCAGCATTCACACCTTTCTTAGAGTTAAACTTATCAGACAACATATTTGTATTCAACTCTAAGTTGATAGCCACATGATCATTCAGACGAAGATTTGTTCCCAGTCCGATACGTCCTGAAGCATACAGTTTTTTACCTGTCCACAAACGTTGCAAATTGTACCCGATTGCATTCAAAGCTACAGCCTCATCATTGTCAAAAGCGCCATTCAAGCCTATACCCAGAAAAAGATATGCATTGAATATACGTTTGGGATTAAAACCAACACAGCAATTGCCCAAATCAAGCATTGCATCCACACTGCCCTGCAAATATTTATATTGATAAGTAATGGCCGGATTTACCCAACTTCCTTTAGCCTGCCAGCCGCTTGCTTCTGCCCGAACAGCCAACAACGAAGTAAACTTATATCCCAAAGCTACCGCCACCGACGGAGATATCAACTCTCCGAAAGCCGCTTCACCCAAAGTATAGGCGCCTCCCCCTTGCAGAGACAGAAACCAATGCGGATTGAACTCTGTGTTTCCTTTCTCTTTTCTGAAAAACTGTTCTTTTGCGCCGACAGACTGCCAAGCAAAGGTTACATTGGCATACGTCAGAAACAAAACCAACAGAATGCGATATTTAATCTTCATATTTATATATAGTTTCCATTCAAAAAAAACAGAGGACGTCCCGTCTGTCTTTCTGGAACGTCCTCCGCAAAATTATCTACAAATCAAGTTTCTTTATAAGAGAATCATGCCTCTGTTATTGAATCGCGTTTTCTGTCAATGTTACAGGAATTGCACATTTCACAACTGACAAATCTTCGAATGTAACGGTTGCCATTACTGTAAGTCTGTAATCTCTATTCAAATGAGAACCTTCGTTTTTCCAAGTCACTTCACCTGTAGCAGCATCAACCTTCAATTCTGAATTTGCAGACATATTATTTTTAAGTAGAGTCCAGTCACCTTCTTCAACAAAAGCGTATTCTACACTTACCATGCCGGCATTCAGTTTATAAGTATCTATAGCTTTACTACTCAACGCTAATGCATTAGTAACATAAGAATAAATAGCGGCTCCTTCGTTATCCTTCACAAGAACTTGAGGCATAGTGGCTCCGGTGTTTACACCCACTCCATTACCAAAGATCCTGATACCGGCAGCATTTGCAGCAACAAACGGATTGATGAATACAATGTTATATGCAAATTCACATTCTTCTCCATTTACCAAAGTTACCTTATAAGTCATCTTCTTAACAGCATCACGTTCAGTCATCGGTTCAGTCAACTTAACTGTCTGATCCGTTGTGAATGAAGTAGACGGATCTACACCTGTTACACCAGAAGCCCATTGGAACTGAAGTGTGCTTACATTATTAACTGTATTGTAATATGCGAAGATATTCTCACCAGCTTTATTCGCAAAATGCTCACTCACTACAGAAGACATTTCCCAGCCGTTGTTTTCCTGCCCTTTGACTATAATACAATCACTATAAGTCTGTCCATCAGCAAGAGACCTATATGTCGCGTTGTAATACAAAGGATTATAAGTATAAGGAACACAAACTTCTTTCACATAGAATACTTGTTGAAGAACAATGTCGCCGTGTGAATTATCATTAGAAGGAATAGTAATCTTAACCGAGTACTTAGCACCCTTACCGTCTACATCTTTATACGTATTCTGAGTCTTGATCTTATTATTGATACCCACTTTGATAGCAGATGTCTTGGTAGCGTCATTGTTCAGTTTAATATTCAGCAGAACACCCTTTTCATCTATCACTGCATCTGTATCTCGTTCTCTCTCCTGCTCGATAACAGTCTCTTCACGACCATTTCTGTCAGTTACAGTAACCAATACATTATATTTATGGTCATCACCACCATAATAGTTCCAGAATGTAGTAGAAGTCAATCCTGCAGTACCGTAAATCTTATTGTTGATGTCTTGATAGCCCATGTTAACATCATCTTGTGGATAATCATTAGTAAATGCTGCCATATCAGCTTCCAATTGATGATAATCCGCAACTTGATCTTCTGCAATCTTGATAGTTTCATAAACAGGTTGTTCGTCCGGAGTTTGTGCAGTTTCTGTAATCTCCAGTTTGATATAAGATGAAGCGACAAGTTTCTCCTCACCTGTATTGCTAGTCAAGAAAGCGTCTACTCTAACAACCGGAGTACGTCCGATAGCCGGAGTTCCGTTTGTCACTTCCGGATTCACTTTGATGACACCATTATTTGATTCGTTGTCTCCTTCTTCAAAGACGATAAACCATTGTTGATTGGTCTCTCCGTCATCCTGAGCCGAATACGTTTCAGGTATCGAGAATCTATAACTCATGCCTTTGAATCCCAATGCTGCCAACCAATTATCTTTATCATTAGAATACAATCCTACATATTTTTTCAAATCAATAGTAGCATCATACTTGAATGTAACGTTTGCAACAGCGTTCAATGCAACAAACTGTTTGATAAAAGCATCCGATTCACCACCGCTGATAGATTTTGTACGTTTATAGAAACCAACAGCAATATCATCGCCTGCCTCAGTCTTTGTAGTATCAGCAAGTACTAAGTCAATCTTGCTAGATGTAGCATGTACATAATCAGATGTCATTGGTTTCTGACCATACCATGCCTGTAAAGCAGCAATATTATATTCAGCATTTTGAGCCAATGCATTCGGATTAATTGTTGTTTCGATAGTTACAACACCCTCCGACACCTTCGTCCCGTCAACATTCAGCAACACTTTCTTGTCACCAGCTGCACGGGTTTTCACTTTACGATCGATAAAGCCGAATACCGTTTTTCCGTCAATATTTGCATCTTCCGGATTCAAACGATAATTCAACGCCACAACATTTGATTTGCCCCAATCTTTCTGTGCATTGAACTTGCCACTAGCATTAAACTTAGCTTCATCTAAATAACTCTCGATATGATAGAAAGGCTTACTAGTAGTTGCATAAGGAACATCTGTACTTACTACATCAGGAATGAATGCGATAGAAGATAAAGCAATGCCTGAAGTGATGTCTATTGCTACCCCCTCCGGTGCTCCTTCAACTCCTTGAAGCGTCAATACATTGCCATTAAGAACAGCAGTGATTCCACCTTCAGATGCTGCGGTTTTCCAACTAATATCTGTTGGTTCTAGCAATTTACCATCCTGATAAATATCAAAACAACCAGTTTCTTTGTTAGGTACATAGTACTTACCGTTTTCACCGGCTACACCTTCTTCACCAGCCGATCCGTCAGCACCGGGTGCTCCATCTACTCCGACAGCTTTATATTCGGTTTTCACACCATTTTTGTACCAATAGCCATCTTTCTCACCAATCGTCCAAACATCAGCATCCGCACCATTCTTACCATCCGCACCATCTTTGCCATTAGTCAGTACATAGCTTTTGCCGTCACTAAGCGTCACGGTAATCCCGTTCTCTTCTTTCACAACATTTGTTATAACGGAACCGCTGTTAACTTTTGTCTGCAACTCCTCAAGTGACACCTTTACAGCGTCAATCTGTGTTTGCAGATTGTCGATGTCATCATCGTAGTCCTTACAACCTACATAGGTGACAGTAGAAAGTGCCAGCGCCCCGAAGAACATCACTTTTACAAATTTTCTTTTCATAACTACTTAAAAATTACATTAATAATATATTATTAAACACTAAGTTTCAATAATAGACAGCCCGTTACTTCATAGGTAACGGGGAAACCTTTGTTCCTGCTCTTTTGGAGTACTCAATACTGAAAAATGATACGATAGGTTATGAAAGTTCTTTACCCCTGCTTCTGAAAAGCGGCAGAGGGGAGGGAAATCTTTTGCAATATTTTAGAAGTTAACAAAGCCCTAATACAAAGAATCCACGTGTTTTATCTGTTTTAGTTCCGCTTTTGAGTAGTTTATAAAAAAAATGTGTGATTTCGTTTGGTTGTTTTAAGAAATATGCTCATATTTGCACCGATATTTATTTCCGTTACCTATGAAGTAACGGACTATTTATCAAGACATTAATCCACCTGTAAATCGTCGGACAAAATCAACAACTTGTCTGTTAGCTTCATCAATTTTCTTACTCCTGAAAGGTTTCAAATAAGTCTCGGTTACAGTGATAGACGAATGCCCCATAGCTTCGGAGATAATACCCGGATGGATTTCGCAATAATAAGCTGTTGTAGCCCAAGTGTGGCGGGCGGTGTACGAGCTTAATTTATCGCCTAATCCTAATAACTCCCCTAAAAGCATTAATTGCTGATTGAAACTACGCAAAGCCAACTGATATTCACGATACGCTTCTTTCGTTCCTTCGCGGCTTTCCAAAAAAGGAAAGAGATAAGGAGAAGAAGAATCGCAGTTCATGTATTTCTTTACCAGAATCATTGCTTCCGAAGTCAACATCACCGACAGGGGACGCCCCGTTTTACGCCGACGATACGTGATCACATTATCACGTAAATCATTCTTGTGCAGATAAGCAAGATCAACAAACGGTATACCACGAAGAAGAAACATTAAAATAAAAAACTCATGTGCCCGTCGTAATCCTAAAGACACTCCGGACGAACGGGACAAGTCCGCAAACACTTTCTTCATATCTTCGTCACTTAATGCACGTTTATGATCGGCACGCGTGCCTGTATAAACAGAACGAAACAGATGAGGAACATAAGGCGCCTTACGAAGATCGACAGCCCGATTATAAACTGCACGAAACGTGCGCAAATAAGTGGAGACGGTATTCCAGCTGCATCCACGACTCCGAAGATGCACCTCGAATCCTTTTAACCACTCCGGACTCACCTTATGGAAGGTGAAATCCTCTTTCCCACAATAAGCAATAATAGCATTGAGACTACTCCGATATACATGAGCAGTACCAAAATTTCCCTCCATCTGTAGCTCACGAGCTACTTGCTTCATAAACGTTACTACTTTCAACATCTCACGATTTATTAATAAATTAGACAATAAATATAAGGGTATTCCAACAATCGAACAAATGGAGGGCAGAGATGTTGCGGGAATACAAAAAAAGAACCACCTTCCCTGATAAGGGAAAGTGGTTCTTATATATTCTTAAGAAGAAGACTGGAATTACATCATTCCGCCCATGCCTCCCATTCCGGGAGCGCCCATCGGCATTTCAGGTTTATCTTCCTTCTTTTCTACAATTACACATTCAGTAGTCAGGAACATACCAGCGATAGAAGCTGCATTTTCCAAAGCTACACGAGCAACCTTAGCAGGGTCTACTACACCGGCAGCATGCAAGTTTTCGTAAATGTCCAGACGAGCGTTGTAACCAAAGTCACCCTTGCCTTCACGTACTTTCTGAACAACTACCGCACCTTCTTTACCAGCGTTAGCAACAATCTGACGAAGTGGTTCTTCGATAGCACGTTTGATGATTTCAACACCGGTTGTTTCGTCAGCATTGTCACCCTTCATGCCATCGATAGCATCAATTGCACGGATGTAAGCTACGCCACCACCCGGGATGATACCTTCTTCAATAGCAGCACGAGTTGCACGCAAAGCATCATCTACGCGGTCTTTCTTTTCTTTCATTTCCACTTCTGAAGCAGCACCTACATAAAGAACAGCTACACCACCTGACAATTTAGCCAGACGTTCCTGCAATTTCTCGCGGTCATAGTCAGACTTAGTTGCCACGATTTGTGCTTTGATCTGTTCGCAACGTTCTTTGATGCTATCTTTGTTACCTGCACCGTTTACAACAGTTGTATAGTCTTTAGTAACTGTAACTTTGTCAGCAGTACCCAGCATTTCGATAGTAGCTTGTTCCAGTTTCAAACCTTTTTCTTCGCTGATAACAACACCACCTGTCAGGGTAGCGATATCTTCCAACATTTCTTTACGACGATCGCCGAAGCCCGGAGCCTTCACAGCACAGATCTTCAATTGAGAACGCAGACGGTTTACTACCAATGTAGTCAACGCTTCGCTATCTACATCTTCTGCAATTACCAACAGAGGACGACCTGTTTGTACAGCCGGTTCGAGGATAGGCAAGAAATCTTTCAGGTTAGAAATCTTCTTGTCATAGATCAGGATGTAAGGTTTCTCCATCTCACATTCCATCTTTTCTGTATTTGTCACGAAGTAAGCTGACAAATAACCACGGTCGAACTGCATACCTTCTACTACACCGATAGTAGTGTCTGTACCTTTTGCTTCTTCGATAGTGATTACACCGTCTTTAGAAACTTTACGCATAGCGTCAGCAATCAATTTACCGATTACCGGATCGTTGTTTGCAGATATGGTAGCAACTTGTTCGATCTTGTCATAGTTGTCACCTACAGTTTCAGCCTGATCCTTGATTGATTCTACTACTTTGGCAACAGCCTTATCGATACCACGTTTGATATCCATCGGGCTAGCACCGGCAGTTACGTTCTTCAAACCTTCAGCTACGATAGCTTGTGCAAGAACGGTTGCAGTAGTTGTACCGTCACCGGCATCGTCACCTGTCTTAGAAGCAACTTCTTTTACCAGCTGTGCACCAGTATTTTGGTAAGCATCTGCCAATTCGATTTCTTTTGCTACTGTCACACCGTCTTTTGTGATGTGCGGAGCACCGAATTTCTTCTCAATGATAACGTTACGACCTTTCGGGCCCAGAGTTACTTTTACTGCATTTGCCAAAGCATCGACACCTTTTTTCAATTGGTCACGGGCATCGATATTGAATAATATTTCTTTTGCCATCTCTTTACTTACTATTTAAAGATTTACTATATACTATTATTAATTAACCCAAAACAGCGAGAACATCGCTCTGACGCATGATAAGATATTTAGTACCTTCAACGTCAAGTTCTGTTCCGGCATATTTACCATAAAGAACTGTATCGCCTACTTTCAATACCATCTCTTCGTCTTTCGTACCGTGACCTACTGCCACAACTTCACCCTTCAAAGGTTTTTCTTTTGCTGTATCAGGGATAATGATACCACCAATTGTTTTTTCTTCTGCAGGTGCAGGGAGGATAAGCACTCTGTCTGCTAATGGTTTAATGTTCATAGTTACTTGTTATATTTTAGTTATACATTTAATAATTGTTGTAAATGTTATCCACCGTCTTTTAGGCGGAACGCTAAAGTTATTGCGAAAAGCGTGCCAAAGTAAATAAATGATTCTTTGTCAGAAATTGACTGACAAAATGACTGACAGCTTGCATTGTATGGCAAATAAAGTATACTATTCTCAAATCGTTAATACCTATCGTCCAAAGTATAGCTAGAAAACTTCTTTTTTATAAGGAGAGAACTTGTTTTCCTCTTTTAGAAAAACTACTTTTCCTTTATTCCAATCTATAAACGCAAGTTGCAATTATAAAAACAAAGCTTGCAATTATAAAAACGAAGCCTTCATTTATATAATCAAAAGTTGCAATTATAGTTTGCTCTACAGCCTTAATAAGTTTCCTTCCCATGCAGAAAAAGTTTGCATAGGATGAAAAAGAACTTTTCTATATATACTTGAGGGGAAAGATAAAGAGGTCTGAACTTTTCAGTCCAGACCTCCCAATTATAGAAAGGGATTTCTCCATCCCGTATTCCCTTATCAATTATGTGTGAAACTCTCTTTTATTTATCTTCAGTCTTACCCAACCCATATCTTGCTCTTGTTATATTCTGAACCAGTTCTCTCTGCACACTTTCCAATGCGTTTATTTCTTTCTGCAACAACTCCAAAGCGGAACCTTTCTGCAATAAATAAGACCGTTCAGCATATTTTATATAAGAAGTCGGAACCTCCTGCTTCTTTTCTTTATAATGGGCAATCACATACCGCAAAGCTTCCGCCCGATATTTGCTGATCGCTTTCCGTTCGGCATAATACAAATCTTTATAAGGATTTTCTTCACTTCTCAATTTCTTCCAGAATGCAGAAAAAGCAGTCGATACAGCATCCTTCTCCTCTTTGGTTACTGCTTCTTTCTGCTTCTTTGTCAGATCCTTATATTCTTTATATGTATTTAGAAACTTATCCAATTCATCTTTACTGGCTTTATGCGCCAATCGGTAGGTTTCCAAAGAAGCAGGACGTTCAAATTCGACAACTGTTTGCAGATAAGGCAAGTCGTTCCAGCTTATATATTTATTGTTTGCTTCACAATAATCTGCATAAGCCGCCGCAAGCTGCCAACTATATTCTTTTGTCTTTTGATTCAAATCCTCATTGATAGAGGACAAGTTCTTTTCCATCTCTTGCAAGTCCTGCGCTGACACCGTTTGCATACTTCCCCATCCGGAGAGAAACAAACAAAAAATACTCCATAATACAGTTTTCATAATTAGATAATTTAAATTTTCTCCAAAGTTATAATTTCTCTACAGAATTCCAAACGATATTACAGATTTGCTATATATTTCCACAATGGAGCAGCATTCAGCGCTTGCATAATTTCGTTCTTATCAAGCAGACTTCTCACCTCTTCATAACTCTGCTCCCTCTTAGTTTTTTGTCCACTACAAAAGATAACACGCGAGGGCTACAAAAAAGTTACAAGAATGTTTCAAAAGACTTAAATATTGAAATTCTGTTCGTATCTTTGCACCAACTAACTAACAACCTTTTTATTGCAATATGGCATTTACGAATAATATTATGATTGTCCGGCATAAATTGCTGGCAGACCTCGTTAAACTCTGGAAAAACGACGAATTAGTGGAAAAGATAGACCGGCTCCCGATTGAGTTGAGTCCACGAAAATCAAAACCCATAGGACGGTGTTGCGTACATAAAGAACGCGCAGTGTGGAGATACAAGACTTTTCCTCTGATGGGACTGGATATGACAGATGAACACGACGAAGTTACCCCGCTTTCCGAATATGCGCGATTGGCATTGAACCGCCCCGAACCGGACAAGGAAAATATCATGTGCGTCATCGATGAGGCCTGTTCTTCCTGTGTACAGATCAATTATGAAATAACCAACCTTTGTCGCGGATGCGTGGCACGTAGCTGTTACATGAATTGCCCCAAAGATGCGATACGTTTCAAGAAAAACGGTCAGGCAATGATTGACCATGACACATGTGTCAGTTGCGGTATTTGTCACAAGAGTTGTCCTTATCACGCTATTGTATATATTCCCGTGCCTTGTGAAGAGGCTTGCCCGGTAAAAGCTATCAGCAAAGATGAACACGGCATAGAACACATTGATGAGAGCAAGTGTATCTACTGCGGAAAATGCATGAATGCTTGTCCGTTCGGTGCAATCTTCGAAATCTCGCAAACATTCGATGTATTGCAACGCATCCGTAAAGGAGAAAAGATGGTTGCCATCGTTGCTCCGTCTATTCTGGGACAGTTTAAGACTTCTATCGGACAAGTGTACGGTGCTTTCAAAGAAATAGGATTTACGGATGTGATCGAAGTGGCCGAAGGTGCTATGGCAACCACCAGCAATGAAGCACACGAGTTACTGGAGAAATTGGAAGAAGGACAAAAATTTATGACTACTTCCTGTTGCCCTTCTTATATCGAACTGGTTGAGAAACATATTCCGGATATGAAACCATACGTTTCTACCACCGGATCACCGATGTACTACACTGCACGGATTGCCAAAGAGAAGCATCCGGATGCTAAGGTTGTGTTTGTCGGCCCTTGTGTGGCTAAGCGCAAAGAAGTACGTCGTGACGAAGCAGTGGATTATATTCTGACGTTTGAAGAAATCGGTTCGATTCTCGACGGACTGGGTATTGAACTGGAACAGGTACAGGAGTTCTCTATATTACATACGTCTGTTCGCGAAGCACATGGATTTGCACAGGCAGGTGGTGTGATGGGAGCTGTCAAAGCTTATCTGAAAGAGGAAGCGGATAAAATCAATGCAATACAAGTGTCGGACATCAATAAAAAGAATATCGCTCTGTTGCGTGCCTGCGCCAAGACAGGAAAGGCTGCGGGACAGTTTATTGAAGTGATGGCGTGCGAAGGCGGATGTATCACCGGGCCAAGTACGCATAATGATATTGTTTCGGGACGTCGCCAATTGGCACAAGAGCTGCTCAAACGAAAAGAGAGCTATGAAACAATGGATCGATAAACTACAGCAAGAAAGAACACTTAGCCCGGAAGAGCTCCGGCAACTGTTGACCGGATGTGACGCAGAAACCCTGCGTTACATCAATAAACAGGCGCAGGAAGTCGCTCTCCGCCACTTCGGAAATAAGATTTATATCCGTGGACTGATTGAAATCAGCAATTGCTGCCGGAACAACTGTTATTACTGTGGTATCCGAAAAGGAAATCCCAATATCGAACGTTACCGATTGAGTTTAGAAAGTATACTGGATTGTTGCCGGCAAGGATATAAATTAGGTTTCCGCACTTTCGTGCTGCAAGGAGGAGAAGATCCCGCACTGACAGACGATCGGATAGAAATGACTGTTGCCCGTATCAGGCAAAATTATCCGGATTGTGCCATTACCCTGTCGCTCGGAGAAAAATCGCGTGATGCATACGAACGTTTCTTCCGTGCCGGAGCCAACCGTTATCTGTTACGTCACGAAACATATAATGAGTCGCATTACCGGCAACTGCATCCGGCAGAAATGTCCGGCAAACAGCGCCTGCAATGTTTAGCGGATTTAAAAGACATCGGCTATCAGACAGGAACCGGAATTATGGTCGGCAGCCCAGGGCAAACAGTAGAACATATCATTGAGGATATCTTGTTCATTGAAAAGCTACAGCCGGAAATGATCGGCATCGGCCCTTTCCTACCCCATCATGATACGCCTTTTGCCCAATATCCCAGCGGAACGGTGGAACGGACGATTCTTCTATTATCGATCTTCCGTTTGATGCATCCATCCGCATTGATCCCGGCAACAACGGCTCTCGCCACTCTTATCCCTGATGGTAGGGAGCGGGGTATATTGGCAGGTGCAAATGTGGTTATGCCCAACCTGTCTCCCCGGGAGGAACGGAGAAAATATGAATTATACAATGACAAAGCTTCACTCGGAGCGGAATCCGCCGAAGGACTGGCTACCTTACAAAAGCAGTTGAATACCATCGGTTATGAGATATCTACCGAAAGAGGCGACTTTAAGTGCACCACAGATTACACGGATTTACACAGATTTATTTCGAATTAAATTTTAATCTGTGTGAATCCGTGTAATCTGTGGTGAAAAAACAAAGAATATTATGATATACCAAAAAGATTCATCCAAAGCAGAAGAGTTTATCCATCACGAAGAAATTTTGGATACGCTGGAATATGCACAGAACAATAAGGATAATCGTGTCCTGATTGAACAACTGATTGAAAAGGCAGCGTTGTGCAAGGGACTGACGCATCGGGAAGCGGCTATTCTGCTAGAGTGTAACCAACCTGACCTGATAGAACGTATCTTTCATCTCGCCAAAGAAATCAAACAGAAGTTTTACGGCAACCGTATCGTCATGTTCGCACCGCTTTATTTATCTAATTATTGCGTAAACGGTTGCGTATATTGTCCGTATCATGCCAAAAACAAAACTATTGCACGCAAGAAACTGACACAGGAAGAAATCCGCCGGGAGGTAATTGCCTTGCAGGATATGGGACATAAGCGGCTGGCTCTTGAAGCCGGTGAGCATCCGTCACTGAACCCGATAGAATATATTCTGGAATCTATCCGGACGATTTATAGTATCAAGCATAAAAACGGAGCTATCCGCCGGGTAAACGTAAATATCGCAGCCACTACAGTAGAAAATTATCGCCGATTGAAAGAAGCGGGTATCGGCACGTATATCTTATTCCAAGAGACTTATCACAAAGATAACTACGAAGCTCTCCATCCCACCGGACCTAAAAGCAATTACGCTTATCACACCGAAGCGATGGACCGCGCGATGGAAGGAGGAATCGATGATGTAGGCATTGGCGTCCTTTTCGGTTTGAATACTTATCGGTATGATTTTATCGGATTATTAATGCATGCCGAACATTTGGAAGCCAAATTCGGTGTAGGGCCGCATACAATCAGTGTGCCGCGCATCTGTTCGGCAGATGACATCGATGCGGAAGATTTCCCAAACGCAATTTCGGATGAGATATTCAGCAAGATTGTAGCTGTTATCCGAATTGCCGTTCCTTATACGGGAATGATTATTTCTACACGTGAATCGCAAGAATCACGCAAGAAAGTGCTCGAATTGGGTATTTCACAAATCAGTGGCGGTTCGCGTACCAGTGTAGGCGGATATGCTGAAACAGAACTGCCTGGCAATAACTCCGCCCAATTTGATGTAAGTGATACGAGGACATTGGACGAGGTAGTAAACTGGTTACTCGAACTCGGCTACATCCCCAGTTTCTGTACGGCATGTTATCGGGAAGGACGGACGGGAGACCGTTTCATGTCATTAGTGAAATCCGGTCAGATAGCAAACTGTTGCGGACCGAATGCCCTGATGACTCTGAAAGAGTATCTGGAAGATTATGCTTCAGAAGATACCCGACAGAAAGGATTGGAACTGATTCTAAAAGAAACGGAACGAATCCCCAACCCCAAAATCAGAGAAATAGCCATCCGAAACCTCAAAGCCATCGCCGAAGGCAAAAGAGACTTTAGATTTTAGTGAGTAATGTGCAACCCGTTAATCACTAATCACCAACAAACTAATCACTAATAAACATGAGCTTGACAGATACTCCCAACGCCAACAGACTTCACATAGCCCTTTTCGGCAAACGGAACAGCGGCAAGTCTTCTCTCATCAATGCGCTGACAGGACAAGATACCGCCATCGTCTCGGATACGCCCGGCACAACGACCGACCTTGTTTCCAAAGCAATGGAGATTCAAGGTATTGGTCCTTGTCTTTTTATAGATACTCCGGGATTTGACGATGAAGGAGAACTAGGTGAAATGCGTATCGCCCGGACATTGAAAGCGATTGAAAAGACAGACATTGCGCTACTGCTTTGTGAAGATGATTCAATTTCTTGCGAAAACGAAAGGTTGGAGTCACCGGAAGATGAAATGTTGAAGCTACTGAAAGAGAAGAATATCCCTGTCATCCTGATACTGAACAAAATTGATATACGCGAAAACACTGATGCGGTGGCCGCACGGATTGAGCTGCAATATAACCAACGCCCGTTGCTTGTCAGCGCAAAAGAAGGAACAGGGATTGAAGAAATCCGGCAAGCGATTCTTGAAAAGCTCCCTTCGGACTTCGGTCAGCAGAGTATCACCGGAGAACTTGTCGCTGAGAATGACCTCGTGTTACTAGTCATGCCACAGGATATTCAGGCTCCTAAAGGCAGGCTCATCCTGCCACAGGTACAGACTATCCGTGAACTGCTGGATAAGAAATGCCTCGTGATGACTTGTACTACCGATAAACTTCCGGAAACTTTACAGGCTCTTGCCCGTCCGCCGAAGTTAATCATCACCGATTCGCAAGTATTCAAAACCGTCTACGAACAGAAACCGGAAAAAAGCAAACTGACTTCTTTCTCTGTTCTCTTTGCGGGATACAAAGGGGATATTCATTATTATGTAGAAAGTGCTGCCGCCATTGAAAGCCTGACGGAATCGTCGCACGTACTGATAGCGGAAGCCTGTACACATGCTCCCCTTTCCGAAGACATCGGAAGAGTGAAACTCCCACGCCTGTTACGAAAAAGAATTGGAGAGAAACTGCAGATTGACATTGTAGGCGGAACGGATTTCCCGCAGGATTTGGCTCCTTATTCTTTAGTCATTCATTGCGGAGCATGTATGTTCAACCGCAAGTATGTGCTCAGCCGCATCGACCGTGCACGGAAGCAGCATATCCCTATGACGAATTACGGAGTAGCCATTGCCTACCTCAATGGGATACTTGAACAAATTGAATATTAAAAAAGGAAATTATATTAGTTGTATGCAAAGAACATATTCCTTACATTTGTCTTACTATATTATTAATCTCTTTATTAACTTACTACACATGAAAAAGAAAGGAATAGCCTTTACCATTTTATTGGTAACCGGGGTTGCTTTCCAAGTCCAGGCACAAGAGAGGCTAACGAGCTACAAAGTACGAAACGCAATCGAAGTACGTACTCCCATTATGAACGACAGCATTAACCCGAAAGGAGAAAAACATTCAGTGAAAATGTTGCTCAAAACTCCGGTCGTATTAGATTTACCGGATGCCCAAATGCAGTCATTGGCTGTCGATACGGCAGGTTATCTGAGCCTGGAAAAAGCGGAGAAAAACAACAAGCTTTATTTGCTGAAAACGCAAATACGTGCGGAACGCTTCTTGAAAGGGAAACTGAAAGTGACTTCTCCCGTCCGCTGGGAAGTCTTTATCGACGGAGTTTCCAAGCAGACAAAAGACGCTGCCGAAGATAGCATCACTTCCGCCTCTTCACGCGAAATAGCCATCGCCATGGAGCCTGAACGCGATTATGAGATTACGTTCAAACTACTTTCCGCTTCGGAAGACAAAGCAGCTCCTACCTTGAAATGTGAACTTATCAAAGACGAGAAATTCAAGGAGATTGCCTGCACGCTTGCTCCCGATGCAAAGCAACGCTTCTCACTCGACAATACCGTATATGGCAACCGGACGATTTCCGTTGCCATCTCTCCCAGCGGAAAGTATTTATTAACCCGCTACTGGAACAATCATTCCGCCAAACGTTCGCGCACTTATTGCGAACTCAGCGACTTGAAAACCGGAAAAGTACTTTTGGATAACGCAAGGGACGGCATGCGTTGGATGCCGAAAAGCGACAAGCTGTATTATACCGTCACTGCCTTAAATGGAAACGATGTAATCGCACTCGACCCTGCCACCCTTCGCGAAGAGGTTATTTTAAAAGGAATCCCCGAACAGAATTTCACATGGTCGCCCAATGAGGACTTCCTTATTTATTATCCCAGAGAGGAAGGGGTAAAGGAAGAAGGTGCTCTCCGCCGTATTGTAAGTCCGGCAGACCGTATTCCTAATACCCGGGGACGCAGCTTCCTGGCTAAATACGACATAGCCAACGGAGTTTCCGAACGGCTGACTTACGGCAATCACAGCACTTACCTGCAGGATATTTCCCCCGACGGAAAGTATATAGTGTACAGTACTTCCAAAGAAAATATCACCCAACGTCCTTTCTCTTTGTCTTCTCTCTATCTGGTAGACTTGGAGACTCTGAAAGTAGACACGCTCTTCCATAACGAAAGATTTCTAGGTGGCGCCAGCTATTCACCGGACGGAAAACAGTTGTTACTGACTGCAAGCCCCGAAGCATTCGGCGGTATCGGCAAGAACTGCGGCAGTCATCCCATTGCCAATGATTTCGACACGCAAGCCTTTATCATGGACTTGGCTACGCGCAAAATCCTGCCGATAACCAAAGACTTCAACCCTACCGTCAGCCCCTTGCAATGGAATCGCGGAGACGGTTGTATCTACTTCAACACGGACGACGGCGACTGCAAGAATATCTACCGGTATTCTCCGAAAAGCGGTAATTTCGAAAAGTTGAACCTCGAAACAGATGTTGTCAGCACTTTCACCTTGTCTGAATATAATCCGGCTATTGCCGCCTATATCGGTCAATCGGATAGCACTTCGGGAGTCGCCTACCTCTACGATATGAAGAAAAAAACTTCCCGCCTGCTTGCCGACCCGATGAAACCGATTCTGGACAAAATAGAATTAGGTAAAACAGAACCTTGGAACTTTACAGCTTCGGACGGCACAGTTATCACCGGAAAGATGTGTCTTCCACCCGACTTCGACCCTAACAAGAAGTATCCGTTAATCGTTTACTATTACGGCGGTACCACTCCTACGACACGCGGTATCGGCAACCCATATTGCGCCCAGCTGTTCGCATCACGTGATTACGTAGTATATGTCATTCAGCCCAGCGGTACTATCGGCTTCGGTCAGGAGTTTTCCGCACGCCACGTCAATGCTTGGGGAAAACGAACTGCGGATGATATTATCGAAGGAACGAAACAGTTCTGCAAGGAACATCCCTTTGTGGATGCAAAAAAAATCGGATGCATCGGTGCTTCTTATGGTGGATTCATGACCCAATACCTGCAAACTCAGACTGATATTTTCGCCGCTGCCGTATCCCATGCAGGTATCAGTGACGTGACAAGTTATTGGGGAGAAGGGTACTGGGGATATTCATACAACGCGATTGCGGCTGCCGACAGCTATCCCTGGAAGAACCCGGAACTGTTCACCAAACAAGGTTCCCTGTTCAATGCCGACAAGATTAACACTCCGTTATTATTGCTACATGGCACAGTGGATACGAATGTGCCTATCGGAGAAAGTATCCAACTTTTCAATGCGCTGAAGATATTAGGCAAGACCGTAGAGTTTATTACAGTGGATGGCGAAAACCATTTCATTTCAAATTACGACAAACGTATCAAATGGCACAACTCTATCATGGCCTGGTTTGCACGCTGGCTGCAAGACCGCCCCGAATGGTGGAATGAGTTATATCCGGAACGTCATTTGTAATTCTGAATTCTGATTGTAGCTCTGTTATCATATTCCATCTACAAATTCTGAAACGTACAATCTATTAAATAATAAAGGTGTCGCTGATTCTACATTCAACGACACCTTTTATTATATTATTAATTTATCCTATAATAAATCTCTGCTTATTTCTTCACAGCAGCAATCAACTCTTCTGCCGAAACAAGATTTTGTTCTCCAGTCTCCATATTCTTCAACATCACCTTTCCTTCGTTCATCTCGTTTTCGCCGACAATAGCTACAAACGGGATATTTTTTGCATTGGCATAGCTCATCTGCTTTTTCATCTTCGCAGCATCCGGGAAAATCTCCGCACGGATACCGGCAGCGCGCACTTTAGCCAAAATTCCCATAGAGAAAGCAGCTTCCTTTTCACCGAAGTTGATAAACAGGATTTCAGTTCCGTTCACGGCTTCTTTCGGATAAAGGTCGAGTTGGTTCAAGACGTCGAAGATACGGTCTGCACCGAAAGATATGCCGACACCCGAAACTCCTGCCATACCGAATACACCGGTCAGGTTGTCATAACGACCGCCACCCGTGATACTTCCGATTTGTACATCCAGTGCTTTCACTTCAAAAATAGCACCTGTATAATAGTTCAGTCCGCGAGCTAAAGTCAAGTCGAGTTCGATTTCATTCTTCAATCCCATTGCTTCCAAGGTATTCAAGATGAATTCGCTTTCTTCCACTCCCTTCAATCCCACTTCACTGGCTGACAGTACATTTTTCAACGTCGCGAGCTTCTCTGCATTTGTTCCGCTAAGAAGGATAATCGGCTGCAACTTGGCGATAGCCTCATCACTGATACCCTTATCTTTCAACTCGGCATTTACATTATCCAACCCAATTTTATCCAGTTTGTCAATTGCTACGGTAATATCTACAATCTTATCCGATTCGCCTATAATTTCAGCAATACCGGAAAGAATCTTGCGGTTGTTAATCTTAATACATACACGAATATTGAAACGACTAAAAACGGTATCGACAATCTGCATCAATTCCACTTCGTTCAGCAACGAATCACTGCCCACCACGTCAGCGTCACATTGATAGAATTCGCGATAGCGTCCCTTCTGCGGACGGTCGGCACGCCACACCGGTTGAATCTGATAGCGCTTGAACGGGAAGGTGATTTCATCACGGTGCATCACCACATAACGGGCAAAAGGCACAGTCAGGTCATAACGTAATCCTTTCTCACAGAATTTGCTTGCCAGCTTCGCAGCATTACGGCTCAACAATTCTTCGTCAGTAATCCCGGAAAAATAATCTCCTGAATTCTGAATCTTAAAGAGTAGTTTATCTCCCTCATCGCCGTACTTTCCCATCAGTGTAGAAAGCATCTCCATCGACGGAGTCTCAATCTGCTGGAAACCATACAAATGATATACGTCACGAATCGTATTGAATATATAATTACGCTTCGCCATCTCTACCGGCGAAAAGTCACGAGTTCCTTTAGGAATACTTGGTTTTGCTGCCATATTTCAATCAATTACATTAAAAATGAGGTCGCAAAGTTACGGTATTTTATTGGAAAAGAAAAAAGAAATTACATTAACGTCAATTTGATCACTAAGATTTGAATATTTCAGATCATTCGCCATTGAGAGTTTCATAATCTTAACGACCAGCTTTGCCCTAACGTGCCTCTTGAGAGTTCAGATACAGATAACTATCCGTTAATAAATCACAAAAGAACAACTTCAACGAATGATAATTTCTTTTTTTTCTTTAAATTGGTAAACAATACTTTAAAAGTAAAGATTAGAACTTGCAACTAACTCTAAAAATTTATATTATGAAAAACAAAGTAATATTCAGTTTGCTATCAGTCCTATTCTTATCTTCATGCAATGAAGAACTTGCAGAAATGAAAGATGAATTCTCAAATGCCCAAGAGTCTTCTTTAATAGCTTACCCAATGAAAAAAGCAAAAACCCGTAGTTTATCATCAAATGATCAAAATTGGGAAAATTGGGATTATATTGTATTAGCTTCTGGCGAAAAAGTATATTCTCCATGGAATAGGACTTATGTCGGGACGGCTATTCCTATTGATATTCGACAAGATGTCAAGGCTGTGAATGGATGGAATCTGATTGCTTATACCGTGAACGGATACGGTGAAAAAGGCATGAACTATTTGGTTTTTCATAATAAATATAGTGGAATATTGAAATTTTTTTATTATTTGGAAAGCGGACAATCCTTTTTACAAAACACGGCTATATGGAAGTTACATTTTGAAACGCCACAATCATGTTTGGCTTTTTCTAATTCTTATGGAAGATATCAGACAGATAAGAATATAGAAGATATTTATTTAGGAAATATTTCCAATGACGATTCTAAAGGGTACACTTTAGGATGGAATTGTTTTCAAGTAGAGTTGTCTTATGACCCAGATTTAATAGAAGGGACATTGCAAGTTATTCCACTATCTATGACAACCTCAAATATTTATTTATCCGGTATTACTGACTCAGAAACAACAGGATTGGTCATTTCGGCAACTCATTCAAATATTTATAAAAATGGAGTGAAAACAGTTGCAAATTTTGCTGGTGAAAAAGCGGAAAAATGGGTTAAAAAGAATGTGGATAAAGGTGCTTTTAAAACCGTATCTTCATTGGTTATAAAAGGAGCTGGTAGTTTGGTTAGTTCAGGAATTAGCTCTTTATTAGGATCGTTTGTTGGAGGATTTAATAAAGAACAACAAACCGTTCAGTCTGTACAACTTAGGACGAATGGTACGGTTACATTAGATGGTAAAATAACATCTTTACAAAGTGGGATTATACCCCCTTTTACTTTTTCCATTTCTCAAAATGATGTAGGAAAACTAGGAGTTTGGTGTATGAAAAAAGCACCTGTTCTCAAATTAAAACCTTATGCAATTCATGAAGGAAGGCATTCATTTGATCCTTATGTTCAAGTGTATACAATAAGTGTTCCGAGTTTTTACCAAACAGATTTAGATGCAGATTTAGTGTTAAATCCTGAATTAAAGTCTCAAGTCAGGAATATAAAATATAATTGGAGAATATATGAGGTAGATAGCATTGTGCGAAGAAATGCGTTTAATCAAATATTAGGCAGTTACGGAGGAGTTATGCGAAATAATCGTCATTTGTATCATTTGTATGCTGACTTATATGATCCTTTTTCTCGTCTTTGGGCGAATATACGTTTAAAAGACAAAAATGGTGAGGTTTTAGAAAACTATGAAAAAAATGCACCTATTGAAATATTCCTTCCAAATGCTCCAGATGGTACCCCAGGAGCCTTACCTAATTATACTTTCAATTCTCCTTATATACTAAATTTAAGTGTGCAGATTGAGACAAACCAAGGAAATACAGTTGTCTCCAGTCATACATTTATTCCTCATATCATTTGGGAATATGAAGAATTTAAAAACGGATTGTATGAATTCTTTTATCCATCTGTTCCGATAGAACCGATTATTCAATAAAATGAAATACAATATGAAACGAAATTTAATTTATTACAGCCTAATATTTTTCTCATTCACAATCTTTTTTTTCTCTTGTGATGATAGAAAAGAAGACGACAGACCGTTAATGAACACCCATGACATGTGCGAACAGGTTGTTTATGAAAATGTCATCATGATGAATGGCAAAAAGGTAGAAGCGAGCAGACTTGAATTTATACAACAAGAATCCTCTTCTGTTTTTTTAATGAAAATATATGGTATTATCCCGTTGGAAGACGGAGTTCCGGTTATAGTGGAAGCTATACCGGATAAAGATGAAATACGTTTCACGGGAAAGTCAAATGATGTACGCTATCAATTGGAGGTAGAAGGACGATATACCCATCTACAACTAAAAAGTTCAACTGTTTCGAACGAACCGTTTGTAGAAATGAATTGTAAATACAAGGTGCTACCGCAATGCGGGCTCTTGGAAAAACCTTTCATATTCCGCTTAGACACAGAGTGCATGTTTTTTTTGAATCATAGAGACGAAACAATAGAATGGAATGGACAAACTTTACCTAAGATTGAATTCATGCAAACAACTTTAGAACATATTCGTGAACGGTTAGCAAAAGAAGTACAGGCTATCAAGTTTATTTTTCATGAGGACTCATCCTTGGATATATGGATGAAAACGACAGGGAGCATGGATTTCACTTTGTGGATGAATGTACAGTATTGGTTTTTGAATACTTCAGAAAATCTATATCTTGAATTAACAACTACACAAACTGAACTCTTTTATCAACAATGGACAGGTAAACCCACCATGTTCTCTCCTCCTTTCATACCTTTCGATTCAAACAGAAATTTATTGCCGTTGTTCTACAGTTCGAACGAAAAACTATCTTTGGCAATCATTGCACCTTTTTATTATTCAATGGCTTATTGCTATCTGAAAGCCAAAGGATGTGAAGATTTGACCGAGGAAGAGCGCGATGAACTTTCTATATTTTTGGAAATCATAAGAGAAGGGCATAGGCTGAATTCTTGGCAGGCATATTTGCAATCTGAACTTGTGAAATCTTCCGAATGATTCCGCAAGAAACATTATTTGTTCATTTGTATTTCAATCAGATTACATTCCAAAAAACAACTAAAAAAGATGTCGGAAAATCAAAAAGCATAACAATCTTTTTCAATTTTCCGACATCCTTTTATAAACAGAAACAAAACGAACGCATTCTCCGTTCTGCCTCTTAGTCTCTTCTACCCATGAAAATCATGATATAGTAAACCAATGTAGCCAATGAACCCAATGCGGCAACTACATACGTGTAAGCAGCAGAACGAAGAGCATCTTCCGCCTGTGCATGATTGTACGAATTAGTAATGCCGGATGAACTCAACCATACCAACGCACGCTTACTTGCATTGATTTCCACCGGCAGCGTAATAAAGCTGAACAGGGTAGTCATGGCAAACAGAATAATACCTGCCAGCAGCAATTGCGGGAAAGTGTTTACCATCAAGATACCCCCCAACAGAACCCATGTCATAATGGAAGAGGCAAAGTTCACCACCGGAACCAGCGCACTACGCATCTTCAAAGGAGCATACATACGCGCATGTTGCACAGCATGACCACATTCGTGAGCTGCTACGGCAGCCGCCATAATACTATTGCTTTCATACACCCCTTCACTCAAATTCACCGTTTTGTTAGTCGGATTATAGTGGTCGGTCAACTGCCCAGGCGTATGTGTCACCTGCACATCATAAATTCCATTGTCATGCAACATCTTCAAAGCTACGTCGCGTCCTGTCATGCCGTTTCCGGTAGGAATCTTGGAGTACTTCTTGAACTTGTTCTGCAAATTCATCTGTACCAACCAACTTACTACGGCAATTCCAATAAATAATACCCAATAAGACATCATATACTTTTCATTTTAATTATTACTCTATATCTATATAAACAAATAGTTTGCCAAAAATAAAGGGAAACTACCAATGTCAGGATAGTTTCCCCTTGCTTTTATGAAGAATTATCTAAAAATTAGTCAATTGTAAGTTCTACTACATAGTCAATATCTTTCGGCACATCAGCAAACTCCAGCACAACACCTGCTTTCGTTTTGGTAAAGCGAACCGGGGACTGGTCTTTGAACAGCACCGCTTTCTTCACTTTCTTATCTGCCAAAGGCAGGAACAACGCTCTATCTTTCAGATTGAGGATATGCACATAGAGCTTATTGCCTTTTTGTGTCGTCACTCCCCAGTCATGCGGGGCAACTGCACCGCTGCGTGTTCCGTAGATAGTTTCGCCATACTGCTTCATCCACTCTCCCATTTCCGCCAAGCGTTGTACAGCTACCGCAGGAAGCTCACCATCGGGTTGAGGACCGATATTCATCAAGAGATTGGCATTTTTACCGGCTGCCTTCACCAAATAATGAATCAATGTCTTTGTTGATTTATAATTCTGGTCGGTAATCTTATACCCCCACATACCATTCATTGTTTCACAAGTCTCTAAAGGCAGGCGACTGATCTCCTGTCCTGAAAGTCCCGCTGAATTTTCACCTGGTAGGTCACGTTCGAAAATCTGAATATCTTCACCTGCAAAAGGCGTCTGATGATGATTGTTACCGATAAGGCATCCCGGCTGGAGCTTATGAATCAATGCGTATTGTTCAGGTAGTTCCCAATCGAAATTCTTATTATTGTCCTGATCCCACCATCCATCAAACCAAATAGCGCCTATCGGACCGTAATTCGTCAGCAATTCCGTCAATTGGTTATTCATGAACTGATAATAGCTTTTCCAATCCCCTTTCGGATTGGGGCGTCCTGTTCCTCGTCCTGTACGTCCCCAGGGATAATCTTCGCGCACCCAGTCGAGATGCGAATAGTAGAAATGAAGTTTGATTTCGTGTTTCGCACAAGCGGCTGCCAGTTCTTTCACGATGTCATGCTTGAAAGGAGTAGCCTTAACTACATTATAGTCCGAATATTTGGTATCGAACATAGAAAATCCCTCGTGATGACGGGTAGTGAAACAGATATATTTCGCTCCCGAAGCCTTGATAGCCTCTACCCATTTGTCCGCATCAAACTTGGAAGGATAGAAACCGCCTGCCAGTTTGGCATATTCTTTATAATCCAAATTATTATTTGTCATAGTCCACTCACCGGTAGCGAGCATGGCATACAATCCCCAATGAAGGAAAATACCAAACTTATTGTCCTGAAATTCCTGACGTGCTTTCAGGTTCTCTTCGGTGGGCTGATAAGAAGAAGATTGTGCAAATACACTAGTGCCCATTGCGAGCAACAAAAGAAAAGTAATAAAACGTGTTTTCATAAGGCATACATTATTTTCGTGTGTTTAGGATAGACTATACAAAGGATTAAACAAGAAAGGCGGAGTTTTTCTTCAATCTCCGCCTTTCCTCCATATAATAAATCAATTGTTATTCTTCAGTATAACGTTCGATGGTCTGTGCTCTGTCCGGTCCTACAGATACAATCTTGATTTCTACACCAAGCTGTTCTTCCAGGAAAGTCAGGTAAGCATTGAATTCTTCCGGGAATTCATCTTCGCTCTGCATCTTGGTCATATCTGTCTGCCAACCCGGAAGCTCTGCATATACAGGTTCTACGCCTTCTGTGATGTCATACGGGAAGTAGTCGATTTCTTCACCGTTCACTTTGTAGGCAATACAAGCTTTGATTGTTTCGAAAGTATCGAGTACATCGCTCTTCATCATAATCAATTTGGTAACTCCGTTTATCATAACGGAATACTTCAACGCTACCAGGTCGATCCATCCGCAACGACGTTTACGACCGGTTACAGAACCGAATTCATGTCCCAACGTACACATCTTGTCGCCTGTTTCGTCAAACAGTTCTGACGGGAACGGACCTGCTCCTACACGAGTACAGTATGCCTTGAAGATACCATATACTTCACCAATACGGTTAGGTGCCACTCCAAGTCCGGTGCAGGCTCCCGCACATACGGTATTGGAAGAAGTCACAAACGGATATGAACCGAAATCAATATCAAGCATAGTACCCTGTGCTCCTTCACAAAGCACGCTCTTACCATCCTTCAACAGGTTATTCACTTCATGTTCACTATCTACGAAATGGAATTGTTTCAGGTATTCGATACCTTCCAACCATGCTTTTTCCAGTTCAGTAAGATCGTATTCATAATTCAAGCTCTTCAGAATTTGTTCGTGACGAGCTTTCGCAGCAGCATACTTCTGGTCGAAGTTATGAAGAATATCACCTACACGAACACCGTTACGGCTCACTTTATCCGTGTAAGTAGGACCGATACCCTTACCAGTAGTTCCTACTTTAGCATCACCTTTGGCTGCTTCGTATGCAGCATCCAAAATACGGTGTGTCGGAAGAATAAGATGAGCTTTCTTTGAGATGTGCAAACGTTCTTTCAACGGATGCCCTGATGCTTCAAGCGCCTCAGCCTCTGCTTTGAACAGTGCCGGGTCAAGTACCACACCATTACCGATGATGTTTACCTTGTTTCCCTGAAAAATACCGGAAGGAATAGAGCGAAGCACATATTTCTGTCCTTCAAACTCAAGCGTGTGACCGGCATTCGGGCCGCCCTGAAAACGAGCAACCACATCATACTTAGGTGTTAAAACGTCGACTACTTTTCCTTTACCTTCGTCGCCCCATTGTAATCCTAATAGTACATCTACTTTCATTTTTCTTTTTTATTGTTGTTATTTACTTTTTTCCGTTTGTTAGCTCTGTCGCACTTACTACATACTCCATATATATATAAGGAGTAATGCGAAAGCTGGAAGCGGCTCAATTTCGTATTTTCAATGGCTTGTTGCAGTTCCTCGTTCTGAAACTCGGTCACTTTACCACATTGAGTACATATCTGATGATGATGTGTCTCGCGATTATATGATTTTTCGTATTGGGAGGAAGTACCAAACTGATGCTTAATGACCAGCCGTGCATTGATAAGAAGAATAATGGTGTTGTAGAGAGTCGCCCGGCTCACCCGGAAATTCTCCTGGTCCATCATCCGTGAATAAAGCATGTCAATATCGAAATGACCGTCGATAGAATAAATAGTATCGAGTATGGCGTAGCGTTCAGGAGTCTTTCGATGCCCGTTCGCCGTGAGATATTCCGTGAATATCTGCCTTACTGTATCTTTCACGTTTTGAGTTTCCATCATCAGCCAAAATTAGCGCGAACAAAGTTAAGCCTTTTTTGCGGAAAGCAAATGATAAAGAGAATTTTTTTTAGTTCATCACAGAGTTAGACAGTTTTTTTATAAATTAAGTGGAGACTATCATTCGTTTTGTAGATTGGCTTATATAATAAACGAATAACAAGATGGTTTATTTTTTAGACGCGTCATCCGTGTTATCCGCGTCTAAAAAATTAAACCGTTATTTAATAAAGGACTTACTCCATGGAAATAAGATTAGTCTACAGCAAGCTCCTCTTTCACCATATTGTAGAGCATTTGCTCTCCTTCCAAGGTAGAATCAGCCATATCTTCCACCAGGCGGCATACTTGAAAAGCATGTTCCTCGCTATGCTGCATATATTTGCGGATAACCAGCAAAGCAGCATTACGAATATGATAGCTGTCGGAATGTACCGCACAAATCGCCTGGTCGAGCAATTCGCCGGAGGCACGTTCAGTCATATCCCCTTTCTTCATCAGAAGACGGGCGGCAGTCAGGAAACCACAAGTCTGCACGTACTCCTGTTCGTCGGCAATCCAGTGAAAAGATTTAGCCGGAGCATACGGTAAATGTTGGAAGAGATTCATACAAGTCAGTTCTGCTATTTCGATATTCCGGATGTTTTCCACCCAAATATCGGCTATCTCGGGATAAAACGTTTCGATCGGCTGAAGCATTCCCGCCAGAATCTTACATTCGCGAATTTCCTCTTTCCATAAAGCCTGCGCCAAGTCATGATTCTTTTCGTAACCTTCGGCAATCATCTTGATACGAGGCAGTTCCACTCCGAAATTGAGTTTATAAACCAGCCCTTTCTCGCGCATACTTTGGGACACAGCCCCGTTCATAGAGAGACGGAGCTGTGTCTTGATATCTTTCAATTGTTCTTTAATATCCATTTCAGATCAGTTGTTTATGGAAGGCAGCGGAGAATAATCAGTGCTGTAACGCATCATTTGTTCTACATAACCTTCATCATAAGAAACCGTGACATCCGTAACGTTTCCGTTTTCATCTGTCACCAGTTCGTACTTCGGATTCACAAAACCTTTATAAGGAGCCAGATTCAATTTCTTATAACGTTCCAGAACTTCTGCATGTAAAGCCGGATCTACTTTTACGGCATAGTTTTCTACCAATGAACGGGCACCTTCGAAGTCGCCTGTCGATTTGATTCGCTGAATTTCAGCCAACAATTCGCCGAAAAGCTCGCGCACTTTCTGATAGTCATTGATAACCACATAAGTCTTTCCGTCTTTCTTCACCAATTCCACCACTTTATCGGCAGCCCCCTTCTCAAATACCCAACGGGCTATTAACTGGCGGTTGCGCATGTGAGCTTCTTCCACAGTATTTCCCGGTTCGATACGTACCAACTGCGTCATCAGACCGTTCATCAGATAAGTATAATATTGAGCTTTATAAGCATCGGGAGAAGAGAGAAGTCCCAGTTCCACCAGCTTGGGGTCAGCCACATAATATAATCCGAACAAATCGGCACGCGCCTCTTCGATGGTAGAGCCGTATGCTTTCAAAGCATCAGGATCTACACCCGGAAGTAACTTACCGGAACCGTGTCCCAAACATTCGTGCAAATCCGTATGCAGCTCATCCGTTAAATCAGAATATGCATCGATCAGTTGTATTTCCGCATCGCTATAAACAAATTCCTCGTTGAATCCGTTTCCGTGAGCGGCTTTATTATAAGCATCTGTTATATTTCCGATTGTCACCGATTTAGAGCCGTGGTGAGCACGAATCCAGTTTGCATTCGGCAGATTGATACCGATAGCCGTTGCCGGGTAAAGATCACCTGCAAGGATAGCGGCAGTAATCACTTTAGCCGATACCCCTTTTACCTTTTCTTTCTTGAAAGATTTATCTACCGGAGAATGATCTTCAAACCACTGCGCATTGCTACTGATTATCTCTGTGCGGTGCGTTGATTCCAAATCTTTGAAATTCACCAAAGACTCCCAGCTCGCTTTCATACCCAACGGATCGCCGTAACTTTCAGTAAATCCATTCACAAAGTCGATTCGTGAATCAAGGTCTTTCACCCAAAGAATGGCGTATTCATCGAAATCTTTCAGATTGCCTGTTTCGTAGAATTGAATCAGCTTGGTGATAACAGCCTTCTGCGCCTCATTCTCCGCTACACCTTCCGCTTTTTTCAACCAATAAACAATCTTCTCTATTGCCTGTGTATAGAGTCCGCCTACTTTCCAAACTTTCTCCTCCAACTTTCCGTTTTCTTTGACCAGTCGACTATTCAGCCCGTAAGAAACCGGTGTTTCGTCTTTCGGGTCTTTCAGGGCGCCATAAAAACTCTCTGCCTCTTTCTGCGTCACTCCGTCATAATAGTTACAAGCAGAAGTCAACACAAGATCTTCGCCATCTGCCTGGTTTACCCGTTTCGGCATAACAGTCGGATCGAAAATCACCGGAAACAGTTCGGCACAAAGTTGTTCGGCAGTCTGCCCTTTCGCCAACGGCAGCAACTTGGCATCTATACCGAGTACAGCCTGTTTCAAGAATTCCTGCGAGAAGTTGGGCACAAACTTCTCCGCACCATAGTGATGATGAATACCATTGGAGAACCATACTCTTTTCAGATACACCTCCATATTTTTAAAATCAGGCGTTGTTTTATCTCCCTGATAGTTTGTATATACTGCTTCGAGCATCCGACGGATTCTCAAATTATATTTTCCATTCTGGTCAAACAGAATATCCCTTCCCTCCAGAGCAGCCTCTGTCAGGTAATAAATCAGTTCCTTCTGTTTCAGCGTCAGTTCCTCAAATCCGGGAACTTTATAACGCAATATCTGTAAATCAGCAAATTGTTCCACTGTATAATCAAATTTATCTGCTTCAGCAGTTGTTGTTGTTTTACTTCCTCCGCACGATGTTAAAAGCGTAGCGGCCATTGTCATTAAAATCAGTTGTTTTTTCATAATGCTAGCATTGATTAATTAAAAATGAGAAAAGGAATTATCTCCAAAATCTTTCATTTAGAGGTAATTCCTTTTGACTAATTTCGGAACGCGCAATTATTTCTTATTTTCGAGATGTTTTTTGCGATATCCATTAGGAGTCTCACCTACGTTTTTATAAAATGCAGCGTAAAAAGATTGACGATTTGCAAAGCCAACCATGGCACTAATTTCTTCCACATTTTTGTCGGCATAACGTTTGTCAGTCAATAAATGCAAAGCATCTTTTACTCTGTATTCATTCAACAGGCAAGAATAGTTCATGCCAAAGCGTGAGTTTACTACTGCAGAAAGGTAACGAGTATTCGTCTTCAATTCTTTCGCCAAGTCCTTAGCTGAATATTCAGGATCTTTGTATTTCTTCTGTACAACGATGATATTCAGGATCTTGTCATACAACTCATCTGCCAATTCTGGTCTAATCAAAGATCTGTATGCAGCCTTCTTTTCTTTCTTTTCCCTCAAATTGTAGGGACGTTTTTTCGGAGTTTCTTCCGCTTTTTTGTTCTCTAAATCACTCATTGAATTAACTGGTTAGGGTTCGTTCATCTGTTATTAATTGCTCATTTGCAACATAACATGTTACAAATGTCTTACTTTTTTTTTAAACACACAATTATTTTGTGCATTTTTTTTCTAAATAAACAATCAAAAACCTTGAAAAAGAAGGAATAGCCTTGAATAATAAGAAACTTTAACTTATTTATAATTCATATCAGAAACTGAAATCTACACATGATGAAAATTGCCAAAGAAAAATGTACCTTTGCAGCATGAATAAATCAGCATCAATGAGAGAGACTCTAAAGACATATTTCGGGTACGATAGTTTCCGTCCTCTCCAAGAAGAAATCATCCGCCACATCCTTAACAAACAGGATGCATTGGTATTAATGCCTACTGGTGGGGGAAAATCGATCTGTTACCAACTTCCCGCACTGCTTTGCGAAGGTACTGCCGTTGTCGTTTCTCCCCTCATCTCATTGATGAAAGATCAGGTAGAAGCATTGCTGGCAAACGGCATCGCTGCCGGAGCGCTGAACAGCAGTAATGACGAAACAGAAAACGCTAATCTGCGCCGCGCCTGCATTGAAGGGCGCCTGAAGCTGCTTTACATTTCACCGGAAAAACTTTTAGCTGAAAAGGACTATTTGTTGCGGGATATGAACATCTCTCTGTTTGCTATTGATGAAGCTCATTGTATTTCGCAATGGGGACATGATTTCCGTCCGGAATACACACAAATGGGAGTGCTCCACCAACAATTTCCGCAAATACCGATTGTCGCACTAACTGCCACCGCGGATAAAATCACGCGTGAAGACATCGTACGGCAATTGCATCTGAACCATCCGCGTACCTTCATTTCCTCGTTCGACCGTCCCAACATCAGCCTGACTGTAAAACGCGGATTTCAAGCGAAGGAAAAGAACAAAGCTATCTTAGAATTTATCCACCGCCACGGGGGAGAAAGCGGGATTATTTACTGCATGAGCCGAAGTAAGACGGAAACCGTCGCACAGATGTTACAGAAGCAGGGTATCCGTTGCGGTGTTTATCACGCCGGGTTATCCACTCAACACCGGGACGAAACACAGAATGATTTTATTAACGACCGCATACAGGTGGTATGTGCCACCATTGCTTTTGGAATGGGGATTGATAAATCAAATGTCCGCTGGGTGATACATTATAACCTGCCTAAAAGTATAGAAAGCTTTTATCAGGAAATAGGACGTGCCGGACGTGATGGGTTACCCAGCAATACTGTCCTGTTTTATTCATTAGGCGACTTAATATTACTAACTAAATTCGCTTCGGAAAGTAATCAGCAAAATATCAATCTGGAAAAGCTCCAACGTATGCAGCAATACGCAGAGGCCGACATTTGCCGACGAAGAATCTTATTAAGCTACTTCGGAGAAACAACAACAGAGGATTGCGGCAACTGCGATGTTTGTAAAAATCCCCCTCAACGATTTGACGGTACAGTCATCGTGCAAAAAGCATTAAGTGCCATCGCACGTACGGAACAGCAAATCAGCACAGGAGTGTTAATTGATATTCTTCGTGGAAACTATTCTGCGGAAGTAACCGGAAAAGGGTATCAGGAGCTTAAAACGTTCGGTGCCGGACGCGATATTCCTCCTCGTGACTGGCAAGACTATCTGCTTCAAATGCTGCAACTCGGCTATTTTGAAATAGCTTATAATGAGAATAATCATCTCAAAATAACGTCAAGCGGAAGTGATGTTCTCTTCGGAAGGACACAAGCGGCATTGGTAGTTATCCAGCATGAGGAAGCAGTTACCCGAAAAGGAAAAAAGAAAAAAGTGGTTATCGCCAAAGAACTCCCCTTTGGTGCGGCAGGCGGCGAAAGCCAAGATTTGTTCGAAGCATTGCGAGGATTAAGAAAACAACTTGCCGATCAGGAAGCTTTGCCCGCCTATATCGTCTTGTCAGACAAAGTGTTGCATCTGCTTTGCATCTCACGTCCCACCACCATCGAAGAGTTTGGAGAAATCAGTGGTATCGGCGAACACAAGAAAAAGAAATATGGAAAGGATTTCGTAAACCTGATTAGACAGTTCGTAGAATAAAAGAAATTCTTGAATAGTATATATTAACGAGTCACCTGACTAATGATTATTCGTTCCACCCGGGTTATCCTTTCGTTCCACATAGGTAGAACTAAAGGGAAACAACTGTGGAACGAACTAATGTCCATAGCAAAAGGCGCTCACTTATGTAAACCGGAAAGATATAGTTGGCTTATTGATAACTTCACTTGCATTGCCGCAATTGCTCATGCAAATCAGCTGGAGGCACTCCCAATGAAATAGCTTTTTCAAAGTCGGCTTTTGCCAACCCTTTCTTCTTCTGTGCCAGGTAGATATTTCCACGCAACAGATAAGCATCAGCCGAGGCAGCATCCAACCGGATGGCTTCCTCCAAATCGACCAACGCCAAATCTTCATGTTTCATCTCACGTTCCACATCGGCACGGGCAATATAGAGCGTCGCATCTTCAGGAGTGGCCGCAAGCATCTTATTCAATATTTCAAGAGCTTCCCGGAATTTTCCTTCTTTCTGCTCCAAAGTAGCCAGTCCCAGCCGTCCGCTATAGCTCTGCGGATCGAGTTCCAATAAACGATTATAATCTATTCTCGCAGCCGGATAATCACGGCGGAGCACATAAATATAAGCACGCATCAACAAAGCTTCTTTGTTCTGCTTGTCCTCGTCCAACACTTGGCAATAATCCGTATAAGCACGGTCTATTTTTCCCATTTCCATATAAATGGCGGCACGGTCGAGCAAAATAGGGACTGCCAAAGGAGCAAAGTTCAGTGCAAAAGAATAAGATTCCAATGCTTTATCAAACTCGCCTAAACGACGCTGAACCAATCCCAAGTTAGAAAAGAGTAGCGCATTCTTTCCGTTTTTCGGTTCTAGCTTCAAAGCCTGAAGCAAAAGTTCCTCTGCCTGGGGAAGACTGTCTTTTTCGATGCACTCAATAGCCCTCTCGGACAATTGCTGATAGGTTTGCGCAAAGGTAACCACCGGAAAACAAAAAAGTAAAGCTATAATTATTCTTACCATGGTTCAGGTCTTTTTATAGTGAATGAATTAATCTAATGGATATGCGTCAAAAGCAAACAATTCGGTCGACAAATAACGCTCTCCCGTATCAGGTAACAACGCTACTATTTTTTTGTTCTTAAATTCCGGACGTTGTGACAGTTGGCGGGCGGCATACACAGCTGCTCCCGAAGAAATACCCGCCAACAGACCTTCTGTTGCCGCTAACTCACGCCCTGCACGAATTGCTTCATCATCTGGCACGCCTATCACTTCATCCACCACCGAAGCATCATAAAGCTTCGGGATAAAATTCGCTCCAATACCTTGAATACGATGCGAAGCCGCCTCGCCCCCTGTCAACACAGGAGACGAGGCCGGTTCCACAGCAACAATATATATATTCGAATTATGTTTCTTCAAAGCACGGGCTACCCCGCAGACTGTTCCCCCGGTACCAACTCCGGCTACAAAAACGGCCACTTCACCGTCTGTATCCCTCCAAATTTCTTCACCCGTTGTCCGTTCATGAACAGCAGCATTGGCGGGATTTTCAAATTGTTGCAAAATCACCGAACCGGGGATACTATCACGCAACTCCTGCGCTTTGGCAATGGAAGCTGCCATCCCTCCCAGCCCATCTGTCAATACAATCTGCGCACCCAATGCTTTCAACAGATTCCGCCGTTCCAGACTCATCGTTTCGGGCATGGTCAATATCAGGTGATACCCTTTAATGGTAGCCACCATTGCCAACCCTACACCTGTATTCCCGCTTGTCGGCTCAATAATCGTTGCACCGGGTTTCAATGCTCCACGAGCTTCTGCATCTTCAATCATCGAAAGAGCGACTCTATCTTTTACACTTCCCGCCGGATTAAAAGCCTCTAGTTTGGCAATAATATTTTGTTCCAGACCATACTTTGCACTATAACCGGATAGCTCCATCAAAGGGGTATTCCCCACTAAATCTGTTAGTTTCTTTGCAATCTTTGCCATCTTATTACTTCATTTTTGCCACAGACACGACAAAGATATGGAAAAAAAGGTATGTTTTACCCCACATCATGAGAAAGATAAGGAAAAGTATAGTAACTTTGTATCCGTTCAATCTTTTTAAGTTTACATATATGAAAAAGAGAATTATACAATTTCTCACGACCTATTTTTTATTTGTTCTTTTATTCGTTCTTCAGAAACCAATCTTCATGGTTTACTACCATGACTTATATACTAATACATCTTTAGGTGACTATTTCCGCGTCGTATGGCACGGATTGCCGCTGGATTTATCTCTTGCAGGCTATCTGACCGCTATCCCCGGCATCCTGCTCATTGCTTCCGCCTGGACAAATTCATCCATACTCCGCCGCATCCGGCAAGGATATTTCGGAATAATAGCCTTTGTCATGGCATGCATTTTTATCATTGACTTGGGATTGTACGGCTTTTGGGGATTCCGTCTGGACGCCACTCCTATTTTCTATTTCTTCTCTTCTCCCAAAGATGCCATAGCAAGTGTCAGTTTTTGGTTCGTTCTACTTGGAATTCTGGCTATGCTGATCTATGCAGCAATTCTATACTGTATTTTCTATTGTGTCCTTATCCGGGAGAAAAAGCCTCTGAAAATACCTTATCGACGCCAGAATGTCTCGCTCGCACTGCTTTTGCTGACAGCGGCACTTTTCATCCCTATCCGGGGTGGATTCAGCGTATCCACCATGAATTTAAGCAAGGTGTATTTCAGCCAGGACCAACGCATGAATCATGCAGCCATTAATCCGGCATTCAGCTTCATGTATTCTGCCACCCATCAGAATAATTTCGATAAGCAGTATCGCTTCATGGACCCGAAAATAGCCGACGAATTATTTGCAGAAATGGTAGACAAACCCGTCGCAGCAACCGACAGCATCCCCCAATTATTGAATACACAACGCCCGAACATTATTTTCATTATCCTTGAGAGTTTCTCCACACACTTGATGGAAACTTTCGGAGGACAACCCAATGTGGCTGTCAACATGGATAAATTCGCAAAAGAAGGCGTATTATTCAGCCACTTCTACGGCAGCAGTTTCCGCACAGACCGCGGACTGGCATCTATCATCAGCGGATATCCCGGACAGCCGAGTACCAGCATCATGAAATATCCCGAAAAGACAGACAAACTTCCTTCCATCCCCCGCAGCTTGAAAAATGCGGGATACAGCCTCGAATATTACTACGGTGGCGATGCCGATTTCACCAATATGCGCTCTTACCTGGTATCTTCCGGTATCGAGAAGATTATTTCCGAAAAAGATTTCCCTTTGTCCGAACGTACCGGAAAATGGGGAGCACAAGATCACGTTTTGTTCCAGCGCCTAATGAAAGACCTGAAAGAAGAAAAACAAGAAGAGCCATTCCTGAAACTGATTCAGACATCAAGCAGCCACGAACCATTCGAAGTTCCGTTCCACAGGCTGGATGATAAAGTCCTCAACTCCTTTGCGTATGCCGACAGTTGTGTGGGAGATTTCGTGAAACAATATCAGGAAACACCGTTGTGGAAAAATACACTGTTTGTTCTCGTTCCCGATCATCAGGGTGCATACCCATACCCGATAGAAAATCCGCTGGACGGACAAACCATTCCGCTGATTTTAATCGGAGGTGCAATAAAACAACCTCTCGTAGTAGACACCTATGCTTCGCAAATTGACATTGCCGCCACTTTGCTTGCTCAATTAGGATTGCCACATGATGAATTTACTTTCAGCAAGAATATCCTGAATCCGGGCTCTCCTCATTTCGCATACTTTACCCGGCCGGATTATTTCGGAATGATTACTTCCGATAACCAATTGGTGTACAACCTTGACGCCAATACCGTGCAACTGGACGAAGGCACCGCCAAAGGAGCTAACCTGGAAAAAGGAAAAGCGTTCTTACAGAAGCTTTATGATGATCTTGCCACACGGTAATTATTAAGAAATATGGAATATTTATAAGGTAATATAGGACATTACTATTCTTTATTGTATATTTGCGACGTTAAAAATAGATCAATAAAGCCTGATGATACATAGCGAAATCGTCCAATTCCTTTCGGAGATAGATACAAATATCTTCTTATCTTTCAATGGTATACACTCCCCTTTCTGGGATTATTTCATGAGTTCCTTCACGGGTAAAATAATCTGGGTTCCCATGTATGCCACCATATTATACATATTATTAAGAAATTTCCACTGGAAGGTAGTCGTATGTTATGTGGCAGCTATCGCACTCACGATTACCTTTGCTGACCAAATGTGCAGCAGTATCATCCGCCCGGTAGTGGCACGCCTGCGTCCCGCCAATCCGGACAACCCAATTGTGGATATGGTATATATCGTAAACGGGTATCGTGGAGGAAGTTATGGTTTCCCATCGTGCCATGCGGCCAATTCATTGGGTCTTGCCATGTTTGTAGTATTTCTGTTCCGTAAACGTTGGCTAAGTATTTTCATCGTAACTTGGGCAATTCTTAACTGCTATACACGTATATACTTGGGTGTACACTATCCCGGTGATTTACTCGTAGGAGGTATTATCGGAGGATTCGGCGGTTGGTTATTCTGTACTATCGCTCACAAAGTAGCCATTTATTTGGAACCTTCCACCCGAGTGAAGAGAAAAGATATAAAACAATGGTCAGTCACTATTTATGTAGGATTGCTGACAGTGCTCGGAATCATTATATATTCCACTATTAAAAGCTGGTAAGGTTCACCACAGATTACACAGATTACACAGATTCACACAGATTGCAAATGATAAAAAAGATATTCCATAAAAAGAATGAAGAGTAAGTGGAGTTATCAAGCAAAATCTGAATATTAAAAATCACCCACGTTATAGCTATCTATAACGTGGGTGAAATTATTTATAAAGGGCTGTTATACAGCTCCATCAGCAATCTGTGTGAATCGGTGTAATCTGTGGTGTAGAATATCAAGCTTTCTTGATATAATCAACAATCCACTGTCCTACTTCTTTTGTTCCGTATTTAGCACCGTCAGCCACCTGAATTTCCGGTGTACGTACATTCTCATCCAAAGAAGCGTCTACTGCTTTACGAATCAGCGCACCCTCTTCTTTGCAATCGAAATACTCGAACAACATAGCTACGGAAAGAATTTGTGCCAACGGATTAGCAATATTCAATCCTTTAGCCTGCGGCCATGAACCGTGAATAGGTTCAAACACCGGAGTGCTCTCGCCTGTGGAAGCAGAAGGGAGCAAGCCCATAGAACCACTGATTACAGAACCTTCGTCAGTCAGAATATCACCGAAGGTGTTTTCCGTTACCATCACATCGAAGAAAGCAGGTTCCTGAATCATCTTCATTGCAGCATTGTCTACAAACATATAATCTGTTGTCACTTCCGGATAGTTCGGAGCCATTTCCTGCGCAATCTGACGCCACAGACGGGAAGAAGCCAACACGTTTGCCTTATCTACCACCGTCAGGTGTTTTCTGCGCTTCATCGCGTATTCAAAAGCCACTTTCAAGATACGCTCGATTTCCGGGCGAGTATAATAGTTGGTATCATACGCCTTGTCATTATCCTGATACTTTTCACCGAAATACATACCTCCGGTCAACTCACGGATACAGATAAAATCTGCGTTCTCTACCAGTTCCGCACGCAACGGAGATTTGTGAATCAGGCATTTGAATGTCTGCACCGGACGAATATTGGCAAAAAGTCCCAGTTTCTTACGCATCGCCAACAAACCTTGTTCCGGACGTACCTTAGCAGTAGGGTCGTTATCAAATTTCGGATCGCCTACGGCAGAGAATAAAACAGCATCCGCATCTTTACAAACCTGATAGGTTGCTTCCGGAAACGGATCGCCTACTTTATCAATCGCATCAGCTCCACAGATTGCATATTCGTAACTTACTTTGTGGCCAAACTTCTCGCAAACGGCACTCATCACATCTACACCTTGCACAGAAATCTCCGGTCCGATGCCGTCGCCTGCTAATACAGCAATTTTAAAATCCATAATCGTTTATTCTTCTATTTATATATTCTTATAAAAAACATTCTTTGGGCAAGCTGTTTCTCACTTGCTCTTCTCGTATTCATCTTCGATGAGGTTCAGCATCTTCATGGTAGCTTTGATGGCAGCTTCTGTCTGATCGGCATCAAGTCCGCGGGTACGGAACACCTGCTCGTCATAACTCCATGTGATTACCGTCTGCACAAATGCATCCGTACGCCCACCAGGAGGAATGGTCACCGCATAATTGGTCAGCATCGGGAATTTGCGTCCTAACGTCACCTTATATATCTTACGCAATGCACGGACAAAAGCATCATATTGACCATCTCCACTTGAACTCTCTTCATACTCTTTCCCGTTGATTTCTATCTTCAACGTAGCCATCGGTTTCAAGCCATGAGCTAGATTCACAAAATAGCTCTTCAGTTTGACCTTCTCACCTATTGATCCATGCTTCAACACATCAGAAACAATGTAGGGCAAATCTTCCTGTGTCACTAATTCTTTCTTGTCGCCCAGTTCGATGATACGTTCCGTCACTTTGCGCATAGCATCTTCATCCAGCTCCAATCCGAGGTCTTCGAGATTTTTGCGGATATTGGCTTTACCGCTTGTCTTGCCCAACGCATATTCACGTTTGCGGCCAAAACGTTCGGGAAGCAAATCATTACAGTAGAGATTATTTTTGTTATCTCCGTCAGCATGCACACCTGCCACTTGCGTAAAGACATTCTCACCTACAATCGGTTTATTGGCAGGTATCACAATTCCCGAATAAGACTCCACTACCCGGCTGACATCATTCAAACGGCTCTCGTCGATATTGGTCACCGCATTGAAATGGTCTTTCAAGATAGCCTGCACACTCGCAAGAGGAGCATTTCCTGCCCGCTCGCCCAGTCCGTTGATGGTAGTATGCAGTCCTTTGACACCGCTTAATACAGCTGCAAGAACGTTGCTCACCGCCAAATCATAGTCATTGTGCGCATGGAAATCGAGATGGGTATTCGGATACCGTTTCTTCATTTTCCGCATATACTCTATCACTTGCAAGGGATTCAAGATACCCAGCGTGTCAGGCAACATATAACGCTTGACGCTTGTCTCTCTCAATCCATCCATCAACTGGAATACATATTCGGGAGAATCCTTGATACCGTTACTCCAATCTTCCAAATAAACATTGACGGTTATATCCTGTTCGTCGGCATAATGCACCACATTAACGATATCTGCCATATGTTCTTCCGGTGTCTTTTTCAGTTGTTGCGTACAATGCTTCAGTGAACCTTTGCAAAGAAGATTAATCACGCGGCAACCGGTACGCTGAATCCAATCGACAGAAGTATGCCCGTCGACAAAGCCGAGCACTTCCACTTTATGGAGCAGATTACGACGGGCCGCCCAGTCGCAAATCATCTTCACGGCTTCAAACTCACCATCCGACACACGCGCCGAAGCAACCTCCACCCGGTCTACCTTCAAATCTTCTAACAGCAAACGGGCGATCATTAGTTTCTCATGAGGCACGAAAGATACTCCGCTGGTTTGTTCACCATCACGGAGCGTTGTGTCCATGATTTCTATTTTCACGCCTTCTTTTCCCATTCTTCTATTTTATCTTTATTGCTTAACAAGAAATCGATATCGTCCAATCCGTTCATCAAACAAAGTTTCTTGTAAGCATTGATTTCAAAATGTTCACTTTTACCTGTCGCCTTGTTGGTGATGGTCTGTTCGGGAAGATTCACTTCCACTTCCATCTTCGGGTCTGCTTCTATCGAATCGAACAATTCTTGCAGAAACTCCTCGGTTACAACCACCGGAAGCACAAAGTTGTTCAACTCGTTATTCTTATGAATATCGGCAAAAAAGCTGGATACCACCACACGGAAACCATAGCCGGCAATTGCCCAGGCTGCGTGTTCACGGCTGGAACCCGAACCGAAGTTCTTACCTGCCACCAATATCTGTCCGCTGTAGGTAGGGTTGTTCAACACAAAATCCTTGTTCAAAGAACCATCTGCATTGTAACGCCAGTCACGGAAAAGGTTATCACCGAAGAATTTTTCTTCACGAGTGGTTGCTTTCAAGAAACGTGCCGGAATAATCTGGTCGGTATCTACGTTTTCTAAAGGAAGAGGTACACAAGTACTTGTGATTATATTAAATTTTGTCTTAGCCATCTTTTTATTTACGATTTAACGATTTACTATTTACGATTGAAATTACATCAGTTCTCTCGGATCGGTAATCACACCTGTCACCGCAGCTGCAGCAGCCACCAGAGGACTAGCTAACAAGGTGCGTGCACCAGGTCCCTGACGTCCTTCGAAGTTACGGTTGCTGGTAGATACCGAATATTTTCCGGCAGGAATCTTATCATCGTTCATCGCCAGACAAGCAGAACATCCCGGCTGACGAATAGCAAATCCGGCTTCCGTCAAAATCTTGTCGATTCCTTCCTTACGGATCTGTACGTCTACCATCCATGAACCCGGAACCAGCCATGCAATTACATTCTCCGCTTTCTTGCGGCCTTTCACGATGGAAGCAAACGCACGGAAATCTTCGATACGACCGTTTGTACAAGCTCCGAGGAATACATAATCAATCTTTTTACCCAACAAAGATTCACCCGGCTGGAATCCCATGTAGTCCATTGATTTCTTGAATGAAACCTGTGCAACTTCGCTCATTCCTTCCATCGTAGGAATGTGCTGTGTGATGCCCATGCCCATACCCGGATTCGTTCCGTATGTAATCATCGGCTCAATATCAGCAGCTTCGAAACGAACTTCCTTGTCGAATACGGCATCGTCATCACTCTTCAATGTCTTCCAATATGCCAAAGCCTTGTCCCATGCTTCGCCTTGCGGAGCACTTTCACGTCCCTTGATATATTCAAAAGTCACTTCGTCCGGAGCAACCATGCCACCACGTGCACCCATTTCGATAGAAAGGTTACAGAGGGTAAGACGTCCCTCCATTGTCAGATTGCGGATGGCAGAACCCGCATATTCTACGAAGTAACCGGTAGCACCGCTGGTAGTCATCTTAGACATCATATACAGAGCCACATCTTTTGCAGTCACCCCTTTACCCAGTTCACCGTCTACGGTGATACGCATTGTTTTCGGTCTTGACTGAAGAATACATTGCGAAGCCAATACCATTTCCACTTCACTTGTTCCGATACCGAAAGCGATTGCTCCCATCGCACCGTGAGTAGAAGTGTGAGAGTCACCGCAGACAATCGTCATTCCCGGCAAAGTCAAACCACGTTCGGGACCTACCACATGGATAATTCCATTCTTCGGATGCATCATACCGTAGTGTGTCAAACCAAAATCCTTCGCATTCTTAGTCAATGTATCGACCTGCATTTTAGAAATCGGATCTTCAATCTCCTTATCCTGATCGTGTGTCGGTGTGTTATGGTCGGGCATACAAAATACCTTTTCCGGACGCAACACTCCGATTCCACGTTCACGCAATCCGGCAAAAGCTTGCGGACTAGTCACTTCATGACAATATAAGCGATCAATATAAAGCTGTGTAGGACCATCTTCCACAGTAGTCACCACGTGGGCATCCCATATCTTATCAAATAATGTATTCATCTGTTTATTTACTATTTTACTAATTACTATTTACTATTTTAAATGCCGACACGACTGTCAGTTTCTTTTTTATGATTTGAATTTGTTAATACAGTCAATATAAGCTTCTACGGAAGCAGCAATAATATCTGTATTAGCTCCAAAACCATAATAAATCTGGTTATCGTATTCTACCTGCATGTGTACTTTACCTACATCATCACTTCCCTTGCTGATAGCCTGAATAGTAAACTCCTTCAAAATCATGTGGCGTTCTACAATCTTCTTCAATGCTTTGATAGCTGCATCTACCGGACCGTTACCACTGGCACAAGCCTCAAACTTCTCACCGGCAATGTTCACTCCCAAACTAGCTACCGAACGAACGCCGACACCGCTCGTCACCTGCAAATAATCCAGTTTGATGCGATGATTCTGGCTACGGTCTGCGCCCGCCAATACTAAGATATCGTCATCATTAATATCTTTTTTCTTATCAGCTAACTTCAAGAACTCATCATATACCTTATCCAGCTTTTCCTGTTCCAGATCAACTCCTAATATAGAAAGACGATTTTTCAATGCAGCACGTCCGCTACGGGCTGTCAATACGATAGAGTTATCATCGATACCCACATCATGCGGATCAATAATCTCATACGTCTGTACGTTCTTCAACACACCGTCCTGATGGATACCTGAAGAATGTGCGAAAGCATTACGTCCGACAATCGCTTTATTCGGCTGTACCGGCATATTCATCAGGCTGGATACCATGCGGCTGGTCGGATAAATCTTCTGTGTATTGATATTGGTCTGAATATCTATTTCATGGTGACTCTTGATAATCATGGCGATTTCTTCGAGAGCAGTATTTCCGGCACGTTCGCCGATACCGTTGATGGTTACTTCCACCTGACGTGCGCCGTTCAAAACACCGGCTATCGTATTGGCAGTAGCCATACCCAAGTCGTTGTGACAGTGAGTAGAAAGTATGGCATTATCAATGCCATCTACATGGTCAATCAGGTATTTTATCTTAGCACCATATTCTGAAGGTAAGCAATAGCCCGTTGTATCAGGAATATTCACTACGGTAGCTCCTGCTTTGATAACAGCTTCCACCACACGTGCCAGATATTCGTTATCCGTACGACCAGCGTCTTCTGCATAAAACTCTACATCGTCCACAAAACGGCGGGCGTATTTCACGGCAGCTACCGCACGTTCGATAATCTCTTCACGATTCGAATTGAATTTATATTTAATGTGCGAATCAGAAGTACCAATGCCAGTATGAATACGTTTATGTTTAGCAAATTTCAGTGCATCTACAGCAACATCAATATCTTTTTGAACTGCACGTGTCAAAGCACAGATAGTAGGCCAAGTCACCGCTTTTGAAATCTCAATCACTGAATTAAAATCTCCCGGACTCGAAATGGGGAATCCGGCTTCAATCACGTCTACTCCCAACGCTTCCAATGCCTTTGCTACCTGAATCTTCTCTACTGTATTCAACTGGCATCCCGGAACTTGCTCTCCATCCCTTAGCGTGGTATCGAAAATAAATAACCTATTGTCCATATTCAATGTATATTATATAATTATTAGCATTAAAAAAGCCTTTCACACTTGGAAGTGAGAAAGGCTTTCACATATTTTCATTTATACACATTTACGCGTAGCACTCACTTCCACTAACCTTTGATAGTAGAATAATAATATCGCATAGTAGAATATGTATAAACATCTGATTCATTTCTTGTCTCTTTTATAGTTTTAACGATGCAAAGGTATGGATTATTTCTTTATTACCAAATAATACGTTACTTTTTTATCGAAAATAATATCATTTCATAAGTTAAAGTCGTTTTTTACCAAAAATATATCACAAATAGAGACCTATATTTCATTAAATGAAAAGAGGGAGCAGAATGTTTTCAACATCCTCTCCCTCATCTTCTTTATTGTTCTAAATCAATAGATTACTTCTTATCGCAACATTCTTTCTTTTCTGCGCAATCTGCTTTTTTATCGCAATCTGCTTTTTTGTCGCAAGCAGTAGCACAAGAATCTTTAGCCTGGCAACAAGATTCTTTAGCTTGACAGCAAGAATCAGATTCAACAACAGCTTCTACTGTTTTTACAGTTGTTTCTTCACCTTCAGAAGCAGCGTTAGTAGTTTTGTTACCAGTACAAGACATCATTGCAAAAGAAAATGTTACTGCTACAGCAGCCAAAATAATTTAGTTTTCATACCTTTCAAATTTGCTTTAAACGTTTAATAAAATAATTGTCGGTCGCAAATATAGCACATTTTTTGCAAAGTTCCAAAACGCAGAAATCCCCTTGACTCATTGCTGAATCAAGGGGATTCTTCTTTAAAACGGCGGCT
>CAPYSS010000027.1:0-47391 GCA_948742525.1 Bacteroides caecimuris | reverse complement strand
ATCAGGCTACTTTTGAAAAATTCGTAGACCCCCTCTATAAATATATCAATGAGACGGAATCTCGTGTACCTATCAGCGACTGGCATCACACAGACAGCGGCAAATGGGTAGGATTCAAAGCACGTTCAGTGATTGGAGGATACTGGATGCAGGTATTGATGGATAAAGTGCTGAACAAACAATAAGACAAATAATCATTCCAAATTGATACAATTAAATGCTCAGTGAAATTACTCAACATATTTTAAACTTCCATCTGCATTGTACTAATTCTTTAAAGTATAATACAGGTGATAAAATTAATTTGCTATGAAAAGAAAAAAACAAGTGTTTTGGTTTTTAAGCCTTAACAAGATGTGGGGTATCCCACTCTATGTGACTGCATTTTCATTATTACCTAGTAGTTATACTCATGCTACTAATACCAAAAATGAAAATGCACTAATAGTAAACTCTACCCAGCAACAACGTTTTATAAAAGGTACTGTTATTGATGCCAATGGCGAACCATTAATAGGAGTCAATGTAAAGGAAGTCGGGGGAACTGCTGGTACAATCACTGATATAAACGGTGAATTTTCTCTAAATGTTGCTCCCAAAACAAAATTAGAAATTTCTTTTATCGGTTATCAAACACAGAATATTACTGTGGGAGAGGCGAGGCAAATTACTATAACCTTACAAGAAGATACACAAGTTCTAGATGAAGTTGTTATAACAGGTTTCGGTATGTCACAAAAGAAAGCAACATTGACAGGTGCTGTTTCTTCAGTTAAATCCGAAGATATTGCCCGCTCCTCTGCAGTCACTGCAGGTGGTGCCTTAGTTGGTAAGATTGCAGGTGTAAATACTCGTCAACAAGATGGGCGTCCTGGTGCTGAAACAGCTTTGCAAATCCGTAATATGGGTACTCCGTTATTTGTAATTGATGGTATTATTTCAGATACTGGACAATTTAGTCAGATGGATTTCAATGATATCGAATCTATATCTGTATTGAAAGATGCATCAGCTGCTTTGTATGGGGTACGTGCAGCGAATGGAGTAGTGGTTGTTACTACTAAAAAAGGTAGTCGTAATTCTAAAAATACGGTTTCTGTTAACGCTTATTATGGTTGGCAGAAAAACTCCAAATATGTTAGCCCGGCCAATGTAAAGGATTATGTTCATGCCTATGTAACAGCAGAAACATTCTCTGGACGTAATGGCGACTCTCGTCGTTATAGCAAAGAAGAATATGAAAAATGGATGAGTGGTACAGAGCCTAAATATCAAGGATGGGACTGGGAAGACTATATTTGGGTAAGTGCCCCACAATATTATGTCAATACAAATTTCTCTGGAGGTACAGATAAGGCAAACTATTATGTAGCGGTATCCCATATTAATCAAGATGCAACTATTCGCAATTATGGCGGATTTCGTCGTACAAACGCGCAGATGAATATTGAGATGAACGTGAATGAACGTCTTAAGGTGGGTGCAAGTATGAACGGACGTATTGAAGATCGTCGTCACCCTGGTGTACCGGGAGGGGATGATACATGGTTGCCTCGTTTCGCAACAATGAAAAACCAACCGACTAAACGCCCATTTGCCAATGATAATCCGAAGTACCCACAATTGGTATCCGACCAACCGGAAACAAACTTTGCTATTTTGAATTATGAGACTACTGGAAAGGTATCGGATGTATGGCGCGTAATTCAAATGAACGGTAGTGCCGAATATGAGATTCTGAAAGGATTAAAATTCAAAGGAATGTTAGGGTATTATTATGCCTATAACGAATTGGATAACCAAGAGTTCACTTATGAATTATACGGATATAATGAACAAACAGATAATTACTATGTAACCAATCGTATGTCAAATCCTTATCGTGAACGCAACCGTGAGAAAGTAGAGGACCAATTTTCAAACTTTCAGTTAAACTTTGACCGCAAATTTGGGAAACATGCGGTTGTTGCTGTAGCTGGGTTTGAGGCAAGTCAGCGTAAACGTCCTAGAATGTGGATTCATTCTACACCAGTCTCTAATGCTATGGATTTGATTCGTCTGAAAGAAATTCAGGAGTTTAATGATGATGGAAATAGAACAGAAGCACGTATGGGGTATTTGGGACGTATCAATTATAGTTATGCAGATAAATACCTAGTTGAATTAATAGCTCGTTGGGATGGTTCATGGAAATTCCGTCCGGATAATCGCTGGGGATTTTTCCCATCAGCATCTTTAGGCTGGCGTGTTTCTGAAGAAAACTTTTGGAAAGAGAGCAAAGTAGGTGAGATCGTAACTAATTTAAAATTACGTGGTTCATATGGTGAAGTTGGTGATGATGCTGTTTCTGATTATTCAGCTTTTGATTACCTACCTGGTTATAATTACAATAGTGGTGGTGCGGTAATTGATGGGAACTGGGTAGTAGGTACCTCAACTCGCGGGCTACCTAACCAAACACTATCCTGGATGACAGCAAAGATTCTAGATATTGGTGTGGATTTAGGTTTTCTCAATAATCGTTTGAATATACAATTTGACTATTTCCGTCGTGTACGTGATGGAATCCCTGAATCTCGCTATGATGTGTTAATACCGAATGAAGCAGGTTTTAGCCTGCCAAAGGAAAATCTAAAATCAGATATGCATAAAGGTTTTGATGCTTCCATCATGTGGACCGATCATATCAATGATTTCAATTATAGTGTTGGCGGCAATATAACCTATTCTCGCTTTTGGGATTGGGAACAGTATAAGCCACGTTTTAGTAATTCGTGGGATGAGTATCGTAACAGCATTTGGCATCGTGTAGGATACGTGAACTGGGGATATGAAGCTATCGGTCGTTTTGATAGCTGGGAACAGATTGCTAATTATCCTGTTGATAATGATAGAAAAGGTAATCGTACAGTAGTCCCAGGGGATATAATGTATAAGGATCAAAACAATGATGGCGTGATTAATTATTTAGATGAACGTCCTATTGGATATCGTGTGGATAGTACTCCAACCCTCAATTTTGGTATTAACCTTTCTGCATCGTGGAAAGGATTTGATCTGGCAATGGATTGGACTGGCTCTGGCATGACATCATGGAATCAATGTTATGAGACAGCTCGTCCATTCCAAAACGATGGAAACAGCCCTACTGAAGTGTTGAAGGATGCATGGCATTTATCTGATATATGGGATGCTAATAGTTCATTAATTCCAGGTAAATACCCGATGGTTCGTCTAAATTCTGATGAAACTAGTGCTTATGATAAAAGTTCATATTGGTTACATAATGTAACTTATCTAAAGTTACGCAATTTGGAATTCGGTTACACATTCCCAAAAACATGGTTAAATAGGACTGGTATTAGTAATTTAAGACTGTTTGTTTCAGGTACAAACTTACTGACTTTATCCAATCTGTCTGTGATGGATCCGGAATGTGCATCTGACAATGGTCTGGATTATCCTCCGATGCGAGTAATAAACATTGGCGTAAACCTAAAATTTTAAGAAACAATGAAAAAGAAATATTTATATGCAGTAATGACTGCCACGATGCTGTCATTGGGTAGTTGTAGTGGTTTCTTGGATACAAAGCCCGATACCTTATTAACCCAAGATCAAACTTTTGGAGACCCTACATTGGTTAAATCCGTATTAGCTAATTTTTATGGACGCGTAACAATTGGACAGCGTATTGATGACTGGGATCAATGGACAATGCTGGACGAAGTTATTCATTTCGACACAAATAGCGATGAAAATGTGGATAGAAACAAATGGCGTACATATGACTATACTTTAGTACACGACCTTAATCAGTTCTTAGCGGGTATCAAACCTTCAAACGCTGTAGATGATGCGACAAAAACTGCTTATATAGGTGAAGTACGCTATATCCGTGCATGGCTTTATTTTTGTATGGGACGTACTTTAGGCGGTGTACCTATAATAAATGATGAGATATTCAATTACACTCCAGGTATGGATATCACAACTCTGCAGATACCTCGTTCTACTGAAGCTGATTTATACGATTATGTTATTTCAGAATGTCAGGAAGCCGCCAAAATGTTGACCAAAGACACTAACAAGAATTCTGCACGTGCCAATTATTGGGTAGCAAAAATGCTGGAAGCTCGTGCTGCTTTAACTGCAGCTTCATTAGCTACTTATAATACTGCCGAGGCACATCCGCAGTTGCGCACGAGTGGTGGAGAAGTAGGTATACCGTTTTCCAAAGCCCAAGAATACTATAAAATAGCATTGGCCGCTGCAAAAGATGTTATAGAAAATGGACCGTACAAGCTCATGCTAGCATCAGAGCAAACTCACAAAGCATATGCTGACAATTTCTATAAAGCTGTATGCCAAAAAGATGGTAATACAGAAGTTATTTGGTGTCGTGATTATGTCTCTCCAGGACAAACACATCAGTTCACCAAAGGAAATTTACCCAAAAGTATAGAACAAGATACTGGAAGCGACCGTTTATCTGTTTTACTAAATCTAGTTGAGGCTTTTGAACCACTTAATGCCACGGAAGAACAAAAAGGAACAAGTATACCATTTGAAATTGGTACCCCTGAAAATCCGAAATTCTTTGCCGAACCAACAGAATTATTCATGGAACGTGATCCACGCCTAATGGGATCTATTATTGTACCTGGAGCAACTTTTGACAGTAAGGTGATTGAATTACAAGCTGGACAACTGCGAAAAGAAAATGGTTTATGGTCTGAAGTGACTGGAGCGCGTAATTCTTATGACAAGGATGGCAGGTTGATTACAGCAAATAATGGTCCTTTTGGTGGTAATGATCGCGAAATAAACCGTACAGGTTTCTATGTACGTAAATATCTGGATGCTACACCTTCAGCAGGTACTATTGGGCGTGGTTCCGAAATGTGGAATGTTTATTTCCGCATAGCAGAAGCTTATCTAATTGCCTCTGAAGCTAGCTGGGAGTTATCACGGGATAATACTGATACAGATGCACTGAAGTATATTAATGCCGTTCGTAATCGGGCTGGGATCTCGTCATTAAATACAATTGATCATGAGAAAATAATGCATGAATACCGAGTAGAATTTGCATTTGAAGGTAATCGATGGTGGGACCTGAAACGCTGGATGGAAGCTAGCAAAATATGGACTGGTGAACCAACTGCAAGAACTTCACAACGCTTAGGACTATGGCCATTCAAAGTGGTTGCTTCAGGTGATCCTAACGATGGCAAATGGGTATTTATTGAAAAAGATATGCAAAAGTTAGATTTATGGCGCCGTCCCTTAAAATGTACAGATGCACAATATTATTCAGAAATTGATAACGGCTGGATTAACAATAATCCAAAGTTAGTGAAGAATCCTTATCAGTAACCCAATAAGAAACAATGAAGATGAAAACAATATTTAAAATATATTCAATAGTCATATTGTCTATTTTTGCATTAATAAGCTGTAGCAAAGATAATTATGACAAACCGACTTCTTTTATAAAAGGCCGTGTGGTTTATAAAGGGGAAGCTTTACAATTACGTGGCAATGAAGCAGTCAAATTGCAGTTATACCAACGTGGGTATCAAAAGCACGATCCTGTAGAAGTCTTTGTGAACCAAGATGGAGAGTTCTCTATTTGTATCTTTGATGGACAATATCAATTAATAACAAAAGCAGGCAATGGACCTTGGAGCGATGAGGGACGCGATACTATAGAGATAAAATTAAATGGACTTGCTACACAAGATGTTGAAGTAACTCCTTATTACTTGATAGAAGATGCAAAAATAGCTCTGAATGGCAATAAAGTTGATGCTTCCTTTAAAGTAAATAAAATAGCAGGTGCTGGAATTGATCGTATGATTATGTTGTTAAGTACCACACAATTCTTGAGTGATGCTGAACATAATGTAGATCGTTATGACGAAACTGAAAATTTGACACAATACGACGAGACTGGTAAGATATATAGTTTTACTACCAAAGATTATACTAATAATAGTATGTTCCAAACAGCCTTAAAAAGAGGAACACTATTTGGACGTATTTGTCTGTGGCCCAAAGGGTCTGATCAAGGAATTTATTCAAAAGTATTCAGACTTAAATAGAATCATATTTCAGTTACCCGTTGGCGGAATTAAATTAGCGCATATTTGACTCTGCCAATGGGTCTCTCATTTTTATAGTCAATATAGCAGGATTGCAAGTGCGCTAATCTTCCCGATAATATAGTCCACCTTCACATCTTTCAGATAAAGTTAAAAAAACGGAGGATACTTTGCAAATTCACTTTTAAAGATTAAATTTGCAAATAGTAAAATAAGAACAGCAATGATAGAACGAATATTGAAATCCAAGCTAATTGAAATGGCAAATAAATATCCGATTGTCACATTGACAGGACCTAGACAATCTGGAAAATCAACATTATTAAGAAATTCTTTTCAGGACTATGAGTATGTGTCTTTGGAAGATCCTGATATGAGGCTATTTGCCACAGATGATCCGAGAGGATTTCTTTCCACCTACCCGAATAAAACAATTATCGATGAAGTTCAAAGAGTTCCGTCACTTTTCTCTTATATTCAAACGCATACCGATAAAGAGAATAAAGAAGGTATGTATATGCTGGCTGGTTCTCATAACTTTTTATTAATGGAAAGTGTGAATCAATCATTAGCTGGACGTACGGCAGTACTCAAGCTACTACCGTTTTCGCATTATGAAATGGAAAAAGGAGAAATATTGCCATCCAGTGTAAATGAAGAACTTTTTAAGGGAGCTTATCCACGTATTTATGATAAAGCTATAAATCCGGATGATTATTATCCTTTCTATATACAAACATATGTAGAAAGAGATGTGAGATTATTACGTAATATTGGGGATCTAAGTAAATTTATTAAATTCCTCAAATTATGTGCAGGCCGCATAGGGCAATTATTAAATCTTTCATCATTAGCAAATGAAAGTGGAATTTCTGTCACAGCAGCTACTAACTGGTTATCTATATTAGAAGCAAGTTATATCTGTTATTTACTGAAACCAGATTATAACAATTATGCCAAACGATTGGTAAAAACTCCTAAGTTATATTTTTATGATACAGGGCTAGCTTGTTCCTTACTTGACATACAAAATGCAGAACAAATAACCACTCATTTTTTACGTGGAGGATTATTTGAAAATCTTGTCATCAATGAATTTGTAAAAGAATCCTACAATAGAGGTGTCGAACCGGGATTATCATTTTGGCGCGATAGTACTGGCAATGAGGTTGACTTATTAAGAATGGTTGGCGGAAAACAATATGCCTATGAAATCAAATCAGGAGCAACTTATTCACCGGATTTCTTTAAAGGCATCTCAAAATGGGCTAAATTATCCAATACTCCAACGGAACAATGTTTCGCGATTTATAATGGAGATAGAGATATAAAAACATCTGCTGGTCAAGTAAATGGATGGAATCATTTTAGTCTGTATTAAATCGTCACTAATATATCATATCTTTATTCAATCTTATCTAAGCTTCCTGAAACTGATTTGGGGATATATTATTTCTTTGGCATATATGAATTGTTGATTTTTTTATTCTAAGAGTAGAATTCGTTGAAAAAATCTGGAATACCCAAATCCAAGAAATAAATCATTTTTATAGACCACAAAAATACCAGAAAAACCTACTAATTACAAAACAAGACATATCAACTATACACATCTGATAATAAAATAAATAGCTAAAAAAAACTTAGTATGGGCAGGACCCAGAGAACCAACTTTGCACGGACGACTTCGCTGGTCATTGGGCACACAATGCCAATCTTTCCGTAAAAGCGATTATGGGCGTAGCCGGATACAGCGAAATGGCACGTATGCTCGGGCTGGACATGTGGCGTACAAATATGCAGCCATAGCCCGAAATTATGTACCTGGCTTACACAGCACCACACTGGCCGTTGCACGCACTGCCGGAAGATATTGAAAAATACAAGGATACTTATAAAGTAGGTTGAGAAGCTATCCGTAACACCCGTTACGAACGTCAGAAACAGCTTGGTATATTCCCTAACATGGATAATTTCCTATCTGACAGACAATTATTCAAAGATAAATGGGAAGATAACCCACATGCTGAATGGGATGCTCGTGCCATGGCTGTTCATGCTGCCATGATCGACCGTATAGACCAAGGAATAGGACAAGCGACGCCTTAGAAAAGACAGGATAACTTGAAAATACGCTGATTCTATTCCTTTCCGATAACGGATGCAGTAATGAAGATTGCCAGAACTACTCTCCAGGAGAAAAGTAATCGATTAATTATTTTAACGTAAGTTCGATATAACTTCATCCGCATGGTTTCCCCTCCTTTGGGAAGGAGGGGTGTCCGAAGGACGGGGTGATAGGAGAAACGAGGTTCTTCCGATCTTATTGTAGATGATAGACTTATGTATTTACCTACCACCTCCCCCTACGGGGACTCCTCCTTCTCGAAGGAGGAGAATGAGGATAGAACCTACTTTTTAGACAGCCTCTTGTTTTATATGCTTATCCCATCTTTATCAATCCTCACCTAAAATAATCGGAGGCTGACCTGTATATTCCTTAGGCAGTACACCATATTGCGCTTTAAAACATTTCGCAAAATAAGAGGAAGAAGTAAATCCTACCTGCTCTGCTACTTCTGAAATCCGGGTACCGTTCAGTATCAGTTCAGCAGCTCTGTTCATACGAAGTGTCTTCAAATAATCATTAGGAGACATTTTGGACAGAGCCTTTATCTTCCGATAGAAATTAGAACGGCTCATATTCATCTGTTCAGCCAAAACGTCTACCGAGAAGTTTTCATCTGCCAACTGTTCGGCTATCACTTTCTGTATCTTCGTTATAAACTCACAGTCTTTTTGAGACACTGCAAAGTTCGTTGTCGAAACAGCAACCGTATCTCCCGACAAGTTCGCCATCCACTTATGGAAAGACTGTCTCAGCTTCAACAGATTCTCGATCTGCATGTGAAGTTGTTTAACAGAAAATGGTTTCTCAATATATACATCCGCTCCACATTCAAGTCCTTCGACTTTAGACTCCAAAGTGGTTTTCGCTGTCAACAATATGACCGGGATATGTGAATAAGAGATTTCAGACTTCACTTTATCACAAAGTTCCATCCCATCCATCTCCGGCATCATTACGTCACTCACTATTATATCCACATTTCCCTTTGCAAGCACTTTAAGTGCTTCACGACCGTTGGAAGCCTTCAACACACGGAACCATTTCGCTAACGACTCACGAGTCAAATTCAGCAAATCAACGTTATCCTCAACCAGCAGAACCGTAAACTTCTTTCCTGAATACCCCAAAGATATAGCATCAGGATCCTCCACATGTTCCTCCGAATGTATTTCTACTATATCACCCGTTTTTTCCGTCTCCCACTCCTTGAACGGAAGAGACAATATAAACGAAGAACCACCTCCAACATTATCTTCCAGACGCAAATCTCCCTGATGAGCTTCTGCCAAAGATTTCGCAAAAGCCAATCCGATGCCAGTTCCTACAGCTGTAGCCACCTTATCGTCAGGAAGCTGATAGAAAGCTTCAAATATCTTTTGTTTCTGTTCATTGGGTATTCCGGGACCATCATCGTTCACTTGTATCTCATATCCCCCATCAGTGACAAGCAGCTTCAAGTCAATACGCGCATGAGTATATTTGATGGCATTTCCCATCAGATTGACAAGGATCTTGCTTAATTTGTCCCTATCCACCATAGACACTAGCTCTTGTTCGGGCACGATCAGTTGCAAATCAATTCCTTTTAATTCAGCAGGACTTGTAAACTGATTATAAACATCACTGACAAGTCCTTTAATATCACTCTTTTTTAGATTCAGATGTAACGTACCACTCTCCATTTTCTGAAAATCAAGCAATTCATTAGTAATCCCCAACAGATAATTTACATTCTTATCTATCACAGACAAATACTTGAGATCTGTTCCTTCACGTTCTTTCTCTAATAATTTCTCCAAAGGAAGCCGTATCAAACTAAGCGGAGTACGTATCTCATGTACCAGATTAATGAAAAAGCTAATCTTCGACTTATAAACTTCCTTTTCCTTGGCAGTCTGGTATTTTTCCATCCGCCGTTTATACTTGCGTTTAACACGAAGATTCCATCGCCAAGCCATCCAACCGATCCATCCCAACAACATGAGGACATAAACGAAGTAAGCAAAGGTACTACGCCACCAAGGAGGAGTAATCACCACCTTTAAAGTGGTAATATTCTCGTTCCACCGGCGATCATTATTAGAGCCTCTGACTTCGAACAGATACTCACCGGGTGGTAAATTGGTGTAAGAAACCTGATTGTTATTTGTATTCATAATCCATTCCTTGTCCACTCCCCTAAGTATGTAAGAATACCGGTTCTTTGCCGGATCTTCAAAACTAAGAGCGACAAAACGGATGGAGAAGCTATTGTTTTCATAAGCTAAAGTCACTTCATCCGCCATATAAAGAGGCTTGTCCAACTGAAGCAACCTCTTTACTTCTTGCTCATCGGTCTGATAGGGCAACTGGATATCGGTCACATAAACCGGAGGAATATATTTGTTATCTACAAACTGTTCGGGCTGGAATACATTAAAGCCATTGATCCCACCAAAATACAATTTACCTTCGGATGACTTCAATGAAGACCGGGCTATAAACTGATTCCCTTGCAAGCCGTCATTAATCGTAAACTGGCGAAAACGTTCTTTTGTAACAGGATTAATCTTAAAAATTCCGGCATTACTGGATACCCAGAAATCACCTTGCTGATCTTGCTCAATCGCATAAATAACCTTGTTAGGCAATAAAGTATTATGCGGGTCAAACTCTATGAATCTTTTCTCTTCAGCATCAAAAGAGCACAATCCTCCCCCATTCGTTCCAAACCACATGGTTCCTCTCGTATCTTCAAATAAAGTAATGACCGAATTACTGGTGATCGTAGTCGAATCTTCCCGTTCGTGCTGATAATTTTTATAATGACCATTCATCGTGTTGTAAGTGAACACGCCGTTATTAGAAGTAGCGATCCAGAGATGATTGTACATATCTTCATGTATATCGGTAATAGAGATCATAGAACCAATATTTATGATGGGCATAAAGTTATCTTTAGCGGCATCATAACGACATAAACCCCAGCTCGTTCCTATGTAAATATCTCCGTTCCTCCCTCTATAAAAGCATAATACATCGTTGCTACAAATCGTATAAGGGATTCCACGGGAATGAGTATAAACTTTCACAGCTCCAGTACGCAAGTTGACAACCCGGATTCCTCCGGAATAAGTCCCGATCCATAAATGGTCTCCGTCCAACAATAAGGAACGAATGTCATATTTTTGACTTTCAGTTCCTCCGATTGGATAAGGCGAAAGCTCTCGGGTTACCACATTGAAGAAATATAAACCGTTTTGGGTTCCAATCCAGATATTCCCATCTTTATTCTCGCAAAAAGGAGCAACGACCTTCCCCGCTCCCGGCAATCCGGACAGATAGGCAGGCGAATAATAATCAAAACGTTTAGTCTGCTTGGACATATAGTTAATCCCACCCAAATTGGTCAACACCCAAAGAGCCCCTTCGGCATCCCACATCATTCCATTGATGGTCTGATCGCTCAAACTTCTCGGATCCGCCGGATTATCCGCCCGTTGGAATGTGTTTGTATTTTGATTGAACAGATAAAGCCCGTTATCCGTTCCTACCAATAGTTCTTTATCCGTATACTTCAGTAAACAACGAACGGCTCCGAAATTAAACGCCGAACCACTGTAATTGTCTATAGCTCCAGTTCGTTCATCCAAACGACTCAGCAGATTACTTCCCGCACCAATCCAAATGTCTCCATCGATATTCTGAATGCAATTCACTTTATAACTATCGGAGGCATTTATATCTAATGAAATTTCATACGTCCGGAGAAACTTGCCGTTTTCGTCAAAGCACAAAAGCCCTTCCTGTAAGGAAGATATATAGACCCTCTTCCGGTCAGCACTCTGGCAGAGGTCCCAGACAAAAGATGTCTGAACACTATTTTGAGTCAGCACCCCTGTTTTCGGATCATAAATAAAAAATCCCTGTCCCAAAGTCGCAATCCAGATAAGACCATTTTCCGTCCTAATAATCTTTTTAATCTCACTGCTGATATACACATTATACTGCGTCGTTTTATCAAAGTAAGAGAAACGATCGGTATCGCGGTCATAAATATAAAGCCCGGAGTTTGTTCCAACCCAGAGATTCTTGTCCACCTCTATCAAGGCTTCTACAAAATTGTTTTCTAATGAATATTTGTCGTTGAGAACATTCCGGTACACTTTATTGCCCCGCCCGTCATAACGATTCAATCCGTCACTGGTACCCAGCCAGATAAAACCATAACTATCTTGAAGGGCGCACCACACAGTATTATGAGACAATCCATCTTCTACCTGATATTTCTTGAACGAAAAATAAGGAGACGCGGATAGTGTTCCGGTCCAGAAGACCAGTAAGCATATTAGTATTTTAGTTAACTTCATTCTATGTGTTTTTTTATTCAATTATCGGTTCAGCCAAGGTTCCGGGTTCAACTTTTCTTTCTCCCTACGCAACTGGAAGTGCAATACCGTCCGTCCATTATCCGTACCGTCAGAAAAGACCTGACCGATGGATTGCTTCGTCTCCACCGTATCACCGGCTTTGACGGATGCAGAAGAAAGATTGCAATAAACAGAAATATAATTGCCATGACGAATGAGAACATTAAATAATCCGTTCAATTGGAATACAGCCGCCACCTTCCCATCAAAGATGGCACGCGCCTGTGCACCCGGTTTTCCCTGGATATCAATACCCTTGTTATCCAGTTTCACGTTGCGCAACCCCTCTACGGCATATTGCCCGTAACGGCTGGTAATAATATAAGCACCGGATATAGGCATTGGCAATTTTCCGCGATTCGCGGCAAAGTTACCTGATAATTCCCGATCTGCCTTACTCATGGTATAAGCCTCAAGAGGTTTCGTTTTGGCGGCTGTTTCTGTTGTAGCAGATTTTCCCTCCTTACTTTCCTCTTTCTTACGGGCAGCCTCTTCACGACGAGCTTCTTCCTGCGCACGCTCTATTTCTTCCGCAATTAATTTATCAATGCGGGCATTCAGCTGATTGGCTTCCCTGCGTTTTTTATTAATCTCATTCTGCAATCCTTTCTGTTTCTTTTGCAGATTAGTCACTAACGTACGTTTCTCTTTTTCCTGCTCTTCCAACTTCACCTTTTCGCTCTCACGTTCTTGCAGCAGGTTCTCTTTGGCAGTTTTCACCTGTTGAAGTTCCGCTTTCTTCTTGCGAATCTGATCCTGTTTCTTTAGGATTTCTTCCCCTTGCAGGCGTTGATAAGTGGCATATTCACGAACGTATCGCATACGCCGATAAGTCTGCCCCAAATTCTTTGCCGAAAAAATAAACATGAGCTTCTCCTCTATCGACTTATTCTTATACAAGTACTGGACAGAAGCTTCATATTTCTTCTTTTTATCTTTCAAATCCTTCTCCAGCCCGTGCAACTGAAGCTCCAATGAAGCCAGTTCGTGCTGGATAGCCTCCACATCATTGTTGATAGCCATGATATAGCGTTTTCGCTCTTCAATCTGTCCGGTCAACACTGCCAGATTATTTAACTGGCTTCCCACATCTTTCTTTGTATCCTTCAATATAGATTCCGATTCGGCAATCTGTTTTTGCAGCGCACCGCGTTTACTTTCCAGCTCACGAATCAACTTGTTCGATTGAGCGAAAAGAGGAACTGCCAACCAAAGGCAACTGATTAGAATAACAAAGAAACGTTTCATCATAATAAAGCTACCAGCATTTTTACTAATTCTTCCAAAGGAACCTGACGATATTTGGACGTCAATTCCGTCGGAGTCATTGCAAACTCTTGTGTAGAGAATTCATAAAGTTGGACTTTAGCCTTTTCTAACGAAGGAATTCCTATATCTTTTCCTGTCAGCTCTGTCTTTCCACCGGGAAGAGAGGCATCCATCAATATCTTTTCCAAACGGGAAAACTCCACATTCTTCGACAATACATTTTTCAATTCAGCTTTAGTGGCACGAACAAAGCGCTTATTCATCCTGTCTACCAATAAAACTTCGTCGGGAGTAACTTCTATACGTGCCACTTCCGTACGCAGAATAGGCATCAATAAGGAGATTTGTACCCGCTCATGAGTTTTCATCTTCATGGTTCCCCCTACAGACATGCTTCCCTTCTTGCTGGGAATAGTCAACTGAAGCTTGGAAGCCAGGTAACTGGATGTCGGAGCCTTTGTCGAAGTCTTAGTTTCTGAAGTTGCCAAGTGCTTCGAACTCTTACAGCCGGCCAACATCACTAGCAACAACAGTAGATAAACGATTCTTTTCATTCCGCAATATATTTCTTCTTCTCTATTTTCCGTTTCAACGTTTTCGACTCGCTACCCATTTCGAGTGCCTTCTTCCAATATTTCAACGCACCTTCCACATCGCCGGTCATAAAATAAATATCCCCGCAATGCTCCACTATCACATCACTCTTCTCACCGTCATTCTTCAGTGCATTATCAATATAGATACGGGCTTCGGCATAGTTTCCCTTTTCAAAAAGAATCCATGCATAAGTATCGAGATAAGTCGAATTGTTAGGTTCGGCTTTCACCGTTTTATAACTCATCTCCTCCGCCTTGTCCAAGTCACGACGTTCCACAGACAGATAATAAGCATAATTGTTCAATGTGCCAATATTGGAAGGATTGTACACCAAAGACGAATCGTAAGCAGCATACGCCTCCGCCATCTGTTTCTTGGTATGATAAATGTCTCCCATAATTGAATAGAAATCCGAGACGACTTCTTTTCTAGTATCAGCAGTTACATGTTCCAATGCTCTGCTGCAAACACTCAACACACTATCCGTCTGTTCTGCCTGATGATAAGCAATAGCCAGATAATAATAAAGTTCCAACGCATCGGGAGTGGCTTCAATACCCGGTTCACAGACTTTGATAATTTGCTTGTGGTCTTCCTTCTTCATTGCCGCACTAACCAGCATCAATCGTGCCGCCTTATTGGCAGGATCCAGATTAACCACCTGTTCCAATACCGGCACAGCCTCTTGTTCCATATTTTTCGACAACAGGTATTGAGAATACAGCATCGGAATCTGCGGATCATCCATATCCTGTTCCATCATCCGGTCGAACAAGGCAATCACTTGAGTGCTATCTTTGGCAGACGACTGTTCGTTTTCCACAATCACCTGTCTCATAACACTGATTTTGGTATCCGAAGCCACCTTCTTATTCAGCAATAAAGTATCCAGCTGCTGTTGGTACAACTCTTTCTGACCGGTCTGTTCATAATAAGAAGCCATTGAAAAAAGAGCCATCGGATTGTCGGGCTCTACCGCCAGCACCTTCTGATATGCATCGTATGCTTCCTGTTTTTTTCCATTCTGAAGATATACATCTCCCAATATCACCTGATAACGCATATCCATCGGATACTCCTGCACCAGACTTTCTATTTCCTGAAATGCCTTCTTATCATCTTTCATCTGAAGGTAAATACGGAATTTCTCCATAGAAAGCTGCTCATTCTTACCCAAACGTTTCTCTAAACGGTTCAATGTAGAAATGACATCATTATATTTCTCCTGGCGACTGTAAATATCAAGCAGATTGAACAAAGGCTCCTGCTTTAACGGGAAACGGGTTACCATTTTCTCAAGCAACGCTACAGCCTTATCCAACTCGTTCTGTTGCTGATACAGACCGACCAGCCCCTGGCTGTACCAAAAATTATCAGGAGCATAAGCCACCGCCTGCTCCAAAGCCGCCTGACCTTGCGGCACCTGGCGGAGGAACATATAATACTGCGATATTTCATAAAGCGCCGAAGAAGCGTTCGGATTGATATCCAGACAATGCTGCAACAATCCAAATGCCGCATCATACTCATTCTTTTCTTTCATCCGCATGGCTTCCAAAAAGAAGTAGTCATATTTACGCTGTTGTTCAACAGGAAGCAATGATTCTTTTACCGAAAAGGATGCATCCGCCTTCACTGCTGTTTTTGCTGTACGCATAGAACGGGTTCCCCCACACGAAGTGAGCACTAACACCGTCACGAACAACCATCCTATTTTTATCTTCATTCTATTATTTCGATTAAGCATTCATCATACTCCGGTATGCCCGAAGCCACCAGCTCCGCGTTCCGTTTCATCCAGCACCTCCACTTCCTGCCATACAGGCTGTTCGTGCTTTGCTATCACCATCTGCGCGATACGCTCGCCATCTTCAATAACAAAAACCTCGGACGAAAGATTGACTAAAATGACACAAATTTCTCCACGATAATCCGCATCAATCGTACCCGGAGAATTAAGTACTGTGATACCTTTCTTTATCGCCAGCCCGCTACGTGGACGAACTTGCGCCTCAAATCCCTTCGGCAGAGCGATATACAACCCTGTCGGCACCAGACAACGCTGCATTGGTTCCAGTGTGATAGGTTCAGAAAGATTAGCACGGATATCCATTCCTGCGGACAATTCTGTGGCATAAGCCGGAAGCGGATGCTTCGATTTATTGATAACTTGAATATTCATAAATGCATGTTTACTATTTAATGGGCGAAAATACACATTTTGAACTGAAAAATAGTTAAGTTTGCAGTTAAATAATGTACCGTTCCCTAAATTGTAAATAGTAAATAGTCAAATCGTAAATAAAATGATGAATTGGAACCAATTAATATCAGCGAAACGTTTCGGGATGGAAGAATTCCATGAAGAACGACAGGAAAACCGATCCGAATTCCAACGGGACTATGACCGTCTCATTTTTTCGGCTCCTTTCCGCAGATTACAGAACAAGACGCAAGTATTCCCTCTTCCGGGCAGCGTTTTTGTGCACAACCGACTTACGCACAGTCTCGAAGTAGCCAGCGTTGGCCGTTCACTCGGAAACGATGTTGCCAAAGCACTTCTGGAACGCCATCCGGAACTTCAAGATTCTTTCCTGCCGGAGATCGGTTCTATCGTCTCGGCTGCTTGTTTGGCTCACGATTTAGGAAATCCGCCTTTCGGCCATTCAGGCGAAAAGGCTATTTCTACTTTTTTCTCTGAAGGGAAAGGAGTTCGCCTGAAAGAAAAGCAACCGAACGGTGAGCAACTTTCTCCGATGGAATGGGAAGATTTGACACATTTTGAAGGAAATGCAAATGCATTCCGAATACTGACACATCAGTTTGAAGGACGTCGCAAAGGCGGATTCGTCCTGACATATAGCACTCTGGCTTCTATCGTAAAATATCCCTTTTCATCGAGCCTTGCAGGAAACAAATCGAAGTTTGGATTCTTCGTCAGCGAAGAAGAAAGCTTCCAAAAAATAGCCACCGAATTAGGGCTGACCTTGCTCAACGAACATCCTTTGAAGTATGCACGCCACCCGCTAGTCTATTTAGTGGAAGCGGCAGACGATATTTGCTATCAGATGATGGATATTGAGGATGCATATAAGCTGAAGATTCTCACTACTGAGGAAACCAAAGAACTATTAATGACCTATTTCAGCGAAGAGCGACAGGAGCATCTACGGAAAACATTCCTGATTGTCAACGATGTCAACGAGCAAATCGCCTACTTGCGTTCTTCCGTCATCGGTTTATTAATCCGGGAGTGTACCCGTGTCTTTTTAGATCATGAACAAGAAATACTGTCCGGAACGTTTGAAGGACCACTAATCAAGCGCATAGCCGAACGTCCGGCAGCAGCCTACCAACACAGCGTCGAAGTATCTATCAATAAAATCTACCGTTCACGGGACGTGCTGGATATCGAGTTAGCGGGATTCCGCATCATCAGCACCTTACTCGAATTGATGATAGACGCTGTAACCTCACCCGAAAAGGCTTATTCCAAACTCCTGATCGACCGGGTTTCCAGTCAATACAATATAAATTCGCCTGTACTCTATGAAAGAATACAGGCGGTACTTGACTATATATCGGGAATGACCGACGTCTTTGCTCTTGATCTTTATCGTAAAATTAACGGGAACAGTCTGCCTGCGGTGTAACCACTTTAGGAGTAAAAACCTCTTCCCCTTCACAAGAAGACAATCTCAACGCATCCGGATGGCTTTCAATAAACGTCTGGATGTGTCGAATCCGTTTATCTTCAAGAATTTCGTCCACAGCAATCAGGATACCGGTTTCTTCCACATCGCCGAACTCGTAATTGACAGCTGTTCCGAACATACGCATCGTAGGGCTTAAGCTCATATACGCATTTACCAACGGAGGAATATTATAGCCCAATTTACGGATTTCGCAATTCAATATCTTATAGTCCTCTTTAAAAGAACTCTTGCAGAACAATGTGTTCAACTCGTCTTCGGAGGTCTCAAGTTGCAGAGGCTCAATCGGAGTAACAAGTTTCTCTTTGTCGTAAAAATGCTTCTTAAGGAAATGAAGTATCATATCTCGGCCACGACGATGATAGCTAGGATACATGGTCACCTTGCCAAAGAAATATTTCACATTCGGCATAACCACGGTCAACGCTCCCAATCCATCCCATAGATTATCTAAAGCGAACAATCCTTTGCTACCGGCACGGGTAGATTGATATTCAAGCGTAACAAACGAACGTCCCAGTTCTATTGTCTGTGGCAAGTATTCTTTAATAAAAGTATCAGAAAAATGAAACATGTGGGAAGTTGCCAGAACCGGAGCACCTTTTTCATCAAAACGCACGTCCGTACCAAGCAGATACCGGTAACCACCCAGAATTTCTTCCGCTTCCGGATTCCATACGATCAACTGCTTATAAGGATGCTCCATCGTATCATATTCATCGATATCCATCGACAGACCTGTTCCTCCACCAGCAGCACGGAAAGCTATTTCACGCAAACGACCTATTTCTCTCATCACATTAGGAGCATTCTGATGGGTAATAATATAAATCTGATTATTACTCTTATTCGTCATTCGTAAGCGTTTGTCTTCCGTCAATTCTGCCTTCAGCAGTTCTTTGCTTACCGGTTTAATAATCTCTTCCATATTCCTTGTTATAGTTGTTCTATCAGTTACAGTTTATAAACAATATCCTTTACGTATTCAGCCCACTGCGCAGGGGTTTTCGACTTATCAAAAGTCTGCCAGGGTATCGGTTTGCCAAAAGTGACAGTAAAAGTTTTGTGGCGATTCTTAAACATTTCATCCGCAAGATACAACATAGCGATGTTAAACTTGATCCCCAATGCCTTGCAAATATTTGCCAGGTTGTAAAAGAAATCAGAATTTCTACCGCCGAAATGCACGGGTATTACATCACGTTTTGCTTGTATGCTCTTTACTATAAATGTCTTTTTCCATTCCAGATCACGAATGACTCCATTCTGACGACGCGAACACAGCCCGGCAGGGAACATGATCAGCTGGTCATCCGACTGAAATCCCGCCTCTACCATTTTCGGGAAGTCTTTTGTCTGTTTGCCGGTTTTATTAATAGGAATACAAAGAGGAGCCAACCCGCGAAGATTCATCAACAAATCATTCACCAGGTATTTCACTTTCCCGTCATAGTGCTTTCCTAACACATAACCAAGCGCAACACCGTCCTGTCCGCCTAACGGATGATTGGAAACAAAAGTATACAGACCATCTTTAGGCAAATTTTCAATGCCTTTCACGTCTACTTTCACATCCAGAAAATCCATGCATGCCTCCAGAAAGTCCACACCCATTCTACCCTTCGACTCATTCAGGAATACATTAATTTCATCCTGATGAACAATTTTCTTCAGATAAGAAACCACGAATTTAGGGATGTACTTATAATGCTTCGGAGCCTTTGTCCGAAGTATCTTATCGACATCGATCAAAAATAAAGAGTCATCAGTCATTCTTTTCAAATAAAAATGATGGCACAAAATTAACGGTTCTTTTTTATTAATCGCAATAATTTGGTAGAAAATGCAGGATTTAAGTTCAGAAGATAAAAAAATACCACCTAAAAACTATCAAAAACAACCTAAAATCTATCCGCGGATAGTTTTCGGGCATAAAAACGTCGGATTTCCCCATATCGGGTTTCAGAAAATCCCGTAAACTTGCACCATCGAAAATAAAAAACGAATATTCACCTTTAAAAAGCAACACATATGAAAAGTTTAAGCTTCAGAAAAGATTTAGTAGGAGTACAAGAAGAATTACTGCGCTTCGCTTATAAACTGACAACCGACCGTGAAGAAGCAAACGATTTGTTGCAGGAGACATCATTAAAAGCATTAGATAATGAAGATAAATACACCCCTGATACAAATTTCAAAGGATGGATGTATACCATCATGCGCAATATATTCATCAACAACTACCGCAAGGTAGTCCGCGACCAGACATTCGTCGACCAAACGGATAATCTTTATCATCTGAATTTGCCACAGGACGGAAGTTATGAAAGTACAGAAAGAGCATACGACCTGAAAGAGATGCATCGTGTAGTCAACAAACTCCCCAAAGAATACAGAGTTCCGTTCGCCATGCACGTTTCAGGATTCAAATACCGTGAGATTGCGGAAAAACTGGATCTCCCGCTAGGCACAGTAAAGAGCCGTATTTTCTTCACACGCCAGAAATTACAGGAAGAGCTGAAAGACTTCCGCTAGACCTTAACTATATAAATTGGTGATCTCGGATCACATACTTCTTTAATACAGATTTTAGTTTTAACAATCGAGCAGGCGGAACGGGATTATTTCCCGTTTCGACCGCCGAGTAAGCAAAAGGAGTTTCACCCCAAGCTTCCCAATAAACCCTGCTGCATTTATCTTTCGTATATCGTATGGATTACTCCATTAAAAATCGACGTATAAGATAATAACGTATATCTCATAGCTATTTCCGCTTTCAGCCGTTTCAGTTTTATCCGCAAACGCTTTGCAGGAAGGCGACAGCAGCTGAAACCGAAAAATATCATCCCTTGCAGGAAGGTGCTGTAGTCAAGGGGGAGTGCTTTCAGCTTTTCAGGCTCACTGGTGAGTATATATATCCAGCGCGGTGGGTATATATACTCACCATGCTGGATATATATGTCCACCACGCTGGGTATATATGCCCAGCAAACGGGGTATATAGATTCACCACGTGGGCTAAAGTGAGGTGAAATGCGGGCTTATGGTTGCTTACACGTGGGCTTATGATTGCTTGCACGTGGGCTGAAACCCGCCAACACGTGGGCTGAACAAAACAGAGCTTGCATCTGGGTAAAACTGAGGCTCTGTTACAATGAAATGCAGACTCCGTTTTGTTACAATAGAGCCTCTATTGAAGGTAAATATGGCAAAAAGAGCCGGAGTCAAACACTTTCGTTTTCAGGAGCGCCTTCAGCAAAAACCACCGATGAAAAGGGGATTTTTTAAAGATCTGAAGACTGAAGGCAGTCTTTTATTTTAACAATTAGTAAGGAATTTGAGTGTAACAAGAAAGGGAACAGGGTTTCTTTCTCCATCTTTCATTTTTCATCGCAGCAAAAGCATGCTTTTTACAGGAAGAAACCTCCGCCATGCCACATTTTTCAAATTTTACCTAAACAGACATTTTTTTCGTTTCGCCATCACAAACTCCCCACCAGCAAAGCATTCTCAAAGCCACATCATTTTCAAGCAAATAGACATTTAACATTCTGTTGAAAACTTCTCCAAAAGTTTTTTATGGAAAGTTGTGGGGAATTGTGGGGAATTTCATACTTTTACGGTCGCTTTTTATAATAAGGTAATGATACGTTTTCTAGGAAATATTGAAGCCAGGGCGGACGCCAAAGGAAGGGTGTTCATACCCGCAACCTTCAGGAAGCAACTACAAGCAGCTTCCGAAGAAAGGCTTATTATGCGTAAAGACGTATTTCAGGACTGTTTGACCCTGTACCCCGAGAGCGTGTGGAACGAGGAGTTGAACGAGCTTCGCAGCAGGCTGAACAAATGGAACAGCAAACACCAACTCATTTTCAGACAGTTTGTGAGCGATGTTGAAGTGGTAACACCGGACAGCAACGGACGTATATTAATCCCCAAACGATACATGCAGATTTGCAACATCCATGGGGACATACGCTTTATCGGCATCGACAATAAGATAGAGATTTGGGCGAAAGAGCGGGCAGAACAGCCATTCATGTCGCCTGAAGAGTTCGGTGCGGCATTAGAAGAAATTATGAACGATGACAATAAACAAGATGGAGAAAGATGAATTGACATATCATGTACCTGTATTGCTGAAAGAAAGCGTTGACGGGATGAATATCCAGCCGGACGGAACGTATGTAGACGTTACATTCGGAGGAGCGGGACATTCGCGCGAAATACTTTCACGGCTCGGAGAAGGCGGACGTCTGCTGGGATTCGACCAGGACGAGGACGCTGAACGGAACATTGTCGATGATCCTCACTTTATCTTCGTGCGCAGCAACTTCCGTTATCTGCAAAATTTCCTGCGCTATCACAACATCGAGCAAGTGGATGCGATTCTAGCTGACCTTGGCGTCTCTTCCCATCATTTCGATGATAGCGAACGCGGTTTTTCTTTCCGTTTCGACGGAGCGCTGGATATGCGTATGAACAAGCGTGCCGGAATCACGGCAGCAGATATCGTGAATACTTATGAGGAAGAACGTCTTGCAAACCTCTTCTACCTGTACGGAGAGCTGAAGAATAGTCGTAAGCTGGCTTCTGTCATCGTTAAAGCCCGAAGCGGACAGTATATCCGGACCATCGGTGAGTTTCTGGAAATCATCAAACCGCTTTTCGGTCGTGAACGCGAAAAGAAAGAGCTGGCAAAAGTATTCCAGGCGCTGCGGATCGAAGTAAATCAAGAAATGGAAGCATTGAAAGAGATGTTGCAGGCTGCTACGGAAGCACTAAAACCGGGCGGCAGACTGGTGGTAATCACTTACCATTCGTTGGAAGACCGCATGGTGAAAAACATCATGAAAACAGGCAACGTGGAAGGAAAAACAGAATCCGACTTCTTCGGAAATCTGCAAACGCCTTTCCGTCTTGTCAACAACAAGGTGATCGTTCCCGATGAAGCAGAAATAGAACGAAATCCACGGTCGAGAAGCGCCAAACTACGAATTGCAGAGAAGAAATAGAAAGATATGGAAAAAGAAGTAGTAAAATGGAAGAAGAAGCAGTAGTAAATAAGAAAACAGAAGAGGGCAAGAAGAAAAACCACACCTCGATGAAGAGCATTCTGGGTGGAGACATTCTAGCTACCGATTTTTTCCGCCGTCAAACGAAGTTGCTGGTACTTATCATGGTATTCATCATCTTCTACATTCACAATCGTTATGCCAGTCAACAGCAACAGATCGAGATAGACCGGTTGAAAAAAGAATTGATAGACATTAAATATGATGCACTGACGCGCAGCTCGGAACTGATGGAAAAGAGCCGCCAGTCACGCATTGAAAATTATATATCGAGTAAGGAAAGCGATTTGCAAACTTCCACCAATCCTCCTTACCTTATTAAATAAGTGGAAAATTGAGAAGTAAGAGTTTTTAAAAGACAAATACTGTGGCAGTTAATAAAAAGAACATAATGACCCGTTACTTCTTCGTCATCCTGTTGATGGCGTTGATAGGAATAGCTATTGTTGTAAAAGCAGGCATCACCATGTTTGCCGAACGACAATATTGGCAGGATGTGGCTGATCGTTTCGTAAAAGAAAATGTGACAGTGAAACCTAATCGTGGAAACATTATTTCTTCTGATGGTAAACTGATGGCCAGTTCGCTACCCGAATACAGAATATATATGGATTTTATGTCCGGTGAGAAGGACGAAAAACGCAGACAGAAAGATCAGGCACGCCGGGACTCCATCCTCAATGCCAATATGGATTCCATCTGCATCGGACTTCACAAGATATTCCCGGACAAGAGTGCGGCTCAATTCAAAGCACACCTCAAGAAAGGACGCCAGGCAAAAAGCCGTAATTATCTGATTTATCCGAAACGTATCTCCTATATACAATATAAAGAGGTAAAGAGACTGCCTGTATTTTGTTTGAACCGGTATAAAGGCGGATTCAAAGAATTAGCATACAATCAGCGCAAGAAGCCTTTCGGCTCACTGGCTGCCCGTACGCTGGGAGATGTATATGCAGATACTGCCAAAGGAGCCAGAAATGGTATCGAGCTTGCTTTCGACACCATTCTGAAAGGACGGGACGGAGTGACACACCGCAAAAAGGTAAGGAACAAATTCCTGAACATTGTCGATGTACCACCAGTTGACGGTTGCGATTTGATTACTACCATCGATGTAGGCATGCAGGATATTTGCGAAAAAGCATTGATAGACAAGCTGAAAGAGCTGAACGCCAGCGTAGGCGTGGTAGTATTGATGGAGGTAGCTACCGGAGAAGTAAAAGCCATCGTCAACATGATGCAAGGCAAAGACGGCGAATATTACGAAATGCGCAACAATGCCATCAGCGATATGCTCGAGCCGGGTTCTACTTTCAAAACAGCCTCTATTATGGTGGCTCTTGAAGACGGCAAGATCACCCCGGATTATGTGGTAGATACCGGCAACGGACAGATGCCAATGTACGGACGTGTCATGAAAGACCACAACTGGCATCGTGGAGGATATGGGAAGCTGACTGTTACCGAAATTCTGGGAGTTTCGTCCAACGTCGGTACCTCTTATATTATAAATCATTTCTATGGGAGCAATCCACAGAAATTCGTAGACGGATTAAAACGGATGAGTATTGACCAACCGCTCCACCTACAGATTGCAGGAGAAGGAAAGCCGAATATCCGTGGTCCAAAAGAACGTTATTTTGCAAAGACCACTTTGCCATGGATGAGTATCGGCTACGAGACACAGGTTCCTCCAATCAATATTCTGACGTTCTACAACGGAATAGCCAATAATGGAGTCTGCGTGCGTCCGAAGTTTGTCAAAGCTGCTGTGAAAGATGGGGAAATCGTGAAAGAATATCCGACGGAAGTTATCAATCCTAAGATTTGTTCGGATAAGACTTTGGAGCAGATTCGTGAAATACTTCGGAAAGTGGTCGGTGAAGGACTTGCCAAGCCGGCAGGGAGTAAACAGTTCCATGTTTCAGGCAAAACGGGAACGGCACAGATTTCACAGGGAGCTGCCGGATACAAAACAGGAAGAACAAATTACTTGGTTAGTTTCTGCGGATATTTTCCGTCAGAGGCACCTAAATATAGTATGATTGTCTCTATCCAGAAACCGGGCTTGCCGGCTTCGGGAGGTTTGATGGCAGGTAGTGTATTCAGCAAGATTGCAGAAAGAGTGTATGCCAAAGACCTGCGATTGCCGCTTACCAATGCGATTGACACCAATTCCGTAGTCATTCCGAATGTAAAAGCCGGAGAAATGCGCGAAGCTCAACGGGTATTGGAAGAGTTGGATATTAATATACAAGGTAAAGTAGCCGATTCGGGAAAAGAAGTGTGGGGGAATACGCACGCTGCACCGCAAGCGGTGGTTCTTGAAAGCCGGAGCAATATGCAGAACTTTGTGCCGAGTGTGATAGGAATGGGAGCGAAAGACGCTGTCTACTTGTTGGAAAGCAAAGGATTGAAAGTCAATCTGATCGGAGTGGGCAAAGTGAGAAGCCAGTCGATAGCCAACGGAACCATCGTAAAGAAGGGACAAACAGTGACGCTGACGCTAAAATAAGAAAATTAAAGATTAAAAAATAAATAGAGTGATGTTATTAAAGGAGTTACTGAAAGCGATCCAACCGGTAGAGGTAACCGGAGATTCAGACATAGAAATCACCGGAGTCAATATTGACTCCCGTCTAGTGGAAGCCGGCCAACTGTTCATGGCAATGCGTGGCACACAAGCCGACGGGCACGCCTACATACCTGCCGCCATAGCGAAAGGAGCAACCGCTATCCTTTGTGAGGATATGCCGGAAAAGCCTGTTGCGGGGATCACTTATATACAAGTAAAAGACAGTGAAGATGCAGTAGGAAAGATTGCTACTACTTTTTACGGCGACCCCACTTCCAAGATGGAATTGGTTGGTGTTACCGGAACGAACGGAAAAACAACAATCGCCACCTTATTATATAATACATTCCGTTATTTCGGATATAAGGTAGGATTGATTTCTACCGTTTGCAATTATATCGACGATGAACCGATCCCGACAGAGCATACCACACCCGATCCTATCACATTGAACCGTCTATTGGGACGAATGGCGGATGAAGGATGCAAATATGTTTTCATGGAAGTCAGTTCACACTCCATTGCACAAAAACGTATCAGCGGATTAAAGTATGCAGGAGGAATCTTTACCAATCTGACCCGCGACCATCTCGACTATCATAAAACAGTAGAGAATTATCTGAAAGCAAAGAAGAAGTTCTTTGACGATCTGCCGAAAAGTGCATTCAGCCTGACCAATCTGGACGATAAGAATGGACTGGTGATGACACAGAATACACGTTCTAAGGTCTATACTTATTCATTAAGAAGCCTTTGTGACTTTAAAGGACGAGTATTGGAGTCTCATTTTGAAGGAATGTTGCTCGACTTCAACAACCATGAGTTGGCAGTTCAATTCATCGGTAAGTTCAATGCTTCCAATTTGCTGGCAGTATTCGGGGCAGCCGTTCTGTTGGGCAAGAAAGAAGAAGAGGTGCTTGTGGCACTTAGCACGCTTCATCCGGTAGCCGGACGTTTCGATGCAGTGCGTTCACCGCAGGGAGTTACAGCAATTGTAGATTATGCACATACTCCGGATGCTCTTATTAATGTATTGAATGCCATACATGGAGTGCTTGAAGGAAAAGGCAAAGTGATTACAGTGGTAGGTGCCGGCGGCAACCGCGACAAGGGTAAACGTCCCATCATGGCAAAGGAAGCTGCCAAAGCCAGCGACCGCGTCATCATCACTTCAGACAATCCGCGCTTCGAAGAGCCGCAAGATATCATCAACGATATGCTCGCCGGACTGGATGCGGAGGACATGAAGAAAACGCTAAGCATTGCCGACCGTAAAGAAGCGATTCGCACGGCTTGCATGCTGGCAGAAAAAGGAGATGTAATCCTCGTTGCCGGGAAAGGACACGAGAATTATCAGGAGATAAAAGGAGTAAAACATCATTTTGACGATAAAGAAGTACTCAAAGAAATTTTTAAATAATGAATAGATTGTGCTAATATGCCGACTGGCTCCGGTCTTCATCCGGCAAAAGAGGCATAGCAACACATCAATAAATTGGCAAATTATTTATGTTATACTATCTATTTGAATGGCTGCAAAAGCTCAATTTTCCAGGAGCAGGAATGTTCGGATATACTTCATTCCGTGCTTTGATGGCGGTGATCCTCGCGTTACTTATTTCAAGTATCTGGGGAGACAAGTTCATCAACCTACTCAAAAGGAAGCAAATCACAGAAACGCAGCGTGATGCTAAAACAGACCCGTTCGGTGTCAACAAAGTAGGCGTGCCGAGCATGGGAGGGGTCATTATCATCGTAGCCATCCTGATTCCTTGTCTGTTGTTAGGCAAACTGCATAATATATATATGATACTGATGTTGATAACCACCGTATGGTTGGGATCGCTCGGATTCGCAGACGACTATATCAAGATCTTTAAAAAAGACAAAGAAGGTTTGCATGGTAAGTTCAAGATTATCGGTCAGGTAGGTTTGGGGTTAATTGTCGGAATGACTTTATATCTAAGCCCGGACGTAGTGATCCGTGAGAATATCGAAGTTCATAATCCGGGACAGGAGATGGAAGTGATACACGGAACCAATGACTTGAAATCGACCCAAACAACGATTCCTTTTTTCAAGAGCAACAACCTTGATTATGCCGATTTGGTTTCTTTCATGGGCGAGCATGCGCAAACAGCCGGATGGATTTTGTTCGTCATCGTTACAATCATCGTGGTTACCGCCGTATCAAACGGTGCCAACCTGAATGACGGTATGGACGGAATGGCAGCCGGGAACTCGGCCATTATCGGCGCAACGTTGGGGATATTGGCGTATGTATCGTCACATATCGAGTTCGCAGGCTATCTGAACATCATGTATATTCCGGGCTCGGAAGAACTGGTAATCTATATCTGTGCCTTCATCGGTGCGCTCATCGGTTTCTTATGGTACAACGCTTATCCGGCACAAGTATTTATGGGAGACACAGGCAGCCTCACCATTGGCGGTATCATCGCAGTGTTCGCCATCATCATCCACAAAGAGTTGCTGATACCGATTCTTTGCGGTGTATTCCTGGTAGAGAATCTGTCGGTAATCCTGCAACGGGCTTATTACAAGGCAGGAAAGCGGAAAGGTGTAAAACAGCGTTTGTTCAAGCGCACACCGATTCACGATCATTTCCGTACCTCGATGAGCCTGATCGAGCCGGGATGTACGGTGAAATTCACCAAACCCGACCAGCTGTTTCACGAATCAAAGATTACCGTCCGTTTCTGGATTGTAACGATTGTATTGGCGGCAATAACAATTATAACATTAAAGATTAGATAAAACATAGAGAGCATTAACCCGATTATTAACTTTAAAAAAATGTGCGCAGCTAATAGATAAATCAGTTGATTAGAAAACAAGAGCACATTATTATAGATGAAAAGAATTGTAATTTTAGGAGCCGGCGAAAGCGGCGCAGGTGCAGCCGTACTCGCAAAAGTCAAAGGATTTGAGACGTTTGTTTCGGACATGTCCGCCATCAAGGACAAGTATAAGGAACTTCTCGACAGCCATCAGATTGCCTGGGAAGAAGGACACCATACCGAAGAACTCATTCTGAATGCCGACGAGGTTATCAAAAGCCCCGGTATCCCGAATGATGCTCCGATCATCCTGAAACTGAAAGCTCAAAACACACCGGTGATCTCTGAGATTGAGTTTGCCGGACGCTATACTGATGCCAAAATGATCTGTATTACAGGTTCTAACGGGAAGACTACAACAACTTCCCTCATTTATCATATTTTCAAAAGCGCAGGTCTGAACGTAGGTCTGGCAGGCAACATCGGCAAAAGTCTTGCTTTGCAGGTAGCCGAAGATTACCATGATTATTATATTATCGAACTTAGCTCTTTCCAGCTGGATAATATGTATAATTTCCGTGCGAACATCGCCGTATTGATGAACATCACTCCGGACCATCTTGACCGCTACGACCATTGTATGCAGAATTACATCGACGCTAAATTCCGCATCACCCAAAACCAAACCCCGGACGATGCCTTCATCTTCTGGAATGACGACCCGATCATCAGACAGGAACTGGCGAAACATGGCCTGAAAGCCCACCTGTATCCTTTTGCCGCTGTCAAAGAAGACGGAGCTATCGCATACGTAGAAGATCACGAAGTGAAAATCACCGAACCGATTGCCTTCAACATGGAGCAGGAGGAACTTGCCCTGACAGGACAACATAACCTATACAACTCTTTAGCTGCCGGTATCTCGGCAAACATTGCCGGTATTGCCAAAGAAAACATCCGCAAAGCCCTCTCCGACTTTAAGGGAGTAGAGCATCGGTTGGAAAAGGTGGCACGTGTCCGCGGAATTGATTTTATCAACGACTCTAAAGCAACGAATGTCAACTCCTGCTGGTATGCCCTGCAAAGCATGACTACCAAAACGGTATTGATTCTCGGCGGTAAAGATAAAGGCAACGACTATACTGAAATAGAAGACCTAGTGCGCGAAAAGTGTTCGGCACTGGTATACCTGGGACTTCATAACGAAAAGCTTCACGAATTCTTCGACCGCTTCGGCCTGCCCGTAGCAGACGTACAAACCGGAATGAAGGATGCCGTAGAAGCAGCCTACAAACTGGCAAAAAAAGGTGAAACAGTATTATTAAGCCCCTGTTGCGCCTCTTTCGACCTCTTCAAGAGCTATGAAGACCGTGGCGACCAGTTTAAGGAATGTGTCCGCGCCCTATAATTTTTTAATTTATAATTTTTAAATTCTGCAAGATTGGACTTATTAAGAAGCATATTCAAAGGCGACAAGGTAATCTGGATTATCTTCCTCTGTCTCTGCCTCATCTCGATTGTCGAGGTGTTCTCGGCAGCATCGACGCTGACTTACAAAAGCGGTGACCATTGGGGACCGATTACGCAACACTCCATCATCCTGATGGTAGGTGCTGTGGTAGTAGTGTTTCTGCACAATGTTCCCTACAAATGGTTCCAAGTATTTCCGGTCTTTCTGTATCCGATTTCCCTGGTTCTATTGGCGATTGTCACGCTGATGGGTATCATTACTGGAGACCGTGTCAACGGGGCAGCCCGTTGGATGAGCTTTATGGGATTACAGTTCCAGCCTTCGGAATTGGCAAAGATGGCAGTTATCATTGCCGTTTCATTTATTCTCTCCAAAAGGCAGGATGAGGAAGGAGCCAACCCCAAAGCTTTCAAATACATCATGATCATCACCGGACTGGTATTCCTGCTTATCGCGCCGGAAAATCTTTCGACAGCAATGCTGCTTTTCGGAGTAGTATGCATGATGATGTTTATCGGTCGGGTATCAGCCAAAAAGCTATTCGGAATGTTGGGAATATTGGCACTTGTAGGCGGTGTTGCCGTAGCTATACTGATGGTTATTCCCGCCAAAACGCTGCATAACACTCCGGGACTTCACCGTTTCGCAACATGGCAGAATCGTGTTTCCGGCTTCTTTGAGAAGGAAGAAGTGCCGGCTGCTAAATTTGATATTGACAAAGATGCACAGGTAGCGCATGCACGCATTGCCATTGCTACCAGCCACGTAATTGGCAAAGGTCCGGGAAACTCGATACAACGTGACTTCCTTAGTCAGGCATTCTCCGATTTTATCTTTGCTATTGTGATTGAAGAAATGGGATTGATCGGAGGAATATTTGTGGTGTTCCTCTATCTATGGCTACTGATGCGCGCCGGACGAATCGCTCAGAAATGCGAGCGAACCTTCCCTGCCTTTCTCGTTATGGGCATTGCGTTGCTACTGGTATCGCAAGCTATACTGAATATGATGGTTGCCGTCGGATTATTCCCCGTCACCGGTCAGCCCCTGCCTTTGATCAGTAAAGGAGGTACAAGTACGTTAATCAATTGCGCTTATATTGGAATGATATTAAGCGTAAGCCGGTATACCGCTCATCTGGAAGAACAAAAAGCGCACGATGCACAGATCCAACCGCAATTAGAGACAGATGCAGATGCAAGTTCCGAGGCACAGACTGCCGCCGAACCGACAGCACAGATTCTGAACAGCGATGCCAAGTTTGAAGATGAGCATGATATTGATAAACGGTAAGTGATGAATGGTGAACAGTAAGTGATGAACAGTGAACGGTAAGTGGTGAACGAAGAACGTTGAACAACGGATAGAAGAAAGGATTATGATGGAAAAAAAACTTAGAATTATTATCAGCGGTGGAGGAACAGGAGGACATATCTTTCCAGCCGTCTCTATCGCAAACGCTATAATAGAACTACGCCCCGACGCAGAAATTCTCTTTGTAGGTGCTGAAGGACGTATGGAAATGCAACGGGTTCCTGATGCAGGCTACCGGATTATCGGGCTTCCGATAGCCGGATTCGACCGCAAACGTTTATGGAAAAATGTATCGGTATTGATTAAACTGATGCGCAGCCAGTGGAAAGCACGCAGCATTATTAAAAACTTCCGCCCGCAGGTAGCAGTAGGCGTAGGCGGATATGCAAGCGGACCGACACTAAAGACTGCCGGAATGATGGGAGTACCGACATTAATCCAGGAACAAAACTCTTATGCCGGAGTGACCAATAAACTTCTGGCACAGAAAGCAAAGGTGATCTGTGTAGCTTACGATGGAATGGAAAAGTTCTTCCCTGCCGACAAGATTATCATGACGGGAAATCCTGTCCGCCAAAACCTGACAAAGGATATGCCATCTAAAGAAGAAGCATTGCGCGCTTTCAACCTACAACCCGGCAAAAAGACGATTCTGATTGTAGGCGGCAGTCTGGGTGCACGTACCATCAACAATACGCTGACAGCCGGACTGGCAACCATCAAAGAAAACACAGACGTGCAATTCATCTGGCAAACGGGCAAATACTATTACCCGCAAGTGAAAGAAGCCGTGAAAGCCGCAGGTACACTTCCGAACTTATATGTAACGGATTTCATCAAAGATATGGCAGCCGCATACGCAGCAACCGATCTTGTGATTTCCCGTGCGGGAGCTGGTTCCATTTCAGAGTTCTGCCTGCTACATAAGCCTGTTATTTTAGTGCCTTCACCCAACGTAGCGGAGGATCACCAAACAAAGAATGCTCTAGCATTGGTGAACAAGCAAGCAGCTATCTACGTCAAAGACAGTGAAGCGGAAACAACCCTGATGGATGTAGCATTATCCGCTGTCAATGACGAACAGAAACTGAAAGAACTGACAGAGAATATCGCTAAGCTGGCTTTGCCCGATTCTGCGAGAATCATCGCACAGGAGGTTATCAAGCTGGCGGAAGCAAAGAGCTGACAAACAACGTAATCCGTACTAAAATAAAAAACAGAAGAAATGAATATAGAAACGATAAAATCAGTCTATTTCGTAGGTGCCGGCGGCATCGGTATGAGTGCACTTGTACGCTACTTCCTCTTCAAAGGCAAGGTAGTGGCGGGATACGACCGTACCCCTACTCCATTGACTGAAACTCTGATTGCCGAAGGCGCACAAATACATTATGAAGAAAACGTCGACCTCATTCCCGAAGCCTGCAAAGACAAGGAAAGCACGTTAGTCATATACACGCCCGCCGTCCCGCAAGAACATGAAGAAATCGTTTATTTCCGCAACAACGGATTCGAAATACAGAAACGCGCCCAAGTATTGGGAACGATTACCCATTCGAGCAAAGGCCTGTGCGTGGCAGGCACTCACGGAAAAACAACTACATCGACGATGACAGCCCATCTGCTCCAACAATCGCACGTGGAATGTACCGCTTTTCTCGGAGGAATCTCGAAGAACTACGGCACCAACCTGTTGCTCTCTCAATCAAGCCCTTACACGGTGATTGAAGCAGATGAGTTCGACCGTTCTTTCCACTGGCTGTCGCCCTATATGACCGTTATTACATCTACCGACCCCGACCACTTGGACATCTACGGCACAGAACAAGCCTACCTGGAAAGTTTCGAGCATTATACCACGCTTATCCAACCGGGTGGCGCACTGATTATCCGCAAAGGTATCTCCCTGCAACCGAAAGTGCAGCCGGGCGTTCGTGTCTATACTTACTCACGCGACGAAGGCGACTTCCATGCAGAAAACATCCGCATCGGAAACGGAGAGATATTCATCGACTTTGTTGCCCCGGACACCCGTATCAACGACATTCAACTGGGAGTTCCGGTTAGCATCAACATAGAAAACGGCGTAGCCGCCATGGCATTGGCACACCTGAACGGGGTGACCGATGAAGAAATAAAAAGAGGCATGGCAAGTTTCCGCGGAGTAGACCGCCGGTTCGACTTCAAGATCAAGAACGACCGTATCGTCTTCTTGAGTGACTATGCCCACCACCCCTCTGAAATCAAACAGAGCGTGTTGTCTATGCGCGAACTTTATAAGGACAAGAAGATCACAGCCATCTTCCAGCCGCATCTCTATACCCGCACCCGCGACTTCTATCAAGATTTTGCCGATAGCCTGTCGCTACTCGACGAAGTGATCCTGGCAGACATCTATCCGGCACGTGAAGCACCGATTCCGGGCGTCACCAGCAAACTGATTTATGATCATCTCCGTCCGGGCATTGAAAAAAGTATGTGTAAAAAGGAAGATATACTGAACATTCTGAAAGATAAAAACATTGAAGTATTAATCACTTTAGGAGCCGGAGACATTGACAACTATGTCCCTGCAATAAAGGAACTATTAGAAAAGAAGATCAATAAATAATAATCCGGCAAGCTGTCCGAAACAGTGCAGCCATTTTAATTATTAATCTTTAAGTTTAAATTATGACTAAAAGAATCCTTCTATCCATTGTCATGCTGGTGCTTATAGCCTACCTCGCCGTAGCTATCACCGCATTCAACCGCAAGCCTGCCAACCAGACCTGCCGTGACATGGAATTGGTTATCAAGGATACTGCATACGCCGGCTTCATCACCAAAGAAGAGCTGAAAGGTATCCTTCAACACAAAGGGATCTACCCCATCGGGAAGAAGATGGAGCGCATCTCTACCAAGTCACTGGAACGGGAACTAAGCAAACATCCGTTGATTGACGAAGCCGAGTGTTACAAAACACCCAGCGGCAAAGTATGCATGGAGGTGACACAACGTATCCCTATTCTTCGGGTGATGAGCTCCAACGGTCAGAATTACTACCTCGACAACAAAGGAACCATCATGCCACCGGATGCAAAATGCATCGCCCACCGGGTAATTGTCACCGGAAACGTAGAAAAGTCGTTTGCAATGAAGGATTTATATAAGTTTGGTGTATTTTTGCATAATAATAAATTCTGGGACGCCCAGATAGAACAGATTCACGTGTTGCCCGACCGGAACATCGAATTGGTGCCGCGTGTGGGAGACCATCTCATCTATCTCGGAAAACTGGAAAACTTTGAAGATAAACTGGCACGTTTGAAGGAGTTCTACAAGAAAGGGCTCAACCGGGTAGGCTGGAACAAATATTCGCGTATCAACCTCGAATTCAACAACCAGATTATCTGCACCAAACGAGAATAGATAATAAATGATTGTTGATAATAGATAGTTAATAACTGACAGTTGACAGACGAAGAGTGAACAATCTTTTTTCAATCGTAAATTGTAAATCGTAAAATCGTAAATAAATATATATGGCAACAACAGAATTTATCGCCGCTATTGAACTTGGTTCATCGAAGATAACCGGTGTGGCCGGAAGAAAGAACAGTGACGGAAGCATGCAGGTATTAGCGTATGCCCAGGAAGACTCTTCTACGTTTATCCGTAAAGGAGTTATTTTCAATCTGGACAAAACAGCGCAAAGCCTGACCTCGATCATCAACAGACTGGAAGGTGAGTTGAAAAACTCAATTGCCAAGGTATATGTAGGCATCGGCGGACAATCACTCCGCACAGTTCGCAACGTAGTAAGCCGCGACCTGGAGGAAGAAGCCATCATATCCGAAGAACTTGTAAGCGCTATCGGTGATGAGAACATTGCCATCCCGGTGGTTGATATGGATATACTGGACGTAGCTCCGCAAGAATACAAGGTGGGCAATAATCTGCAAGCCAATCCGGTAGGTCTGGTAGGAAGCCACATCGAGGGACGTTTCCTCAACATCGTTGCCCGTGCTTCTGTACGCAAGAATCTGGAGCACTGCTTCCAGCAGGCTAAAATCGACATCGCCGACCAGCTGATCACCCCGCTAGTAACAGCCAATGCCGTACTGACAGAAAGCGAACGCCGTTCGGGCTGCGCACTGATCGACTTCGGAGCAGATACGACTACCATCTCTGTATATAAGAATAACATTCTCCGCTTCCTCACCGTATTACCTTTGGGAGGCAACAGCATCACGCGCGACATCACCACCCTGCAAATGGAGGAGGAAGAAGCCGAACGCCTGAAAAAAGCCTATGGTGACACCCTCTACGAAGAAGACCCCGAACAAGAGAAAGAAGCTACCTGCAAACTGGAAGATGACAACCGTATCATCAAAGTGGCAGAGCTTAATAATATCATCGAAGCCCGTGCCGAAGAAATCGTTACCAACGTATGGAACCAGATTCAGCTATCCGGCTACGAAGACAAACTGCTGGCAGGACTTATCCTGACAGGAGGAGCCGCCAACCTGAAGAACTTGGACGAAACCTTGCGCAAACGCAGCAAGATAGAAAAGATACGGATGGCGAAACTTCCACGCAATACGGTACATGCCCCCAGCAATATACTAAGAAAAGACGGTTCACAGAACGCATTGTTCGGCCTCCTGTTTGAAGGAAACCAAAACTGTTGCCTGACTGAAACCGCCCCGCAAGTTGCTCCTGCGCCGCCAGTGTCCAAACCGGAACCGGAAGTGCATCAAACAGCAGATATATTTGCAAATGACCAGGATCTGAAAGAACAGGCACGCCTCGCCCGCCTCAAGAAAGAGGAAGAAGAGCGTGAAGCCAAGTTAGCTGCCCAAGAAGCGGAAAAACTTCGCAAGCAAAAGGCAAAGGAAGAGAAGGAAAGACGGAAAAGAGAAGCCGGTCCGAGCTGGATTCAGCGCAAGATCGACTCGTTGACGAAAGAAATTTTCTCCGACGACGATATGTAGTGAGTTATGATTTATGAGTTGGCTGCGCGCTATATTATAAATCAGAATTCAGAAACCAGAAATCAGAAACCAGAAATCATAAATAAGAAATCATATTATTATGGACGAGATAGTACAATTCGATTTCCCGACAGATTCACCGAAGATCATTAAAGTGATTGGTGTAGGTGGTGGTGGTGGCAATGCTGTAAACCACATGTACCGGGAAGGTATCCATGATGTAACGTTCGTTCTTTGCAACACGGACAACCAGGCATTGGCCGAATCACCTGTCCCGGTGAAACTGCAACTGGGCCGTAGCATCACGCAAGGGCTTGGAGCCGGCAACCGTCCCGAACGGGCACGCGACGCCGCCGAAGAAAGTATAGAAGATATCAAAGCACAACTGAACGACGGCACCAAGATGGTATTCATCACCGCCGGAATGGGAGGAGGAACCGGCACAGGAGCTGCACCGGTCATTGCCCGCATTGCGAAGGAAATGGATATTCTGACTGTCGGTATCGTCACCATCCCTTTTATCTTCGAAGGAGAAAAGAAAATCATCCAGGCACTGGACGGCGTCGAACGTATCGCCCAGCATGTTGATGCCCTACTAGTGATCAACAACGAACGCCTGCGCGAAATATATGCCGACCTTACCTTTATGAATGCCTTCGGCAAAGCCGATGACACTCTTTCCATCGCTGCCAAGAGTATTGCCGAGATTATCACCATGCGTGGTACGGTCAACCTCGACTTTGCCGATGTGAAAACCATCCTGAAAGATGGCGGAGTAGCGATCATGAGTACCGGATTCGGTGAAGGAGAAAACCGTGTGACGAAAGCAATCGACGATGCCCTGCATTCTCCGCTACTCAACAACAACGATATTTTCAATGCCAAGAAAGTGATGCTGAACGTTTCTTTCTGCCCGTCATCCGAACTGATGATGGAGGAAATGAACGAGATACACGAGTTCATGAGCAAATTCCGCGAAGGAGTGGAAGTGATCTGGGGTGTTGCCATCGACAACTCATTGGATACCAAAGTAAAGATCACCGTATTGGCAACCGGATTCGGTGTAGAAGACGTCCCCGGAATGGACAGCCTGCACGCTGCACGCAGCCAGGAAGAGGAAGAACGCCAACTGCAACTGGAAGAGGAAAAAGAGAAGAACAAAGAACGTATCCGCAAGGCATACGGCGAAAGCGCCAGCAACATCGGAAGCAAGAGCCTCCGCAAACGCCGCCACATCTATCTTTTCAACACGGAAGATTTGGACAACGACGATATCATCGCCATGGTAGAAGATTCTCCTACGTACATGCGTGATAAGACAACCCTTACCAAAATACGGACGAAAGCCGCACTGGAAGAGGAAGTGACAACGGAAGAAGCTACGGATAATAACGGTGTGATTACATTCTAAAACAAAGAGCTTAAGAACGAAAATTATAGACCCGCAGAATCTGGTTTCAGATCTAATTTTCAAGCTTTAATTTTTAATTATAATAGTATGGATTTATTCGAACAAGTCAACGAAGACATTAAAAACGCAATGAAGGCGAAAGATAAAGTAGCCCTCGAAACTTTGAGAAATATAAAGAAGTTCTTCCTCGAAGCTAAAACAGCTCCGGGAGCTAACGATACACTGACAGACGATGCCGCTTTGAAGATTATCCAAAAACTTGTAAAACAAGGAAAAGATTCTGCTGAAATCTATATCGGACAGGGTCGTCAGGATTTGGCTGACGTAGAATTGGGTCAGGTAGCCGTTATGGAAAAATACCTGCCGAAGCAGATGACTGCCGAAGAACTGGAAGCAGCTTTGAAGGAAATTATCGCAGAGACAGGTGCTACGAGCGGTAAAGATATGGGTAAAGTCATGGGAGTTGCCTCCAAGAAGCTGGCAGGACTTGCAGAAGGACGTGCCATCTCCGCAAAAGTAAAAGAACTTTTGGGATAACACCTCCGGAACTTATACAGAAGATTTTAGTGTCCGATTTTATCTTGCGTCTTACACTAATCCGATTTTATCTATTTGATTAACAGCAATATTAACTCATGCAAGATACTGTTGCAGATGTGTGAAAGATATGCTATCTTACACACATCTGCAACTTTTCTTTAAAAACAGCATTCACCTCCTTCACCACTCCACAACACCGATGAATAAAGGGATTGCGGGTGAAGGACTGCCTTTCACACGGGTTTCACCCGATTCACTATACCTTTCTGCCGAAATTTTGATTAATAGACTGGTTCCAATCTATTAAGTATAAACCTATTCGCCATTACTGCCAAACTTCTTTTTCTCTAATAGAAAAGATTACTAACATTAAAGATAATCTCTAAATGAAGCCTTTGTTTTTATAAACAAAGCTTTCATTTATAAAAACAAAAGCTTCATTTATATAATTGCAACTTGCAATTATAGATTACAATTAATGAAAAACAAGTTTAGAACGATAGTAAAGAAATTTAGGTATTAATAAAAAGGAACTTTTCTCACTATAAACAAGAAAGAGACTATTAATAGCTGAAAAACAATCAAATTATATCACATGAGTTTAATACGTATGATATGGACAATACTAATTATTATTTTCCAAACAGAAATAATCTCCCAGTAAAAGAATATAATATAGAAAATAAATGATTACTTTTACAACGAAACTAAACTACGAAAGATAAATGAGAAAGAGTATTGCCATAATTATAACATCTATATTAGCACTATCAGGATGCAACAGACAACAATCCGTATCTGACAGGCTACTAAATGAAGTAGAAAAGACCATTGCCATCAATCCTGACAGTGCATCCAACCTACTAAAAGGCATATCATGTCCTGAAAAACTAGACGATAAAACCTTTGCACGCTGGTGTATGTTATCAGGAAAGATTACAGACGAGATCTTCACCACCATCCTCCCAACTTACCAATTAGAGAGGGCTTATGACTGGTATTCTTCGCATGGTAGTCCTGATGAACAAGTGCAAATCTTAATTTATTTAGGTCGCTCTTATTTTGCTGATGGAGATTATGATAAGGCAATGTCAATATATACCAATGCTTTGGATATTGCCGAAAAGAATAAGCTCAAGAACCTCACCGGATATATATATAGCTATATTGGCGATTTATATGGAGAGAAATTCATGCGGACAGAAGCCATCAAAAGATATAAGGCTGCCGCCGAATGCTTTAAAAAAACAAACAATATTGATAGTTATGCCTGTGCTTTAAGGGACGTAGGACGTGAATATGCATGCATAGACTCGTTATCACGCGCTTTAAAAATTCTAACTATAGCTGATTCCGTAGCACATAATACTAAAAATATCGAAGTCACTGCATCAATAAACAATGCCTTAGGGAATATCTATGCTATGCAAAATAAATATGATAAAGCTGAAGAATACTTTCTCAAAGCATTGGCAGGAAGAGAAACAATGCCCGATTATATGGCACTGATAGACTTATATATCGCATCGGGGGCTATTAACAAAGCAAAAGAGCTACTATCCCAAATACCACAAGATAATCCAAAGTATACATACAGCATTAAATATTTATACTACCAAATCTATAATGAAGAAAAGAATTATAAAGAAGCTCTTACTAATCTGAAAGAATACGTCGAAATAACTGATTCAATCATATATGCTGATAACCAATCTAAGATACTGGACATAGAGTCCAAATATAATCATTTAAAAATCAGCAAAGAAATAGATAGATTAAAGATTAAACAGCAAAGCTACATTATAGTTTTAGTTATATGTATTGGAATACTATTACTAATAATAATAGGATATCTACTATATCGAAAGAAAGTAAAAGAGAAAATCCACAGACAACAAGAAGAGTTGAACCGAATAAAGGCAGATTTGCTTTATGTTTCCTTAGAACTGGAAAAGAAAAAAAGATTATTAGATACATTCAAAGAGAAAAATGAAAACTATAATAAAATGCAGGAAGAAATAAGTATCCTAACCACCAACTATAAACAATTGCAAAGTAAAATTCTAGAGAATTCACCTTTACATAAAGAACTAATACATCTAGCCAACCAAAATAAGCCTAGAAATAACAAGCCATTAATAACAGAAAAACATTGGAAACTTATTGCAGATGAAATAACACATATCTACCCAAATCTTCATAAATATATATACAGTCTATGCCCAGCTTTATCAGAACAAGATTTTCTATATTGCTGTTTATATATATCAGGGTTTGACACTAACACAGAAGCAAAGTTACTAAACATTACAGTTGACTCAGTAAGAAAAAAAAGACTCAGACTTAGACAAAAACTGAATATAATATTACCAGATAATAATGCTACATTATATGAGTATTTAATTGAAAACATGCACTAATATCCTCTTTTCAGGAAGAAATAATCAGCAGCATAAAAGGATGTCCACGCAAAACATCATAAACATCTGATTATCAGGCACCATTTGTCCACGCTGAAAAATTTCTTTTATTTGCATTCCCTCTCATTTCTCCATAAATTTGCAAAAAACAATTAAAGATATGAGAAAACTAAGCATTTTACTATTATTAATTGGCATTCCATTCATGATAATAGAAGCCAATAGTCTATCAACACAAAGAACTAAAATTATAAGATGGCATAAATGCCAAAAAACACCTAATTCTATCCCAATAGAAGCTATCCAAGACGAGCACTCTATTGAAGTCCTTTTCCTTGAAAACGTCGACAATCAAGTCACTTTCCAAGTAAAGGATCAGCAGGGAAATATTATCTTCCAAGATGTGTTATTGGCTCCTAATGAGCAAGAAACTTACAAGATTAATTTAGAAGACTACCAAACCGGTCATTATGAACTTCTTTATATAGAAGAAGACATGACTCTCATTGGAGAGTTTGATATCGAATAGCTGATATTTCAAATATTGCACAGAGGACGTTAACACATACAGTTCAACCTTAATCAAAATTGAATTATGAGAAAAATTATCATCCGTTACGGGATTATTCTCCTATTAATTATAACCAGCGTTGCTCGCGTATATGGACAAGCTGTGGAAGAAAATGAAAAAGTACGCACTTTTCTTGATAACATGTTCGGAACTTTAGATAAATCGAAAGTCCCACACGGTTTGTTACGTGACTTCGCTTTTGAACTGGTAGACATGGATCGTTTCGACGGTTCCAGTTTGACCGAAACAAATAGCATAGATAGGCAGACTTATGAAATGTTACTCCGCACAATCAGATCCTCTGCTGTTACCATAAAACCCTTTGAAGACGTTGGAAACATATTGGTTAAACAGAATAGCGCCAGCAGCAGTCCTAGCACATTAACGATAAGTGCTTTAGCCTATCAATATTCAGTAATCAAAGCTAATGCACTTACAGATAATCTCATCCAATATAATAACGGGAAAGTAAGTGATAATTATAAGAATGGCACATGGCAAAACCCTTATGACACTCAATATGTAGTTGGATTTTGCGGTCAAGATAGCATCCTGACTTCATCATCGGTCTCATTTAAATTAGATCCAAATTGTTGGTTCACTAATCTTTCTTGCAAAACAATAGAAATTGATACCGGCAGTGGTTACAGGTCAATCAATATAGGTAGTTCAATCACAGAAAATTATACGACTGATGGAACTAAAGATATCAAGCTAAGAATAACCCTAACAAACGGTAAGCAATTACTAGCACATACTAAAATACAGGTCATCGGTAACACACTTACTAGGTCTTTGGCAAACGACTACTATCTTACTTATCCTCAAGCAATAATAACCGGTGAACCGTACAGAGGCTTGAAAACTAAAGCAGAAGTATATGTTGCCTATGCTCCATCCAATCATACAGGACGAATTAAAAAACCTTTTATTGTTGTTGAAGGTTTTGATCCCCGCACAAGAAAGAAAGATGGTACAGCCATCAATAAAGGAAGTACCACCATGGCTAGCTTCTATAACAACTGTATCAGAAATCGAAATATACATTGCCCTGATTTATATCTTAATTATGATATTGTTTACGTAGATTGGGACTACAGCGAAGAGTATATTCAGGCAAATGCAAACACACTCATAAAAGTTATCCAATGGGTTAATGCTCAAAAAGATAACCTAGACGAGGCAGCAACAAACGTAATACTAGGACAAAGCATGGGAGGAGTGATAACGAGGTATGCTTTGAGAAAAATGGAAGATGCCGGCATGGAACACCAAGTATCCCTTTATATTAGCCATGACGCCTCACATTTGGGAGCCAATATACCTCTTGGGGCACTATACGCCCTGTATGGCTTGAGTTCATTCCTGGAAAACAAAAAAACGATAGGGCATTTTGCTGATAAATATGCCGATAGTGGAACATTGCTTACAGCTATTGAAAAGATAGCTCATAGCCATGCTGCAAAACAACTGCTAGTTAACTATGTTGATTACGGAGGAGAATTGAATAATTCGGAACATTATATATGGCAAAACGAATTAGCAACATTAGGCTTTCCACAAGGTGATAATGGGCGTGAATTCAGAATGCTGGCTATAGCTAACGGAAGCTACTTCGTAAACACATTGCCGACATCTTATTTAAAAGTTGATTTTTCTGCTTCTTCTGATTTAATCGGGCTTCTACCCTTAGTCAGATGGTTGACTAGCCCTGTTTTAGCATGGGGATTAAACGATATATGGGTCGGACTTCTAAACCTTGTTCCGGGAAAAACAACACTCAAAGGTTTGGTAGAAATTAATCCGGGAATTTCATTAGGTGGAAAAGTTACCGATATTCATTTGAGATATATCAAGAAGTGTTTATGGCTAGTCGATGTAGGACATACCATATTCTCTTATGCAGCCCACATGAATAGCAATTTGCTTTATGATACTTATCCTAGTTCATACTACGATTTAGCAGAAGCAAAAAAAAAGATAGAAGGAAACCAAGAGGACGGCATCCCTATTGTAGGCAAATATGACTATAATGTATCAATGTGGAATTCAATTCCGTTTATACCAACATCCAGTGCTTTATGCGTTGGACATGGACAGCAGAATCCGACCCCCAATATGTTCCTCCAAAGTCCTGACATCGACAACAGCCCTTTTGGCGCAAATATATACAAGTTTGCAGGTCTGTCAAGTAAACACATTGATTTACCTCCACTAGTACTTGAATGGCTCAACGCCCAATTAGACTTTGGTATAATAGGACCTAAACAGGGTTTTAACGGTTCTCGATATATTGTAAACAGCAAGAATATATATAATATTGAGTGGAGTACAAATAAACCGGACATAGCAACAATAGATCAAAGCGGGATTCTTACAGTAACTGGCAATGGTATTGTACGTATCACTGCCAAAGGAGGAAACTCATTAGAATCCAGCATCGAAGTCATGGTGGGTACTCCGAGATTTGTCTTGGAAGATGCAATTAGAAAACCCGGATTTTACGAAATAAAATCAAAATGTATTGATTCGCAATATGTAGAATTCTTGAATAAATACAAGAATGTTCTGCTGTACAAATGGGGAATTAAAACAAACGACCAACCGTTAGTTTGGTTTACATCCGAATCAGCGGAACTTCATATAAGCACTCTGGAAGATAATGACAACACAACTGTTTATTTAAAAATCATAGATTCCGAAGGTAATGAGAGTGCTCCGCTATTTGTTAGAATTTCCGGACAAGATATTTATGATTTAACTTATAAGACATTAGTCTTTAATAAAGACGGGCGTTTGTTTAATGACAAAGGCATAGAGTTATTTTATGATTTTGTGACCATGCCTTTAAAATATAGAGACGAGACTTATGATGAGTTCTCTAATGCTGAATGGAGTCCTGTTGCCGCAATTGTCATAAATGATGAGAATGTGCCGAGAGGAATTCCGTGGAAAAGAAAAGGGTATATACGTGACATAATACCACCATCTGAAAAAGAACGCATTCTTTCATCTCCAGACGGGAAGGTTATGATCTACAAATTGCAGCTTCTTAACTTCGATGGTGAAATCGTACAACAAACACCTTTTACAATAATGTATAAGTCTAACTATCCTAATAATTAAAAGATATGAAATACATAAACAAAATTATCTGCTCAATAATTATTACATCTGCTTCTATTTTATTATACGGATGCAAAAAAGATGGAGCTTTGCGATTTTGGCATAAGTTTGAATGCACTATTAACAATATTCCATATTTCGATAACCCGGAGGTATTTCTGCCGTGGCAGAGTTATACGCCCAATATGGATTATTACTCAAATTACGATGGGAGCAGTCAATTAATTTTTTATTCGTCTTTAGTACCTAAAGATGATACAAAAGAATGGCCCCAATATGATGTCAGATGCACTATCTGGAATTTTACACCAGATATGATTAACAAAAAACTTACATTTTCCATTCCTCCAGAAACAGAAGATATATTCCTACATAGGACATCTTATTTAGAAATTACAAATATGCAAACTTGGAACACCTGTTTTGGCGAGGGGTATATGATAATATCTTCTTATGATGAAACGCAGAATGAGATGTTCGGCAAACTAAGAGCTGAAACAAAAGACATCGGTGATAATGCATGCAAGCCATTAATTTTAGAAGGCAACTTCCAAGTTATAGTAGAAAAACACCAATAAATTCATTATTATGAAAAAAATAATTCAAACATCAATGTTTATCATATTGATTGCGTCATGCGCAGACAATGATATCTTGCCGGACAAACCGTTTAATGGCAATGCAGCGGAAGTCGATTCAACTAAAACCGTTGGTGAACTCCCGGAAGATAGTTTAAATATAAAATATATGATGCAAACAAATTCAGATTTGATTATATCAGATAGAATCATCTATAAAAACTCAATTTATGTTTTGGATTTATCACTTGAAGAAGCAAAGCAATTATCAATATCTGATAAAATGTATCAGAAGTATGTTGAAATTGTCTCAAACATGAACAAGGATAATAAAGAACACTAACAAATATCATTCTCTATATTACCAACATTTAAATTTTATAGATATGAAAAACAAACAAATATAAGGTTTTATAATGCCATCGATGATCCTGTAACAGATCCAATCTATGGATTTGCATATCCTAATGTCCGCATACAAATGGCCCCACTGGGACAATCTGGCTCATCTGATGTGGGACGTATAGGAGGAGAACAATATATAAACATACCCTGGGATATGAAAAACAATTTTAACAATTATAAGATTGACGGCGTTGTAGGATTTGTCAAACATGCATTATGTAATGTTGCAGGTATGTATAATGAGCAACAAAGATATGACCGGGATACTTATATCAATGTTTATACAAATAATATCCAACCAGCTAATAGATTTCATTTCGACAAGATTACTCAAAATTATTATGCACGCGGCTCATTTGACTGGAACTCGATTACTTTAGCCGGCTCTTATGATTTTAGCGCCAATGGAGCTAAGACCATTACAGATAAAAGCAACAATGAACTTCCAGTTAATACAGAATTATCTGATTTAGACCGAATGTTCATCAACTACTTTTATTTACCATACAAAGCACGAACTGATGTTTACAGAGAATTGGACGATGTTGTATTTGATGGAAATAACAGACAACTTACTCCTTCAGAAATCCAAGAGCTTGAAAGATATCTGAATAATGGAGCATACAAACCATCAACAGGGGGAACGTCACAAAAACCTTGGTAAATTATATAATGAGAATGATATTTAGCAAGAGGGTACATTGCAAAAGTCTATGTACTCTCTTGCTTCATTATAATATTTTAGGTTAGTTGGGGCTTTTTAAGGAAAAGCGCAATGGACTAAAACTAATCAAACAGTTCTTTCAGCACCTCCAGTGATTTCAATGCCGGGAAGTCCGGCAGATGCAAACAGTAATAATCATTCATAATCGTCAGGCAACGGGTACGCTCCGCACGACTCATGCCAAAAAGATGCATTGTTTCATAGTTCATGCGCATCAATTGACGAAGACGGGCAGCCTCTTCGGGATTGATATAAGAAGAATGTAGCTGGGGGCGAGTGGAAGTGAAACAGGCATTTAGCAAATCAAAGTAATCGCCGGTATGATAATCCTCCAGATTCGGATAAAGTCCCAGGAAACGGGAAAGACGCATCAGAAAAACCAGATGGAAATTGGCAAAACTGTCTCTACACTCGTCCAACCAAATGATGGAATGTTGCAAGTAGGCAAACAACGGACGGTTCTCCGCCTCCTCCCGGACAGCCCTATAAAGAAACTCAGACAGGAAAAGTGCCATTGAGGACTTATACGGATCATAAGGAATAGAAGAAAAAGGATAAAAGGATTTCGCTTCCTTCACACGATAAAGGGTTGCGTTAGGGCGATAGTCTGCCTCGAACTCAATAAAAGACAACGGCTGGAAAAGTACGGACTTCACCGCTGCCTTCCGCGAACGGGGCACTGCGACAAGGAAAGAAGCCCTGCCAGACAACTCCGTGTACATATCTACAATAATAGACGTATCATTATATTTTAATGTATGAAGAACTATTCCTTTCGTTTTTTGCAGCATAATCAAATCATTTCATGGTCAATCGGGAAGCAAAACTACAAAAAAGAAACCACAAATAAGCAGTTTTTTTAATTCTCTATAATATAATAAGGTAAGAAAGAAAACACATTCTCTACTTTCTTTCACCACAGAGAACTTTTTTTATAAAAAATCAACGCACATATACTACTGAATATCAGGCAAAAATAAACATCGCCCTGAGAAAAATCACATATTCTTTGAAAAAAAATCATAGAATCGTTTGCCAGTTTCAAAAAAGTTCCTACCTTTGCAACCGCAATCGAGAAACAAACACTGCTTCGAGAAAGCAAAAGCAGAAATGCAACAATAGGATGGCCCGTTCGTCTATCGGTTAGGACGCAAGATTTTCATTCTTGAAAGGGG
>CAPYSS010000026.1:0-48980 GCA_948742525.1 Bacteroides caecimuris | reverse complement strand
GAGGAGATGCTACTTCTATTTTTTTGAGGGGGGGCGGCATCGCCGAGACGCTTACTAAAATAAAAGCCTTTTTGCGATGAAAACTATGAGAAATGTCGATTTATAAAACATTTCTCATTAGTTATCATTCTTATTATCTGCTACTTATATTCATATTATGAGAATATGAGAAATGAAAACGCCAAAACGATTTCAGGTAGAGGTAGAATAAATTGCTATTATTTATTGTGGAACTTTGATGAGGCCGTTTTCTCAAGATCACGCACCACTGTAATATCCATTATATTTGCATAGACTTGTGTAGTCTTCACACTTTTGTGCCCTAATAGCTTTTGTACCGTAGTAATATTGGCACCACTATATAATAATAAGGTAGCATTTGTATGGCGCGCGGTGTGGAATGACACACGTTTATCAATTTTCGCCAAGCCTGCTAACTGATTCAATTCTTTGTTGATATTAGAATTGTCTTTTAACTTAAAGAAGCTGTCAAGATCATCTTTATAGCGTTGCAATATCTCGATTCCTTTGCCTTCAAATAATAAATATAAAGGAAGGCGTACCTCAATACCTGTTTTAACAGACTTGTATATAATCCAGGTTTCCTGATGGAATTCAATAATATTTGCGGAGATCAGACTGGTGAAATCAGAATATCGCAACCCTGCGTAGCAACAAAATAAAAAAGCATCTTTTGTTTTTTGCAATCTCGTATATCTTCCTGTCAACTGCAAATTCTCAAATCTGTATAACTCTTCCGGGGCTAAGTGTGTATGGCTTCCTTCTATGCTTTTAATTTTATACTTTCTAAAAGCATACTTTTGTATATCCATATACTCTTTATTTATAGCAACATTAACGTATCGTTTCAGATGCTTCATGTGCTTGGCAATAGTATTAAGATGATAACCTTTAGATTGCAGGTAATTATCAAAGGAAGACACAAATTCAAATGTCAAATCGGTAAATAATACCTCTTTTTTGAATTCCTGAAGTAATTCAAGCGTGGAAAGGTGATTTTGACGGGTACTCTTTTTTAAAGAAGAATTAGCTATCTCGTCTTTAAAAAAAGTCAAAAATGACCTTTCGTTGCTGAGAGGTTTATCAATAGAATTTTTTAATAAATCTAACGATATGGTCTTTCCCTGTTGCCATAGTCCAAGTTCCGTTTGCTCAATAGCTGCTATATTTTCATATAACATACGATTCAAAACATTCGCATTAGGATGGTTCTTCACCATTTTTCGTTTGGTATCCCATTGTTCCGGTTTGAGATATATTTTGGTGGAGAAGTACATTTTTTTCCTGTTCAGATAGGCTTCTACCTGAACTAACGCCATTCCTCTTTTATTCAATCTCTTCTTTCTGTTAAACACAAGGTTGTAACTGATCTTTTCCATACTTTCTTTTTTAATTAATAATAGAATAAATTAGACGTAATTCTGTGCTATATCAGAGGCGAATAAACATTTATATCTCTAAAAAAATAAATCTCCCAATAACACAGTATTCACAAAACTTTAAATTATATGCCACTTTTTTATTCGCTTTTCCACGAAAAAAGCAAAAAGAATAGCCTTTAAAGGTGTTTTATGACTAAAAACGAGTAAAACAAATATTAAAATATACATTTTGTTCGTGCAAAGTGTTAGTAGTTGTTTTAATAACCAACACTTTCAATAAAGAAAAATATGCTTATAGGCATAAATGAAGCTTATTAAATAACAAAATGTTATATTTACAACATTTTTTTATTAATATAATTGTTGGTTTCAGTTTTATTAATATATTTGCAAATTGTTAGAGTAAAGATACAAATAATGTAAAGTTAAACTTTAAGAGAGATTTTATGAAAAGAAAATTAATGCTGTTATTGGCATGCCTTTTTGTGGGCATAGGTCTAGTAACTGCCCAAACTCAAAAGGTCACAGGCGTTGTGATTTCTGAAGAAGACGGGCAGCCAGTTGTTGGCGCTTCTGTGTTAGTAAAAGGTACCACTCAAGGTACAATCACAGATGTAGATGGTAATTTTAATTTGTCGAATGTACCAAGTTCTGCAAAGACTTTGCAGATTTCGTATATTGGTATGCAGACCCAAGAAGTGGCTATAAAGCCTAAAATGAAAGTGGTTCTTAAATCAGATGCACAGCTAATAGACGAGGTTATGGTGGTAGCGTATGGTACCACCAAGAAGGAGTCGTTTACAGGTTCGGCAGAAGTCATTAAGTCAGAAAAACTGAAAGAAAGACCAATAGCAAATGTAACGAAGGCATTAGATGGTATGATAGCCGGCGTGCAAACCACTTCCGGTTCCGGACAGCCCGGATCGGGTGCTTCAGTGGTGGTTCGTGGTTATGGTTCCATTAATTCTTCACAAGCGCCTTTGTATGTTGTTGACGGAGTACCTTATGATGGTAATATTTCAGCAATTAATCCTAATGATATTGAAACTATGACAGTGCTGAAAGACGCTTCTGCGGGAGCTCTTTATGGTTCTCGTGGTGCCAATGGTGTAATTATGATTACAACAAAGAAAGGAGACTCCGGCAAAGTTAGAGTAAATTTAAAAGCCAATTGGGGTGTTTCGTCACGTGCTATTCCTCGTTATGAAACGATGAATGAAGCTGGATATTTAGAAACTGTCTTCCAATCATACAAGAATAATCAAATTATAAATAATGGACTTTCTCCTGAAATTGCAGGAAATGTAGCATTAGAAGCCATGAAAAGTGGTGCTACTGCAATATTGGGTAAGGATGAACAATATAATCCATTCAATTACGGTATTGCGGAATTGATAGATCCTATTACAGGAAAAGTTCGCAGCGATGCAAAATTAAAGTATAGTGAAGATTGGATGGACGAAGCTATGAAATCCAATCCATTGCGTCAAGAATATGTTGCGTCTTTCAGTGGTGGCAATGATAAGACTAAATATATGTTCTCTTTAGGCTATTTAGACGAAGAAGGACTGTTGAAAACCACAAAATTCAATCGTTATAACGGACGATTAAATATTGATTCTGAAGTGACTAATTGGCTGAAAGCCGGAATGAGTGCCAACTATTCTCGCAATGAAAGCAATACTGCCGTAGAAAATTCATCCGGTTCGTCTAATGTCTGGTTCTCGGCGCAGTTAATGGCACCGATATTCCCCGTTTATGAAAAAGACGCCGATGGTGCTACTATATACGACAATTTAGGTAATGCTGTTTTTGACTATGGCAAGAACAGACCGGCCGGTGCAAACTCAGAATGGAATACGATCGCAACTCTATATGATGACAAATACTCCACACAAAGTGATAATCTCAGCGGACGTGTATATGCCGAATTGGGTGATTTAAAAAATACATTCTTGGAAGGCTTAAAGTTTTCAGTAAATTACGGTTTTGATTTAATAAATTCAGCAGGAGTAACTTACTATAATCCATACAATGGTAACTCCGTTGCGGTTAAAGGTACTATACAAAAAGCGACAGCTCGCACTTTCAGTTATACCTTCAATCAGTTATTGACGTATGATCGTAAGTTTGGCAATCACCATTTTGAGGCTTTAGTCGGACATGAATTCTATAAATATAGATATGATTACTTATCAGCAGCCAAAACAGGATTTCCATTTGGCGGACTTTATGAATTAGATGCGGCGACCAACATAACCGGAGCATCCTCCTATCAGCATAATTATGCTGTACAATCCGTGTTGTCACGATTGAATTATGATTTCGCTGATAAATACTATTTGTCGGCAAGTTTCCGTACCGATGGATCTTCTCGTTTTTATGAAGACAATAGATGGGGTAAATTTTGGTCTGTTGGCGGTAACTGGCGTATTTCTCAGGAAGAATTCATGAGCGATATTAGTTGGATTAATAATCTTTCTCTAAAAGCCAGTTATGGTCTTCAGGGAAATGATGCAATATTAAATGGTACGAAACAAAATTTCTATGCTTGGCAATCTTTCTATGATTTAGGATATGCAAATTCTTCTATGAGTGGCGCTGCCGTGACCTCCTTAGAGAACAAAGGCTTGAAATGGGAAAAGAATGCAAATCTGAATATCGGTATCGAAGCTAAAGTATTTGACCGTTTTTCTGCCACTGTAGAGTGGTATCAACGTAAGACAACAGACATGCTGATGTCGTTCCCGATGGCATCCTCACTTGGTTTTGACGGGTATAACAAAAATGTAGGAAGTATGCGCAACACAGGTGTTGACGTTACATTGGGAGTTGATATATTTAAAAATACGCCATTTACATGGAATCTGACCTTGATTGGTTCAACTATTAAAAATAAAGTATTGCAATTAGCCGACAAACCTGAGATCATTTCCGGCTCTTATATTATTCGTGAAGGTGAAACTTTAAATTCATTCTACACTGCCACTGCCGCAGGAGTTGACCCGGCAACCGGAGAACAGTTGTATTGGGCTTGGGACACAGACGAGAATGGCTCTAAGGGACAAAAATACATCACCAATGATATGGCGAAAGCAACTGCTTGTAAGGAAATTCAAGGCAGCCGTATTCCAGACCTGTATGGCTCTATTGGCAACACTTTTAAATATAAAGATTTTGATTTAAGCATATTATGTACATATTCCATAGGCGGTAAAGTGCTGGATGGTGTTTATAATACATTACTGTACGGCAACTATATCGGCCAGGCAAAAAGCAAAATGTTGGAACGTGCATGGAAAAAGCCTGGAGATCTCACCGACATTCCTCGTATTGAAATAGGAAAAAGCTACATCATTACTGACAATAGCCTAATCAATGCCTCCTATTTTGCTATTAAAAATATAGCATTAGGATATACCTTGCCTTCAAAATGGATGAAATCGATAGGATTTGAGTCGGCACGTTTAACCGCAACAGCAGACAATGTAGTGCTGTTTAATCATTTGAAAGGTATGGACCCTCAATACAATTTTACCGGAGGAACAGATTTTGGCTATGTACCTGTAAGAACAGTTTCATTGGGAATTGACATTACATTTTAAATAAATATAGATCAAACAGTAAAAAGATGAAAAAATTATTATATATATTCTCTTTGATTGGCATCCTTTCATTTAGCTCATGCGCTGATGAATTAAATACCGAACCGACTGATAAAGTTTCCGGTTCTACAATATTTGCAGATGCCAGTAGTGCGGAAACTGCCATCAATGGCGTATATCGTATGTTGTATGTGGCGGGATGGAGTGAGAAGTGGGGAGCTGAAAATTGTGGGCAAACAGCTATTAACCTGTTGGGAGACTTAATGGCTGAAGATCACTTGATGAAGGAACAAGGTCAAGGATGGTTTTATGAAGATTATAGATTGAATGTACATGGCGATTATTCCAGCAAATCGGGACGTTCTTATTCTATCTGGAATTTTTATTATACATTAATTAGCAATGTTAATTACATAATTGCTTCCGAGACTTCGATGGGAGGAGACCCCGAACTTAAGAATAGTGTTGTCGGTCAAGCCTATGCCATGCGTGCTTATGCCTATTTCTATCTGATCCAACTCTATCAACAAACTTATAAGGGACATGAAACAGCACCGGGAGTACCTTTATATACGACACCGACTGTAGCCGGTTCGGAAGGAAGCCCGCGCGGTACAGTGCAAGATGTATATACACAAATAAATAGTGATATAAATAAAGCTATTGATTTGCTTGGCAATCTGAATGATAAAGAACAGACACATGTATCGCATGTGGATTATTATGTTGCCAATGGCATTAAAGCCCGTATTTGCCTTGTACAGCATGACTATGCCAATGCAGCCTCCGCAGCAGCCGAAGCATTGAAGAAGCCATCTTTAAAAGTTGCGACTATAGCCGAATTAGGAGGGAACAACAGTGTGAAAGTAGCAGATGTGTTATGGGGAATGGAGATTATAGCCGATCAATCAAGTGGCTTTGCTAGTTTCTTCTCACACATGGATGCCGATGCTCCGGGAATGTATGCTTCTAAAGCCCGCCAATGCATTAGTACGGGATTATATGCACTAATACCCGATACGGACGAACGCAAAACCGCTTGGTTCCGTGGTGTCATTCCTGCTGAGGAGGAAAAATCGTCTTCTTCTTATACAAGTTATTGCCAAACAAAGTTCAAGATGGCAGATTACACCACACGTACCGGTGATTACCTGCTAATGAGAGCAGAAGAAATGATTTTAATAAAAGCTGAAGCAGAATGCCATCAGGACAAGTACGATGACGCGCGTGCAACAATAAAGACTTTAGGCAATCAAAGAGATAGCGGATTTGAAAACCGTTTATCTGCCCGTACGGATGCCAAGACTTACAACTCGAATACAAACGCGCCTCTACAGACATTGATGGATGAAATCTTATTTCAACGCCGTGTTGAACTTTGGGGAGAAGCAGGCCGTATCTTCGATTTGCAACGTTTAGGTTTAGGATACAATCGTAATTATGAAGGATCTAACCATACGGAAAAGGTAACCACAAAGAATACAGAGGCTTCTTCTCCGCTATTTATTCTTCCTTTGCCACAGTCGGAAATTGATGGTAATGAGCATATAGATTCTTCTGATCAGAATCCTATAGTTCAGTAAATTAGTAATTTATTTAATGAAAGCAAATATGAAAATATATTTAATCAACATTTGTGCAGATAACCCTTTGCCTGGCAGCCTTGACCTCTTGCAATACAGATGCGGAAGGTACAATATATGACATAAACGGGGAAGAACTTGCCTTTGCTTCCACTCAGATGAATGTGGAAGTAACGGCGGCAGACAATGGTATTATTAGAGTCCCTGTATATCGGGGTAACACCAGTACGGAAAGTACCGCAAATATTAGTATGGATGAAGCCACAATAGCCGAAGGTATTTTCTCTTTAAATAACCCAGCCGTTACTTTTGCTAAAGGTGAAGCAGTTGGATATGTAGAACTTGGATTTGGCGAGATAAATAATTTGGGTGCCACCGAGAAATACGAAATTGTATTGACTATAGATAATGAAGATCAATTATCCCCTTCACAATTAGGGAAAATAAAAGTGTTGGCTCAAAGGAAGTTGACTTGGGAAAGTATCGGCACCGGAACTTATACTTCTGAATTATTTGATGATTCATGGCCGCAGCCTATTGAAAAGGCAATAGAAGGAAATATCTATAGGTTACCAGACTGTATAGTAGAAGGATATCCGTTAGTCTTCTCATTAAGTGATGACAAGCAAGAATTGATAGCTTGGGATCCTCAGCCTACTGGTTATGACGGGACGAATTATGGTATGCTATACTTTACTGCGGTAGGTATGGAGCGTCAAGGAAACGTGCTGTCTTTCCCGATGCGGGGAGTAGTGTCATATAATGGCGGATGGGGATTGCTTTATCAAGACTTTACGGAAACACTGGAGATGCCGGAAGGATTCTGATTATTTAGGCAATTAGATAACATGTAATTTGAAATGGCATGTAAAATGAAGTTCGGCTTCATTTTTACATGCCATTTTCTATTTCGTCTGTTTTTATTTTAGCTTTCTTTTTGGTAGCTTCCATTAAAATTATCTATATTTGTTGCCGCGAACCAACGATACATAATATATATAATAAGGTGTAGAAACTATGGCTATGAAAGAATTTGTAATCTCCGAAGCCCAGACAGAAACAGCAGTGCTTGTCGGACTCATCACACAAACGCAGGATGAGCGCAAGACGAACGAGTATCTGGATGAACTGGCTTTCCTTGCCGAGACGGCTGGGGCGGAAGTAGTGAAACGGTTTACGCAGAAATTGCCGACAGCTCATTCAGTGACATATGTCGGAAAGGGAAAGCTGGAAGAAATCAGACAATATATTCGTAATGAAGAGGAAGAAGAACGTGAAGTAGGAATGGTCATCTTTGATGATGAACTTTCTGCGAAACAGATTCGTAATATTGAAGCCGAACTGAAAGTGAAGATACTGGACCGTACTTCACTGATTCTTGATATATTTGCCATGCGTGCGCAGACAGCCAATGCGAAGACGCAGGTGGAGCTTGCGCAATATAAATATATGTTGCCGCGTTTGCAGCGACTCTGGACTCACTTGGAACGCCAGGGAGGTGGTTCCGGTGCAGGTGGCGGTAAAGGTTCCGTAGGACTTCGTGGTCCGGGTGAAACACAGCTCGAGATGGACCGCCGTATCATCCTGAACCGTATGTCGTTGCTGAAAGAACGCCTGGCGGAAATTGATAAACAAAAAGCTACCCAACGCAAGAACCGCGGACGTATGATACGTGTCGCACTGGTTGGTTATACCAACGTGGGAAAATCAACCATGATGAATCTTCTCTCCAAGAGCGAAGTCTTTGCGGAAAACAAACTGTTCGCTACGTTGGACACTACCGTACGTAAGGTGATTATTGAAAATCTACCGTTCTTGTTGTCGGATACGGTAGGATTTATCCGTAAGTTGCCTACCGATTTGGTTGATTCCTTCAAATCTACCTTGGATGAAGTGCGCGAAGCAGATTTGCTGGTGCATGTAGTCGATATTTCCCACCCCGGATTTGAGGAACAGATTGAGGTAGTGAATAAGACACTGGCAGAGATTGGTGGCAGTGGCAAACCTGTGATACTTGTATTTAATAAAATAGACGCTTACACCTACGTGGAGAAAGCGCCGGACGACCTTACCCCCCGAACAAAGGAAAACTTAACACTCGAAGAACTGATGAAGACGTGGATGGCAAAGATGGAGGACAACTGTCTCTTTATTTCCGCCCGCGAACGAATCAATATAGACGAACTGAAAAATGTAGTTTATCAGCGAGTGAAAGAATTACACGTTCAGAAATATCCCTATAACGATTTTCTTTATCAGACCTACGAAGAAGAGGTAGAATAATCAATATGTCAAAGTGCAGATGTGCCAATTTCTATGCAACATGCGTAGTCAATTGACACATTAGCATATTGACACATTAACACATTATTAAAATGAAAGATTATCGTAGATTGACTGAAGATGAGGTACTTCAGTTGAAGAGTCAGTCGTGTTTGGCTGATGATTGGGGAAATGTATCAGTGGCAGAGGGCTTTAATTGTGAGTATGTCCATCATACCCGTTTCTCGGGTGAGGTAAAACTGGGAGTATTCGAATCAGAATTTACATTGCCGGGGGGAATCAAGAAACATTCGGGATTACGTCATGTGACGTTACACAATGTATCGGTGGGCGATAACTGTTGTATTGAGAATATCCAGAACTACATTGCTAACTATGAGATCGGTAGCGATACTTTCATTGAGAATGTAGATATTATTTTAGTGGATGGATTAAGCACCTTCGGTAATGGGGTAGAAGTGGCTGTATTGAATGAAACAGGGGGGCGTGAAGTGTTGATGAACGACAAACTGTCTGCGCATCAGGCATATATACTTGCGTTGTACCGTCATCGTCCCGAACTGATTAACCGCATGAAAGCAATTGCGGATTATTATTCCAATAAACATGCTTCTGCTGTCGGCAGTATTGGCAATCATGTCATGATTCTCAATACAGGTTCAATCAAGAATGTCCGGATTGGTGATTACTGCCATATCTGTGGAACTTGCCGCTTATTTAATGGAAGCATCAATAGTAATGTGACAGCGCCTGTGCATATCGGTCACGGGGTAATTTGTGACGACTTCATAATCTCTTCCGGTTCAAAAGTGGATGACGGCACAATGCTGACCCGTTGTTTCGTTGGGCAGTCCTGTAAACTGGGACACAATTATTCTGCTTCCGATTCTTTGTTTTTTAGTAATTGCCAAGGAGAGAACGGTGAGGCATGTGCTATCTTTGCAGGTCCTTTCACCGTGACACATCATAAATCTACTTTGCTGATTGCCGGAATGTTCTCGTTTATGAATGCAGGTTCGGGATCCAATCAGAGCAACCACATGTATAAGTTAGGTCCTATTCATCAAGGAACAATGGAAAGAGGAGCGAAGACCACTTCCGATTCCTATATCTTGTGGCCGGCACGTGTCGGAGCTTTCTCATTGGTCATGGGACGTCATGTCAATCATGCCGATACTTCTAATCTTCCTTTCTCTTACCTGATAGAGCAGCGGAATACGACTTATCTGGTTCCGGGAGTCAACTTAAGAAGTGTAGGTACTATCCGTGACGCACAAAAATGGCCGAAACGTGATAATCGTAAAGACCCGAACAGGCTGGATTATATCAACTATAACCTGTTGAGTCCTTATACCATTCAGAAGATGTTCAAAGGGCGTTCCATTTTGAAAGAATTGAAACGTGTGTCCGGCGAAACTTCAGAAATCTACTCTTACCAGAGTGCTAAAATCAAGAATTCTTCTTTGAACAATGGAATCCGTTTTTATGAGATTGCTATTCACAAGTTCTTAGGAAACTCCATTATAAAACGGCTGGAAGGCATTAACTTCCAGAGCAATGAAGAAATCCGCCAACGCCTGAAACCCGATACGGAAATTGGTATCGGCGAATGGGTGGATGTTTCCGGACTGATTGCTCCCAAGAGTGAGATCGACCGATTGCTGGATGGTATTGAGAAAGGAGCAGTCAATCGTTTGAAGTCTATCAATGCAAGCTTCGCAGAAATGCACGAGAATTATTATACTTATGAATGGACATGGGCGTATTATAAGATTCAGGAATTCTATGGCTTAGATCCGGAAACGATTACAGCGCAAGACATCATCGATATCGTGAAAGCCTGGCAGCAAGCAGTTGTCGGATTGGATAAGATGGTATATGAGGATGCTAAGAAAGAATTTTCGTTATCTTCTATGACCGGATTCGGTGCTGATGGCTCTCATGACGAAATGAAACAGGACTTTGAGCAAGTACGCGGTGATTTCGAAAGCAATACATTTGTGACTGCGGTGTTGAAACATATTGAAGATAAAACGGCTCTTGGAAATGAGCTTATTGAGCGAATCAAAATGATTGATAAAACGGAAATAGTGTAGCGAGTCAAGAATAAGTAGATAAATAAAAATAATCATTTATTGACCTACCTATTTTTACCTTACAATGTTTTATTTCTCCATTTTTAATTCTCAATTCTCAATTTATCATTACCTTTGCCACACTAACTAACATTACGTAATAAAATAAGAAACTTATGGCAACACCTCCGTTTAAGTATCAGCCCATGTTTGAAAAGGGAAAAGATACAACTGAGTATTATCTGCTTACAAAAGACTATGTATCAGTAAGCGAGTTTGAAGGAAATCCCATCCTGAAAATTGAAAAAGAAGGCTTGACTGCGATGGCTAATGCTGCTTTTCGTGATGTATCATTCATGCTTCGTCGTTCGCACAACGAACAAGTTGCTAAGATTCTGAGCGATCCGGAAGCAAGCGAAAACGATAAGTATGTGGCGCTGACTTTCCTGCGTAACGCAGAAGTTGCTTCAAAAGGCGTACTTCCATTCTGCCAGGACACCGGTACTGCTATTATTCATGGTGAAAAAGGACAGCAGGTATGGACTGGATATTCTGACGAAGAAGCGCTTTCACTGGGCGTATATAAAACATACACTGAAGAAAACCTGCGTTATTCACAGAATGCGCCTCTGAATATGTATGATGAGGTAAATACCAAATGTAACCTCCCTGCACAGATTGACATCGAAGCTACCGAAGGTATGGAATATGAATTCCTTTGTGTAACAAAAGGTGGTGGCTCTGCCAACAAGACATATTTGTATCAGGAAACAAAAGCGATCCTGAATCCCGGTACATTGGTTCCGTTCCTGGTTGAAAAGATGAAGACATTGGGAACAGCTGCTTGTCCTCCTTATCATATCGCTTTCGTAATCGGTGGTACTTCTGCTGAAAAGAACCTGTTGACAGTGAAATTAGCTTCCACTCATTTCTATGATAACCTGCCGACTACCGGAAACGAATATGGTCGTGCATTCCGCGATGTCGAACTGGAAAAAGAAGTATTGGCAGAAGCTCACAAGATTGGGCTGGGTGCACAATTCGGAGGTAAATATCTTGCTCACGATGTACGTATCATCCGTCTGCCTCGTCATGGTGCATCTTGTCCGGTAGGTTTGGGCGTATCTTGCTCTGCCGACCGTAACATCAAATGTAAAATCAATAAGGAAGGTATCTGGATTGAGAAACTGGATTCAAATCCGGGTGAACTGATTCCGGCTGAACTGCGTCAGGCAGGTGAAGGTGATGTTGTGAAGATCGACCTGAACCGTCCGATGCCTGAAATTTTGAAAGAGTTGGCTAAATATCCGGTTGCTACCCGTCTGTCATTGAACGGAACGATTATCGTAGGTCGTGACATCGCTCATGCTAAACTGAAAGAGCGTTTGGATCGCGGTGAAGACTTGCCACAATATATTAAGGATCATCCTATTTATTATGCTGGTCCGGCAAAAACTCCGGAAGGCATGGCGTGTGGCTCTATGGGTCCTACTACGGCAGGACGTATGGACTCTTATGTAGAACTGTTCCAAAGTCATGGCGGCAGTATGGTGATGTTGGCAAAAGGTAACCGTAGCCAGCAGGTGACAGATGCTTGTCAGAAATATGGTGGTTTCTATCTTGGTTCTATCGGAGGTCCGGCAGCTATTCTTGCACAGAACAACATCAAGAGCATCGAATGTGTGGAATATCCGGAATTGGGTATGGAAGCTATCTGGAAGATTGAAGTAGAGGACTTCCCGGCATTTATCTTGGTAGATGATAAGGGTAACGACTTCTTCAAACAGTTGAAACCGTGGAATTGCAAAAAATAACCGGTTGATACTTGTTGGGATGAAACAGTAAGAAGAGAGGCTGTCTAAAAAGTCGTTAGTAACTAGACAGCCCCTCTTCTTATGTTTTAGGACTTAAAGACTTTCCGGATATTTACTTTTTCAGTATAAATATCAACCTTTCATCTGTTATGATTACTTATTCTGTTCTTTTTTCCATTTTTCATATCTCTTCAGCACCTTGCTTCCATCTTTGTTATACCAGCTATAACCATTCCGGCGTTCGTGCCCGATTTCCGATATATCATATTTTTTAATGCCATCACGGTCGCAGAAAAAAGGCCGGTTTGTTTCCAGGTCATAAAAACGTGCCCAAAGAGTAGGACAGTCTTCACAGGGAACCATGCGATAGTCTTTTTTGCCATCACTGTTAGTGAAATATTCCTTCTGTATTCCTTTTATTGCAGACTTTTGGAACCATTTGATGGCTCCTTCTATGGATTTCACAACGTCTGCAGATGGATGGGGAAGTGACATCAGCAATAATACAATATTGTCCGACTCTTGTCCGCTTAGTGATGGGAGTTCATAGGCACGTGCTTTGCAGGGTTCTAAAGTGACACGGTCATGTTGGGCGCACCACACTGTTAACTCTCCATTCTGGCGCACCTGCGTTTTGAGTATACACTCTATCCCTTTGTTAAATGCATTGCGTGCTTGTTCACAAATATTGTCAGGAAGGAAAGTGTACGGAGCTCTCTTTTCGTATATGCTCCGAAGTTGGTTCATCACTCTCACCATTGCATTGTCATTGTAAGTGATTTGTACATAATAACCTTTGGGACGCGGATAAAATTGAGGCCATCCACCGTTTTCATACTGCGATTTAAGCAGATATTGAATACCGTTCAGCACTCCTTCTTTATATTTCTCTTTTTGCGTAGCCAGATAAAGCCGTGACAAATATTCTATTTCTGTCGTGGTGGCATTGTTGTCGATGGTGCTTTGGTTGATATTTTCTTTAGCTTTTAGTGCTGCATTATATTCTTGTTTCGTCAGTTCCGCTGGCATATAGATATTCTTGGGCCAGCCTCCGGTCGTTTGTTGATAGAGTAACACGTTGTCGCCGATGCGTTGGGCTTCTTCCGTCTTGAAGAAATCATCGTCAAATTTGGGGGCTATGTGTACCCAATCTTTGTAGTTCTGTTGTTTTCTGTAATCTGTTGCTTTTTGGGCTGAGGCGTTTGCCAGGATAAAAAGTAATAGTAAGAAAAGACTTAGTTTTCTCATGGCTTTTATTATTTTAATGTTTTTAAGTATGCAAATGTAGGAAGAAAGAAAAATATCGGTATGTAATAACTGTTTTTTATACAGTAAAAATTGAGACTGTCTAAAAAGTCGGTTCTATCTTCATTCTTCTCCTCTTCCCGAAGGAGGGGAGTTAGAGTTACTGACGACTTTTTAGACAGCCTCAATCAAAAAATAAATGGAAACTACTTCCTTATTCCAGATATTTCGTGATCTTTCCGCTGATTTGCAACAGGGATATTTCGCAAAGTTTCGTATTGTATTCAGCAGAGAGGATGCGTTCCTCTGCATCTAACAAACTTTTTTGTGCTTCGCGCACTTCAAAACCGGAAAGGTCCCCCTGTATATAACGGTCCATGGCAATATCGTGATTGTCTTTGGCGGTTATCAGGTTTTGACGTTCCAGATTCAATAATTGAAGATTGTTGCGATAGGCTTGCCATAGGTTACTGAGATCAGAGCGAAGGGCTAATTCCAAATCCTGTCGTTCCAGGCGACGATTTTTGAAAGCCAGACTTGCATTTCTCTTTTCGCGACGACGATTACCGTCGAATATCTTAAAACCGACAGTTATTCCGGCATTGAAGCCCAGTTCACCTCTTCTGCTGTTTGCGTTGATGTCATACTTGTTGAACGTATATCCATATCCGGTATTTAATTTGAGATATGGATAGTTGCGTGAGTTTATTTTCTTGTAGTCCAATTGGGCAAGTACCGTGTTTTGATCGGCTTTGAGCAAAGAAGCATTGGTTGCTAACGTTGAATTCCACAAATCATCAAATTGCAAGTCGCTGTATACGTCGATGGTAGAGTCTTTGATAATAATGTTTTGATTAACATTGTTGTTAGCCATCAGTTCATTCAACTGGATGCGTGAAGAATGTAGCAATTCCTGTTGTTTGATGTATTGGGCACTGTCTGCATTGAAATCCACCTTTGCCTGCTGATAATCCAAACCGGAGAACTTACCGACAAGGTGGCTTGCTTCCGCTATACGTAAACGCTCTTTGGAAAGTGACATTGCATAATGAAAGTTTTTCAGACGAATCTTCTGCTGGATAAAATTATAGTATTCGGAAGTCAGGGCAGCAATAAAATCTTCAATGGCAATACGCGTGTTGGTTTCCCCCTGACGTTCCAGTTCTTTCAACTGCTTGTAAGTCGTACTGATATTGAATCCATCGAAAATAGTCCAGTTGAGGTTAAGACCGACATTGATCGTTTGGTCGTAGACTCCGTTGTGCTTTGTTATTTCCCCGGTAGCACGTGCCTTGGTCTCAATATTGTCCAAGTTTCCGGTATATCCGGCAGAGAAGTCCAATGTAGGTAGGTAACCCGCATTTCCCAATGTCGCGTTGTTCTTGCTGATTTGCTCTTCATTATGGACGATACGCAGAGAGTAATTGTTTTGCAATCCTTCTTCCAGACACTCTTTTAAGGTGAGCACTTGTGCCTTCGCAGTAGAAACTGATAAGAATACACATGCGGTAACTATATATATGATGCGTCTCATACAACTATCTTTCTGTTTCATTCTTTTAGTTTTTTGATTCGGTTCGTCGAAATATAACTGTAAATAGCCGGTACGATATACATGGTGAGCAAAGTAGAAACTACCATACCACCTACTACTGCCGTACCCATGGCAATACGCTGATTAGCACCTTCACCGGTGGCAAAAGCCAATGGGATAAGTCCCAAAACCGTAGAAGCACTTGTCATCAGAATCGGGCGTAGACGTTGCAGGGCAGAATCCTTGATGGCATTCATCTTGTCCTCTCCGGCTTCCTGTTTCTGATTGGCGAATTCCACAATCAGGATACCATTCTTGGCCACCAGCCCGATAAGCATAATGATACCAATCTGACTGAAAATATTCATTGTAATATCTCCCAAATACATAAATACTAATGCTCCGGCAATAGCCAGCGGCACTGTCAACATGATAATCAACGGATCTTTGAAACTTTCGAATTGGGCAGCCAGAATCAAGTATATCAGAAGAATAGCCAGGATAAAGGCAAACATCAGACTCGAAGAACTTTCGCGATACTCCTTGGAGTCGCCTGCCAAAGCCGTACGGAACGTATCGTCCAATGTTTCCTTGGCTATCTTATCCATTTCGTCCAACCCTTGTCCGATGGTTTTTCCGTCTGCCAGTCCCGCAGAGATAGTGGCGGATACAAAACGATTATAACGGTATAGTTTAGGCGGAGCAATACCACTTTCCAGTTCAATCAGGTTGTCCAGTTGAATCATGTCTCCGCCGTTGCTGCGAACATAAATCGCTTTTAGGTCGGCAGGCTTGTTTCTTTGCTGGCGGTTGATTTCTCCGAGGATTTCGTACTGTTTTCCGTTCATATAGAAATATCCCATGCGTTGGCCGCTCAATCCGTATTGCAACGTTTGGGCGATGTTCTTTGTGCTTACCCCCATGATACTCGCCTTGTCGCGGTTAATCTGGATGCGGGCTTCCGGTTTGCTGAACTTCAAGTCAACGTCCGCCATCTGGAAGACCGGGTTTTCGTACACTTCCGCCATGAATTTAGGCAATACCTCTTCCAGTTTTTCCAGATTGGTAGCCTGAAGTACATACTGTACAGGCATACTTCCACGACGTCCGCCGAAGGAAGATTGCTGTTGCACGAACGAACGCGCCATTGTCTTCTTCTGTACCGCTTTCGAGATTTTCTCGGCAACTTCCATTTGCGTGTAGTCGCGGTCCTTCATGTCCTTCAGCGTGATACGTACGCTTCCGCTACCACTGGATACACGGGCAGTCACCGCTTCCGCATCCGGAAGGATGGAGTCGACAAGTTGGTTGATATCTTCGGTATAATCGCGTATGTATTCATAAGTGACGCCTTCTGCACCTCTCGTATTGATGCTGATTTGCGAACGGTCTTCCAAAGGTGCCATTTCCGAAGGAACCGCATTCCACAGGATACCAATCAGGCAAATGGTGATGAATGTGAATGGAAGCGCAATCCATCGTTTATTCAAGAAAGCGGCAAGTGAACGGCTGTACAGCCGGTTTATACCTTCAAAGAAGGGTTCTGTCTTTGTGTAGAACCAGCCTTGTTTTTCCCGTTTGATAAGCAACTTGGTTGCCAGCATCGGCGTGAAAGTCAGTGCGGCAAATGAAGAGATGATGACCGAACCGGAGATTACGATACTGAATTCCCGGAACAGACGTCCCGTCATACCATCCATAAAGACGATAGGGAAGAATACCGCTACCAGCGTAATAGTGGTGGAAATAACAGCAAAGAAGATTTCTTTGGCTCCTTCTATACCCGCTTCTTTCGGGGTCATTCCTTTCTCAATACGGATGTAGATATTCTCCGTCATAACGATGGCATCGTCTACTACCAGTCCCACGGACAATACGATGGCAAGCATGGAAAGTACATTGATGGAGAAACCAGCCAGATACATGACGAAGAACGCACCGATAAGGGATACGGGAATCACGATACATGGCACGAGTGTGACACGCCAGTCGCGCAAGAAAAGGAAAATGATGATGATAACGAGTACGAAAGCTTCATACACAGTAGACTTCACTTCGTTGATGGATGCGCGGATAAACTTGGTATTATCAAAACCATAGTTGTAGTGCACGTCTTCCGGCAAGTCTTTCTTCATTTGTTCCATACGCTGATATACGGCGTCCGCAATCTCAATATGGTTGGCACCCGGCTGTGGAATAACTACGACACCTACCATCGGCACACCGTTCATCTTCATATAACTTTTGATGTCGGCAGGTCCCAATTCTGCACGTCCGATGTCGCTGAAACGCACGATTCGGTTATTCTCTTCCTTGATAATCAAATCATTGAACTCGTCTGCTGTGTGCATCAATCCTAAGGTGCGGATTGTCAGCTCGGTGGTATTTCCTTCGATACTACCGGACGGAAGTTCTACGTTCTCACTGTCCACTGCATTTTTCACGTCGATAGGGCTGATACCGTATCCGGCCATTTTTGCAGGGTCGAGCCAGAGGCGCATGGAGTAGCGTTTCTCTCCCCAAATGGATACGCTACTTACATCGGAAATGGTTTGCAACTGTTCTTTTACTGTCAAATCAGCGATTTCACTCAATTCCAACAAGGTACGTTTGTCGCTCTGAAGGGCCACCATCAGGATAGGCATAGCGTCCGCATCGGCTTTGGATACGGTAGGCGGGTCACAATCGCGCGGCAGATAGCGTTGGGCACGTGAAACTTTGTCGCGCACGTCATTTGCTGCCGTTTCCAGGTCGACGGACAATTCAAACTCTACTGTAATACGGCTCTGTCCTTGTTGGCTGACACTGGACAAAGAACGGATACCCGGAATACCATTGATGTTCTGCTCCAACGGTTCGGTAATCTGGTTCTCGATAACGTCGGCATTGGCTCCCGGATAGGAGCAACTGACGGAAATAATCGGATTATCCACTGACGGATATTCACGGACACCCAGGTAGTTGTATCCGATAAATCCGAAGAGTAGGATAATGATTGTCAGTACGGTGGCTAATACCGGTCGGCGTATGCTTAATTCGGATATATTCATAGGGCGTTGGTATTAATCAATGTTGTCGAGTTTCACGGCAAGTCCGGTGCGGAGCTGCAATGTTCCTGAGGTGATGATAGTATCTCCCATGTGCAATCCCCTTATCACTTGCACTTGGGATGCGGTGCGGATGCCGGTAGTGACTTCCACAGGTTCGGCCTTTCCGGATTTGTACAGGTAGACTTTGTCTTTACCCATTTCCGGCACAATCGCTTCCGTAGGGATAGCGATGGCATTGGCTATTTCGTCTTTTTTTATTAACACGCTTGCATAGCGGCCGGGGAGTAGGATATGGTTGACATTCGGATAGAGTGCACGGGCGGTAAACTGGTGCAGGTTGGGGTCGATGGTCGATTCCACAGCATACACTTGCGCGCCGAACGCATCCAAATTGCCTTCAACATTGAAGTTTAAGTTAGTCCCTTTTTTAATCTGTTTGGCATAACGCTCCGGTACGGAAAACTCAACTTTGAGGGGAGCGATTTTAGTCAGTTTGGCAACGACCGTAGTAGGAGAGGCGTAGGTACCGATACTGACTTGGCGAAGTCCGATAATTCCGTCAAACGGAGCACGAAGCTCGGTCAACTCGATATTAGCTTTGATTATTTCTATGTCGGCATTCAAGGTAGCCAAATCTGTTTTCACTTGCTCGTAGGCTTCTTTACTGACAGCATCGCGTTTCAGTAACGCGTCTTGGCGGAATACGCGGTCTTCTGCCAATTTCAATTGTGAAACAAGACGTTGTAATTGTGCCTGCAACTGCCGGTCGTTTACTTTGGCAAGCAACTGACCTTTCTTTACCGATGTTCCTTCCTCAAAATTAATTTCAACAATCTTGCCGGAAGTCTCGAAAGACAAATCCACTTCCTCGTCAGGCAGAAGTACTCCTGTAGTCGTAAATTCATCTGTCAGGGATTGTGGCTTTATGACTTTGGCGTTCACATTTAAAATCTGCTTTCCCTTTTTGGATTTGCCGCCCATCACTTTGTCGGCAGCGGCCAGTTCGTTGTTCTTTTTGGGTAATTGTGAGTAGATTCCACCACCGATAATACCGGCACCGACAAGAATAATGATGCCCCATTTAGTTTTCTTATTCATGGTTTAGTATAGTATATAGCATGTTACATTACGTCTTTAGAAAATTAGACATCTTCTAATCGGAAAGGTTTAATAAAGATTGTAGTAAAAAAACGTTAATCTCCCGAAGGCGGGAAGAGAGTTAGTAAGCAGCCCGGTATTTGCCTTCCTCTTTATCTTCCAGCATATTCAGATAAGAGGTGTAACGTGATTCGCTTATCAAGTGTTCTTCTACCGCTTTGCGCACAGCGCATCCCGGTTCGTGGCGATGAGTACAGTTATTGTATTTGCAGTCAGCGGAAATCTTGAATATTTCGGGGAAATAATGTCCGATTTCTTCCTCTTCCATATCGAATGTGCCGAAGCCTTTGATGCCTGGAGTATCGATGATATACCCGTCTCCGTCTACAGGAAACATTTCGGAGAAAGTAGTGGTATGCATTCCCTTGTTATGATAAGAGGATATTTCGCCGGTTTTAGCTTCTATTCCCGGTAGTAGGGTGTTGATAAGCGTCGATTTACCTACTCCCGAATGACCGGAGAATAAAGTGATATTGCTTTCCAAAGCCTTTTTAATCTCATTTATCCCGTCGCCATTCTTGGCGGAAACCTTGAAACAGGGATATCCGATATGTGTGTATAAATTGATAAGTGCGTCCAAATAGCGTAGTTCGTCTTCATCGTAAGCGTCTATTTTGTTGAATATCAGTTTGACAGGAACCCGGTAGGCTTCTGCCGATGCAAGAAAACGGTCGATGAAGATAGTGGAAGTTTCGGGATAGTTGACGGTTATCACCAACATGCACTGGTCGAGATTGGCGGCAAGAATGTGAGATTGTTTAGAAAGATTGGAAGAACGACGGATAATGTAGTTCTTCCTATCTTCTATTTCGTTGATGAAAGCAGTGCCTTCCTGATTGAGTATAATCTGAACACGGTCGCCCACCGCTACCGGATTGGTGCTACGGATACCTTTGAGTCGGAAATTACCTTTGATTTTACATTCGATAAGTTGCCCGTCATCGGTCTTTACCTGATACCAGCTACCTGTGTTTTTGATTACTAATCCCTTCATGAATGGAGAGTTCTCAACTTATACTGTCATTATTTCTTTGTCTTTTTCAGCCAGCATATCATCAATTTGTTTGATATACTTATCATGGATTTTTTGCAGTTTAGCTTCCGCATTCTTCTGCTCGTCTTCTGCCAATCCGTCTTTTACGGCTTTTTTCAATGCGTCGTTACCGTCACGGCGGGCGTTACGCACGCTTACTTTAGCCGTTTCGCCTTCGCTTTTACACTGTTTTGCCAGTTGTTTACGACGTTCTTCCGTCAAAGGCGGGATACCGATACGGATTATTTCACCGTTATTTTCGGGCATGATGCCGAGGTCGGAGTCGATAATTGCTTTTTCGATGACACGGAACATGCTTTTATCCCAGGGTTTGATGGCGATGCTGCGTGCATCGGGTGTGGTCACGGCTGCTACATTGCTGATAGGAACCATGCTTCCGTAAGAGTCTACACGGATACCGTCCAACAGTCGGGTACTCGCTTTTCCGGCGCGGATATGTGCCAGTGCTTCTTCCAGATACATGATCGCCATATCCATTTTTTCTTGTGCATTGTCAAGGCAAGTCTTTACGTCTACCATATTTTTCGATAATTAAAGTTGCTATTCGATTGATTAATTAGCAAAAGTATATTATTTTTTGTTCATCTGCAACAGCATACTCATCTTTTTTATGAGCGACTTGCCAATGATAATCAAGGTAACGGCGGTGATAATCATTAAAATACCTACCATTAACCGGGGCGTGAGTTTTTCGTGAAACAAAAGAACTCCGAAAAACAAAGCCGTCACAGGTTCCAAAGCGCCTAAGATGGCTGTCGGTGTAGAGCCTATATAATGGATGGCCAGTGCTGTGCATACCAATGATACGGCAGTAGGCAGAATAGCCAGTGCCAGTACGTCTGCCCAGAGCCATGCGGATGGTATGGCTTGCAGTTCCGTGCAGAAGTTCAGGCGGACAATATAAACTGAAAGCCCGAACAGAATAGCATAAAATGTGAGTTTTGTTGTCGGCAGGTTTTTCAGTGTCGAACGGTTCACACCTACTATATATATAGCATAGGAGAGTGAAGACAACAGGACAAAGATGATTCCTACGGTTGATAACGGCTTACCGCCATCTCCCTGATATAGCAATGCGATGCCCGAAAGTGCCAGCAGGATGGAAAATATGGTAATCGCTGAAATCTTTTCTTTGAAAAACGCTCCCATGATAACAGCTACCATCACCGGATAGACGAATAGAATCGTGGATGCGATTCCGGCGTCCATGTAGTTGTAGCTCATAAAAAGGAGTAAGGAAGAAAACGAGAACAACAATCCCATAATAACCAACGGCAGAATATCCGCTTTCTGAAGGGAGAAAGATTGATGTTGCATCTTCATCAGTATCCCTAATACAATGACAGCAAAAAAGTAACGGTAGAATAATACCGTATCGACACTCATGCCTGCTGCATAGAGCGGGAGCGCAAAAAGAGGATTCATGCCGTAACTTGCGGCGGCAATCGCTCCATAGATAAAGCCTTTGGTTTTGCTGTTCATCGTTTTAAGTTTTTAAAATGGCGTGCAAAAGTACGCAGTTCGCACATGATAAACAAGCGTTTCACCCCGTTGATAGTATAATTTAATCTTTCGTATGCTAGAAACTAATCTTCTGCCTGCATAGAACTAATATCGTTTATGCATGATTTTATTCGTCTGACTATAGTTAAACTTGCGTATGACTATAGTTGAATTTTCGTCTGACTATAGTTAGACGAAAGAAACACTATAGTCAGACGAATAAAATCATGCAGTTCGAGGATTAAAGGAGTACAGGTGGAAGGATAGTCTTTAGGAACGTAGGGGGTAATTAACGTAAGTTCGATATGATTTCGTCCGCATGGCTTCCCCTCCTTTCGGGAAGGAGGGGTGTCCGAAGGACGGGGTGGTAGGATAAACGAGGCTCTTCCTATTTTATTGTAAATGATAGATTTATGTATTTACCTACCACCTCCCCCTACGGGTACTCCTCCTTCCTGAAGGAGGAGAACCGGAATAGTGCAAGTAATTATATACAAAACAAGGCAGAGAATCCCGTTCCGGGGATTCTCTGCCTTGTTAAAGATGTATTGAAGGAGTTAATCAGTTGTGTACAACTGTACCTATTTCTTCTCCGTTGATTACTTTTTTAAGGTTACCTACCGTATCCATGTCAAATACGACGATTGGCAGGTTGTTTTCTTTGCACATACAAGTCGCTGTCAAGTCCATCACTTTCAATCCGCGTTTCAGCACTTCATCGTATGTGATGTCGTCGAACTTGGTTGCAGTTGGATCCTTTTCAGGGTCGGCAGTATAAATGCCATCTACACGAGTACCTTTCAGCATTACATCTGCTTCGATTTCTATTCCTCTTAATGAAGAACCTGTGTCAGTAGTAAAGAAAGGATTTCCCGTTCCTGCGGACATGATGACAACCTCACCGTTTTCCATACATTCGATAGCTTTCCATTTACTGTAGAACTCGCCGATAGGTTCCATGCGGACTGCTGTCAATACACGGGCTTTTACTCCGGCAGCTACCAGTGCCGAACTCAATGCCAGGCTATTGATAACAGTTGCCAACATCCCCATCTGGTCGCCTTTCACCCGGTCGAAACCTTTATTGGCTCCACTCAATCCACGGAAGATATTTCCACCACCGATAACGATGCCTATCTGTACGCCTTGTCCGTGGATTTCTTTGATTTGCTCTGCATATTCTGCCAGCCTTTTTTCGTCAATGCCGTATTGCTTTTCGCCCATCAGGCTCTCTCCGCTTAGTTTCAGCAAGATTCTTTTATACTTAGCCATATCTTTTGCTTTTTATTGTTTGCCGCAAATATAGAGATAATTTGTCATATAGCCTTATTGAGATACGATTACTTTTTTCATGATTCGTCTTCCCTGGAAGGTTTGTACAATTCCTCTCAATGAAAGATAAACAAGAAAAGCCAGCCATAAAGCATGATTTCCCAAAAAAGAATGAAATGCGTAATATATTCCGAAAAAGCTGGCAGAAGCGATTAACATCGAGTAAAGCATCTGGCGGGTGGCAGTAGCGCCGATAAAGACTCCATCCCACAGGAAGGCGGAGAAGCCTGCTAATGGAATGGCGAGTGCCCAATAAAAATAGGAGTCCGATGCATTGATTACGGAATCATTATTAGTCAGTAATCCCAAAAACTCCTTCCCGCCGGCAGAATATAGGATAGTGAATACCAGTGAAAGCCCGAATCCCCAATAGAAAAGGTGATGGACTGTACTGCGCAGACCTGTTTGATTTTTGGCACCGATATAACGTCCCGCCAATGCTTCACCGGCATAGGCAAAGCCGTCCATGATATAGGAAAAGAGCGTAAATAATTGCATGAGCAATGTGTTCACAGCCAATACGATTTCTCCTTGTGCGGCTCCGGCTGAAGTAAAGAACATGGTGACCATGACAAGGCAAAGCGTGCGGAAGAATATATCCCGGTTGACCTGAAAGAAGCGATACATGGCTTGTTTCTGCCAGATGTCTTTCCATGCGATTCGTTTGCGGAGCTTGCCGTAATAACGTATGTATAACAGTATTGCCATAATGAAACCTGCATATTGTGCGATAAGGGTTCCTGTGGCTACTCCTGCCACTTTCATGTCCAGCAGATAGACAAGACATAGACTGGCTGCGATATTGACGATATTTTGGGTGATGGCGATATACATCGGGAAATGTGAGTTCTGCATGCCGATAAACCAGCCTGCGAATCCATACAGCCCCAATATGGCAGGTGCTCCCCAAATGCAGATATAGAAATAGGTGGTTGCCAGTTGTTCAACTTCCGGAGTAGTCTGTATAAAAATGAATGCCAGTTTCAAGATAGGATACTGGAGTATCAACAGGCAGACTGCTATGAATAAGCCGACGCCGACCGAGCGAAGCAATAGCCGGGTGATTTCATTAAGGTCATGCTGCCCGTAAGCTTGTGAAGTCATGCCACTCGTCCCCATACGCAGGAATCCGAAAATCCAATAGATAATATTGAATAACATTCCCCCTACGGCAATGGCTCCGATATACGCCGGAGAACCGAGATGACCTACTATGGTGACATCAATAAGTCCCAGTAGAGGAACGGTTATATTGGATATAATCGATGGTATGGCAATCTGTAATATTCGTCTGTTTTCGGAGGTTTGTTTTTTATCTATCATTTTATAGAAACACTTTTATCAAATCGATTGTTCTTTTTGTGCGCAAAGGTACATTTTTTATTTTTTTATTGTATCTTTGTGTGTCACGAACTAAATAGCAAATATTGGATTATGAGAGCCTTAACTATCTTCTTTTTATCATTGTTTTCGTTGCCGCTGATGCTCAATGCGCAGTCGGTGGATGAGATGTTGCAGAAAGTGTCTGCCGCTATCGAAGCCGGGCAGCACGGACAGGCTGTGAGCTATTTCCGGCAGACGATCAGCCTGAATATTGACCGCACGGAAATGTATTATTGGACGAGTGTAGACAAAAACAGTGAAATTAGCGTGAAGCTGGCAAATGAATTAGCGATTGCCTATAGAAAGAAGCGGAATTACGACAAGGCTTACCTGTTCTATAAAGAGTTACTTCAAAAGGCTCCCAATAATGTAGATTATCTTGAACCCTGTGCCGAAATGCAAGTTTATCGAGGACAAGAAAAGGATGCTCTGCGCCTGTATGAGAATATATTGCAATTGGATGCGGACAACTTGGCTGCCAATATCTTTTTAGGGAATTACTATTATTTGATGGCTGAGCGGGAAAAGAAGCAGTTGGAGACTGACTATAAGAAAATATCATCGCCAACGAAAATGCAATATGCCCGGTATCGGGATGGATTGTCAAAAGTCTTTGCTACGGGATACGAAAAGGCACGGAGCTCTTTGCGGAAAGTTGTTTTAAGATTTCCGTCGACTGAGGCTCAAAAGACGTTGGATAAGATATTGAGAATAGAAAAAGAGGTGAATCGCTGAGCGATTCACCGTATATATTTGGTATGTGTGAATTTGACCGTCTGGCAGTGACATAGCCCCGTGGATTCTATCTTTCTCCTATCAGAGATTGAATACAATCGACTTCTTCCTGCTGATAAGGTACTCCGGTAGGACGATAAATATCATGAAACCATAATTCCGGTTCTTCACCTGACGGAATGACGTCATCCCAAGCGAAAATAGTATTTGTCTTTCCTGCGACAAATCCCCAATTGATGGCGCCTACCTTTTCTTTTTTCATCAAAGGAAGAACATTGCAGAAGCGGCTGTCATTGCGACGCGCCATATATTCGGTACAGATCAACGGACGGTTAAGCATCTTCAGAAATTTGATACATTCGCCATGCCGCTCCTCATTATCGTAATTATGATAAGAGATGATGTCCGAATGATTCAACACAAACGCATTCAGGACATTCTTCCGGGGAGAATTATAGTCCCATACACCGGCAGTAATCGGTTGTGACGGTTTACAATCGCGCACCCAACGAAAGACATTCGTCAATAAGGGCAAAGAAGTTTCCTCGTGTTTACTATTTCCGGGTTCATTATACAAATCCCACATCAATATCCGGTCATCGTTAGCATAAGTCCGGACAATATCTTTTACATACTCTTGCAGAAAAGGATACAACGTCAGTGTATCTTTACGCAAGCTACACGAAGGATCCTGCACCCAGCCGGAATTATGAACACCCGGCTTCGGTTCCGGTTGTTCACCATAAGCTGACTCCGGATTCCAACAGTCATCAAAAAACACAAACATAGGGCGGATTGAATACTTCCTGCAAATATTCAAGAATTCATCCATACGCTTCTTCATTCCTGTCGCATCATTTTGCCATACGACACTGCTCAAGAAAACGCGTAAGGTATTAAAGCCCAGTTCATGCGCCCATGATAGTTCTTTGTCAATCTGTTCAGGATCGAAAGTATCCGTACTCCACATTTCTATCTGATTGATTGCCGTTGCCGGAATATAATTGCAACCTACCAGCCAAGGCTGATTGTCATACCATTTCTGTATTTTCTCTTCCGTCCAACGGCTGTTGTTTGAAGAACTAGATTTCTGTGTACAGGCACATACACATATTCCCGCTAAAAAGAATAAAAACACAACACTAACATTCCATTTATTTTTCATTGTATAATAATTTATGATACTATTTTTAATTGATTAATGTGTAAGGAACTCCCTACAAAATATGATTATTGTCTGATTTTTAACACTAAAAAGGAGACGTTCTATGTTTTACTGAGACGCTAACTGAGATCACTTATTCTACTTATCAGTCGCAAAAGGCAAAACAGGAAAATTATTGTCTCCATAAAGATTACCGTCCGGATAATCAGCCCAATTATAGCGTACAACTGAAGGTCTCTCTACAAGAACAGATTTTAATTCTATCGTCTTGTCATCAATCATTCGGGCATTTGCATAGCCCCAATTATTATCCTTGTCACCAACAATAAATCCTGTAATTACACCTCCATGAGATTTTACTAATTTGTCGAATCTTAGCACGGCTTTGTTACCTTCAAACTTTGTTTCAATACATACAGGAGCCTCGCAGATTTGTCGTTGTCCATACGTCTTATCCAAAGCCAAAAGACATAGTCGTCGTGCGACTTCAGCCTTATTTGTCGGGTGGATATCAATTGGATTGCCTAAATCTACAGCACTTGCCATTGCGGTATTTGGTAATTCAAGAGCTTTCGCTTGTGCCTGACGCAGAAGAGCCCATTCAGACTCCGGCTGCACCGCAACAGGCTGCAGAAAACCAGCCAACTGCACAAAATAAAACGGCATATCAGGTTTTCCAAATGCTTCACGCCATCCTTTTATCATATTCTTGAAACATACCTCATACATTTGGTCACGCCCAACGTTATTGCAACCTTGATACCATATAACACCGGCAACAGGCATTTGCGTAAGTGGATAAATCATTGCATTATAGAGCACGGTCGGGAAATTAGGCGATGTAGGCTCTTTGAATTTTATGTGCGACTTCGCAAAATCACTTAAAACTATATACGACCACATTCCGTCTAATGAATATGACACACCATTGACATCTGCATAGGATGATTTCCAAATACCACCACCTCCACCATTGTCTACTACCTCAATAGTTATGACGTTTTTTCCAGCATTAACATAGCGACCATCGACAAAGTAATGACGAGCTTTCTCAAAACCTGATGTAACTCCTACTTTAACCCCATTGAAATATGTACAGTCATAATCATCTATTGCTCCGATATGCAATTGCAAGGGGCTACCGGCAGCTTCCTGTGGAAGTTCCAATTCATATTGAAATACAACAACACCATCGAGCCCTGGCAGGCCATTGTCTTCCCATAGAGACGGCACACTCATGCTCTTCCATGGAATTTCCTGATGAAAAAGCGCCCGATTAATAGGATATTCAATCTTCTGAGGTGCATCATATTCATCATAAAGCTTTTTGAATATGTTATCCCGTAGTTCATCTTCCGAAAGGCTACTTTCGAGCAGCCGGTTTATGTTTTTTATTTCAGGCACATTCCTTAGAGATTTTTGAGGAGTCCATGCTTCAATATCCGTTCCTCCCCATGTGGCATCTATAATACCGATAGGTATATTAAGCGAATCCTGTAGCATCGTGCCATATAAATAACCTATTGCCGAAAACGAAGCTGCCGATGGCGAAGATTCTATCCAACCATATTCTACGGCAGCATCATCAAGTGGAGCGAGTGATGTTGTATTCTTAATTTGCATTAAACGCAGAGCCGGATGATGCATTGAAGCGACAATCTGATCGGCATCCATAAGCTTGGCCCAGTCTCCACGTATCGGGAATTCCATGTTCGACTGCCCTGAGCATATCCAGACCTCACCAATGAGAATATTTTGCAATACTTTTTTATCTACACCATCATTTATTACCATTGAGTAAGGACCACCAGCAACAGGAGTGCTAAAACGCAATGAGAAGTAACCGTCGATATTGGCCTGTGTCGATATACTTTCCTGTAACCAGTCAGCAGAGAGAGTAACTCTCGATTTCGGATTGGCATGCCCTGACATTGTAATGGTTGAATTTCGTTGTAGTACCATATTGTCAGTGTAAATTTGAGGCAAGACAATCTCGGCAACGACATTGTCAACGCATAAAATCATACATGTCAGTATGAGAAAGTATCGGAGTTTTTTCATCTTTATTTCTTTTTATAATCATCTATTTCTACTTATTTTATATCAAACTGTGCTATAGCTATCGTTCACATTATTCAGCTTTAAAACGTTTAGTCTGTATATCGCGAGAGTTCGGCCCTACCATTACATCAAATTCTCCCGGTTCATAAAGGTATTGCAATTCCGAATTATAAAACTTCAAGTCTGCTGCGGTAATAATAAACTTCACTTCACGGCTTTCACCCTTTCTCAGGAAGATTCGTTCGAAACCTTTCAGTTCTTTTATCGGCCGGGCTATTTCTGCGTATATATCATGCAAATAAAGTTGTACTATTTCGTATCCATCATAATTCCCTACATTACTCACGGTCACAGATACCGTCAAGTCTCCATTCTCAGATAATATTTCCGAACTCAAATGCATATTTCCATAGGTAAAACGGGTATAACTTAAACCGTATCCGAAAGGATAAAGAGGTTCATTGGTTGTATCCAAATAATTACTGGAATAACGATTGAAAGTACTATTATCAGGGTCGGGACGTCCTGTGTTCAAGTGATTATAGAATAAAGGAAGCTGACCGACCGAACGGGGAAAAGTAGTAGTCAATTTACCACTCGGAGACACTTTACCGAACAATACATCAGCAATAGCATCCCCCGTTTCACTACCACCAAACCAGACATTCAAAATGGAATGGACATTCTCCTCCTCCCAATTCAAAACTAACGGGCGCCCCGTAAACAAAAGCAGCACAACAGGTTTACCCGTTTTTACCAAAGCCTTCAACAAATCCTGTTGGGCATCGGGAATATTAAGATTTGTACGTGAAGCTGATTCGCCACTCATTTCCGCACATTCACCTAAAGCAGCAACAATAATATCCGCGCGAGCAGCTGTAGCAAGTGCATCATCCAGTAATTGACGATTGTCGCCACGTTCCAAAGGACGTATGCCGACAGCACCCTTTTCAAGCCTCTCGTCATAGTAGATATTGCTACCTTTCGCATATAGTATTTCAGCCTTATCACCTACTGCAGAACGAAGACTCTCCAACAAAGTAGCATGACGGGAAGGAGTACAAGTCATACTCCACATTCCGCACATATTGTTACGCGCATCAGCCATAGGTCCTATTAAGGCTATTCGTCCCTTCTGTTTGAGCGGAAGCAGATTATCGGTGTTCTTCAGCAGGACAAATGTTTCAGCAGCAATCTCACGTGCCGCGGCACGGTGAACATCCGCATAAAGAACATCTTTGGAACGTAAGGTATCACAGTATTTATACGGATCTGAAAACAGGCCTAATTTATACTTTGCTTCCAACACACGTCGGCAAGCTGTATTAATCTGTTCCTCGGTAACCTTACCCTCTTTCAGAGATTCTGCAAGTGTGTTCAGAAAACCGCAGGAAACCATATCCATGTCCGTTCCCGCCTGTAAAGCACGTATGGAAGCCTCTTTCAGAGGGGCCACGCCATGAGTGGACATTTCGGCAATAGAATTATAATCTGTCACCAATAGCCCGCGGAAGCCCCATTCATCACGCAACAGGTCAGTCAGCAACCATTTATTCGCTGTGGCAGGAATGCCATCCACCAAATTAAAGGAACTCATCACACTACCAACACCGGCATCAACTGCTGCCCGATAAGGGGCAAGATATTCATTATACATACGTTGCCGACTCATATCCACCGTGTTGTAATCCTGACCTGACTCGGAAGCACCATAAAGTGCAAAATGTTTCACACAGGACAAGATCTCATCTTTTCCCTGCATATTGTTACCCTGATAACCGCGCACATAGGCTTTTGCAAACAGAGAACCCAAATAAGGGTCTTCACCACTACCTTCGGCAATACGTCCCCAACGGCTATCGCGACAAATGTCAACCATGGGACTGAAAGTCCAACTGATACCGTCGGCACTGGCTTCAACGGCAGAAATACGAGCCATCCGTTCCACTGCCAGTGTATCCCAACTACAGGAAAGCGCTAAAGGAATAGGAAAAATGGTTTCATAACCATGGATAACATCCGCACCAACAAGCAAGGGAATTTTCAGACGACTTTCCTCCACGGCCAAACGTTGCAGGGCGTAAATCTTATGCACTCCCTTTACATTGAAAAAGCCACCGATCTCCTGTTTACGGATCATCTCTCCAAGCTCACCATTCATTACAGAACCGGTAACAAGGTCACCACCGGAAGGCAAATTCAACTGTCCGAGCTTCTCATGGAGAGTCATTTGATTCAGCAAATCTGTAATAAAATGATCCATTTCTATATCTTTCCTTTCGTTAGATTGCGAACAAGAAAAGAATATAAATCCGCACAAAACATAACATAAAAGATTCCTTATTTTCATATATTCATCAGTTGGTTTATTATTTATTTGTTTTTTCTTTCCATACTACCACTCCCGCAGGTTCGAGGCGTGCACTGCCGATCAATATCTCCGCCTCATCGGGAATGGCTATTTCCTGAATGTCCGATGTATAATTCAAAGCGATATAAAAACCATCCCGCCATTCCTTCACTACTCCGTATGGTAAATCTTCAGTCGGTACGCCGGCTTCCTCATATACACGACGTACTACTTCTTTCTCCAATTTCCCGTCATCGGTATCCGTTCCAATATAAGTGACCGTTCCTTTACCCAGCCTACGGTGTATCACAGAAGCAGCTCCCTTATAAAACTGGTCCGCATACACAGCCCAAACATCTGTTCCGGCAGCCGGAGTTAGTACGTCCGCCCAATTGTTCCAAGCGTATTCCATGCCCCCGAAATCTACCTTTCCATACAGATTGTGAGGCAGATGGTCATAGTACAAGCCGTTTATTCCGGCCAGTTGGTGGATGGGAGCAGCTAAAGGAGCCTCCCACAGTTTGGCATTACGGTCTTTCTGTCCGGTACGGCAGGTCAGAATCAGATGTCCTCCATTCTTCACGTATTCAGTCCAACGTTCTACCAAATTGTTATCAAGCAACTGATAAGCCGGCGCAATCAGGAAGGGATAACCCGAAAAATCCTCCTTCTCCGAGATCACATCGACGGGAGCAGCAAAGGATTTCAACAGGTTGTAATACTTATGTATGTGCGGCATCGTCCACCACTGGTCTGTTTGACGCTGGAACTCCATTTCCCAATAGTTGTTCATATCGAAAAGCAGTCCAATGCGTCGGGAAGCCAGCTGTTTGGGCATACGGCTTTTCTTATCGTAGGCGGCACGAAGCTTTTTCATCTCCTGCGCAATACGTACATATTCTTCACCGCCCGGAGAAAGAGTCACCCCATCAGTCATTATCATGCCGTAATGATATTGTTCACTGCCTTTCAGAGGTTGACGGAAACGGTAATTGCACACAAACTTCCCACCACCTGCAAAAACGTGATACACCCACATACGCACAGCGCCGGGTAGGGGTTGTGGATTATACACTCCCCAGTTCACCTGACCGGGTTGTAGTTCCATCACTCCGAATGTTTTGCCTACACGGTTACGAAACTGGTCATTGGAAAACCCAAGATCTTCGGGAATCCCCATTCGAAAGCCCTGGCTACCTATTCCTTGATTATGTCCGGTCACCAGATAGCGGGTGTAGGTCAGGAAGTCCGTATGATCGATCCGTACCGGGTCAACCGGATTGAAAACAGGAATCAGGTTGGTAGTGATCCATTGGTCTTTATTAATATGCTGCCGGAGTATGTCTGCCTGCATATTAACAAAGTCCGCCAATTCGTCCGCCATGAAACGATTCATATCAAGCATGGCGTGAGGGTTCGGTTTTTCAGGAACCTCCTGCTGATTGGGAAGACAAACCTGTTCGAAATTCTGATAAGTTTCACTCCAGAAAGAGGTTCCCCATGTATCATTCAATTTATCAATTATGCCGTATTTTTTTTGCAACCAGATACGAAACTTCGCCTGCGCATTTTCGCTGTAATCCACTACTCCGTAGTGTCCCGGCTCATTATCGATTTGCCAACCAATAACGGTAGGATTATTACCATAATGTTTTGCTAAACGAGAGACGATATTTTCCACATAGCGACGATAACAGTCACTGCTCCAGGAAGCATGTTGTCGACGACCATGCTGAATTTGTACACCATTATCCCGCCGAATCAAAATATCGGGATGTTTTTTCGACAACCAGACTGGAGGTGTAGAGGTAGGTGTACACATGATTACTTTCAGACCATATTTCTCCGCTAAAGATACAGCACGATCCAACCACTCAAAATTATACCTTCCTTCTTCCGGTTCCATCATAGACCAAGAGAATTCGGCAAAATGGGTGAACTTAATTCCCATATCTGACATTTTTTTCAAATCACGTTCCCATTGAGAAGAATCCCATTGCTCTGGATAATAATAAGAGCCTAAAGAAAACAGTTCTTCCTTAGGGAAGGATTTTTCGACAAGAGACTGAGAAAATACTGTTGCAGAAAATAATATGCTTAAAATAAAAGTTATTGTTTTCATTGGTAATTTATTTAGATATAAGGAGAGTGTCATTCTATGACACCTCTCCTCACACTCCATCTAATATATATAGAGAAAACTATTCAACAACCATCACTGATTCCCACTTTAATTTAGGAGCATCGCCAGCAAGGTCCCAAATATCTGTGCTCCAACCTAACTCAAGTTTACCTACCGTTTCTTTCAAAGTAGTTGCGGCACGACCTCCATTATATCGATAATCATTGATATATGTATTTATTTTATCTTCAGTAAATTCCGCACTAACGTCTACACTGTTACCATTGACCACAAGAGGAATATCATAATTAGAGAAACAACGCTGTAACGTTAAATTAGAACCATTAATCCATCCTGTAACAAGTCCTGAGCCTAAATCAGATAATGATGTCACAGAATGATTCCAAGCAATACAACCTTCAACTGTACTATCACTACATCCATCAGTTCGACCTATAATCCCGCCCGCATTGGTGTTGGCTATAACTTTTGCTGTTGAATAACAATTGGAAATTGTGGTATTTGGCGACAGTTCTCCAGTAATACCTCCTGCCGCTTTTCCATTTTCAGAACTGATTGTACCGGAAGAGTAGCAATTAGAGATACGACAATTAGCTATTCTAGCCGTAATACCGCCGGCATAAGCATCCGCACCACCAATAGCAGTTACAGTTCCACCTTTATAAAAACAGCCTGAAATACTTCCGCCGCCACTATTATTACAATCTCCGACAATACCTCCTGCAGCTGTCCCACTTACATTGGCAGAAGAAGAACTGTTTAATATACTACTACCTTGCCTTAACACTCCACAAATACCTCCAATTGCAAAAGCCGGATTTCCCCAATCCCAGTTCAAATTCACTTCACCGTCAACAGAACCACTAACATGAGTATTCACAATTTCCGTTTTAGGATTAGAATATCCCCAATGCCCTACAGCTCCCGCCACAATCCCTACAGGTCTTCCTGTACCTGAAACAACAGCATTTTCAAAAATGACATCTTTACATGAACCTATTAACACACCAAAGAAACTAGCATAGGGGGTACCTTCACAAGACCAATTACTTATCTTATGATTATTGCCATTAAAATGAATTATACGATATTCTCCCCAATCCAAATTTCCACCTGCATCAACTAAAGGCATCCAGCTTGCTCCAGCCAAATCAATATCATTCCGAAGTTCAAAATAAATTTCCTCTCCGGCAGCAATCGCATCGACTTTTACTTTCATCGCCAACAGATCATCTACAGAACTCAAAAGATGAGGATTAGTTGCAGTTCCTTCTTTTGCAGGAATTTCTACCCTGAATATAATCTTACTTTTAGTAGATTCTATTTTCGCTTCTTCCGTAAATGAACGCAAATATAATCCAAGCACATATACCTGTGGAACATCTGTGCATGGAGGTTCTGTGAATGAGACAGTAACCGATTTCTTCGTTTCACCTGTTGTAAAAACAATCGGATTATCATCAATCGTCCATTGTTCGTCCGAGAAGTATTTATAGGTATGTTCATCATTCAATTCTTCATTAACTTCTTCTTCCGTCAATTTCGCAAATAATGCAACTGTTTCTTCCGCATCCACACTTCTTTCAATATCAAACTGAAACGAGGGACTTGTCCTAATATCGATGATATCCTGTAATCCCGACGCGACTAAAGATATAACGATATTATCCGGTTGCCCAGGACCTTCAGGTTTTTCAATCTCGTCGTTGTCTAAAAAGATATCTTCATCCTTAGAACATGAATAAAAAGCTATTACACAAACAAATAGCCATAAGATATAAAATTGATAGTGTTTCATAATAATAATTTTTGGATTTTTTTTAATAAATACGTGCTGCAAAACCACCTCCAGGAGCCATTTTAATAGTCAAAGATGTTGCATTGGAAACATTCTTTACTTCTTTTACATAATGCTTTGCATTCAAGGCTGCATCATCCGCATCTCTCATTAACTCCATTGTATATTCACCTGCGGTCAAAAAAGACAAAGGAACTGTTACGGTACGTGCATCTTTGTTGTTTACTCCGCCAACAAACCACTCACCATTATGTCCTTTACGGGCAATAATAATATACTGTCCTATTTTTGCATCCAAAGGAACTGATTCTTCCCACACAGTCGGAATCTTAGAAATAAAGTCTATTGACTCCTGATTATTATTGTAATTTGTAGGTCCGTCACATAATGTTCCTAATGGACTAAATATCGAAATAAATAAAGCTAACTGCTGACACCGCGTACCTTCGCATGAGCGTCTGGACCACTGGCTACCAATAGGAATATTTTTCATAGCACCCGGCGTGTAATCTGACGGCCCTGCCAATTGACGAATAAAAGGAAAAGTCACAACATAATCAACCATGTCCCTCAACCCTACAAATCCAGTAGACGCAAACTCCATTCCTTTCACCGCCTCATAACTTACAATATTAGGATATGTACGTTCCACTCCTGACGGCTTCGGACAACCATGATAAATCATCAATAAATTATATTTAGCGGATACTTCTGCGGCTTTATAAAAACGTTCCATAATGCGTTGGTTGTCATATTCCCAAAAATCTATTTTAAAACCTTTAATGCCCATTCTGGAATATTGTTGACAGATTGCTTCCATATCTCCATCACTAAAGTTTGCAGCACCACCCCATAAAATAAGCCCGACTCCTTTTTGCTTTCCATATTCAATTAGTTCCTCCAATCTTATTTCCGGACGCGGCTCAGCCAAAGAACTTCCGTTTAAAGCCCACCCTGAATCAATGATATAGTACGGTAAGCCTTTAGAAGCTGCAAAATCTATAAAATGTTTATAAGTATCATAAGTTTTTGCACCTTCTCCTCTTCCATCCCACCAACTCCAATAATCCCATGTTGCCAAACCCGGTTTAATCCATGAAGTATTTGTTATTTTAGAAGGAGCAGCCAATCTATATACCATATCATTAGACAACAAATCCATATCACGTTCTGCCACACACAACACTCGCCAAGGAAAAGTACGAGCACCGTTACAGTCTGCAATATACTCTGCATAACCTCCTACCTGATAATGACTGCCATAATTCGCAGAAGGCTCCATACTTGTAGGATAAGCTGCAAATGTAGCATTCAGCACATCATCCGAATTAGAGTTACGACTCAAGAACAATCCCGGATAATTGACCGCATCCGATTCTGCAATACAAAGCTTCTTTCCATTACCACACACCGCCAACATTGGGGTCATTATAAGTTTGTCTTTTATCACACCATTAACCGTAGTCAAAGTATACATTTCTTCAAAGCTGGAATTGAACTTATCATTCGAAGAGAAACTACTTTGAGGAGCATAAGCTACATAAATCTGGTTATTCTCAGCAAAGGTAAAATCAGCCTGCTCACCATAAATCTTATAATTATCCGTACGTTTAGAGATAAAACGGTAAGCCATACCTTCATCATACACTCGAAATTCCACATCAAAATCATCTCCAAAATCAAGATACAGTCTATTATATTTATCGGTAACTGTCTTTTTTAAATAGAACGATGTAGAAAATGATTCATTAATCGTCTCTTCTTTGGCATCCTTCAATTCTCTTCCACCACCCCAGATAATTCCATGTCCCAATTGCAATGCTATAGTGGACTTGGCAAGCATGGGAGTTCCCCCATAGTTCAAATCAAAGGTCAGTTTTTTTCCTGTACTAACATTTACTTCCAGCAAACCATTAGGAGACTTTATTGCAAAATCTTTTCCAACAACAGAACCTCCTTTTGATAAATTATTCTCATCAGAATCTTTACATGCAGTAACCAGTACTAATAAAAAGACTATCCCTTTCACCAAAAAGCTTTTCATATCCATATCATTTTTTTTGAATAATCCCAGCAAATCCTCCGCCCTGTGCCATTTTAACGACAAGTTTTCGGTTCGATGGTATATTTATTATTTCTTTAATGTAATTCTCAGGATTCACATCAGCATCTTTTGCATCACAAACCCACTCCATCTGATAATCTCCAGCAGGAAGAAAAGAAAAATCTAAAGTTATAATGCGGGATTGTTTATTATTCACCCCTCCTATAAACCACTTATTCCCTTTTTGCCGGGCCATCACAATATATTGTCCGATCATTCCATGCATAGGTATTGTCTCATCCCAAGTTGTCGGTATTCGAGAAATAAAATCCACAGATTCTTTATTGGCATAATAATTGGTAGGACTGTCACACAACGAACCAATAGGGCTAAAGGTGGTAATAAACAAAGCAATCTGTTGACAACGGGTACCCTCACTAGCTTTAGGAGCCCAACCAAGTTTCCCAATCGGCAGATTTTTCATGGCTCCCGGAGTATAGTCAGATGCTCCGGCTATCTGACGAATAAAGGGAAAAATTACATTATAATCAATCATATCATAGGCTCCTACTATTCCAGTTGAAACATACTCCAGCCCTTTTATCGCTTCATAACTCATGATATTTGGAAAAGTCCGATTTAAACCGACAGGTTTCGGGCATCCATGGTAAATTAACAATAGCTTGTACTTAGCGGTAATTTCCGCCGCTTTAAACAATAGGTCCATCATACGCTGATTATCGTATTCCCAAAAATCTATTTTAAATCCCTTAATACCCATATGTGCATAATAACGGCATATCTCTTCCATGTTATCAGCAGCAAAGTTGGCAGAACCACCCCATAAGATAAGTCCAACTCCTCTCTCTTCTCCATATTTCACCAATTCATTCAAGTATAACTCCGGTCGTGGTTTAGTCATAGAAGCACCATTACCTTCATATATAGCCCAACCAGAATCCATGACATAATAGGACAGTTTTTGAGATGCTGCAAAATCGATAAACCTCTTGTACATATCAATCGTTTTACCGCTTTCACCCTGACCTTCCCAGTTATTCCAATAATCCCAGGTAGCCAATCCTGGCTTAATCCAGGCTGTGTCCGCAATGCGGGATGGGCTAGCCAACCGATAAACCATGTCATTACTCAGTAACTCAATATCATTATCAGCAATACACAGAATTCTCCATGGAAATGTACGCACTCCATCGCATTTGGCAATGTAATCCGCATAGTTTTCCATTTTATAAAAAGAATCATTCCAACTTCGTGGTGCCATTTTTTCCGGATAACTAGCATATGTTCCACTTAATACATTGGAATAATCTTCCGCTCTTGTTAAAAACATCCCTGGATAACTGATTACATCAGACTCTGCTATACATAGCTTTTTCCCTTCATTTCCAACAATCAGTGTCGGCGTCATTATCAACTGATTCTCCGCAATTCCACTTAAACTTGTCTCTGTATACATTTCTTCAAAGCTGGAATTGAATCTATCATTCCCATCTGCCCCTCCACGAGGGGCATAAGCAAGATGAGAACGATAGTCTCTATCAAATCTAAAATCAGCTTGTTCATTTATGATCTTATAAGTTCCTTCATACTTGGAAATAAAGCGGTAAGCCATCCCTTCATCATACGCACGAAATTCCAGTTCAAATTCTTTACCACAATTCAACATTAAACCATTATAGCAGTCAACAACTTCCTTACGTTGATAGAAAGGGCTCTCTATCATATTATTGTTGCTGACTTTTTTCACTTTAGCTATTTTGGCCTCCTTCCCCCAAATTTGTCCATTATCCAATTGCATACTTATAGGTGAGGGCAACAACATCAACAAACCATCATACTTTACAGAATAAGTAATTTGCTTATCTGTTGAAATTGTAACAAGTAATCTACCATCAGGAGATTTCACTTGATAATTATGGGCAGCCAACAAAACTGCACCATATATTATCAAGCTAAACAAAACGAATATTTTTTTTGTCATTTCTTCTACTTTTATTTGCCCCATAAACGGAATTCTGCCAAGTTTAACGAACCATCTCTTCCACTTCCCGGATACCTGATCTCGCCCATTCTCATACTTCTCGGGCAGGCAAACCTTAAATAAGAGAAAGAAGCAGACGCCGTGAAAACACTAGATTTATAATCCGTACTTGCAGTTGTTGGCAAAGCGTCAGTTTCACTATTCAGTGTAGCAATCAATGTCCAATTGCTCAAATTATCATCACCAATATTACTGCCATACAAGTAAATAGTTACCGGATCTTCGTGGTAGTCTCCACTACGTGTAGTATAGCCTATTGAGAAATCGGAAATAGGAGCGGGCAATTTGACATCAAAATAATAACCAATCTCAGAGGATACATATTTAGAATACCAAGCGTGCCAGAAAGTGTCCCTATTATTATCAACTAAACATTCCAATCTTCCCTCATGGTTCTGTTCTGAATGAGGACTAGAGAGTTGTTCTGGATTTAATGTTATTTTAGCATTATTTCCAAAGGGATTGGTAACAATTAAATAATAGGGATTTTCCAACACAAATCCTTCTTCTGTACAACTGACAAATTTTATCGGTACAAAATAGTTTGTTCCTGATATCAATCCATCGGACGTGATATTTAGAACCAAATCTTTCATAGATTTACTGTCTCCTTGCTCAAACTCAAAAGTTTTTATACTAAAAGCTACATTTTGAGTAGGCATCAACACACATTTAAAAGCCGGATTATTCTGATTATATTCATCTAGCAAAACTGTGGCATCAGAAGCATAATCAACCTCACACGAAAAATTCCATTGATTGTTAGAAACATTTACGATTTCCGCACCCACATTTACTGATAAAGATGAACTATTGCCAAAATTTACTTTTTTACTTGCATTTGAAAATTTAATAGTCGGAGTATTGACAGCTGCAATCTTTAAAAACAAGATGTTCTTATCTGAATTGACAGAATCAGATGTACTGACTAGCTTTAATGGCAACACCCATAAATTAGAGGGGTTTCCTTCTTCCAGCAGTTCTTTGATAATAGAAGGTGTCAATGATACATTACAATACTTATGTAACTCTTCAGACGTAAATAATAACTCTGAATTCTCCAAGGAATATGTTTTCTTAGGAAGTACTTTATAATTTACGGCTTCGGGAATGCTATATTTCTCATCCAATTCTTTTTGTGACATCACTTCAATATGAGCATTCGCCTCCAAAGCAGGATTGCTTCCCGCCTTACAAACAATAAATGAATAATTATATGTAGGAGTTGAACTCAATTGTGATAATTCAAGCTCAACAGAACCACTATCTTTGATATATAAGATTTTATGATACTCTTCTGGAAACAAATCCTGATAATCAGATTCATTATTATCACAAGAAAACAGAGCCATCAGACATCCGCCCAATAACAAAAAAAGATATTTTTTCTTCATAATCGTATAATTTACAGTTTGTTGAAATGAAATTAATATCCCGGTGCCTGAATCATTTGCGGGTTACTATATACTTCATCTGCATAAACAGGAAGAATATACATACGATTATCCCACATAAATGGCTGATTTATTCTGGTCCGTACATTAAACTCATCAAAAGAAGGATCATATTTCGCCAAAACATTCAATCCTTCTCTTGCACCAGCTTTCAATCTCTCTGGAGCAATCATCCAACGGCGTACATCATAATGACGATGTCCCTCTCCCCATAATTCTACAAATCGCTCATTACGAATCCAGTCCATTAAAGGCATTACATCCAAATCACTTTCTTTCAACTCAAGCACCCCCGCTCTACGACGTATCGTATTTATATCAGCCAGCGCTTCCTTTGTCATGTCCAGTGCTGCATAACATTCCGCACGATTCAAATATAATTCGGCTAAACGAAATAATGGTATCGGATAATTTACATTATTGGCTTCACCACTACTCTCTGAAGTAAAATTCAAGTCAGGTTCAACAAACTTTTTACTTAAAAAGCCAGTGGGCGAATAGTTTCGGTTCACTTGTGGGCTGCGTCCTTGTTTACTAGAGCTCTTCATGTTGAGTTGTAAGGATTTTCCATTTACTAACTGTTGCGTGTATTCTCCTCCATCAAAGGCCATCCATGCATAAAAACGTGGTTCACGACCTACACATAGATTAATAATATCAGATCTTCCGCTTACTCCTGCAGATTTTAACCAATCACTTTTATCCACAAACTTTTCATCATTTTCCGGCAATTTCCCATTTTTAGTACAAAAATGTTCGATCGTATATAAAGTCGGTGCCATTTGACTATATCCAGATACCCATGAACCATTTCGTTCAATAATATTCAAGGGTAAAGGTGACCAAAATCCTATCGCAACATATGGTACAATCCCCCATAAATATTCAAAATTGCCTTCATCAGGAGTTGATTGTAATACGAGACTCATTAATTTGACATGTGCCACAAAATCCTCATCTGAATTCTCTGGTATATATGGATCTTTAAGGTTCGCCACTCTTGAGGGCATATTATCTACAAGCAATAATTTATTACCACCATTATCTTCAGCCCATTTTAAAGCATAATCACAAGCTTCCAAAGCCCTTCTCCATTTTTCCGGTTCATACGAGTTACTCACTAACTCCTTCCCATATCCAGGAGTTTCATAGTTTTTGTTTTTCCAGTCTTTATATGGAAAACTGCCATTCCATAAATCAGAAGCAGCATAAAGCAGCAAGCGAGCTTTCAAAGCATAGCAAATGGATGAAGTCGCTCTTCCCCATTCTGATGTCGTACGGTAAGCAGGAAGGTCCGTTGCAGCTTCATCGCACTTTTTACAAATAAAATCTACAACATAATCAAAATGCGAACGTCCTGGAATCTCAGAAACCGGAGTAGACATTGACATAAAATGGTCAATTATAGGAATAGGACCATAGTCCACTAATAGACGGAAATGATAATAGGCTATCAGAAAATTTACCTCTGCCCTATATTGTGTTTTCATTGCCTCGTCTACTCCCAGAGGGGTAGATTTCTCCAATTGTTGTAAAAACAAGTGACATTGTCCAATAGCATTATATGCGTTATCCCAACATCCATAATCTTTTGCAGATGAACTCAATTGATTATAACTGAGTTTCTGTAAGCCACTATTCAATTCAATAGAATTAGTTGTTTCATCTACAGAAGGATTGTCCATAGTAATTGTATTCTCAACGCCGTTATAACAAGAATATAAAAAGTTACGTACAGCATTTGCATCTTTCATAGTATCATCCAAATTCGCCTGTTCAGGTGGAATTACTTCCAGATAATTACAAGCAGACAACAAGCTCATTGATAAAAAGACTTGTAGGAAATATTTTAAAATAGCTATTCTCTTCATATTATTTGTTTTACAATATTAGAATTTCAATTGAACTCCCACATTAAAAGTGCGGGACAAAGGATAGGAATCATAGCCTAACTCCGGATCCCATAATTTAAACGGACTCCATACGGCCAAATTATCGCCACTTAAGTAGATACGACAGTGAGGAAAAGTATATCCCAATTCCAGTGTCTTGAAACGAATAAAATTTCCATTACGCATCCAATATGAACTAGCTTTCATATTATTTTCAATCTGACTGTTTTGGATTCCCAGTCTCGGATAAGTCGCATTCGGATTTGGGTTTCTTTCAGACCAATAATCTTTAGCGATGAAAGACATTAAGTTGCGTTCACCGTATGACATATCCGAAAAGAATGGAGAAATACCATTTATCATTATAGTACGTTGGGCAGAACCATTAAAAAACACTCCGAAATCAAACTTTTTATAAGTAATGTTCACTCCCAAACCATATTGGATCCGGGGAATATTTCCATAATCAGACAATACCACCATATCGTCTTCAGTTATGAGTCCATCACCATTCACATCACGATATTTTATATCACCCGGTATAACCGTACTGCCCAAACTCTGTGTCGGGCTTACATTAATTTCCTCCTGGCTGGCGAATAAACCTTCTGCAATATATCCCTTCGTCGTACTTAACGGTCTTCCAGTATCCGACTTCCATACATAAGGATAATTTGGCTCATCTTTATATATATATTTGTTTTTATTATAAGTAAGATTACCACGCATATCAATTATAAATTCCTTAAAAAGTTCCTTACGCCAATTGATACTAAATTCATACCCCATATTATCAACCGCACCTATATTACTCCAAGGAACAGCATTCTGATACCCCATAATTACCGGCCATGAAGCACGTCTCATTAGGATATTATACCTTTTATCATAAAAATAATCAAAGGTCAGGTTCACTTGATTGAACAGTTCCAGATCTACACCAATATCCAGTTTCTTCACTCGTTCCCATCCTGCATTCGTCACTGCGTACGAGTTGATCACAGGCCCTTTATAATCTCCTCCAATATTACCGAGATAACCAGTATGGTATCCCCCGCTACCTGTCAAATTGACTTCATCCAAATACAAAAAGTGCGCAGCAGCAGGATTTGCCTGGAGGCCAGTTTCATCACTACCTACTAATCCATACGAACCGCGAATCTTAAAATAGTTGACATATTTTTCAATTGGTTTCCAAAAATCCTCACCACTGGCAACCCATCCTAATGACATAGCCGGAAAAAACTCAAAACGATCATTCTTCCCCAAACGCTCCGTGCCATTATAGCCAAAATTCACCTCCACCAAATATTTGTGTTTATAATCATAGGTAAAACGACCGGAAAAGCCTTGATTACGATTGGGTATAGTTCCATTACGATATTCACGCTGCATATACATCAACATCCCCGACACTGAATGCTTCTGTCCAAAAGTACGTGAATAATCAATTCTAGCATCCAGATAAAACGTATTGTCATTTGCTTTTTGAATTTCGCCTTCCTGAATATATTCCTGTCCACTATTACCTATACGCTCCAACTGCAGATTATCTTCAGTTGAACTCATCTTTGCTAAATAATAATACGGCTCCATTGTACGCGTGTAGTCGGAAGCTGCATAACTTTTAAAATTTATCAATGCTTTAACAGAGAGTCCCTCGGTTACAAATCCCAAATCCTGCTCGATATTCAAGGTTGTATTTAAGGTACTATAATTTTCTTCCTTGAACGACTCCATCATCTTCGCATATGGGTTAAGATACGTCCTTTCTCCCTGTGTAAGCCAAGCATTGCCGAAACGAATATGTGTGTCACCTTCCTGACTTGGATAAGTAGCCGGGAATGTTATGGGATTGGCATAATAAGCATATTTAAATAAGTCTGAAACGGAATATCCAGGCCCTTTGTGTTGCCCAATCTGAGCATTCATCCTTAGCCCTACTTTAGTGGTAGAAGTCAGTTTGTAAGCAATATTATTCTGAAATATATAATCCCATCGATTGATATTATTATCAAAAGAATAAGTTTGGGGTATATCCAACATACCTGTATCGTGATTAGCTTGCAAACTCAAATAATATGTTACACGCGACCCACCGCCGGAAACATTGACATTCGCCCTTTGATTCATTGTCATATCCTTAAACATCACATCACGCCAATTTACATCCGGTGCCAAATAAGGAGAAGTATGTGAACGTGTTAAATCAATTACATCTTTGGAGTATTTCGGGCTAGCACCAGGAGTACGCGTCAATAAAGCCTCATTATAAATCTCCATCCAAGTAGCTCCATCGACATAATCCACCATCTTTGTTGGTTGCATAAATGAATTTTCAAATGAAACATTAATTGTAGCCTTGGAGTTTTCCGCACCGTTCTTAGTAGTGACAAGCATGACACCATTAGCTCCGCGTGCTCCATAAATAGCAGTGGCTGAAGCATCTTTCAATATCGAAAAACTTTCAATAGATTCTGAAGGTATACGGTTTAAGTCACCGGAAGATATTTCCACTCCATCCATCAAGATAAGAGGAGTAGCACGTCCTCCGAAAGTACTGACACCACGAATATAAAATTCAGAAGCAGCCCCCGGTTCTCCGGTTTTAGTGACTGCAACCACTCCTGCGAGTTTTCCTGCAAAGTTATTCGTTAAAGTTGATGAAGGACTACGTAGTCCTTCACCCTTCACTGAGGTTATAGAACCCGTTACAGATATTTTCTTTTGTGTTCCGGCTCCAATAACAACTACTTCACTTAACATTTCATTATCGGATGCCATCTTCACATTCAAAACACCTAAATCACCTACCATTAATGTCTGTTTCTTATAGCCTATATAAGAAAACTCTAATTCTGTATTATTTGAAACTTCTATTGAAAACTTACCTTCCAAATCTGTTATTGTGCCTACGCCCGGTGTTCCTTTAACAGAGATACTGACTCCTACCAAAAGATCGTCAGTTGAAGCATCCATAACTGTACCTATCAATTTACGTTTCTGTTGTTTTTTACTCTGAGGATACTGTTGACCTTCATTCTTCTTTAAAGAGATTTGACGACCTTTTATCTCATACCGGACATCCATCCCTTTAAATAATTGCTCCAAAACGAACGTAATAGGTTTATCTTTCACAGATAAACTTACATTTCGTTTTATGTCAATCGTATTATTATAGTAAAAGAATATAAATTGACTATTCTTCTCTATATAGTTTAGCACCTCTTTTACGGGCTTATTCCACATTTCAAATGTAAAAGTTTTCTCCTGATTATGTGTTTCTATATTAGCTGAGTAAGATTGCAAAAAAAGAAAGCAAAAACTAAAAAGAAATAATATGCGAGATATTTTCGTCCTCGCAGAAAAGTCTGTATTGTTATTTTTCATATATTAGCAACGAATTAAAAAATTAAACAATCTTGAACATTGTTTCGATTTTATTATAGCTGAATGATTGTGCACTATCATTCAGCTATTTTTTACGGGTCTTTATTTCTCATAAAAAACAGGTGTAATAATAAGGTTAATAATTAAATTCATTTATCATACGCTCCTTTCTCACATATATTTTATCATCAAACTTTTCATAATAAATGGGAGCGGAGAATGATATAGTATGTAAGACGTCTTCCAATTCTTCTTTTAAATCCAATTTACCAGAAACCAACATTTCTTCAACTTCCGGTTCCAGAATAAATTCTCTGCCATAATACAAATTTAGCTTTTTAAATACCCTGTTCAATGGCTCGTCCGTATACATCAGCATATTTTTCACCCAACATACATAGGGTTCTATATCTACATTTTTAGGGGTATTCAGTTGCCCTGTGTGGATATTGACTAATTGTCCCGGAACGAGCTTCACTTGTTCTTTCTTATAATTCTTAACATTCACACTTCCTTTAACTAATACCACAGATGACATTCCTTCCGACGGATATGCCGACACATTAAACGCTGTACCCAATACTTGTACTTGAAAATCTTTGGTCTTAACTATAAAAGGAGCACTCTCATTGCGAAAGACGTCGAGATAGACTTCTCCCTCAACATAAATTTCACGGCGATTCTTCTCAAAATGGCTGGGATAAACGACACGTGTCCCTGAATTTGCCCACAAATGTGTCCCGTCAGCCAAAGTCAATCGAGTTCTTTTTCCTTTCGGTATTATCAATTGATTGAACTCTCTTTCTTTCTCCTGTGTTTCTCGCTGAGTAATTGTATCAGAATTGACTACTACCGTTCCATTTTGCGAATAGATGATATTTGCATCTGTTTCTTTCACTTCTACCTCCTTCTTGCCTGGTATCAGCAATCGAATATCCTTGTTGGTTACTTCTTCGGCTTGTGTATATTGGGCAAAATCCACAATTGAATCATCGTCTGAATCATTCGGGATAAATTGTTTGCCTAACCAGAACATGCAGAAGAAGATAACCGCAGCCGATAAAGCCGTGGTGACATGTAGAATACAGCGTCGTGAGTTCTTTCTTTTCTCTATGAATACTTGTTCTTCTACACATCTCCACAAGTCGTCCAGTTCTTCAGGAGTGACATGTCTCTCTTGTTCTCTGGCGTGCTCGATCAATTTTCGTGCAACATGGTGGCGTATTTTAAACTTTCTTTTCTCCATTTTTCATCGTCTTTATCTTTAAAACGATGATAATGCAAATGTCTACTCACTTTTTCCGAAAAAAAATAGAGTATTTATAAAAAAAGAGTAATATAGTCAGGAAAAGAATAAAATAATAAATAGTAAATACTCATCCAAAGTCATTTTTGACCGTAAATTGGTTAATGCACGAGAAACCAAATTCATGGAAGACTGGGGATTTATGTTCAAGACAGCTGCCATTTCTTTATAGGACAATCCTTTGACATAACGAAGATAGATTGCCACCCGCTGGTTCTCAGGCAGACTCTTGTAGGCGTTTATCAATTTTTTGCTTAATAGAAGTTCTTCATCATTATCTTTAAAAAGGGATTCTAAAGCAGCATCTTCTATTTTCAGTTCAAAGAAATGTTCATTCAAATCTTCCGTCAGTTTCAATGATGACAATTTATCAGATATAACATTTTTCAAAGAAGTTAAAAGATAAGAACGTACATACTCCGTCGATGATAATCGCTTACTTGTACAAAGTTTCACAAAAACATCCTGAATGCAATCCTTTACGAATTCTTCGTCTGAAGTATATTTCAGACCAAAGTTAAGTAATAATTCGTAATGTTTCTTATACAATAAAGACATAGCTTTCATATCACCCTTCAATACAAGGTTCCATAAAGCCACATCTTTCATATTTTGATATGAGGTATATTGCATCAGAAAAGCAAGAGAATATTGTGTTTGTTAATTTAGTAATTCGTTGCAAATATAATTAAATCTTCAAGAAAAAAGTAATTTTCTCTTTATCTATTATTATCAATATGCATTTTGCTATTTATCAAGTTACAAATTGATAGGGGATAGGATACTTTAATCTTCGAAAGTAAAGGATTCTTACAGCTTACCTCTTTTAGCTTATTTCAAATATTAATATCTAAACTGTATTGGTGGTTGTTCGTCACAGTTCAAAGAACGGGTGTCTGCTGATGTGTATTCCTTTACCCCGGGAATAAGAGGGCTATAAGATAGTACGTGGCGGATACGTTTGCGTTGCTGGAATGTAAATTGGTCAGAATAACAAAAAGCATAGTCCATGATATTGTGCGAAATAAAAGTACCGCCTTCACAGTTCGTTCTTGTACACAACTCATCGAATGAATACTTGCTTAAATCTATGCCGTTAACCCATTCTGTATATTCGGTAATATTGTAGGTAGGGGTGTCGGTGCAATAATCTGTGTCTTCGCACAAATCAGTATTATCTCCATCTTCGGAAAAGGCATGATGTAATCCAAGATAGTGTCCTAGTTCATGTGCAAGAGTATTGTAAACATCGGCTGGGTGGTAAGAACTATTGTCACCGTTTATATAAATATAATCGCTATTGATAGACACGCAATGGGGGTATTCTACCTCATGGCTTAAGAAATAATTTCCATTGTTTAAACCATCTAATGGATATGATGATAAACAATAAGGTAAATGTGCAATTCCTAAAATGTTGTTTTCGTGAAATGGATATACAAAAATATTGATATATACTTTAGGGTTCCAAAGCATTTCCGCATATTTCTTAGCTTGGTTTTTATCTTTTCCATCCATAAATTGTTCGCAAGACATCGGAATTTCATCCCATTCTATT
>CAPYSS010000025.1:0-49263 GCA_948742525.1 Bacteroides caecimuris | reverse complement strand
GCGGTCACCAACCGCCGAATTGGTTCGGTGAATTCGGCGGTCAATGACTGCCGAACTTGTATTTGTGACGCAATGTATTGCGTGATAGGCTCTTTTAGCTGTTCCACGATATAGCACCCCATAAGCCAGTTACGGGAAGTAAGGGCAAGGTTTACAGCGTGTGCGGCTTGTGCCTGCAACGTATTCTGTATCGTGCTGATATGTTTTACTAATGCTTCAAAGTTCATAGTTACAAAGATAAGTCTTTTATGGTTAAAACTTTAGTTCGGGCAAGCTGTTTATTGCTTTTTCTTTCAATTTATCCACCGCACGGGTGTACTTCTCTGTATGCTTCAATCCGCTGTGTCCTAAAAGATTGGCTACAGTCTTGATATTTGCCCCATTGGTCAGAATGTTCACAGCAAACGAATGCCAGGCGCAATGCCAACTTATATGCTTGTCTATTCCGGCTCTTTTTATCCAACGCTTTACTGATTTACAGCAACTTTCGTAAGTAGGTAAATGTTTTCAATTACTGATTTGCGTAAGTATAACATGAACTTTTGATTCATAAGTTCCACCCGCTATCTCCTTATTCATCGGCATTTCAAGAATCAGGTGAAATCGATGAATGGCAATAATCTTATAGTGGCATTGATGATACTTTATTTATAAAGAAAGAGGTAAGTTACGCAGTATTCCGCTATCGAATGAGTCAAAAATGCACAGTTTAGCTCACTTTCACACCGGAATGAATCTATTTTGTTAAGAATGTGATTGTCCTGAATCAAATCCCCCAATTTTCAGACTGAGCCCTCGTTACTCGTTGGGGATCATGTAGAAACGTAAATCAAGAACTTTGAGGTAAGTCCGCACTTTGTTATAAGAATTTTATCTTGTCGAACATTATAGTGCGACTTATACGCCCACACCTAAAAAAACTTTGCTTGTTTTTATTAAAAAAATTATTTTTGCGCCCGTTTTCAAAATAGAGAATATTTATTGGTAATAAATCAAAATAAGAACAGATGATGAAAAAACTTTTTTCTACCAGCTTATTTATCGTGGTAAGCACCCTTTTGCTGTTGACAGGATGTGTAGAAGAACACTTGGCGTTACTTCCTGAAGAAACCCCTGACAATACTCCAATCGACAATGTATTACCCATTAGGCTGACCGAAGCAGATTACAATTCGGACAACACTTACTATCTACTTAATGACAATGAATCGCCCGATGTCTATTTTGATAAGAACCAGCGTAGTTTCTACGTCAACCAACCCCTGCAAATACTCTTTGACGACGAGCACTACTTCCAGCTACGCTTCTACAGCCCCCGGGCACTGAAAAACCTCACTGTATGGGCAAAGATAGAGGGCTACGAAGAGGAATTCAAATTCATCGAACTTGAAAAGGTGCAAGCCTTCCAGCAGCTCAGAGTACACATCCCCTTTGCTACGGAAGACCTGACAGCCTACACACGCAGCGGGAAAAAGATACAAATTGTGGCAAACCCGTACATCTCCAAAGAGAACCTCACCTTCACCGTAGAGTGTGACGACCCGTACTGGAAATGCCTGCAATCGAACAAATGCAAATGGTACATTGCCTTCGGCAGATACGAAGGCACGTACTGGGGGTATAAGATGAAGGCGTCGCATACGCGCGAAGCGGTAGCCATTGCACTGAACATGAGCTTCATGTTCTCGTCCGAAGAGTTTGAGAAAGCCCTGCACGAGTTCGGCCCGCTGCACAGCGACAACAACAGAACGGAGATAGACAAAAACGCCCTGCTCGCGAAAGTATACAAACATTCCGGACTGATTTTTGGATACACTACCGGCGTGATGGGATTAGGAGGCGGAACGACCTACGGTATGCACGAATCTTGCTATCTCGAACACTATGCCGACGACAGAGACATCACCGATACCCAGTTCCACGAGTATGCACACTGCCTGGGATACGGACACGACGGAAACATGACCTACGAAAAGACTGGCCCGGGATGGCCAACCCTGTGCGGCACCGTCTACCGCTTGCTGTCAATTGAAAAGAAAATGCCGGTCTACTCCCGCCGCTTCATGCATAACCGCCGTTGCGGAAACACCTATTTCAATGACCCCTACGTAGCTTCCAAATACATCATCGATGACCCCGAACTGGATGCCATCGATGGCGGACTGTCGCCCGCAAACGGAACCACCGACACGGGCGGAAACGACAAGGAAGCGCTCACCTTCCGTCTCGACCATACGGACGTGCCCGGCGCCACGGAAACCACTTTCCGCCCCAAAGACGTATATGCATACGGCGACACGCTTTATGTGGTGAACGATGTCGCTGGAAATTTCAGCTTGGAAATTTTCAATATTGCCAATGGCGGAAAAATATATTTGGAAAGTATCAAGCAATGGACGAAAAAGGATGCTACTAATACATTCAGCGGGCAACCAACCGGTGTATTCCGTGCTAATGGCAAGATTTATGTGACTCACGAAGGCAGTCGTACAGAAATCTTTGACGCTACAACAAAAGGGCATCCGTTCATTACCTGTGTTGGAAACGGTAACTGGGGAGAAAGTAGTACGCAAACCGTGCACGCTTATGATGTACTACTCTGTAAGGGAGTTATGATGATTCATGATAAAAGGCGTGTGGCATTTGTGGAAGAACGGCTTGTAGAATCGGAAAGTATTCTGTGTATATACGCACGCTCCGAACACTTGAATGAAACAGGCGGAACCTACGGAATGGCTGTAAACGATGCTGACGGACTGCTTTATGCTACTCACCCGCACAAGCGCATAGACGTATTCAACCTTGCTGACTTGCGCGCAGGTAAGGAACTCAAACGCGTCAGAAACTTTGTTTACAAAAACACTCCCTATGCGCTTGACTTCTATCAGGGACGCCTGTTTGTAAGTTCCAATGGTACGGAAAAATTCTGTGAGGTTGATCCGGCAACAGGTGAAATTATCAAAGATTATACCGTTATCGGAGACATCACTTTGCAAGCACCCGAGAAATTCTGTATCCGTCGTAACACGCTCTTCATCACAGACCGGAAGAAAAACAACGCTTGCGTTTATGCCATTCCTATGAGTGAATTAAAATAAAAACAAGTATCCTTTAAATAAAAAAATATAGAATGAAAATATACGCTTATATCCTGATAATACTGTTTGGAGTGTTGACCGCCCAATGCGAAAAAGAAATTCTGGAGGAAAACCAAGATATTCCTTCTTCCGACAAAGAAAACGAAGATTACAATAGTTACTGGTATTACTCATACGAAGCAACACACTTGGTCAATGCGGAAACTTTGGGCATGGAAACGCCCGAGGAGTTCGTTCCCTACACTGTTGCCCATCGGGGAGACTCCCTTTTTATTGCCAACACCGGAAAGGCAGGCAACAGTTTGCTGGTGTATAGCATCGGTCAAGGCAAGTTACTGAATACTTTGAAATCATGGCAGATTGCCGGAGAAGAAAAGAGCTTCGGTAGTCGGATAGAAGCCATCGTTCCTGCAGGCGACCGGCTATATGTTACCGAATTCAATTCACGCATCCATGTGTTTAGCCTGCCGGAGCTTGCTTATCTCACCTGCATCGGCAATGGGAGTTGGGCTGGTCCTGTATTTCAGGCGCAGGCAATGACGGTAAAAGACGGATTGATTTATGCGCGCGACAAGACAGGAGTGGTTAGTATTTATAAAGAAGAGGAAGTCACACCGGAAAACTATCAGAAGGTGAATCGCTACTGTCAGGCATCCGGCAACGGCAGTCTAGGTAATAATGGCTTTGAGGCTCATTATATGCAGCCCGATGCGGAAGGACATATCTTACTCACGGATTACTTGGGAAAGAAGATACGTGTCCTCGATCCGTCGTTAGTCAATGACGAACTGACAAACAAGGTTTCCATCGATCTGGACGACCTTGCTCTATCGCTCGAATTTAATCCCAGAACATTTGCTTTATGCAACGAACGTTGGTATGTTACTGGTAACAATAACGCTATCAACATCTACGATCGTGAACAAGACAAGTGGGTCAAAGCTATGAAATCCGTAAAAGGATACACTTTCTCTCAACCCGTCCGCGTCTATGCGCAAAATGATACGACGCTTTGGATATCAGATATGAATAACTCCAAACGTACGCTGGTGAAAGTATTGGTACATAAAGGGGAAATACGCGAATAATCCTAAAAAATAAAACGAAATTAGATGCAATCTTAATTTGAACAATAAAAGGCAACTGTTCAGCAGGCATATAAATTCGTCGCCATTTAGGAAAGAATGATTTGAATTATTCATAAATTTTAGTCAAAAAAAGAGAAAAGAATAGAATAAACAAGGGACATCGTAACAACCTATCCATAAAACGATTATATTTATTGCAGCGAGAGAGCACTTTAAGTAATGCTTAAGAGGAAAAACGAAAAGTAGTATATATACTATATATTTTCTATTATTAATTACTTAAACACATTTTTTATGGAAGCCAAGAAATCAAAAAAGGCTGCAATTGAGAATCAACGGGGTTCTTGGTTGTTGATGGGTTTGGTTGTTGCGCTAGCCTTCATGTTCGTTTCGTTCGAATGGACACAACATGATGTCAGAGTTGCAGCATTATCACCAGATGATGAATCCATCTTTGTTACAGAGTTAGTTCCAATCACATTCCCGGAAGAGAAACTGGAACCGCCTCCACCTCCCGAAACTAAGATCGTGGATATAATAGAAATAGTAAAAAACGATATAGAGGTGACGGATGATGTTTCTACGGTAGGAGAGGACATGGATGCGACCACTAACATTGTTTGGATACCACCAGTTGTGGAAGCAGAAGAGGTAGAAGAAGATGTAATACATGAACATGTAGAAATCATGCCGGACTTCCCCGGTGGCATGGCTGCTTTGATGAAGTATTTGGGTACAAATATCAAGTATCCGGCTATTTCTCAAGAAATGGGTTCAGCAGGAAAAGTGATTGTTCAGTTTGTCGTTGACAAAGACGGAACGATTACGAATCCGGCAGTGGTACGAGGGGTAGATGCTTATTTGGACAAAGAAGCTATCCGTGTGATAAGCTCTATGCCGAAATGGAAGCCCGGAGTACAGAATGGCAAGAAAGTTCGAGTGAAATATACTGTGCCTGTGGTATTCAGATTACAGTAGTAACTTGGAATAGATGAGTAATGAGGAGGCTGTTTAAAAAGTCGTTAGTAACTCTCATTCCCTTCGGGAAGGAGGAGAATGATGATAGAACCGACTTTTTAGACAGCCTCCTTTTCTAATGAAATCCTTTTCCTTAAATTGCTGAGTATTTATAACATTTCTTTCCCGGTTTGCTTCTGTGAAATAAAAAAACATATCTTTGCGTTACGAATAAAAAACGAATGATGGTTTTATGAATTTTCTACTCTGTATAAAAAGACCTTTTATCTGGCTTTCCCGCTTCCGTCATCGTTGCGGATATGGCGTCCATTCCCCATTTGCTTTCAGTCTGATTACCGATGTGATTTATGAGAAGATGCCCTACTATGCTTATTCTTCCTTGAAAGAAGAACAAAGAAAGAGGATAAGAGAGCGCGGGTGGAGCAAAGGTTCTCAAAAGGTAAACCGTTTTTTGTTCCGGTTGGTAAATAGGGTACAGCCTGACACGATTATAGAGGTTGGGCGTCCTTCTCCGGCAGGTCTGTACCTGCAGGCTGCTAAACCAACGGCTTCCTATCTCTTTGCTTCCGACTTGTCGGAACTGTTTTTGGATACGGATACTTCAGTCGATTTTCTGTATCTGAACGATTACCAAAATCCGGACTTATTGGAAGAAGTATTTCGGGTTTGCGTATACCGTACTACCCTTAAAAGTGTATTTGTAGTCCATGGTATCTGCTATTCCAAAGAGATGAAAGCGCTTTGGAAAAAGTGGCAGGCTGACGAAAGGGTCGGAATAACTTTCGACCTGTATGATGTCGGTTTACTATTTTTTGATAAAACAAAGATAAAACAGCATTATATCGTCAACTTCTAAGAACCTTTGTACGTTTACTATCTATAAATGTAAAAAAGAAAGTTATGAAAAAGAGCCTTGTATATACAAAGACCGGAGATAAAGGAACCACTAGTCTTGTTGGCGGAAGTCGCGTTCCAAAGACCCATATCCGTCTGGAAGCCTACGGTACGGTGGATGAACTAAATTCTCATCTGGGATGGCTGCACACATATTTGCAGGAGGAGTCCGACCGGGATTTTGTTCTGGGTATTCAACATAAGTTATTTGCCATCGGTTCACATCTCGCCACCGATCAGGAGAAAACACAACTGAAACCCGCTAGTATCATTACCCCTGAACATGTGGAAAGTATCGAGCGGGAGATTGATAAGCTGGACGAGCAATTACCCGAACTTTGTGCTTTCATCATTCCCGGCGGAAGTCGTGGAGCAGCCGTTTGCCATGTTTGCCGTACGATTTGCCGGAGAGCCGAAAGACGTATTCTGGCTTTGTCCGAAACTTGTACAATTTCCCCCGAAGTATTAGCATTTGTCAACAGATTATCAGATTATTTGTTTGTATTATCCCGAAAAATTAATTTTGATGAACAAAATAATGAAATATTTTGGGATAATAGTTGGAAATGATAGATTTTATTATACTTTTGCCGAAAAATAGAAAACGAGACAAATTTAGTATTCATTTTAAATACTCAAGATTATGTATTGGACATTGGAATTAGCATCAAAACTTGAAGATGCTCCCTGGCCGGCAACCAAGGATGAATTGATTGATTATGCCATGCGTTCGGGTGCTCCTCTTGAAGTTATTGAGAACCTCCAAGAGATGGAAGATGAGGGCGAAATCTATGAGAGTATCGAAGATATTTGGCCGGATTATCCTAGTAAGGAGGATTTCTTCTTTAATGAGGAAGAGTATTGATTAAAAAAGACCGAACATATAAGAATACCCGATAATCTTTACAAGAAGGCTATCGGGTATTTTTTGTATAATAATGAGGCTGTTTTTTAGAATACAGGCATCTGAGAAATACGGTTAGTGCTGTAGTTCTCCTGTCCCAGCACTTTGGCGCGGGAGGTGAAATCATACGAACGTCCTACATACGTCACAAAGAAATGCAGGTTGGTTTCCATCGGATAATATTCGATACCGGTCAGGTATCCCCAGGAAGTACGGTAATTGCCTTTCTCTATTCCTTCGGATGCCTTGCTCACGGAAGCCGTTTCATACATACCCTTCACAAACACATTCCATTTCGGCAGAAAACGATAATTACATTTAGCAACCACGGAAAGGTAATTCGCATCAAAGGCATTGTGTCCGCCCGGACGGCCTACGATGTTGGTGATAATACCTTTGCGGTCAATATCCTCTTTTGAATACATAAAATCGACAAAAGCATTCCATTTGCCGAGATTCAACTCGTTACCTAAAGCATAATAATACATATTGTGGCTTTTTTTTCATAAGCAGGTCAGGCTTTTAGTATTCGTTAAAATATTGCTGAATTTGTTTCCAGTCAGTCGTTTTGGTTAGTGCAAGCATTAACAAAACACGTGATTTCTGCGGATTCAGTTCTTGTGAAGCCACAAATTGATATTTGGCGTCGTCTACTTCTGCATCCAGTGTGGTAGGACCTGTTGGAACACGGGAAGAACGGACTACAAGGATTCCTTTCTGACGGGCGTCTGTCAGTACCGGAAAGATATTCTGATGGATATTCCCGTTTCCTACTCCTGCATGGATAATGCCTTTATAGCCGTTGTTGAGCATCGGAGTTACCATATCTGCTTCAATGTTGGAATAGCTGTATACGATCCCTACTTTAGGAAGTGCGTTGAGATGAGTAACATCGAAAACGGATTGGGTGGTATGTTTTTTTAGCGTCACCTGATTATAGAATACTTTTCCGTTCAACACATACCCCAGCGCGCCGGAGTTGGGAGCTTGGAAAGTTTGCACGTCGACCGTGTTCATTTTAACCGTACTCTGTGCTCCCAGGATCAGTCCGTTCATGGCAACCAGTACTCCTTTGTCTTTGGATTCCTTTGCGGCGGCGGTAACTACGGCGTTGTAGAGATTCAACGGGCCGTCGGCACTTAGAGCAGTAGACGGACGCATGGCACCTACCAGTACCACCGGTTTGTCACTTTTAACGGTCAGGTTCAAGAAGTAGGCCGTTTCTTCCATCGTATCGGTTCCGTGAGTAATCACGATACCGTCGATGTCCGGGCGTTTCAATAGTTCATTTATTTTCTTGGCAAGCGTCAGCCAAACCTGGTCGTTCATGTCCTGCGAACCGATTTTGACAATCTGTTCTCCGGTCACGTTGGCGATATCTTTAATTTCGGGCACGGCATCGAGCAGTGCGCTGATGGCAACTTGTCCTGCTGTGTAGCTAGTTCCGGTAGCTGAACTTCCTGTGCCTGCAATCGTTCCTCCGGTGGCAAGGATATGAATGTTCGGTTTGGCGGCAAATGCCATTGTTACAGAAAATAGTAGCGTGACTACTACCAGTCCAAAGCTTTTGAATTGTTTCATAACTGAATGGGGTTTAGGTTAATAATATATGTATATTAAAATATTTGTATAAAGAGCAGGCCTAGGGCAATGGCAACAATCGTCGATACCAGACCGGGCATCATGAACGAATGATTCAACACATACTTCCCGATTTTTGTTGTCCCGGTACGGTCGAAATTGATGGCGGCCACTACGGTGGGATAATTCGGAATAAAGAAATATCCGTTCACTGCCGGGAACAAGGCTATCAGCATATAAGGAGAAATCCCCAATGCAATACCCAAAGGCATGAGTGCACGAACAGTGGCAGCCTGGCTGTATAGCAAAATAGACATCACAAACAGCGCGACCCCAAACAGCCACGGCATTTGTTGCACGATCCCTTCAATAGAAAGAGTCAGCTGTCCCATATTTCCCTGAAGGAAGGTATCTCCCATCCAGGCAATACCGAAGATGGCAATCACAGCCTGCATGCCTGCCGGAAATACGGAACCTTGCGTTGCTTTGATTCCGTCGGTTTTGGTCACTAACAGGATGATGGCGGCAGCCGATAACATCACGATTTCGATGATGGAAGACATACCCAGCGTGACAATTTCACCGTCGATCAGGAAACTGGGGCGCATCCCTTCGAAAGAGCCGAAGAGTACGATAAACGCCGTTGCCAATATAAAGATAAGGACGGAAACCATAGCGGAACGTTTGTTCTTCACATCTTTAATCTCTATCTTTTTATTGTTGAACAGTCCTTCTTTCAGGCGTTTCTGATATTCGGGGTCTTCCACTAGTTCTTTACCGGCTTTCATAGAGAATAAAGCACCGACCAACACTCCGATGATGGTAGCGGGAATCGTAATCTTGAGAATGTCGAACAGAGTGATATCAAATCCGGCCAAGAGTCCGAGAAGCGCTACGGTGGCTGCGGAAATCGGACTGGCTGTAATGGCTTGTTGGGAAGCAATGACAGCAATACCCAACGGACGTTCCGGACGGATTTTGGTTTCGGTAGCAACCTCCGCGATGACAGGCAACACAGAATAGGCAACGTGTCCCGTTCCGGCTACGAAAGTAAACAAGTAAGTCACCAGCGGACTAAGCAAGGTGACGTGTGAAGGATTCTTACGAAGCAAATGTTCTGCCAGTTTCACCATATAGTCCAGTCCGCCTGCCGCCTGCATACAGGAAGCAGCCGAAATCACTGCGGCAATCATTAACATAACGTCGATAGGAGGTGCGGTGGGCTGTAAACCAAAAACGAACGTGAGTATAGCCAACCCAACTCCTCCCATCACGCCGAGGCCGATACCTCCCAGGCGTGCGCCAATAATAATGGCTGTCAGAACAAATGCTAATTGTAGTATCATAGAATGTTGTTTTAAGTTCCCAACAAAGATACGTGATTTCTCTCTTTGTATTTTCTTTTTCTTGTATTAACAATAAAAAAGTGTTTGAATAGTTTTTGCATATTTATTAAAACAATAACTAAACTCATTGGTTATTATAAGAACTAACAAAACTGTTATTATTATAAAACAACCGATATGGAACAAAATTTATCAAAAAAGACTCGTACGGAGAGTGACCTGATAGGTAGTCGTGAAGTGCCGGAAAGTGCACTGTACGGAGTACAGACACTCCGTGGTATCGAAAACTTTCGCATCAGCAAGTTTCATTTAAATGAGTACCCTTTGTTTATCCAGGCATTGGCTGTCACAAAGATGGGAGCCGCCGTTGCCAACCGCGAACTGAACTTATTAACCGAAGAACAAGCAGATGTTATCTTGAGAGCTTGTAAAGAAATACTTGAAGGAAAGCATCACGAACAGTTCCCCGTAGATATGATTCAGGGAGGAGCGGGTACTACCACGAACATGAATATCAATGAAGTGGTTGCCAACCGGGCATTGGAATTGATGGGACATCAGCGCGGCGAGTATCAATACTGTTCGCCTAACGATCATGTCAACCGCTCGCAATCTACCAACGATGCTTATCCCACCGCTATCCACATCGGACTCTATTACACTCATTTGAAATTAGTTAAGCATTTCGAAGTGTTGATAGAAGCTTTCCGGAAGAAAGGAAGTGAGTTTGCGCATATCATCAAAATGGGACGTACCCAACTGGAAGATGCCGTACCGATGACTCTCGGACAGACCTTCAACGGATTTGCGAGTATTCTTGAACATGAAGTGAAGAATCTTGACTTTGCCGCACAAGACTTTTTGACTGTCAATATGGGAGCCACTGCCATCGGAACCGGAATCACCGCCGAACCGGAATACGCGGAGAAATGTATCGCTGCTTTGCGCAAGATTACGGGACTGGATATAAAACTAGCCGATGATTTGGTGGGGGCCACTTCGGACACTTCCTGCATGGTAGGTTATTCGGGAGCGATGAGGCGTATAGCTGTCAAAATGAATAAGATATGCAATGACTTGCGGTTGCTGGCTTCCGGTCCGCGTTGCGGATTGGGTGAAATCAATCTGCCCGCCATGCAACCGGGTTCTTCCATTATGCCGGGAAAAGTGAATCCCGTGATTCCTGAAGTAATGAATCAGGTGGCTTATAAAGTAATAGGAAATGATCTTTGTGTCGCCATGAGCGGTGAAGCTGCCCAAATGGAATTGAACGCCATGGAACCGGTGATGGCACAATGCTGTTTCGAGTCTGCCGACTTGTTGATGAACGGCTTCGATACCTTGCGTACGTTATGTATCGACGGCATAACAGCTAATGAAGAAAAATGCCGGAGAGATGTGCACAACAGCATTGGCGTAGTGACTGCTCTGAATCCGGTAATCGGATATAAGAACTCTACCCAAATAGCCAAAGAAGCACTGGAAACCGGGAAGGGAGTGTATGAACTTGTTTTGGAACATAATATCCTCTCCAAAGAAGACTTGGACACTATCCTGAAACCGGAAAATATGATAAAACCAGTCAAACTGGATATTCACCCCAACCGTTGATAGATAGTAAGTGGGAATCGATTCAATAGGGAAATCGCCGGGCAGATTACTGATCTGTTCCGGCGATTTTGATTAAATACGAGCGGGACATACTGCGGTTTTCTTCTCTTGCATCGTAAAAAAGTGCCGTGGGAACGCTTGTTTCCTGCCTTTGGCACGCTCGTTCCCTGCCTTTGGCACACTCGTTTCCTGCCTTTGGCACGCTTGTTTCCCGCCTTTGGCACGCCCGTTCCCTACCGTGGAAACTGTAGTTTCCCGCCTTGGAACTGTAGTTTCCTGCGGAGGAAACTGACTTTTGCTAGTCTGAAAAACATGTAGAAGAACTGTTCTTAATTTTTTTTGTAACCACTCATCGTATGGCTGCTATTACTTCAGATAGCATTAAGCCATTTATCAGGTATTATTATATAGTTTATCATGTATTAATAGCTGATTTCTCATGTATTAATACTTGATTTCTCAGGTATTAATACATGATTTGCCAACTATTAATACCTGATGCTATAGCTGTTAATACTTCTTGTGGTAGGTAGACACATAAGGCTGTCATCCGCAATAAGATAGGAAAAACCTCGTTTCTCCTACCGCCCCTTTCTTCGGATTTACGTTGTTTAATATGCTGAATATCAAGTGTAATGAATCTCTCTTGGTGCCAAACAGGGTATGAGGGCAAAAGGTTGCCCTCATACCCTGCTATCACTCTTGCCCTCATACCTGTAATGCCGATGAATAAGGAGTTCCCAAACGATGAGTGAGGGCATGAGAGCAAAATCGCTTATTATTATCGGTGGGAGAATATTCAGTAATCAGAAATAAGAAATTAAAAAAACAGATATCAAAAGAGCAAATATAAAAGTACGGATTACCCGATTAAGTGAACAACAGCGACTTTGAGCGAACAAAAAACAGATAAATTGTGTTTATTTATTCTAATTATATATCTTTGTCCCGAATTATAAACACGTAAATTTATGAAAAAGATTTTTGGTGCTTTAATGATTGCCGTATGTATTGGTATGGCAATGCCTGCCCAGGCGCAAATACACTTTGGTGTAAAAGGAGGTTTGAACTTGTCGAAGGCGAGTTTCTCTAATATGGGTGGAAACTTTAAGAAGGATAATTTCACCGGTTTCTTTATTGGTCCGATGGCCGAGTTTAATATTCCAATCATAGGGTTGGGAGTAGATGCTTCTTTGCTTTTTGCTCAAAGAGGTATAAAGATTACTCCGGAAGGTGCTGATGAATATACTGTTAAGCAAAACGGTATTGATATTCCTGTAAACCTGAAATATACAATCGGTTTGGGAAGTCTGGCAGGTATTTATCTCGCTGCAGGTCCTGACTTTTATTTCGATTTTGAAAAGAAGTCGGGAATCGATAAAAAGAAAGCGCAAGTAGGTATTAATGTGGGTGCGGGTTTGAAGTTGCTGAACCATCTGCAGGTAGGTGCTAATTACAATATCCCAATGGGCGACACTGCGGATTTTGAAGGAACGGATGCTTCCTATAAGACTAAGACTTGGCAAGTATCTGTTGCCTATATCTTTTAAATAGTCTGTCACTCTACATCGTATATAAAAAAAGAGTTTCCGGTCAACGGGAACTCTTTTTTTTGTTCGAGGGCTGCCCTGTTGCAGCCTCGAAACAGTTTCTGCCCCAATTTTGCTTTAAGAAATGTCAGTTCGATATAACTTCGTCCGCATGGTTTCCCCTCCTTCGGGAATAGTACAAGCTTATATCGGACTGACGTTAAGAAGCATTTTTCTTTTGAGTATTCTCTCTTCCTTCTTTTTTTCATTCCCCATTTTTTTATTGTATTTTTGTACCTGCAATGAAAAAATATGTAGATGTCATATTACCGCTTCCGCTTCCGAAGAGTTTTACTTACTCTTTGCCAGATGAATGTGCGGAAGATGTGAAGATAGGCTGCCGTGTGGTAGTTCCTTTCGGACGGAAGAAGTTTTATACGGCTATCGTCCTTAACGTTCATTATTGTGCTCCAACGGAGTACGAAGTGAAAGATATATCTGCATTACTGGATGCTTCTCCCATTCTACTACCCGTTCAGTTCAAATTTTGGGAATGGATAGCCGATTACTATCTCTGTACACAGGGAGATGTGTATAAAGCGGCACTTCCTTCCGGTCTGAAACTGGAGAGTGAAACGATTGTTGAATATAATCCCGACTTTGAAGCGGATGCTCCGTTGCCGGAGCGCGAACAACGCATTTTGGATTTACTTGCCATAGATTCGCAGCAGTCTGTCACCAAACTGGAGAAAGACAGCGGCATAAAAAACATTCTTACTGCCATCAAGTCCCTGCTCGATAAAGAAGCCATTTTTGTAAAGGAAGAATTGAAACGCACTTATAAGCCTAAGACAGAGGCGCGAGTGCGGCTTGCGGGTACGGCAGATGAAAAGCAACTCCATATCTTGTTTGATATTCTGTCTCGTGCTCCGAAGCAACTGGCATTGCTCATGAAATATGTAGAGTATTCAGGCATTTTAGGAACCGGAATACCGAAAGAAGTCTCCAAGAAAGAATTGTTGCAACGGGCCAATGTAGCCCCTTCGGTACTGAACGGGCTGGTGGATAAGAAGATTTTCGAAATCTACTATCACGAAATCGGCCGGTTGAATAAGCAGGAGAAAGAAGTAGTCGAGCTGAACGCCTTGAATGAGTTCCAACAGCGGGCACATGATGAAATAGTCCGGTCTTTCCAGGAGAAAAACGTGTGTTTGCTTCATGGAGTAACGTCCAGTGGGAAGACGGAAGTGTATATCCATCTAATCGAAGAAACGATTCGTCAGGGAAAACAAGTCTTATATTTGTTGCCGGAGATTGCCTTGACTACTCAAATTACAGAGCGTCTGCAACGCGTTTTCGGTGCTCGTCTGGGGATCTACCATTCTAAATTCCCCGATGCCGAACGGGTCGAAATATGGCGGAAACAATTGGGAGAGAACGGGTACGATATTATCCTGGGTGTTCGCTCTTCCGTGTTTCTTCCTTTCCAGAACCTGGGATTGGTGATTGTGGACGAAGAGCACGAAAATACATATAAGCAACAAGATCCCGCCCCCCGCTATCATGCCCGTAGCGCAGCGATTGTATTGGCTGCCATGTATGGAGCTAAAACCTTATTGGGAACGGCTACTCCTTCCATCGAGTCGTGGCAGAATGCAGGGGAGGGGAAATATGGTTTTGTACAACTGAAAGAACGATATAAAGAAATTCAATTGCCGGAGATTATTCCGGTAGATATAAAGGAATTGCATCGCAAAAAGAGAATGGTGGGACAATTCTCACCGCTCTTGATACAATACATGAAAGAGGCTTTGGAACAGGAAGAACAAGTGATTCTTTTTCAGAACCGTCGCGGTTTTGCTCCGATGGTGGAGTGTCGTACCTGCGGTTGGGTGCCTAAGTGTAAGAATTGCGATGTAAGCCTTACCTATCATAAAGGAATCAATCAGCTGACTTGTCATTATTGCGGTTATACCTACCAACTGCCGAAATCCTGCCCTGCCTGCGAAGGTACGGAACTGGTGAACCGTGGCTTTGGTACGGAAAAGATTGAAGATGACATTAAAATCCTTTTTCCCGAAGCGGCAGTGGCTCGAATGGACTTGGATACCACACGCACCCGCTCTGCTTATGAAAAGATTATTGCGGATTTCGAACAGGGAAAGACGGATATACTGATCGGTACGCAAATGGTTTCAAAAGGATTGGATTTCGATCATGTCAGTATTGTCGGTATACTGAATGCCGATACGATGCTGAACTATCCGGATTTCCGTTCCTATGAACGCGCTTTCCAGTTGATGGCGCAGGTAGCGGGACGTGCCGGACGTAAGAACAAACGGGGTAGGGTGGTGCTGCAAACCAAGAGCATCGAGCATCCTATCATTCATCAGGTCATTGCCAATGATTATGAAGACATGGTAGGCGGGCAGTTGGCGGAACGGCAGATGTTCCATTATCCTCCTTATTACCGGTTGGTATATGTTTATCTGAAAAATCATAATGAAGCGTTGCTGGATCAGATGGCGGCAGTGATGGCGGATAAGCTGCGGGCGGTATTTGGCAATCGGGTGTTGGGGCCGGATAAACCTCCTGTTGCCCGTATCCAAACGTTGTTTATTAAAAAGATTGTTGTAAAGATTGAGCAGAACGCTCCGATGGGACGTGCCCGGGAGTTGTTGTTACGCATCCAACGGGAGATGTTGGAAGATGAACGCTATAAATCTTTGATTGTCTATTATGATGTAGACCCCATGTGATTGAATATTTTTCCCCCTAATAAAAACCTTTAATCATTTAATTAACTAACCATGAAACGACTTACTATTTTTTCCCTGACTTGTCTCTTTAGCGTAGGCGCAGTTTTTGCCCAGCAAGGGGGCACTCAATGTGGTGTTCCGACAGGACAACCGAAGTTCCCTTTACTGACTTATCAGGAATTGCCCGACCCTGCTGCACCGTCTGATAAAGAATGGGCGGCAGTGACAACAACACAAGTGTCTTGGGGTACAACAGACGTCCGGTACGCAAAACACGGGCTTCCCCGGTTGAAGAACCAGCAAACAGTTGCTTTGAAAGGCTGGCGTGGTGAACGTGTGAACGCGCAAGCGGTTGTATGGACAGGTGTAGAACTGAAAGACCTGAGTTTCAGCTTTGGTGATTTCAAAGACAAGAAAGGAAACGTTCTTCCCCAAGATGCATTCACGGGCGGTTTTGTTCGTTATGTGATGACGGACGAATTGAACAAAGACGGCAGAGGTGCCTGCGGACACCGGAAAGCGGTGGATTATGATTCATTATTGGTGGCCGACCCTATTGATACCAGTCTGAAACCAATGGCTTTGCCTGCCCGCACAGTTCAACCTGTCTGGGTGCAATGTTGGATTCCTCAATCGGCTGTTCCCGGAACGTATAAAGGGGAGTTGCTAATCAACGACGGCTCTCGTCTGTTGCAACGCCTGAATCTGGAAATTACGGTTTCTTCCCGTGAACTTCCGGCGCCTTCGGAGTGGGCTTACCACTTGGATTTGTGGCAAAGTCCTTATGCAGTGGCACGTTACTATCAGGTTCCTCTATGGAGTCAGGAGCATTTAGACGCCATGCGTCCTTTGATGAAAATGCTGGCAGACGCCGGACAAAAGATTATCACGGCTACTTTGACGCACAAACCCTGGAACGGTCAGACGGAAGATTATTTTGATACAATGGTTACCTGGATGAAACGGGCGGACGGTACATGGTCTTTTGACTATACTATTTTCGACCGTTGGGTAGAATTTATGATGAGTGTGGGCATTGACAAACAGATCAACTGTTATTCAATGGTTCCCTGGGAGTTGTCATTCCAGTATTACGACCAGGCAACCAACTCGTTGAAATTTGTGAAAACAGCACCGGGCGAGGAGGCTTACGAAGAAATGTGGATAGCAATGCTTTCGTCTTTCTCCAAGCATCTGAAAGAAAAAGGATGGTTCGATATCTGCGCTATTGCAATGGATGAACGTCCGATGGAAGTGATGCAGAAGACCTTGAAGGTGATTCGTAAAGCAGATCCGCATTTCAAAGTTTCGTTGGCAGGAAATTACCATGCGGAGATTGAGCCCGATTTGTATGATTACTGCATTGCAATCGGACAGAACTTCCCCGAAGAAGTACGCCTTCGCCGTGTGGCAGAGAACAAACGTACCAACTATTACACCTGCTGTACGGAAGCCCACCCCAATACATTTACTTTCTCCGATCCTGCAGAAGCTGTCTGGATAAGTTATTATTCTTCTAAGAAACATCTGGATGGTTATTTGCGTTGGGCATACAGCAGCTGGCCATTGGAACCGCTGCTCGATTCCCGTTTCCGCAGTTGGGCAGGTGGAGATACGTATCTTGTATATCCGGGAGCACGTAGTTGTATCCGTTTCGAACGCTTGATTGAAGGAATTCAGGCGCACGAGAAGATAAATATCCTCCGTCAGGAATTTGAGAAAAAGGGAAATAAAGCCGGATTAAAGAAAATAGAGAAAATGCTTGCTCCGTTCAACTTGGGTAGTATGCCGGAAACCCCGGCAGCAGTAACCGTGAACCGGGCAAATCAAATATTGAACTCATTGTAAATGATTGTTCGTTAAATGGGAATTTAGGGGCGTAGCGCCCCAACAAGGTTTCCATTCGGCATGTTATCGTTTTAGACATACCCTAAAGGGCGGAACTGTATACAATTAAGCCCTTTCAGGGCACTCTGCAAGATTATCATTTGACTTATTCTTGAATCTGTTAAAACTGAAATTATGAAAAAGATATTGTTTGTCTGCCTTGGAAATATTTGCCGTAGCTCTACGGCTGAAGGCGTGATGCTTCATTTGATAAAAGAAGCGGGACTGGAAAAAGAGTTTGTGATAGATTCCGCCGGAATCTTGTCTTATCATCAGGGCGAACTGCCAGACAGCCGGATGCGTGCTCACGCGGCTCGTCGCGGTTATCAACTGGTACATCGTTCGCGTCCTGTCTGTACAGAAGATTTCTATCATTTTGATTTGATAATCGGTATGGACGACCGGAATATAGACGACCTGAAAGACAAAGCACCTTCTCCCGAGGAATGGAAGAAGATTCATCGCATGACGGAATACTGCACCCGTATTCCTGCAGATCATGTCCCCGACCCCTACTATGGAGGGGCCGAAGGATTTGAATATGTACTGGATGTGTTGGAAGACGCTTGTGCCGGCCTGCTTACTTCTTTAACTCCGGATAACTGATCCGGGTGTGATAAGCAATCTTTAGTTTTTCCTTGAATACAGCTTTCACAGTTGCTATATCCTTGAAAGTGATCGGACATTCCTTAAAGTAACCTTCAGTAACCTGTGAGTCGATAATCTTGTCGACCAGGTTGCTGATGGTTTCTTCCGTATATTCCGGAAGACTGCGTGAGGCAGCTTCCACGGCATCCGCCATCATCAGGATAGCCTGTTCTTTGGTAAACGGATTCGGTCCGGGATAAGTGAATAATTCTTCATTCGGCTCTTCGTCCGGATGCTCGTTCTTCCAAGAAATATAGAAATATTTTGTTTTTCCCCGTCCATGATGGGTGCTGATAAAATCTTTGACTGCTTTAGGCAGATTGTGTTTATCCGCCAGCTTCAATCCGTCTGTCACATGACTGATAACAACCTGTGCACTTTGTTCGTAATTCAAATTCTTATGCGGGTTAACTCCTCCCGACTGATTCTCCGTAAAGAAAGCCGGATTTTCCATCTTCCCGATGTCGTGATACAAAGCTCCCGTACGTACTAACTGGCTTTTTGCTCCAATGCGGATAGCGGCTTCTGCTGCCAGATTAGCCACCTGCATGGAATGTTGGAAGGTTCCGGGAACCGTTTCAGACATCTGTCGCAAAAGATCGTTATTGATATTCGAAAGTTCCACAAGAGTTACATTGGAAGTAAATCCGAAAGTCTTTTCCAATAAGAATAATAAAGGATAAGTGAATAATAACAGGATTCCGTTAATGATGAAGTAAGTGTACATGCGTATGTTCAGCTTCGAGAAGTCGTTGGAAAGACCATTCTCCGTCATCAGTTCGAAAGCGAAATAAATGGCTGCATAAGTCAGTATCACTAATAAGGCTGTTCGGAAAAGCTGGGATCTTTGCGATAGCTCCCTTAGGCTGAATATCGCCACTAATCCTGCTGCCAACTGCGTCAGAATAAACTCATGAGGGAAGCGCAAGGAGATGGAGCATATCAATATGGTGATGACATGCGTCAGAAAAGCGGTTCTCGAATCAAGAAAGACACGGATGATAATCGGCAGCATCGCGTATGGGATGATGTACACATTAAATATATTATGTGTCACCATGAAAGCCGTTATGATGTTGTAGAACACAATCAGGGTGAATAGCAACGACAGACTGCCTTTCCGTTGATAATAGTCTTTCCGGAATAAATCAAGATAGAGCATGAAACAAAGCATCAGCATACCCACAAACAGAACCTGGCCACCGAGGATCAAACGGCTTTGTCCCATAGACTCGTTGCGTTTGATGGATTCTTTGCGCAATGATTCGAGGATATTATAGGTATGCGGGCTGATGATTTCTCCACGGTCGATAATCTTCTGTCCGCTGACTACCAGTCCGTTTGCCCAAGAGTAATTATTTAATATTTCCTCTTTGGCGGACTGGGTGCGTTCCTCGTCAAAAGTGAGGTTGGGAGTAATGTATTCGTTCAGTGCGCATTGCCTTAATATTTCCCGGTTGAAGTGGATAGAGTCTGCTGTCAGCAGGTGTTCATACGCTTTCTTTACCGTGTAAATGTTTTCAGTAGCCTGTGGGTTGGCAAGTTTATCGTCAATCATCATGACGGACGAAGTGCTGTCTTTTTGAAGCTGTTGTATATCCTCTGTCGATACGATACCAGCCTGATAGATTTCTTTTAAGGTACGCTCGATATACCGCAAGTAATCAATGGAAGGAAGAATTCCTTTCAGATTGGTGTGGTAATTCTCTTTCAGCTTGGCGATTGCATCTTTTTCGATGTCTTTATCCAATTGGTAATAAGGCTGGAAGAAAGCCATCAGACTGTCCTGCTCTCTTTTTACTACCGCATCCTCTTTATAAATAGGAAAGTCGAAAGTCGCTATCAGCTGCCCGTATTTCCAAGGCTTATTGATGTCAAACTGGTAATTGAATTTTCCGTCACGTGGCAGGAAATAGACAATCAGCGTCACTGTACTCACAAATAGCAGTGATTTATATAGTAAATCTCTCCATGAAAAACTTTTTTTCTTCTTCAAATGTTCCATATCCACTGAAATTTTTGCGAAAAGTACAAAAAAAAACAATAGTGTGGAAAAAAAGGTTTAATTTTGCCACGATTTACCTATACTAACCCAAATTATGGCAGAAAGAAAAGTAAGAGTTCGTTTTGCTCCAAGTCCTACGGGAGCACTGCACATCGGTGGTGTGCGTACAGCTTTGTATAATTATCTATTTGCACGTCAACACGGCGGAGACTTGATATTTCGTATTGAAGATACTGACTCTAACCGGTTCGTTCCGGGGGCGGAAGAGTATATACTCGAATCTTTTAAGTGGTTGGGTATCCACTTTGATGAAGGAGTGAGCTTCGGTGGTGAATATGGTCCGTACCGCCAGTCGGAACGCCGCGAAATCTACAAGAAATATGTGCAGGTTTTGCTGGAAAATGGAAAAGCATACATCGCGTTTGATACTCCGGAGGAACTGGATGCTAAGCGTGCCGAGATTGCTAACTTCCAATATGACGCATCTACTCGCGGAATGATGCGCAACTCATTAACCATGCCGAAGGAAGAAGTGGATGCACTGATTGCTGAAGGCAAACAATACGTTGTTCGTTTCAAAATCGAACCGAATGAAGACGTGCATGTGAATGACCTGATTCGTGGCGAAGTTATTATTAACTCATCCATTCTGGATGATAAAGTGCTTTATAAATCGGCTGATGAACTGCCTACTTACCACTTGGCAAATATCGTGGATGACCATTTGATGGAAGTTTCCCATGTGATTCGTGGTGAGGAATGGTTGCCTTCTGCTCCTTTGCATGTATTGTTGTACCGTGCCTTCGGCTGGGAAGATACGATGCCGGAATTTGCCCACCTGCCTTTATTGCTGAAACCGGAAGGCAATGGAAAATTAAGCAAACGTGACGGTGACCGTCTCGGATTCCCTGTATTCCCATTAGAATGGCACGATCCGAAATCTGGAGAAATCTCTTCTGGTTATCGTGAATCGGGTTATTTGCCGGAAGCGGTGATTAATTTCCTGGCTTTGTTGGGATGGAATCCGGGCAATGATCAGGAAGTGATGTCAATGGACGAATTGATTAAATTGTTTGATCTTCACCGTTGCAGCAAGTCGGGTGCTAAGTTCGACTATAAAAAGGGAATATGGTTCAACCATCAATATATACAGCAGAAACCTAATGAAGAAATAGCGGAACTGTTCTTGCCTTTCCTGAAAGAACATGGTGTAGAAGCTCCTTTCGAAAAGGTGGTGACTGTGGTTGGCATGATGAAAGATCGGGTAAGTTTCATTAAAGAACTGTGGGACGTATGTAGCTTCTTCTTCATTGCTCCTACCGCATATGATGAAAAGACGGTGAAGAAACGCTGGAAAGAAGACTCTGCAAAATGTATGACTGAATTGGCAGAAGTGATTGCCGGCATTGAAGACTTTAGTATTGAAGGACAGGAAAAAATCGTTATGGACTGGATTGCGGAAAAAGGTTATCATACTGGTAATATCATGAATGCCTTCCGTCTGACATTAGTGGGTGAAGGAAAAGGTCCGCACATGTTCGATATTTCCTGGGTATTGGGCAAAGAGGAGACGATAGCCCGCATGAAACGTGCGGTAGAGGTTTTGAAGTAATCGCGCAATACTATGCTTTACAACCTGGCAATAGTCATTTATGACTTTATCGTCCATTTGGCTGCTCCGTTTAGCCGTAAGCCTCGAAAGATGATGAAAGGGCATTGGGTGGTGTATGAACTCCTGCGGCAGCAAGTGGAGAAAGGGGAACAGTATATTTGGTTTCATGCTGCTTCGCTGGGGGAGTTTGAACAAGGGCGTCCTCTGATAGAAATGATTCGTGCGAAGTATCCTAACTATAAGATATTGCTGACATTTTTCTCTCCTTCCGGTTACGAGGTGCGTAAGCATTACCGGGGAGCGGATATTGTCTGCTATCTGCCGTTTGATAAACCGCGGAATGTGAGGAAGTTCCTGCATATTGTAAATCCTTGCATGGCGTTCTTTATCAAATATGAGTTCTGGAAGAATTATCTGGATGAGCTTCACAAACGCCGTATCCCGGTATATAGTGTATCGTCTATCTTCCGTCGCGAACAAATATTCTTTAAATGGTACGGTGGAACTTACCGCAATGTATTGAAAGATTTCGATCATTTGTTTGTTCAGAATGAGGCATCCAAACGTTATTTGTCGAAAATCGGCATTAACCGTGTGACAGTAGTGGGAGATACCCGTTTTGACCGGGTGTTGCAAATCCGTGAAGAAGCGAAAGAACTCCCGCTGGTAGAGAAATTTAAAGGAAACAACTCCTTTACTTTTGTTGCCGGAAGCTCATGGGGACCTGACGAAGATTTATTCCTCGAATATTTCAATAACCATCCGGAAATGAAACTGATTATTGCTCCACATGTGATTGACGAGAATCATCTGGTTGAGATTATCGGTAAATTGAAACGACCGTATGTGCGCTATACCCGTGCCGACGAAAGGAATGTATTGAAAGCGGATTGCCTCATAATAGACTGCTTCGGACTGTTATCTTCTATCTACCGTTATGGCGAAATAGCTTACATCGGTGGTGGTTTCGGAGTAGGTATTCATAACACATTGGAAGCGGCTGTATATGGTATTCCGGTGATTTTCGGACCGAAGTATCAGAAATTTATGGAAGCTGTTCAATTGATCGAGGCAAAAGGCGCTTATTCCATCAAAGATTATGATGAACTGAAAACTTTGCTGGATCGTTTCCTGATGGATGAATTGTTCTTGCGTGAAACCGGAACAAATGCCGGTTATTATGTGACTAGTAATGCCGGAGCTACAGAGAAGATAATGCACATGATTAATTTTTGATTAGAAGAAATAGGGGCGAAAAGCGACGAATCCAGTAAAGTCGCTTTTTGTAAAAGACCAGTCTTATAAAAAAAACTTATAAAAACAGCGGGACGTTTTAATGAAAGAACGTCCCGCTGTTTTTATTAACTTGTTAGAGGCATACTATTTATCTTCTTTATACCATTGCGAATACATCAAATAATTGTGAGCAATCTTCTGATTCAGTTCTTTGGCTTGTTCAGGATCTACCTTTTTTATGAATTTCGCGGGTACCCCTCCCCAAATGCTTCCCGGCTCAATGATGGTATTGCTTAATACCAGAGAACCGGCGGCAACGATTGCTCCTTCACCGACTACGACGTGATCCAGTACGGTTGCCCCCATACCCACCAGTGCATAATCTTTGATGGTTGCCCCATGGATGGTGACATTATGTCCTACGGATACGTGATCGCCAATTTCAATAGTCGATTTCTGATATAATGTATGCAATACACTTCCATCCTGAATATTGACACCGTTGCCGATTCGTATGGAGTTGACGTCACCTCTTAATACTGTATTAAACCAAATGCTACAATCATTTCCTATTTTTACATCTCCTATAATAGTTGCGTTATCTGCAAGGAAGCAATTTTCTCCGATTTCAGGAGTAAAACCCCGTACTGATTTAATTAAAGCCATATAATATTTGTTTCTAATAAAGTTTTTTATTTAATGCAGCTCTATGTTGTGCGACACCCGTGTCTTGAGCAGTCTGATCCCGGATGTTAGTATACTTGACACCCAGGGGCAGACAAGCTCTTTTTAAAGGGAAGCAGTCACCTCTTGTAACCAAACTTTTTCTTCCTCGTTAAGATCCGGTGACAACTTCTCGTAGACAGTCTGATGGTAATTGTTTAACCATTCAATTTCTTCATTTGTCAGCATCTCCTTGATGATTCCTTTTTTGCAGATTGGACATAAAGTGATAGTTTCAAACTTAAGATATTCTCCAAACATACCCTCTCCGTCTTTGCAAACTAACGTCAGGTTCTCCGTACGTATCCCGTGACTGCCTGCTTTATAAACGCCAGGCTCATTGGAGGTAACCATGCCGGGCTGTAAAATGACAGGATTCTCATTCATACGGATACTTTGCGGACCTTCGTGTACACTCAGGAAATGTCCGACGCCATGTCCTGTGCCATGAAGAAAATTCATTCTGTGGTTCCAGATAGGCATACGGGCTAGTACGTCGAGCTGGGCTCCACGGGTTCCGGCAGGGAATTTGGCCATAGCCAACGCGATGTGTCCTTTTAATATAAGGGTATAATCCGTTTTTTCTTCTTTTGTAAGTTCGCCTAAGGCAATGGTTCGGGTGATGTCAGTAGTTCCGTCCAGATATTGGGCTCCTGAATCTAAAAGTAAGAACCCTCTAGGCTGAAGAGTCACGTCACTTTCCGGGGTAGCTGAATAATGAACGATTGCCCCGTGTTCTTTATATCCTGCAATCGTGTCGAAACTTTCCCCCATATAGAGAGGTTGTGCTGCCCTAAACTCATGTAGCTTTTTATCTATACTTAATTCTGTCTCTTTTCCGGTAGGTACAGATTCTTCCAGCCATTTGAGGAATCTGACGAGTGCTACTCCATCTCGTTGCATGGCAGCGTGGATGCCGGCAATCTCCTGCTCATTGCGAATCGCTTTCAATAATGTGATAGGAGATTCGCCACGAAGAATAGAACATTGCGGATTAATAGACGAATAGATAGAATAGTTCGTTTTTCGTGGATCAATCAGAATGTTTTTTCCCGAGAAAGAATTCAGGAATGTCTCTACCTCGTCATACTTTTGTATTCTAATCTGCTGTTCTTTTAGATAAGTCTCTACTTCTGCCGTCATTTTCTCCGGTGAAATAAAATAAGTCACTTCATCCTGTGTGATTAACAGGTAGCTTACTATGACCGGATTGCAATGTACATCGTTTCCTCGTAAATTGAGCGTCCATGCGATCTCATCAAGCGCGGATATGAATAATGCATAGACACCTTTCTTTTTTAACTCTGTACGAATGGCGGATATTTTCTCTTCACAGCTTTTCCCTGCATATTTGATATCATAAATAAAGGCGGGAGAATCAGGCATGGCGGGGCGGTCTTTCCAGATGTTTTTCAATGGATCTCCAAATATGTCAACTTGTAACTGGTGTACTGCCAGTTCTTTTTTCAGCTGTTCGACTTGTTGTACAGAGAACATTTTTCCGTCGATACTTACGGATTCTCCGGGTTTTAAGTGTTGGCAGAGAAATTCTGTAATACTAGGAGTTTCCGGCAACATCTCTTTATATAAGGTAATGCCGCTACCCTCCAATTCCTCCGTAGCTTGCAGAAAGTAACGTGAGTCGGTCCATAATCCAGCTTTATCCATCAGGATAACCACTGTTCCGGCAGAACCTGTGAAACCGGAAATCCACTCGCGTGACATCCAGTGGGGAGCCACATATTCACTAAGATGAGGGTCGGTGCTGGGAATAATGAACGCTTTGATAGAATTGGGATGAAAGGTCATGCGCAATGCATGCACTCGCTCTTTTATGCTCTGTTTCATACTTTATTATATTATTATAGATATGTAAGTGTTTCAAAGGTACTAACTTTCTGCATTTAATAGCTTGTTTATGAATAGTTTTTGAGAAATATTTGCTGAAAGTTTTGTGAATAAAGAAAGTATGTGTAATTTTGCGGCGCAATTTGACTGCGGAATTTTTTAATCATAACATATTAATAGTAACAAAATGATTGTAGTACCTGTAAAAGAAGGCGAAAACATTGAAAAAGCGCTGAAGAAGTTCAAAAGAAAATTTGAAAAGACTGGCATTGTAAAAGAGTTGAGAAGCAGACAGCAGTTTGATAAACCGTCTGTAACTAAAAGACTTAAGAAAGAACGCGCAGTTTACGTACAACAACTTCAGCAAGTAGAAGATTAATAATTCGTAATTTCCTTTGAATTATTGAATTCTTTTCATACATTCGTTGCACGATTTTAGATGTAGCGATATTATGTTGATAGAATCTTTTCTTGATTATCTCCAGTATGAGCGGAACTATTCTGAAAAAACCGTTCTTGCGTATGGTGAAGATATAAAGCAATTGCAGGAGTTTGCTCAGGAAGAGTATGGAAAATTTAATCCGTTAGAGGTCGAGGCGGAACTGATTCGTGAATGGATTGTTTCATTGATGGATAAAGGGTATACCTCAACTTCCGTAAATCGTAAGCTAAGTTCGCTCCGGACGTTTTACAAGTATCTCTTGAAGCAGGGAGAAGCGGTTATAGATCCTTTGCGTAAAATAAAAGGACCTAAAAACAAAAAGCCGTTGCCTGTGTTCTTAAAAGAGAATGAAATGAATCGGTTGTTGGATGAAACGGACTTTGGCGAAGGATTTAAAGGCTGTCGGGATCGGTTGATTATTGAAGTGTTTTATGCTACTGGCATGAGACTTTCGGAATTAATAGGTTTGGATAATAAGGATATAGATTTTTCGGCATCTCTTCTGAAAGTAACCGGGAAAAGAAACAAGCAGCGGCTGATTCCGTTTGGTGATGAGTTGCGGGAATTAATGCTTGAGTATATTGATGTAAGAAACGAGATGATTCCGGACAGGTCGGAGGCTTTCTTTGTTAGAGAGAATGGTGAACGGCTTTATAAGAATCTAGTCTATAATTTAGTGAAACGGAACCTGTCAAAGGTGGCGACGGTGAAGAAAAAGAGCCCTCACGTGTTGAGGCATACTTTTGCTACTACGATGCTGAATAATGAAGCGGAGTTGGAGGCGGTAAAAGAACTTTTGGGTCACGAGAGTATTGCAACTACCGAGATCTACACGCATGCCACATTTGAAGAACTTAAAAAAGTGTATAAACAAGCTCATCCAAGAGCTTAAAAAAAGGAGGTAAGTATGGATATTAGAATTCAATCAATTCACTTTGATGCGTCAGAGCAATTGCAGGCATTTATTCAGAAGAAAGTGTCCAAGTTGGAAAAATATTACGAAGATATAAAGAAAGTAGAGGTGTCATTAAAGGTAGTTAAACCAGAGGTTGCTGAAAATAAGGAGGCGGGCATTAAAATATTGATCCCTAACGGGGAATTTTATGCAAGCAAAGTGTGTGATACATTTGAAGAAGCAATTGATTTAGATGTGGAAGCACTCGGAAAACAGCTGGTTAAATACAAGGAAAAACAACGTAACAAATAAAAAAAACCCAAATATTTTGCGGGAAAGAAATAAATAACTAAATTTGCAGCCGTTTCGCTCGCATTAGAACGTGACGGTTGCATTTTTGATAAGTTTGCCTCTTTAGCTCAGTTGGCCAGAGCACGTGATTTGTAATCTCGGGGTCGTTGGTTCGAATCCGACAAGAGGCTCAAAAGAAAACCGAAGAACAAAGATAAAACATCTGTCTTTATCATATTGTTTGAAAATAGTTCTTTTATTTCTTGATTTTGAAAAGGGCAAATACCAGAGTGGCCAAATGGGGCAGACTGTAAATCTGCTGGCTTACGCCTTCGGTGGTTCGAATCCATCTTTGCCCACAACCAGAGTGACAACTTTGGCAAGAATGCGGAAGTAGCTCAGTTGATAGAGCATTAGCCTTCCAAGCTGAGGGTCGCGGGTTTGAGCCCCGTCTTCCGCTCTCTTTTCTCGCTGTTATAGCTCAGTGGTAGAGCACTTCCTTGGTAAGGAAGAGGTCCCGGGTTCAAATCCCGGTAACAGCTCATAAAGGATGTAAATGCTGATTATTAATCAAATAAATAACAAGTAAAGCTATGGCTAAAGAGAAATTTGAACGTACCAAACCGCACGTAAACATTGGTACAATCGGTCACGTAGACCACGGTAAGACAACGTTGACAGCTGCTATCACTACTGTGTTGGCAAAGAAAGGTCTTTCAGAATTGCGTTCTTTCGATTCTATCGATAACGCTCCTGAAGAAAAAGAAAGAGGTATCACTATCAATACTTCTCACGTTGAATATCAAACAGCTAACCGTCACTATGCACACGTAGACTGTCCGGGTCACGCCGACTACGTAAAGAACATGGTAACTGGTGCTGCTCAGATGGACGGTGCTATCATCGTTTGTGCTGCAACTGATGGTCCGATGCCTCAAACTCGCGAACACATTCTGTTGGCTCGTCAGGTAAACGTACCTCGTCTGGTTGTATTCTTGAACAAGTGCGATATGGTAGACGACGAAGAAATGTTGGAACTCGTTGAAATGGAAATGAGAGAACTTCTTTCATTCTATGATTTCGATGGTGACAATACTCCTATCATCCGTGGTTCTGCTCTTGGCGCATTGAACGGTGTTGAAAAATGGGAAGACAAAGTTATGGAACTGATGGATGCAGTTGATAACTGGATTCCACTGCCTCCGCGCGATGTTGATAAACCATTCTTGATGCCGGTTGAAGACGTGTTCTCTATCACAGGTCGTGGTACTGTAGCAACAGGTCGTATCGAAACAGGTGTTATCCACGTTGGTGATGAAGTTGAAATCCTTGGTTTAGGTGAAGATAAGAAATCAGTTGTAACTGGTGTTGAAATGTTCCGTAAACTGTTGGATCAAGGTGAAGCTGGTGATAACGTAGGTCTTTTGCTTCGTGGTATTGACAAGAACGAAATCAAACGTGGTATGGTTCTTTGTAAACCAGGTCAGATTAAACCGCACTCTAAATTCAAAGCTGAGGTTTATATCTTGAAGAAAGAAGAAGGTGGTCGTCACACTCCGTTCCACAACAAATACCGTCCTCAGTTCTACTTGCGTACTATGGACTGTACAGGTGAAATCTCTTTGCCGGAAGGAACAGAAATGGTAATGCCGGGTGATAACGTAACTATTACAGTTGAGTTGATCTACCCAGTAGCATTGAACCCGGGTCTTCGTTTCGCTATCCGCGAAGGTGGACGTACGGTAGGTGCTGGTCAGATTACTGAACTTATCGACTAATACACTATAATTAATCAGTTCCCGGTTTTTATCGGGAACTGATTATGTACACACGGGAGTAGCTCAGTTGGTAGAGCACCGGTCTCCAAAACCGGGTGTCGGGAGTTCGAGCCTCTCCTCCCGTGCTAATATTATTGAAATGAAAAAGGTAATAGCTTATATTAAAGAATCTTACGACGAACTTGTACATAAAGTATCGTGGCCTACGTATTCTGAACTTGCTAACAGTGCAGTAGTTGTTTTATATGCTTCCCTGCTTATTGCATTGGTAGTATGGGGTATGGATGTCTGTTTCCAAAACTTCATGGAAAAAATCGTTTATCCACATTAAAAAATTAGGAATTGAAAATGGCTGAGATTGAAAAGAAATGGTACGTTCTACGTGCTATTAGCGGTAAAGAAGCTAAGGTGAAGGAATATCTTGAAGCTGATCTTAAAAACAGCGACCTTGGTGAATATGTGTCTCAGGTATTGATTCCTACTGAAAAAGTTTACCAGGTTCGCAATGGTAAAAAAATTGTGAAGGAAAGAAGTTATCTTCCTGGTTACGTTTTAGTGGAGGCTGCTTTGGTTGGTGAGGTCGCTCATCACTTGCGCAATACTCCGAATGTGATAGGCTTTTTAGGCGGCTCCGAAAAACCGGTGCCTCTCAGACAATCAGAAGTGAATCGTATACTTGGTACAGTGGACGAACTGCAGGAAACGGGTGAAGAACTCAATATTCCATACGTAGTGGGAGAAACTGTAAAAGTTACTTTTGGACCTTTCAGCGGATTCAGTGGTATCATTGAAGAAGTGAATAGTGAAAAAAAGAAACTAAAGGTCATGGTGAAGATATTCGGGCGCAAAACGCCGCTTGAATTGGGCTTTATGCAAGTGGAAAAGGAATAACGCGGAATTGTTACGCTGTTGTTGTTCTTCGTTTAATGTTTATATATAAATCAATAAAAAAATGGCTAAAGAAGTTGCTGGACTAATCAAGTTACAGATTAAAGGAGGCGCTGCAAATCCATCACCTCCCGTTGGACCTGCTTTGGGTTCTAAGGGTATCAATATCATGGAATTTTGCAAGCAATTCAATGCCAGAACCCAAGACAAAGCAGGTAAAATTTTACCTGTTATTATTACTTACTACGCAGATAAGTCTTTCGATTTTGTAATCAAGACTCCTCCCGTTGCTATTCAATTACTTGAAGTAGCTAAGGTAAAGAGTGGTTCTGCTGAGCCTAACCGTAAGAAAGTTGCCGAGCTTACTTGGGAACAGGTTCGTACGATTGCTCAGGACAAAATGGTTGACTTGAACTGTTTTACTGTGGAAGCTGCCATGAGAATGGTTGCAGGTACAGCTAGAAGTATGGGTATCGCTGTAAAAGGGGAGTTCCCGGTTAATAATTAATAAACTTCAATTGTAATGGGTAAACTGACAAAAAATCAAAAGTTAGCTGCAGAAAAGATTGAAGCAGGGAAAGCATACTCACTGAAAGAAGCTGCATCTTTGGTAAAAGAAATCACTTTTACTAAGTTTGATGCTTCACTGGATATTGATGTACGTTTAGGTGTTGATCCACGTAAAGCTAACCAGATGGTGAGAGGTGTTGTTTCACTTCCTCATGGTACTGGTAAAGAAGTACGTGTATTGGTACTTTGTACACCGGATGCTGAAGCTGCTGCAAAAGAAGCTGGTGCTGACTACGTTGGTCTTGACGAATATATTGAAAAGATCAAAGGTGGATGGACTGATATTGATGTAATCATCACTATGCCATCTATCATGGGTAAAATTGGTGCACTCGGTCGTGTTCTTGGTCCTCGTGGATTGATGCCGAACCCTAAGAGTGGTACTGTAACTATGGATGTTGCTAAGGCTGTAAAAGAAGTAAAACAAGGTAAAATTGACTTTAAAGTTGATAAGAGCGGTATCGTTCACACTTCTATCGGTAAGGTATCATTCAGTCCTGATCAGATTCGCGACAATGCGAAAGAGTTCATCTCTACTCTGAACAAACTGAAACCGACCGCAGCAAAGGGTACATATATTAAGAGTATTTATCTTTCTAGTACAATGAGTGCGGGTATTAAAATCGACCCGAAATCAGTGGATGAAATCTAATAAAACAGAGAAATAATGAGAAAGGAAGATAAAAGTACGATTATAGAGCAAATTGCTGCTACAGTAAAGGAATATGGTCACTTCTACTTGGTAGACGTTACAGCTATGAACGCTGCTGCTACCAGTGCATTGAGAAGAGATTGTTTTAAATCAGACATCAAATTGATGTTGGTTAAAAACACGTTGCTTCACAAAGCACTTGAAAGCTTGGAAGAAGACTTCTCACCTCTTTACGGTTCTTTGAAAGGTACTACTGCTGTTATGTTTAGCAATACTGCAAACGTTCCTGCTAAGCTGATCAAAGACAAAGCGAAAGACGGTATTCCCGGACTGAAAGCTGCATATGCAGAAGAAAGCTTCTACATTGGTGCTGATCAATTGGATGCTCTCGTTTCAATCAAGAGTAAGAATGAAGTTATCGCCGATATCGTTGCCCTGTTGCAATCTCCGGCCAAGAATGTTATTTCTGCTCTTCAATCAGGTGGTAACACCCTTCACGGAGTTCTCAAGACTCTTGGTGAACGTCCCGAATAATTTTCAAAAATCAACAAAGTATTTAAACAATTAAAATCATACAAAAAATGGCAGATTTGAAAGCTTTTGCAGAACAATTAGTTAACTTGACAGTAAAAGAAGTTAATGAACTTGCAACTATCCTTAAAGAAGAATACGGTATTGAACCTGCTGCTGCAGCTGTAGCTGTTGCTGCTGGTCCTGCAGCTGGTGCTGCTGCCGCAGAAGAAAAAACTTCTTTCGACGTAGTATTGAAGAGCGCTGGTGCAGCTAAACTTCAAGTAGTTAAGGCCGTTAAGGAAGCTTGTGGTCTTGGTTTGAAAGAAGCTAAAGACTTGGTAGACGGTGCTCCTAGCACAGTAAAAGAAGGTTTGGCTAAAGACGAAGCAGAATCATTGAAGAAAACATTGGAAGAAGCTGGAGCTGAAGTTGAACTTAAATAACATTAGCCTGTAAATCAGGTAATTCGGTTAGGAACCCTTCGTGAAAAGGGTTCTTAACCTTTTTGTGTATATATTTAAAATTAAGTTCTACAAATCCATTAACAGATGTCTTCAAATACTGTAAATCAAAGAGTTAATTTTGCTTCGACTAAGAATCCGCTCGAATACCCGGATTTCCTGGAAGTACAATTGAAGTCATTCCAAGACTTTCTACAATTAGATACCCCACCTGAAAAGCGTAAGAATGAGGGATTGTATAAAGTATTTGCTGAAAACTTCCCTATTGCCGATACAAGAAACAATTTTGTTCTTGAGTTTCTGGACTATTATATTGATCCGCCGCGCTATACTATTGATGATTGTATAGAGCGTGGGCTCACTTATAGCGTTCCCTTAAAAGCGAAACTTAAGCTTTACTGTACGGACCCCGATCATGAGGATTTTGATACAGTGATTCAGGACGTATTCCTCGGTCCCATTCCTTATATGACTGATAAGGCTACTTTCGTCATTAATGGTGCCGAACGCGTAGTTGTGTCACAGCTTCACCGTTCTCCGGGTGTGTTCTTCGGTCAGAGTGTACATGCCAATGGTACGAAACTTTATTCGGCTCGTATTATTCCGTTTAAAGGTTCGTGGATTGAGTTTGCTACTGACATCAATAATGTGATGTACGCATACATCGACCGTAAGAAGAAATTGCCGGTAACTACATTGTTACGTGCAATTGGCTTCGAGAATGACAAAGATATTCTTGAGATTTTCAACCTTGCAGAGGATGTGAAGGTAAACAAGACAAATCTGAAGAAGGTGTTAGGTCGTAAATTGGCTGCACGTGTCTTGAAAACATGGATTGAAGATTTCGTTGATGAAGATACCGGTGAAGTGGTTTCTATTGAACGTAACGAAGTTATTATCGACCGTGAAACCGTACTGGAAGAGGAGCATATTGATGAAATTTTGGAGTCGGGAGTTCAGAATATCCTTTTGCATAAGGATGAACCGAATCAGTCCGATTTCTCTATCATATATAATACGTTGCAGAAGGACCCGAGTAACTCGGAAAAAGAAGCTGTGTTGTATATCTACCGTCAGTTGCGTAATGCTGATCCGGCTGATGACGCAAGTGCAAGGGAGGTTATCAACAACTTGTTCTTCTCAGAAAAACGATATGACCTTGGTGATGTAGGTCGATACAGAATCAATAAGAAGTTGAATCTGACGACTGATATGGACGTGCGTGTCCTCACGAAGGAAGATATTATTGAAATCATCAAATATCTGATTGAGTTGATTAACTCAAAAGCGGATGTGGATGATATTGACCACTTGAGTAACCGTCGTGTACGTACTGTTGGTGAACAGCTTTCTAATCAGTTTGCTGTGGGGCTGGCTCGTATGTCTCGTACGATTCGTGAACGTATGAACGTTCGTGACAATGAAGTGTTTACTCCGATTGATTTGATTAATGCGAAGACTATTTCTTCAGTAATCAACTCATTCTTCGGAACGAATGCGTTGTCGCAGTTCATGGACCAGACAAACCCGCTGGCTGAAATTACGCACAAACGTCGTATGTCTGCTCTTGGTCCTGGTGGTCTTTCCCGTGAACGTGCCGGATTTGAGGTTCGTGACGTTCACTACACACACTATGGTCGTCTTTGTCCGATTGAGACTCCTGAAGGTCCGAATATCGGTTTGATTTCTTCATTGTGTGTATTTGCTAAGATTAATGAACTAGGATTCATTGAAACTCCCTACCGTAAGGTAGAAAATGGAAAAGTGGATCTTTCTGATAACGGTCTGATTTATCTGACTGCTGAAGAAGAGGAAGAAAAGATTATTGCGCAGGGAAATGCTCCGTTGAATGACGATGGTACCTTTGTTCTTAACAGAGTCAAGTCTCGTCAGGATGCAGATTTTCCGGTTGTAGAACCATCTGAAGTTGATTTGATGGATGTTGCTCCTCAGCAGATTGCATCTATTGCAGCTTCTTTGATTCCATTCTTGGAACATGATGATGCTAACCGTGCATTGATGGGATCGAACATGATGCGCCAGGCGGTTCCTTTGTTGAGAAGTGAAGCACCGATTGTTGGTACAGGTATCGAACGTCAGTTGGTAAGAGACTCTCGTACGCAAATTACTGCAGAAGGTGACGGTGTGGTTGATTATGTGGATGCTACTACTATCCGTATTTTGTATGACCGTACGGAAGACGAAGAATTTGTAAGTTTCGAACCTGCTTTGAAGGAATATAGAATACCTAAGTTCCGTAAGACCAACCAGAACATGACAATTGACTTGCGTCCGATTTGCGATAAGGGTCAGCGCGTGAAGAAAGGTGATATCTTGACTGAAGGTTATTCTACCGAAAAAGGTGAATTGGCATTGGGTAAGAACCTGTTGGTGGCTTACATGCCTTGGAAGGGTTACAACTATGAGGATGCCATCGTATTGAACGAACGTGTGGTACGTGAAGACTTGTTGACTTCGGTTCACGTAGAGGAATATTCTCTGGAAGTTCGTGAAACAAAGCGTGGTATGGAAGAGTTGACTTCTGATATCCCGAATGTAAGTGAAGAAGCTACCAAAGACTTGGATGAAAACGGTATCGTAAGAATCGGTGCTCGTATCGAGCCGGGTGATATCATGATTGGTAAGATTACGCCAAAGGGTGAATCTGATCCTTCTCCGGAAGAGAAACTGCTTCGTGCTATCTTCGGTGATAAGGCAGGTGACGTGAAAGATGCTTCTTTGAAAGCTTCTCCTTCTTTGAAAGGTGTTGTGATTGATAAGAAACTTTTCTCACGTGTGATTAAGAATCGTAGCTCTAAACTGGCTGATAAAGCATTGTTGCCTAAGATTGATGACGAATTTGAATCTAAGGTAGCTGACTTGAAACGTATCCTGGTTAAGAAACTGATGACTTTGACTGAAGGTAAGGTTTCTCAAGGTGTGAAAGACTATTTAGGTGCAGAAGTTATTGCGAAAGGTTCTAAGTTCAGTGCTTCTGATTTTGATTCACTCGACTTTACTTCTATTCAGTTGAGTAACTGGACGAGTGACGATCATATTAATGGTATGATTCGTGATCTGGTGATGAATTTCATTAAGAAATACAAAGAGCTGGATGCTGAATTGAAACGTAAGAAGTTTGCTATTACGATTGGTGATGAACTTCCTGCTGGTATTATCCAGATGGCAAAAGTATATATTGCTAAGAAACGTAAGATTGGTGTGGGTGATAAGATGGCCGGTCGCCACGGTAACAAGGGTATTGTATCCCGTGTTGTTCGTCAGGAGGATATGCCATTCTTGGCCGATGGTACTCCGGTTGACATTGTATTGAATCCGTTGGGTGTGCCTTCTCGTATGAACATTGGTCAGATTTTTGAAGCTGTACTTGGACGTGCCGGAAAGACTTTGGGTGTGAAATTTGCGACTCCTATTTTCGACGGTGCTACCATGGAAGATCTGGATCACTGGACAGACAAGGCAGGATTGCCTCGTTACTGTAAAACTTATCTTTGCGATGGTGGTACAGGTGAACAATTTGACCAGGCAGCTACTGTGGGGGTAACTTATATGTTGAAGTTAGGCCACATGGTTGAAGACAAGATGCATGCTCGTTCTATCGGTCCGTACTCATTGATTACTCAGCAACCTCTTGGTGGTAAAGCTCAGTTCGGTGGTCAGCGTTTCGGAGAAATGGAGGTTTGGGCACTCGAAGGTTTTGGAGCAGCTCATATCCTGCAGGAAATCCTGACTATCAAATCCGATGACGTGGTAGGACGTTCGAAGGCTTATGAAGCAATTGTGAAAGGTGAACCGATGCCGCAACCGGGTATTCCGGAATCCTTGAACGTATTGTTACACGAGTTGAGAGGTTTAGGTTTGAGTATCAACCTAGAATAAAATAATGAAAGAATGTGAGATGTCAATGTACCGATGAAGGTCTGTTGGCATCCGCACTTTTTTCAATTTCCAATGATTCAATTATCAAATCTCAATTATATAGAGTATGGCTTTTAGAAAAGAAAATAAGACGAAAAGTAATTTCTCGAAGATCTCAATTGGTCTGGCTTCTCCGGAAGAAATCCTTGAGAATTCGAGTGGTGAAGTTTTGAAGCCTGAAACCATTAATTACCGTACGTACAAACCCGAACGTGACGGTTTGTTCTGCGAGCGCATTTTTGGTCCTATCAAGGATTATGAATGTCATTGCGGTAAATACAAGCGTATCCGCTATAAAGGTATCGTCTGCGACCGTTGTGGTGTGGAAGTTACTGAAAAGAAAGTACGCCGTGAACGTATGGGACATATCCAGCTGGTTGTGCCGGTGGCTCACATCTGGTATTTCCGTTCGCTTCCTAATAAAATCGGTTATTTGCTCGGATTGCCGACAAAGAAACTGGATTCGATTATATACTACGAACGTTATGTTGTGATTCAGCCAGGTGTGAAAGCTGAAGATGGTGTGGCTGAATATGATTTACTTTCTGAAGAAGAATATCTGGATATTTTGGATACACTTCCGAAAGATAATCAGTATCTAGAAGATAATGATCCGAACAAGTTTGTTGCAAAGATGGGTGCTGAAGCTATCTATGATTTGCTGGCTCGTTTGGATTTGGATGCTTTGTCTTACGAATTGCGTCACCGTGCCGGTAACGATGCGTCTCAGCAACGTAAGAATGAAGCTTTGAAACGTCTTCAGGTAGTAGAATCATTCCGCGCATCACGTGGACGTAACAAACCGGAATGGATGATCGTACGTATCGTGCCGGTTATTCCGCCCGAACTTCGTCCGTTGGTTCCGTTGGATGGTGGCCGTTTTGCTACGTCTGACTTGAACGACCTTTATCGTCGTGTGATTATTCGTAATAACCGTCTGAAACGACTGATTGAAATTAAGGCTCCGGAAGTAATTTTGCGTAATGAAAAACGTATGCTTCAGGAATCAGTCGATTCTCTGTTTGATAACTCACGTAAGTCAAGTGCTGTGAAGACAGATGCCAACCGTCCGTTGAAGTCATTGTCTGACAGTTTGAAAGGTAAGCAGGGACGTTTCCGTCAGAACTTGCTGGGTAAACGTGTTGACTACTCTGCCCGTTCCGTAATCGTTGTTGGTCCGGAATTAAAGATGGGTGAATGTGGTATTCCTAAATTGATGGCTGCCGAATTATACAAGCCGTTTATTATTCGCAAACTCATCGAACGTGGTATCGTTAAGACTGTTAAGTCTGCAAAGAAAATCGTAGACCGCAAAGAGCCGGTTATTTGGGATATCTTGGAGCATGTAATGAAAGGACATCCGGTACTGTTGAACCGTGCTCCGACATTGCACCGTTTGGGTATTCAAGCTTTCCAACCTAAAATGATTGAAGGGAAAGCTATTCAGTTGCACCCGTTGGCATGTACGGCATTCAACGCCGACTTTGATGGTGACCAGATGGCTGTTCACTTGCCTTTGAGTAATGAAGCAATTCTTGAAGCACAAATGTTGATGCTTCAATCACATAATATATTGAATCCAGCAAACGGTGCGCCTATTACTGTGCCTGCACAGGATATGGTCCTTGGTTTGTACTACATTACTAAGTTGCGTGCTGGTGCAAAAGGTGAAGGTTTGACATTCTACGGACCGGAAGAGGCTTTGATCGCTTACAATGAAGGTAAGGTAGATATTCATGCTCCGGTGAAGGTTATCGTGAAAGATCTTGATGAAAATGGCAACATTGTAGACGTAATGCGTGAAACTTCAGTAGGACGTGTAATTGTGAATGAAATTGTTCCGCCTGAAGCTGGTTATATCAATACAATTATCTCTAAGAAATCACTTCGTGATATTATTAGTGATGTAATTAAGGTGTGTGGTGTGGCTAAAGCTGCCGACTTCCTGGATGGAATCAAGAACTTAGGTTATCAGATGGCGTTTAAGGGTGGTTTGTCATTCAATTTGGGTGATATCATCATACCGGAAGAAAAAGAAGCTCTGGTGCAGAAAGGTTACGATGAAGTGGAACAAGTCGTAAACAACTATAACATGGGTTTCATTACTAACAATGAACGTTACAATCAGGTGATCGATATCTGGACGCATGTAAACTCCGAGTTGTCTAATATCTTGATGAAGACAATTTCTTCAGATGATCAGGGCTTCAACTCTGTATATATGATGCTTGACTCTGGTGCCCGTGGTTCTAAAGAGCAGATTCGTCAGTTGTCAGGTATGCGTGGTTTGATGGCAAAACCGCAGAAAGCAGGTGCTGAAGGTGGTCAGATTATCGAAAACCCGATTTTGTCGAACTTTAAAGAAGGACTTTCGGTGTTGGAGTACTTTATCTCTACCCACGGTGCTCGTAAGGGTTTGGCGGATACCGCTTTGAAGACTGCCGATGCTGGTTATTTGACTCGTCGTTTGGTGGACGTATCACACGATGTGATTATTACAGAAGAAGATTGCGGTACACTCCGCGGATTGGTTTGTACAGACCTTAAGAATAACGATGAGGTTATTGCTACTCTGTACGAACGTATCTTAGGTCGTGTTTCCGTACATGATATTATTCATCCTACTACAGGCGAATTGCTTGTTGCCGGTGGTGAAGAAATTACGGAAGAAATTGCCAAGAAGATTCAGGAGTCTCCGATTGAGAGTGTTGAAATCCGTTCAGTATTGACTTGTGAAGCTAAGAAGGGTGTTTGTGCTAAATGTTACGGACGTAACCTGGCAACGAGCCGCATGGTTCAGAAGGGAGAAGCTGTCGGTGTTATCGCTGCTCAGTCTATTGGTGAGCCAGGTACACAGTTGACATTGCGTACATTCCACGCCGGTGGTACTGCTGCAAATATTGCAGCTAACGCAAGTATCGTTGCTAAAAATAATGCACGTCTTGAATTTGAAGAGTTGCGTACAGTAGATATCGTTGATGAGATGGGTGAATCTGCAAAAGTGGTAGTAGGTCGTTTGGCTGAAGTACGTTTTGTGGATGTAAATACCGGTATTATTCTTTCTACTCATAACGTACCCTATGGTTCAACACTGTATGTGAGCGACGGTGACTTGGTGGAGAAAGGCAAACTGATTGCTAAATGGGACCCGTTCAATGCTGTTATTATTACAGAAGCAACCGGTAAGATCGAATTTGAGGGCGTGATTGAAAACGTTACTTATAAGGTTGAATCGGATGAAGCAACAGGTCTTCGTGAAATTATTATTATTGAATCCAAAGATAAAACTAAAGTTCCTACAGCTCATATCTTGACAGAGGACGGTGATTTGATCCGTACTTATAACTTGCCGGTAGGTGGTCACGTTATCATCGAGAACGGTCAGAAGGTAAAAGCTGGTGAAGTAATCGTGAAGATTCCGCGTGCCGTAGGTAAGGCGGGTGATATCACGGGTGGTCTTCCTCGTGTTACTGAATTGTTTGAGGCTCGTAACCCGTCAAATCCGGCTGTTGTTTCTGAAATCGACGGTGAGGTGACGATGGGTAAGATCAAACGTGGTAACCGCGAAATCATCGTAACTTCCAAGACAGGTGAGGTTAAGAAATATCTGGTTGCACTGTCTAAGCAGATTCTGGTACAGGAGAATGACTATGTACGTGCTGGTACTCCGTTGTCTGATGGTGCTACTACTCCGGCAGATATCTTGGCAATTAAAGGTCCTACAGCTGTACAGGAATATATCGTGAATGAAGTTCAGGATGTATACCGCTTGCAGGGTGTGAAGATCAATGATAAACATTTCGAGATTATCGTTCGCCAGATGATGCGCAAAGTACAGATTGATGAACCGGGAGATACTCGCTTCCTGGAACAACAAGTTGTAGACAAACTGGAATTCATGGAAGAAAATGATCGTATTTGGGGTAAGAAAGTCGTAGTAGATGCTGGTGATTCTCAAAATATGCAAGCTGGTCAGATTGTAACTGCCCGCAAGTTGCGTGATGAGAATAGTATGTTGAAACGTCGTGACTTGAAACCGGTTGAGGTTCGTGACGCTGTTGCTGCTACCTCTACTCAAATTCTTCAAGGTATCACGCGTGCCGCTTTGCAAACATCAAGCTTTATGTCGGCTGCTTCCTTCCAGGAAACAACGAAAGTCTTGAATGAAGCTGCTATCAATGGTAAGGTCGATAAGCTTGAAGGTATGAAGGAAAATGTGATCTGTGGTCACTTGATTCCTGCCGGTACCGGACAGCGTGAGTTTGAGAAGCTCATCGTTGGATCAAAAGAAGAGTATGACCGTATCTTGGCTAACAAGAAAACAGTACTTGACTACAATGAAGTAGAATAAATACAATTCAATTGACTATATGAAAAGGAGCAGTTGCTTGATTGGGCAATTGCTCCTTTTTTTATTTCTTTTTTACTCGCGTGCATTACCGTTAGTTTCAGGAAAAATGTGTTATTTTGCAGGATAACTTTTTAATCATATTAAATATGGAAGAACAAAATAACAACGGACAATTACAGATTGAATTGAGAGAAGAGGTCGCACAGGGAACTTATGCAAATCTTGCTATTATTACTCATTCGAGTTCTGAATTTATCCTTGACTTCGTGCGTGTAATGCCAGGCATACCAAAGGCGGGTGTGCAATCTCGCATTATTGTGGCTCCAGAACACGCAAAACGCCTGTTGCGGGCATTAGAAGATAATATAGCAAAGTATGAACGCGTATTCGGCCCGATTCGTACTTCGGATGAATCTCCTATTCCTCCTTTGACAGGTGTAAAAGGCGAAGCGTGAGGATGATATAAAAACATTAAAAAAGAAAAAAAAGTTGTAGCGCATTGAATATTCAAATATTATTCGTATTTTTGCAGCCCAAAATGTATAGTTACGAAATTAATATAACAATAATATAAATCAAAAAACAATTAAAATGCCTACAATTCAGCAATTAGTAAGAAAAGGACGCGAAGTGCTGGTGGAGAAAAGTAAATCTCCAGCCTTGGATTCATGTCCTCAAAGACGTGGCGTTTGCGTGAGAGTATACACTACTACTCCGAAGAAGCCGAACTCTGCAATGCGTAAAGTAGCTCGTGTACGTTTGACTAACCAAAAAGAGGTGAACTCATACATTCCGGGAGAAGGACACAACTTGCAGGAACACTCAATCGTTTTGGTACGTGGTGGTCGTGTAAAAGACCTTCCGGGTGTGCGTTATCACATTGTACGTGGTACACTTGATACAGCAGGTGTTGCGGGTCGTACTCAAAGACGTTCTAAGTATGGTGCTAAGCGTCCGAAACCGGGACAAGCTGCTGCTCCTGCTAAAGGCAAGAAAAAATAAGGATTAAGACCTAATTAAAATTAAAGTAATAACTTACGTTTTAGTTTGTTGGAAATGCTAAGGGTTGAGTAAATTCTCCAGAGGGAGAGTTGAAGAAGTCAAGAAGTAGACAACCAAGAACAAAAACATTATTTTTCAAACAAATGAGAAAAGCAAAACCAAAAAAACGCCTGATTCTTCCGGATCCCGTGTTTAATGACCAAAAGGTTTCCAAGTTTGTGAACCACTTGATGTATGATGGAAAGAAAAATACATCTTATGAAATCTTTTATGCCGCTTTGGAAACAGTGAAAGCAAAACTTCCTAACGAAGAAAAATCAGCTCTCGAAATCTGGAAAAAGGCTTTGGATAATGTAACTCCGCAAGTGGAAGTGAAGTCTCGCCGTGTAGGTGGTGCTACTTTCCAAGTTCCTACTGAAATCCGTCCGGATCGTAAAGAATCAATCTCTATGAAGAATTTGATTCTGTTTGCTCGCAAAAGAGGTGGTAAATCAATGGCTGACAAGTTGGCTGCTGAAATTATGGATGCCTTCAATGAACAAGGCGGTGCATACAAGCGTAAAGAAGATATGCACAGAATGGCAGAAGCTAACCGTGCATTTGCTCATTTTAGATTCTAATACTGTAAGAAACCTAATATAAACTTAAAGTAAAGGAATTAGAAGATGGCTAAACATGATTTACATTTAACTCGTAATATCGGTATCATGGCTCACATTGATGCCGGAAAAACAACTACTTCTGAACGTATCCTGTTCTACACTGGATTGACTCACAAAATTGGTGAAGTTCATGATGGTGCTGCTACTATGGACTGGATGGAGCAGGAGCAAGAACGTGGTATCACTATTACATCTGCTGCTACAACAACACGGTGGAAATATGCTGGTAATACCTATAAAATTAACTTGATTGATACTCCGGGACACGTTGACTTTACCGCAGAGGTAGAACGTTCATTGCGTATCCTTGATGGAGCTGTTGCTGCTTACTGTGCTGTTGGTGGTGTTGAACCTCAATCTGAAACAGTATGGCGTCAGGCTGATAAATATAACGTTCCTCGTATTGCTTATGTTAATAAGATGGACCGTTCTGGTGCTGACTTCTTTGAAGTAGTTCGCCAGATGAAGGATGTTCTTGGAGCTAATCCATGTCCTATTGTTGTTCCTATCGGTGCTGAAGAGTCTTTCAAAGGTCTTGTTGACCTTATCAAAATGAAAGCTATCTATTGGCATGATGAAACAATGGGAGCTGATTATACTGTAGAGGAAATTCCTGCTAATCTTATCGATGAAGCCAATGAGTGGAGAGATAAGATGCTTGAAAAAGTTGCTGAATTTGATGATGCTTTGATGGAGAAATATTTCGATGATCCTTCTACTATTACTGAAGAAGAAGTGTTGAGAGCTCTTCGTAATGCAACAGTTCAGATGGCTGTAGTTCCTATGCTTTGTGGATCTTCTTTTAAGAACAAAGGCGTTCAGACATTGCTTGATTATGTTTGTGCTTTCTTGCCTTCTCCGCTTGATACAGAGAATGTGGTAGGTACAAATCCTAGTACAGGTGCTGAAGAAGATCGTAAGCCGAGTGATGATGAAAAAACTTCAGCTTTAGCGTTTAAGATCGCAACCGACCCGTATGTAGGTCGTTTGACTTTCTTCCGTGTTTATTCAGGTAAGATTGAGGCTGGATCTTATATCTACAACTCTCGCTCTGGTAAGAAAGAACGTGTTTCTCGTCTATTCCAAATGCACTCTAATAAACAGAATCCGGTTGAAGTAATTGGTGCTGGTGATATTGGTGCAGGTGTGGGCTTTAAAGATATTCACACTGGTGATACTTTGTGTGACGAAAACGCTCCGATCGTACTTGAATCTATGGACTTCCCGGAACCAGTTATTGGTATCGCAGTAGAACCTAAGACTCAGAAGGATATGGATAAACTGTCTAACGGTTTGGCTAAATTGGCTGAAGAAGATCCGACGTTTACAGTGAAAACTGATGAACAAACAGGTCAGACTGTGATTTCCGGTATGGGTGAGTTGCACTTGGATATTATTATCGACCGTCTGAAACGTGAGTTTAAAGTAGAGTGTAATCAAGGTAAACCTCAGGTTAATTATAAGGAAGCTATTACTAAGACTGTTGATCTTCGTGAAGTGTATAAAAAACAGTCTGGTGGTCGTGGTAAGTTTGCTGATATCATTGTTAAGATTGGTCCAGTTGACGAAGACTTCAAAGAAGGAGGTTTGCAGTTTATAGATGAAGTGAAGGGTGGTAATATTCCTAAGGAATTTATTCCTGCAGTTCAGAAAGGCTTTACAAACGCTATGAAGAATGGAGTCTTGGCAGGCTATCCGCTGGATTCACTGAAAGTGACTTTGGTTGATGGTTCGTTCCATCCGGTTGACTCTGACCAGTTGTCATTTGAAATCTGTGCAATGCAGGCTTATAAAAATGCATGTGCTAAAGCGGGTCCTGTTTTGATGGAGCCTATCATGAAGCTGGAAGTTGTAACTCCGGAAGAAAATATGGGTGATGTTATCGGTGACTTGAACAAACGTCGTGGACAAGTTGAAGGTATGGAATCCAGTCGTTCTGGTGCTCGTATTGTAAAAGCAATGGTTCCGCTGGCAGAAATGTTTGGCTACGTAACAGCTTTACGTACTATTACTTCTGGTCGTGCAACTTCATCAATGACATACTCTCATCACGCTCAGCTTTCTTCTTCTATTGCTAAGGCTGTATTGGAAGAAGTAAAAGGACGTGCTGATTTACTCTAAAATATCTAAAGCAGCAGGCTAGCGAATGACTCTTAGCCTGCCGCTTTATCTTATTATAAATGTATTAATAAAAAAAATAATGAGTCAGAAAATTAGAATTAAATTGAAATCTTACGACCACAACTTGGTTGATAAATCAGCTGAGAAAATTGTAAGAACTGTAAAAGCTACAGGTGCTATCGTTAGCGGTCCAATACCTCTGCCTACGCACAAGCGTATCTTTACTGTGAACCGTTCGACTTTCGTAAACAAAAAGTCTCGTGAGCAATTTGAACTCTCTTCTTATAAGAGATTAATCGACATCTATAGCTCAACAGCTAAAACAGTAGATGCTTTGATGAAGTTGGAATTGCCAAGTGGTGTGGAAGTAGAAATTAAAGTTTGATAATTAAAAATTAGTGAAATGCCAGGATTATTAGGAAAAAAAATCGGAATGACATCCGTTTTCAGTGCCGATGGTAAAAATGTACCATGCACTGTTATCGAAGCAGGTCCTTGTGTTGTTACTCAAGTTAAAACTGTAGAAAAAGATGGCTATGCAGCTGTTCAGTTGGGTTTCCAGGACAAAAAGGAAAAACATACAACTAAGCCGTTGATGGGACATTTTAAAAAAGCAGGAGTAACACCGAAGAGACACTTGGCTGAGTTCAAAGAATTTGAAACAGAGTTGAATCTGGGTGATACCGTTACTGTAGAAATGTTTAACGATGCTAACTTTGTTGACGTTGTTGGTACTTCTAAGGGTAAGGGTTTTCAAGGTGTAGTAAAAAGACATGGTTTTGGTGGTGTGGGTCAGTCTACTCACGGTCAACATAACCGCGCTCGTAAACCGGGTTCTATTGGTGCTTGTTCTTACCCTGCAAAAGTATTCAAAGGAATGCGCATGGGTGGACAACTTGGTGGTGACAGAGTTACTGTTCAAAACTTGCAGGTATTAAAAGTAATCGCGGATCATAACCTTCTTTTGATTAAAGGTTCTATCCCGGGTTGCAAAGGTTCAATCGTTTTAATTGAGAAATAATGGAAGTTAACGTATATAACATTAAAGGTGAAGACACTGGGAGAAAGGTTACGTTAAACGAATCTATCTTCGGAATTGAGCCCAACGACCACGCTATCTATTTGGACGTAAAGCAATTTATGGCTAATCAGCGTCAGGGTACTCATAAGTCAAAAGAAAGAAGTGAAATCAGTGGTTCAACTCGTAAGATCGGTCGTCAGAAAGGTGGCGGTGGGGCACGTCGTGGTGATATGAACTCACCAGTACTTGTAGGTGGTGCTCGCGTTTTCGGTCCGAAACCAAGAGACTACTTCTTCAAATTGAATAAAAAAGTTAAGACATTGGCTCGTAAGTCAGCTTTGTCTTATAAAGCTCAAAACGATGCAATCATTGTCGTTGAGGATTTCACATTTGAAGCTCCTAAGACAAAAGATTTCGTTGCAATGACAAAAAATCTTAAAGTTTCCGATAAAAAACTACTTGTAATTTTACCGGAAGCAAATAAAAACGTATATTTGTCAGCTCGTAACATCGAGGGTGCTAATGTGCAGACTATCTCAGGATTAAATACTTACAGAGTATTGAATGCTGGGGTTGTTGTACTTACAGAAAACTCTCTGAAGGCTATTGACAATATCTTAATTTAAAAAGGAGGCTTAAATAATGGGAATTATTATTAAACCGTTGGTAACAGAGAAAATGACTGCAATCACAGATAAGCTGAATCGTTTCGGCTTTGTTGTACGTCCTGAAGCTAACAAACTGGAAATTAAGAAGGAAATTGAAGCTCTTTATAATGTTACTGTAGTTGATGTGAATACTGTGAAGTATGCTGGCAAGAATAAGAGCCGTTATACTAAGGCAGGTATCATCAATGGTCGTACGAACGCTTATAAAAAAGCAATCGTGACATTGAAAGAAGGAGATACTATTGATTTTTATAGCAATATTTAATAAAAATGGCAGTACGTAAATTTAAGCCCACAACACCGGGGCAAAGACATAAAATTATTGGTACTTTCGAAGAAATTACTGCATCAGTACCAGAAAAGTCTCTTGTATATGGTAAGAAATCATCTGGTGGTCGTAACAACGAAGGTAAGATGACTATGCGTTACATTGGTGGCGGTCATAGAAAGGTGATTAGAATTGTTGATTTCAAGAGAAATAAGGACGGTGTTCCAGCAGTAGTTAAAACAATTGAATACGACCCGAATCGTTCGGCTCGTATCGCTTTGTTATTTTATGCTGATGGAGAAAAAAGATATATTATTGCTCCCAATGGATTGCAAGTTGGTGCGACTCTGATGTCAGGTGAAACAGCAGCGCCAGAGATTGGTAATGCTCTTCCTCTTCAGAACATTCCGGTGGGTACTGTAATTCACAATATCGAATTACGTCCGGGACAGGGCGCTGCTCTGGTTCGTTCAGCTGGTAACTTTGCTCAGTTGACTTCTCGTGAGGGTAAGTATTGTGTAATTAAGTTGCCTTCAGGTGAAGTTAGACAGATTCTTAGCACTTGTAAAGCTACTATCGGTAGTGTAGGTAACTCTGATCATGGATTGGAAAGTTCAGGTAAAGCTGGACGTTCTCGTTGGCAAGGACGTCGTCCTCGTAACCGTGGTGTTGTAATGAACCCGGTTGATCACCCGATGGGTGGTGGTGAAGGGCGTGCTTCCGGAGGTCACCCAAGATCACGTAAGGGATTGTACGCTAAGGGACTTAAGACTAGAGCTCCTAAGAAACAATCGTCTAAGTACATTATTGAGAGAAGAAAAAAGTAATCTGATTAATTGAGTAAACTATGAGTCGTTCATTAAAAAAAGGTCCATATATTAACGTAAAGCTTGAAAAGAGAATTCTTGCCATGAATGAATCGGGTAAGAAAGTCGTAGTAAAGACTTGGGCCAGAGCTTCAATGATTTCGCCTGATTTTGTAGGTCATACAGTTGCAGTTCACAATGGAAATAAATTTATTCCTGTTTATGTTACCGAGAATATGGTAGGACACAAGTTGGGCGAATTTGCTCCAACTCGTACATTCAGAGGACACGCTGGTAACAAGAAAAAATAACAGGATTTATTTGAAATAATAAAGTAATAAATAATAATGGGAGCAAGAAAAAAAATATCGGCTGAAAAAAGAAAAGAAGCCCTTAAGACCATGTATTTTGCAAAATTGCAAAATGTTCCTACTTCTCCACGTAAGATGCGTCTGGTTGCAGACATGATCCGTGGTATGGAAGTGAACAGAGCACTTGGTGTTTTGAAATTTTCTTCAAAAGAAGCTGCTGCAAGAGTGGAAAAATTGCTTCGCTCTGCAATTGCTAACTGGGAACAGAAAAACGAACGTAAAGCAGAAAGCGGTGAGTTGTTCGTAACACAGATTTTTGTTGATGGTGGAGCTACACTCAAAAGAATGAGACCGGCACCACAGGGTAGAGGTTATAGAATTCGCAAACGTTCAAATCACGTAACATTGTTCGTTGGTGCTAAAAGTAATAACGAAGATCAAAATTAAGGTAGATGGGACAGAAAGTTAATCCAATAAGCAACCGTTTAGGAATTATCAGAGGATGGGATTCTAACTGGTATGGTGGAAATGATTACGGTGATTCTTTGCTGGAAGATAGCAAAATCCGTAAATATCTTAATGCAAGACTTGCAAAAGCAAGTGTATCAAGAATCGTAATTGAACGTACGCTGAAGCTCGTTACTATTACTGTTTGCACTGCTCGCCCGGGTATTATTATCGGTAAAGGTGGCCAAGAAGTTGATAAGTTAAAAGAGGAGTTGAAGAAGGTTACCGACAAAGATATTCAAATCAATATCTTTGAAGTGAAGAGACCGGAACTGGATGCTGTGATTGTTGCTAATAACATCGCTCGCCAGGTTGAAGGTAAAATTGCCTATCGCCGTGCCATCAAGATGGCTATCGCAAACACAATGCGTATGGGTGCTGAAGGTATCAAAATTCAGATTTCAGGACGTTTGAATGGAGCTGAAATGGCTCGTTCTGAAATGTATAAAGAAGGAAGAACTCCGTTACACACTTTCAGAGCTGATATCGACTACTGTCATGCAGAAGCATTGACTAAGGTAGGTCTTCTTGGTATCAAAGTTTGGATTTGTAGAGGTGAAGTGTTTGGTAAGAAAGAATTGGCTCCGAACTTTACACAAAGCAAAGAAAGTGGTCGTGGAAACAACAGTGGAAACAACGGCGGAAAGAACTTCAAAAGAAAGAAAAATAATCGCTAAACGAATTTGAATTTTAGGAAACTATGTTACAACCGAAAAAGACAAAATTCAGAAGACAACAAAAAGGACGTCAGAAAGGTAATGCCCAGAGAGGTAACCAGCTGGCCTTTGGTTCTTTTGGCATAAAGGCTTTGGAGACTAAGTGGATTACAGGCCGTCAGATCGAAGCTGCTCGTATTGCAGTAACAAGATATATGCAACGTCAAGGACAGATCTGGATCCGTATATTCCCGGATAAACCGATCACTAGAAAACCTGCCGATGTACGTATGGGTAAAGGTAAAGGTGCTCCAGAGGGATTTGTGGCTCCTGTAACTCCAGGTAGAATCATTATTGAAGCTGAAGGAGTATCTTACGAAATCGCGAAAGAAGCATTGCGCTTAGCTGCTCAAAAGCTTCCTATTACAACGAAGTTTGTCGTAAGACGTGATTATGATATTCAAAATCAAAATGCGTAAGTGTTATGAAAATTGCAGAAATTAAAGAAATGACTACTAGTGACTTAGTAGAAAGAGTAGAGGCGGAAACAGCTAATTATAACCAAATGGTTATCAATCATTCTATTTCTCCTTTGGAAAATCCTGCTCAAATCAAACAATTACGCAGGACTATTGCGCGTATGAAAACAGAATTGCGCGAAAGAGAACTTAACAATAAATGATCAGCTTGATGGAAGCAAGAAATTTAAGAAAA
>CAPYSS010000024.1:0-51386 GCA_948742525.1 Bacteroides caecimuris | reverse complement strand
TGAAACCGATAATGTTCTGTTTCACCTGATTTCACCCCTCGCTTTCACCCGCTATAGCCTTATTCATCGGCATTTCAAGAATCAGGTGAAAGCGATGAATGGCAATAATCTTATAGATTAGAATTAGATGCTATTCTATATTCATATTGAAAAGACCAATACGCCTGCCGTGGGAATTTCCGGGGTTCCTATCAATACTTTACTGCCTTTCGGCAAGTCGAAAGTATAAGATCGGTCTGAATAATTCAGAACAATTCCAAAGCCATTGCGGTATTCAAGTGTTACGCCATAAGGCAAATCCATTACCGGGATATTCAGCTGTGCATATAGTTTTTTCAATATATCTTTTTCCAGTCCACCGTTGTGGCTATCTACTCCGACATAAGTAATCGTACCTTTCCCCAGTTTGCGGAAAGTCACAGCGGGGCTTCCTTCATAGAATTCGTTTTTATAAGTAGCCCATACTTGTGCATCGGTCGGAGGATTCAGGATTTCTCCCCAAGTATTCCAGGCATACTCTTTTCCGTTCATAACAACAGTACCGGGATCTTCGGGAAGAAGCAAGTCATAGAAATTCATTTCGTTTCCGGTCAGCGGGGTAATCATAGAGCCGAAAGGGGCTTCCGGCAGACGACCGTAACGGTCTTTCTGTGCCGTTCGACAGGTCAGGACGAGATTTCCGCCATTCTTCACATAAGCAGTCCATTTGTCCACCAGTTCTTTATCAGCTAATTGATAGGCCGGGGCGATAACGACCGGGTAATCGGATAAGTTCTTGGCTTCTGAAATAAAATCGACGGGGGCTCCGAAGGATTTTAAGGTACGGTAATACTTTTCAATATGTGCAAAAGTATCCCAAGTCCGGTTTTGTTTCTGTCGCTCAATGCTCCAGGAGTTTTCAGGATTGAAAAGAATAGCTGTACGACGTGCCAGGTAATCAGCTGGCTTCGCCTCACGGGGAGCATAATGCTTACGAAGTTCACGAATCTCTTTTATAAAAGTTTCATACTCTTTTCCACCGGGGGTAACAGTCACTCCGTCTGTTCCCACTATTCCATAATGATACTGTTCTGTACCATAGAGCGGTTGGCGATAGCGGTAGGTACAGATAAAATCACTTCCACCGGCAAATACACTCCACATCCATAGGCGGACAGCTCCCGGAAGAGGCTGGGGATTGATACTGCCCCAGTTCACTTGTCCCGGTTGCAGTTCCATTACACCATACGTTCCCTGTATCGGACGGAAAAAATCATTCGCCCAAGCAATACGCAACGGATTACCTACACGATAGCCCCGACGACCGATTCCCTCATTATCTCCATATACCATGTAACGGGTATAGCTTTGGAAATCCAACGCAGGGCTACCACCAATATGTCCTTCATCATGGTTCGGTATATAATTAGTTGTTACCCATTGGTTCTTTGCATATTTCTTGATTAACAAGCATTGCTCATTCAGAAAATCATTGGTTTGCGTTGCTGCAAAACGACGGTAATCCAAAATCTGATGATGGTTCATAAACATCTGTACACGCTTGGGAAGCGTTATTTCATCAAAAGAAGAATAAGCCTCACTCCAAAAAGCAGTTCCCCAGGCATTATTTAAAAGTTGAATGTCATTATTGTATTTGGCACGAAGAAAATCACGGAAGGCAAGTTCCGCTTTCGGATTATAGTCAAACTGTACGGCAGGCTCGTTATCGAGTTGCCATCCGATAACACGAGGATCGTTACCATAGTGCTGCGCCAGTTTTTCAATCATCTTATAAGATAACTCTCTGTAAAGAGGAGAAGCAAATGAAGCATGCTGACGGGCACCGTGGTCAAGTACCGTTCCATCTTCATTCTTCAACAGAATTTCAGGATATTTCCGGCTCATCCATACAGGAGGAGTGGCAGTAGACGTACACATGATAACTTTTAAATTATATTTGGCAGCTAAAGCTACCGCTCTGTCGAGCCAGGCAAAATCATAACGCCCTTCTTCCGGCTCCAACTGCGCCCAGGCAAACTCGGCAAAATGAGTAAATTCAAATCCCAAGTCATGCATTTTCTTGAAGTCACGTTCCCACTGGTTTTCATCCCAGTGTTCAGGATAATAGTAGACGCCTGTCAGTGTCAGATCTTTGTCATTAAACCAAGAAGAGGGTTGTGCTGTAGTTGAAAGGGTCAGCAGGCAGGCGGCACAAAAAGTTGCCAGCATTTTACTTTTTATCATATATCTCATAATGCGATTGATTATTAGTGCAAGTTATTCGTTCTATTTCACCACAGAGGACACGGAGGTTTAATCTTTTTTATTCACTATAGAATAACACAGAGTTTCACGTATCGAGCATCGTATTTATCGCTCTGTTTTACTTACGGAAAGAGAGAAAGAGAAGAACTCTGTGTCCTTCGTGTCCTCTGTGGTGAACTCTAAATTATCATTTATCATAGATTTTCCATTCCCACAATCCTGCATCTCCCCTGCGGATATGAAGACGAAGATAACGTGCCTCCCCTATCTCCTTCGCCAAATGCGGGGAGCGCACTTCTACTTTAGCTTGTTCGGCACATGTCTGCCAGTTTTTTCCATCCATCGATTTCTCTAACCGCCACGTATGTCCTTCAGTAGGGCGGGTAAAGTAAAACTGACATTCGTTGACATTGCGAATCCCTTTTAAATCCACCGTAATGAATGGACTGCTATCCGTATCGGCTGCCATCCAACGAGTTCCATTCGACTCATCGGCTACATGGGCAGCCTGATAAGTATGCGTTCGAGTATAATTCTTCACAGAGGCTTTCTCCGGTAGAGGCTGGTTAGGCTGTGTTTCAATGCTGACTACAGAAGTGCGCGGTTCTTTCTCGCTGGAAGCATAAAAATGTGACTGCAAAGACAAATTCGTCCGTTTCTCTTGTGGAGCTGCCAAGTACCCCACTCCACGCTTATTGGGAACTAAAGTCTTAATTGTTCCGTCATCATTAAATTCCATCCGGTTAGCATATACCTGCCGGGTGGTTCCACCATCTCCGTATTCAAGATAAAGAAAGATATACTCATCCGTTCCTTCATCGTAGAACACATTGCCATGCCCCGGTCCCCACACTTGATTTTCGGGAGAAGAAAACAAAAAGATATCGTTGCCTTCCGGTTTTACAAAACCTGTAAGAGGAGATTCGCGGCTCATCATGTATGCATTTGCATAATTCTGATGACCGCTCAATGTATAAATATAATAATAGATACCTTTACGTTTAAACATTACGGGTCCCTCGGAATATCCCTGACGGGCTGTTTTCAATGTCACCGGTTCCCCATCCAAATGAAGCCGGTCAGCAGAAAGACGTGCCGCATTCCGACGACGCCAAAAGATATATCCCGTACCGTCATCATCAATAAAAGGCTCTCCGTCGATATCATTAATAATGGCGGGGCTATCTACTTCTTCTCCGGAAACAAAAAGCCCTTTTCCTTCGGTAAACCGGAAAGGACCCTCCGGACGATCTGCAACAAGCACATAAGTCCCCATCTTATCACCGGGCTTGACAAAGGTAACATATAAATAAAACTTTCCATCGTGTTCAATCACTCTCCCGGGAGCCCAATACCGGAAATATCCTTTTTTCTTTTCACCTTTATCATTCGTATATTCATATCCCTTCGACCAATCGAAACCACTAATATGAGAACCCTCAAAGCTCCAGTTTACAAAATCTTTCGACTTCCACACGACAGGTGTTCCGGCACGTTCAAGACCATAATCCAAATCAGTGGTTCCGTAGAGATAATAGGTATCACCAAACTTAGAAACGGAAGGATCCGCCACATTATCGGGAATCAAAGGATTATAGCTCCGATTGGCTATCAGAGATTCCACCACGGAAGCATCTACCGCAAACGCCGTTCCATGACGGATGCCTCGCGGGAAAGAGACTTGATCGGACACGTCTTCCCATGTTTCGCCATGATCTAAAGAGCGAACGGCACCATAACGATGATCACGGTATTTATCGAAATAAACATAAAGCGTATCACCGACAAAAAGAGGAGCAGGTCCTTCCGCCCAATACTTTCCTGTAATAGGCGCCGATACTTTGGTCGGGAATCCTTTTTCTATCTTTTTTGTACGCGTAACGCGCAAATTCTTTTCCGGCGGATTGGAGTTCTCATTCTTGACTATCATTATCAGGTCTCCCACCTTCGGATCTTTCACAATAGCAGCGTCAATCACGCTGAAATCCGGGTTGAAGAACATCTTCGTCTTTGAGAAAGTACGGAAATCCTTTGTTGTCACATAATAGATACGATGATTCAATCCCTTCTCGCTTTCGCTGGTAGGTATTTCCTTGTGACGACCGGGGATGGTAGTTGCCCAAAAGATATAGTAAGTTTGCGAAGGTTCGTCATAAAAGAGTTCAGGTGCCCAACAATTATGGGCAGTCGGCTCGTGCATCATCACTGGAATAGCCTGTTGCTCACTCCAATGAATCAAATCACGGGAAGAAGCATAACCGATAATCCGATCGGTCCAACTGGAAGTCCAGACCATGTGGAAAGTTCCGTCCGGAGCCTGGCAAATACTCGGGTCGCGCATCAATTTATCTTTACCGACGGAAGGTGTCAGATAAGAGCGTCCGCCATTCAAAGGCATCCAATTCAACCCGTCATAACTATAAGCTAAATGCAATCCATCTTTACTGCCATTGATGAAATAAGAAAAGAGATAAGCAGTCTCACCGGCGAAGATTGTCATTACCGAGCAAAGACTTAGAGCCATCCAAACAACTACTTTTTTCATGGTTCCTTTTAAGATTAAAAAGTTTACCCCGCAAAGATAAGGTATCTCCCAACCTCCTCAAAAATAAAGAGCATGGATAATATTTCAAATCCATGTAGTTTTGTACACCACCCGCCCCATAAGTGCATTTTGATACAATATTCTATGTATCTGTACATCTTTCTATTTACTAAACCCTTAAAAAGCTCTACTTTAGCGGCAGATTTTAAAATAGAGATGAAAAACATATCAATTCTATATATCATGAAACAACTTTTAGTAAGTATTGCCATCGTATTTGCCTCTATACTGACCGCAACGGGGCAAAACCATTCTTTCAGTTTATCCGGTAAATGGAATTTCCAGATAGACCGGGAAGATATCGGCACCAAGGAACAATGGTTCAAAAAAAACCTTGATGATCAGATTAATCTCCCCGGTTCCATGCCCGAAAAGCTGAAAGGAGATGAAGTAACCGCCCGCACCCGGTGGACTGGAAGCTTGTACGACAGCTCTTACTATTTCAATCCATATATGGAGAAATACAGAATAGAAGGGCAAGTGAAACTTCCCTTTTTCCTGACTCCCGACAAACATTACGTAGGGGTAGCCTGGTATCAAAAGAAAGTTACAATACCTTCCAACTGGAAAGGAGAAAGAATCACTCTTTTCCTGGAACGCCCACACATCGAAACGACCGTATGGGTCAATCAACAGAAACTCGGTATGCAGAACAGTCTTTGTGTCCCTCATGTGTATGATCTGACTTCGGCTGTTACTCCCGGCAAAACCTGCCTGATTACTATCCGCATCGACAACCGCATCAAAGAAATCAATGTAGGCCCCGACTCTCACAGCATCACCGACCAGACCCAAGGTAACTGGAACGGAATCGTAGGACGAATTGAATTACAGGCCACTCCTAAAGTTCATTTTGAAGACATTCAGATATACCCTGATTTAAGCAATCAGAAAGCATTGGTACGCATGAACATACAGTCTGCCTCTTCCACCAAAGGAGATATTACACTTTCTGCCGAAAGTTTCAATACGGACACTCAACACAAAGTAGCTCCTGTTCAGCAAAGCTTCCATATCCGTCCGGGAGACAATGCGATAGAGATGGAACTTCCTATGGGAAAAAATTTCCTCACATGGGATGAGTTCAATCCCGCACTGTATAAACTGACGGCAAAACTGACCAACGGTAAACAGTCCGACATCAAACAGGTACAATTTGGAATGCGCGATTTCAAGATAGAAGGAAAATGGTTCTACGTCAATGGTCGCAAAACAATGCTTCGCGGCACAGTGGAAAACTGTGATTTCCCATTGACCGGTTATGCTCCGATGGACGTAGCTTCCTGGGAGCGGGTGTTCCGCATTTGCCGCAACTATGGTTTGAATCACATGCGTTTTCATTCTTTCTGCCCGCCGGAAGCTGCTTTTATCGCAGCCGATCTGGTCGGTTTCTATCTGCAACCGGAAGGTCCGAGTTGGCCGAACCACGGACCAAGATTGGGTAACGGTCAGCCAATTGACAAATATCTGATGGACGAAACAATTGCCCTGACTAAAGAATACGGAAACTATGCATCTTACTGTATGCTGGCTTGTGGTAACGAACCTTCCGGACGCTGGGTGGCATGGGTGAGCAAGTTTGTCGATTATTGGAAAGCGACAGATCCGCGTCGTGTATACACAGGAGCTTCCGTAGGAAACAGCTGGCAGTGGCAACCTCACAATGAATACCATGTGAAAGCCGGAGCACGCGGTTTGAGTTGGGCAGGCGCGCAACCGGAAAGCAAATCGGATTATCGTGCAAGGATAGACACCGTGAAACAACCGTATGTATCACATGAAACAGGTCAATGGTGCGTATTCCCGAATTTCAACGAAATCCGCAAATATACCGGAGTCAACAAAGCGAAGAACTTTGAGATTTTCAGGGATATTCTGAATGATAATCACATGGGAGGCCAAAGTTATGATTTTATGATGGCTTCGGGCAAATTGCAGGCACTTTGTTATAAGCATGAGATTGAAAAGACATTGCGTACCCCCGATTATGCAGGTTTCCAATTGCTGGCTCTCAACGATTATTCGGGTCAGGGAACGGCATTGGTCGGCGTACTGGATGTATTTTTTGAAGAGAAAGGATATATCAACGCGGAACAATTCAGACGTTTTTGCAGTCCGACTGTCCCCTTAGCCCGCATTCCGAAGTTTGTATATACCAATGATGAAACATTCCATGCCGACATCGAAGTTTCCCACTTTGGTGCAGCCCCTCTGCAAGAAGCAAAAACTAGTTATACCATCAAAGACAAGTTTGGAAAGGTGTATGCCAAAGGAACTGTCGGCACACAAACGATTCCTATTGGGAACCTTTGTGCACTAGGCAGCGTGGATATGAGCCTGAAGGGGATCGATACTCCGCAGAAACTAAACCTGGAAGTATGTATTGAAGGCAGCGATGCCGTCAATGACTGGGATTTCTGGGTATATCCTGCACAAGTGGAACTGACACAAGGAAGCGTATACACTACCGACACACTGGATGAAAAAGCCATTTCCGTACTGAAAGAAGGAGGGAATGTCTTGATTACGGCAGCCGGCAAAATACAATACGGAAAAGAAGTTAAACAATACTTTACTCCGGTATTCTGGAATACTTCCTGGTTCAAGATGCGCCCGCCGCACACAACTGGTATTTTCCTGAATGAATATCATCCTCTTTTCCGTGAATTTCCTACGGAATTTCATAGTAACCTGCAATGGTGGGAATTATTGAATAAAGCCCAGGTGATGCAATTTACCGACTTTCCGGCAGAATTCCAGCCAACCGTTCAAAGCATCGACACCTGGTTCATCAGCCGGAAAATCGGAATGTTGTTTGAAGCAAATGTATTAAACGGTAAACTGATGATGACCAGCATGGATATCACCTCTCAACCGGAGAAACGAATCGTTGCCCGACAAATGCACAAGGCAATCCTGGATTATATGAATTCGGATGTTTTCCGCCCGGCAGAGAAAATATCTCCGGAGCTGATTCAGGCATTATTCACCAAAGTAGCAGGAGATGTGAAATCTTATACCAAAGATTCGCCGGATGAGCTCAAACCGAAAATTAACTAAATGAGAAATTATCAGGCACAGATTATACGAATTACAATGTTGCTTTATAGAAAGCGTAATTCTAAAAACCGTGAAATCCGCGTAATCCGTGCCTAAATTCTATAAACAATATACATTCATATTATTTATAATGAAAACTACTATCATAGGCTTGCTGCTCTTGGCTACAATAACCGTCAATGCCCAAGAAGAAGTCCGAACCTACCAACTGTCGGACGCCCCCCGATATAGCGAGGAGACGGGATACGGATACGACCTCACCGCCACCCCCGAGAAAGGGAGTAAATCACCTTTCTTCTTCTCTGTCCGTGTTCCGGACGGGAATTACAAAGTTACAGTACGCCTGGGAAGTAAAAAACAGGCAGGAGTGACCACCGTAAGAGGTGAGTCACGCCGGCTATTTGTTGAGAACCTGCCAACTAAAAAAGGACAATTCGTAGACGAAACATTTATCATCAATAAGCGTAACCCTCGTATCTCCGAAAAAGAATATGTACGAATCAAGCCCCGTGAGAAAGCGAAACTGAACTGGGATGATAAACTGACATTGGAATTTAATGGAGATGCACCTGTGTGTCAAAGTATCCGTATCGAACCTGCCGATCCGTCGGTTATCACTGTTTTTCTGTGTGGTAACAGTACGGTAGTCGATCAGGACAACGAGCCTTGGGCTAGCTGGGGACAAATGATTCCTCATTTCTTCGGAACAGATGTTTGCATCGCCAATTATGCGGAATCCGGCGAATCGGCCAATACTTTTATCGGAGCAGGACGTTTGAAAAAAGCATTGAGCCAGATGAAGAAAGGCGATTATCTCTTCATGGAGTTCGGACATAACGATCAGAAGCAGAAAGGTCCCGGAAAAGGAGCTTACTACTCTTTTATGACCAGCCTGAAAACATTCATCGACGAAGCACGGGCACGTGGAGCATATCCCGTACTGGTTACTCCCACCCAACGCCGGAGCTTTGACTCAACCGGACATATCCGCGATACACACGAAGATTATCCGGAAGCCATACGCTGGCTGGCCGCCAAAGAAAATATACCTTTGATTGACCTCAACGAAATGACTCGGACACTATATGAAGCGTTAGGCACGGAAACATCCAAACGCGCCTTCGTACATTATCCGGCAGGGACTTATCCCGGACAGACCAAGGCTTTTGAAGACAATACCCACTTTAACCCTTACGGCGCTTACCAGATAGCCCAGTGTGTGATTGAAGGTATGAAGAAAGCCGTACCCGAGTTAGCCAAACACTTGAAAATAGATCCGGCATATAACCCGGCACACCCGGATGATGTGAATACTTTCCACTGGAACGAATCACCTTTCACAGAAATAGAAAAACCGGACGGAAATTAAGAGATAGGTATTAAGTATCAAGTATTAAGTATCAGGCATTAGATAAATATGAAAACCAAAAGCATCTTTCCCCTGTTCCTACTGGCAAGCACACTTTTGACAGCAGCTTGCGTCACCCCAACAGCCAAACAAGCAGGAAGCAACAGCTTCGAATGGGGGCAAGTACCGCAACAACCGGATTTGTCATGGGCTGACAGTGTAGGAAGCCGGCAAATGCCCGGAAACAGTCTTATTTTATCCGCCAATTCTTTTGGCGCAGTAGCAGACAGCACGGTGCTTAGCACGGAGGCTATCCAGAAAGCAATCGACAGTTGCTCCGTCTCCGGCGGAGGCACGGTCACCCTGCAACCGGGATATTATCAGACAGGGGCATTGTTCGTAAAAAGCGGTGTCAACCTGCAACTGGATAAAGGAGTGACTCTACTGGCTAGTCCTCACATTCATCATTATCCCGAATTCCGCTCACGAATTGCAGGTATTGAAATGACATGGCCGTCAGCAGTGATCAACATTGTCAACGAAAAGAACGCTGCCGTCAGTGGAGAGGGAACGCTGGATTGCCGGGGCAAAGTATTCTGGGATAAATATTGGGAAATGCGGAAAGAATATGAAAAGAAAGGGTTGCGTTGGATTGTGGATTACGACTGTAAACGTGTACGGGGTATTCTCGTGGAACGCAGTTCGGACGTTACTCTTAAAGGATTCACCCTGATGCGGACAGGCTTTTGGGGATGCCAGGTTCTTTATTCCAATAACTGCACCATAGATGGACTGGTCATTAATAATAACTTGGGAGGACACGGTCCCAGTACGGATGGCATCGACATCGACTCGTCCACTAATATTCTGATTGAAAACTGCGACGTCGATTGCAATGATGATAATATTTGTATCAAATCGGGACGCGACGCAGACGGATTGCGTGTCAATCTCCCTACGAAGAATATAGTAATACGCAACTGTATAGCCCGCAAAGGCGCAGGTCTCATCACCTGTGGCAGTGAAACCTCCGGCAGCATACGGAATATATTGGGATACAACCTTCAAGCAGTCGGCACCTCGGCTGTACTACGGTTAAAGAGTGCCATGAACCGAGGAGGAACGGTCGAAAATATCTATATGACCGATGTAAAAGCAGAAAAAGTCCGCCACGTACTGGCTGCGGATCTGAACTGGAATCCCAGTTATAGTTACAGTGTATTACCTAAAGAGTATGAAGGGAAAGATATTCCGGAACATTGGAGAGTAATGCTGACTCCGGTAACACCACCCGAAAAAGGTTATCCACACTTTCGCAATGTGTATGTATCGAAGATCAAAGCAGAAAATGTAGATGAATTTATCTCTGCTTCCGGCTGGAATGACTCGTTGCGTCTGGAAAATTTCTATCTTTATGCCATCGAAGCGCAGACCCATAAACCGGGAAAAATCTGCTATACAAAAAACTTCAATTTGTCTGAAATAACATTGGATATGAAAGACAAAAAAGCTATTGAACTAAAGGAAAATGAACAAAGTAATATCCACTTCAACTATGCTGAAACAACTCCTGACCACCGTACTGCTGGGAATCTTGCTCATTAATGTACAGGCACAATCCCTGACTCCGCCTGCCGGTACTTTCCAGCTGGGAATATCGAAGGGAAATGAAAGCCACTGGCTGAAGCCTAAAGAAAAAGTAGAAGGGATCCATTTCCAATGGAAAGCCCTGCCCGATAGCCGCGGCTTTATTCTCGAAGTAGCAGTCACCTCCTTGCAGCAGGCAGACAACTTATTCTGGAGTTTCGGAGACTGCCAGCCAGACATGAATATAAACGTGTTCAGTGTAGAAGGGCAAGCCTTCACCTGCTATTATGGTGAAAGTATGAAACTCCGCACCTTGCAGGCAGTCACTCCCACTGAAGATATCCGTTTGAGTAACGGCCGCCAGGACAAGACTCCCCTCTTGCTTTACGAATCGGGGAAACGAACAGATCGTCCGGTCCTCGCAGGGCGCTGCCCGCTCGCGGCAAACAGTAAACTTTATTTCTGTTTCTACGAACAAAATGCACAAGCAGATTATAATTATTTTATGTTGCCGGATCTTTTTGCAAAGATTGATGAATCTAAACATAGTGAAAATGGTAACTAGTAGTATCTCCATTTAGCTTAAATCCATACAAAGATGAAAAGAATATATCTACTACTCAGCCTACTCGCCGGTTGCCTGTATATGCAGGCAGCAATCTATAACGTTAAGGACTTTGGAGCCAAAGCGGATGGAAAAACCATCGACTCTCCTGCCATCAATCGTGCGATTGAAGCAGCTGCAAAAGCCGGAGGAGGTACGGTTTACTTACCAGCCGGAGAATATGCCTGTTATTCTATCCGGTTAAAAAGTAACATTCATTTGTATCTGGAGCAAGGTACATGTATTCTTGCCGCCTTTCCCGGAAAAGAAGAAGGATATGATAGTGCCGAACCGAATGAACATAACAAATATCAGGATTTCGGACACAGTCACTGGAAGAATTCCTTAATTTGGGGAATCGGGTTGGAGAACATAACGATCAGTGGGCCCGGACTTATCTACGGTAAAGGGCTGACTCGCGAAGAAAGCCGTCTGCCGGGTGTAGGCAATAAAGCTATCAGCTTGAAGGAGTGTAGAAATGTGACTCTGAAAGATTTATCCATGTTGCATTGCGGACATTTCGCCCTGTTGGCCACAGGAGTAGATCATCTGACTATTCTGAATCTGAAAGTAGATACAAACCGGGATGGATTCGATATTGATTGTTGCCGGAATGTGCGTATCAGCCAGTGCACGGTGAACTCGCCTTGGGATGATGCCATTGTATTGAAAGCATCCTACGGTTTAGGACGCTTTCAGGATACGGAAAATGTGACGATCAGCGATTGTTACGTAAGTGGTTATGATAAAGGAAGTGTATTGGATGGCACCTGGCAACTGGATGAACCGCAAGCCCCCGATCATGGTTACCGCACCGGACGCATCAAACTAGGAACAGAAAGTAGCGGAGGTTTCCGCAATATTGCGATTACGAATTGTATCTTTGAACATTGCAGAGGATTGGCATTGGAAACGGTAGACGGAGGACATCTGGAAGATATTGTTATCAATAATATAACGATGAGGAATATTGTCAACGCTCCTATCTTTCTCCGGTTAGGCGCACGTATGCGTAGCCCCGAAGGTACGCCTGTGGGCACTATGAAACGTATTCTCATCAGCAACATCAACGTTTGGAATGCCGACAGCCGTTATGCCTCCATCATCAGCGGAGTGCCGGGTGCATGTATTGAGGACGTCACTTTTCGAAATATTCACCTCTATTATAAAGGAGGATATAGCGAAGAGGATGGCAAACGTATTCCGCCCGAACAGGAGAAAGTATACCCCGAACCCTGGATGTTCGGCACTATTCCCGCTAAAGGGTTTTATATCCGCCATGCACGGAATATTACCTTCGACGGCATCCGCTTCCACTTTGAACAACCGGACGGACGACCGCTTTTTGTAACCGATGACGCAGAAAACATAGAATACTATAACACACCGAAAGAATAATGAATAAAAGACAATGGATAGTTCTTTGCCTGCTCGCCACAGGTGGAGTAATGCAAGCACAACAATGGCCGGACACTCCGGTGGAAGCACGTCCCGGTGCCAGATGGTGGTGGCTGGGAAGTGCCGTAGACGAAAAGAATCTGACGTATAATCTAGAAGAATACGCACGCACCGGAATGGGAGCAGTAGAAATTACTCCTATCTATGGGGTGAAAGGCAATGACGCGAATGAAATTCAGTTTCTTTCTCCCCGCTGGATGGAAATGCTTAAACATACACAGGCGGAAGGAAAACGTACGGGTATTGAGATTGATATGAATACCGGAACCGGATGGCCTTTTGGCGGACCTGAAGTCAGTATCGAAGATGCGGCTACCAAGGCTATCTTCCAAACATACGAAATAGAGGGCGGCAAAGAGATTGAACAAGATATCAAGGTGACCGATCCCAAGCAACAATCATTTTCCGTACTAAGTCGGGTGATGGCATACGACGAGAAAGGCAAATGTATCAACCTGACTGCTCACGTCAAAAAAGACAAACTCCAATGGAAAGCGCCTGCCGGCAAATGGAAAGTGATTGCTCTTTACATCGGGAAAACAAGGCAGAAAGTGAAACGGGCAGCTCCGGGAGGAGAAGGATATGTGATGAATCATCTCTCAAAAAAGGCGGTAAAGAACTATCTTTCCCGTTTTGACCGTGCTTTCAAAAGTTGCAAGACAAGTTATCCACATACTTTCTTCAACGATTCATACGAAGTTTATCAAGCCGACTGGACGGATGATTTCCTGGAACAGTTCGCTCGCAGACGGGGGTATAAACTGGAAGAACATTTCTCCGAGTTTCTGGATGAAAACCGTCCGGAAGTTAGTAGACGTATCGTGTCGGATTACCGGGAAACCATTTCCGACCTCTTATTGGAGAACTTCAGTCGTCAATGGACAGACTGGGCACACAAAAACGGTAGTATCACCCGTAATCAAGCACACGGTTCGCCCGGTAATCTGATTGATATCTATGCTTCCGTGGATATTCCGGAATGTGAAGGTTTCGGACTGTCGCAGTTCCATATCGAAGGATTGCGTCAGGACTCATTGACCAAAAAGAATGATTCGGACCTGTCTATGCTGAAATATGCCTCCTCGGCAGCTCACATTGCAGGAAAAACGTATACTTCTTCCGAAACATTTACATGGCTGACGGAGCATTTCCGTACTTCCCTGTCGCAATGTAAACCGGATATGGATTTGATGTTTGTTTCCGGAGTCAATCACATGTTTTTCCACGGTACTCCTTATTCTCCGAAAGAAGCCGAATGGCCCGGATGGCTGTTCTATGCTTCTATCAATATGAGCCCGACGAACAGTATTTGGCGTGATGCTCCTTCTTTCTTCCATTACATTACCCGCTGTCAGAGTTTTCTGCAAATGGGACGGCCGGATAATGATTTCCTGATTTATCTTCCGGTATATGATATGTGGAACGAGCAACCGGGACGATTGTTACTGTTCACCATCCACCACATGGATAAACTCGCTCCCAAATTTATCAATGCTATCCATCGTATTAATAACAGCGGATATGACGGGGATTATATCTCTGACAACTTTATTCGCAGTACCCGTTTCAAGAACGGACAGTTAGTTACATCGGGCGGCACTGGTTATAAAGCACTGGTAGTACCTGCCGCGCACTTGATGCCGAGTGATGTGCTGGCGCATCTTTATGAACTAGCCAAGCAAGGAGCTACCATTGTATTCCTCGAAAACTATCCGACAGATGTACCGGGATATGGTCAGTTGGATCAGAAGCGAAAAAGTTATCAACAGACTTTGAAGAATCTGCCTGCCGTATCGTTTTCAGAAACAACCGTTACTCCGATTGGGAAAGGTAAGATTATCACCGGAACGGATTATGCACGTACATTGGCATGTTGCAATATCCCTGCGGAAGAAATGAAAACAAAATTCGGGTTACAGACCATTCGAAGAGTAAATGACACAGGACATCATTACTTCATCTCTTCATTGCAGAACAAAGGAGTAGATAGTTGGATTACTTTAGGTACAAATGCCGAAACAGCTGCTCTCTTTAACCCCATGACCGGAGAATGTGGAGAAGCGAAAGTACGTCAGGTAGACGGAAAGACACAAGTCTATCTGCAATTAAAATCGGGCGAATCTATCATCCTGCAAACATACCGACAACCTTTACAAGCATCCAAGCCGTGGAAGTATGTAAAAGAACAACCCTTTAGTCTTCGCCTGGACCATGGCTGGAAATTGCACTTTGCTGAAAGTAAACCGGAGATTCAGGGTACATTTGATATAGACCGTCCATGTTCATGGACAAACATAGATCATCCGGCAGCCCAAACAAATATGGGAACTGGCGTGTATTCTTTGGATATTGAGTTGCCGGCTCTGAAAGCTGACAACTGGATTCTTGACTTGGGAGATGTACGCGAAAGTGCCCGTGTCCGAATCAACGGACAAGAAGCAGGCTGTGTATGGGCAGTGCCTTATCAGCTTAAGGTAGGACAATTCCTGAAACCTGGAAAAAACCACATCGAGATAGAAGTCACTAACCTCCCTGCGAATCGGATTGCAGAATTGGACAGACAGGGAGTGCAGTGGCGCAAATTCAAGGAAATCAATATTGTAGATTTAAGATATCGTCCGGCTAATTATGGGCATTGGGCTCCTATGCCTTCCGGTTTGAATAGTGAAGTACGGTTGATTCCGGTAGATTTTATACAGGAGTAAGTATCTATCCCCTTATTTGATTTCTGCTACACACGGAAAGTAAAGTTTCATGAGGCTGTCTAAAAAGTGAACTAACGACTTTTTAGACAGCCTCATGCCTTATTTAGTACATTACAGTATGTACTGCAATCTCCTTTATGCTTTACCAGCCTGTCGGGTTGTTGTCGCCCCATCCATCGCTGTACGTGCAGCTCCCTCAGCCGCGCACAATGCATTGTGCCTGGCAATGGTCTCCGGACAGTTGCGCCGCACGAATCCTCCAACGCTGTTGTATTGCAACCCCAGCCTCCGGGCTATGGAACTCAAGGGTTCGGTGGTAGTCTCGTACAGCCGCACCGCTTCGGCATATTTCTCCGTGCTGCGCCGCAGCGCCGTCCTCCCGTTCTCCAGCCTGGTCATGCCGAGCATGGCGGAAAGTTCCGGCTCGTGCTCGTGCAGGTACTTGCGGAAAGTTTCCGGGTTCAGCCCGAATTCGGCGGCAACCGCTGCCGTGGAGAGTCCGCCCTCTTTCAGCCTCTTGATGGCGGGGGCGTACTTTTGGGCCGTGGACCTGAGGTAGCGTTTCGTATCGGACAGGGGGATGTCCCACGCCTGTCCCATCTGCGTGCAGCCGCGCCTTTCCAAGATCAGCTCCCTGTGCCATGTGCGCAGGTGTGACCGTAGCCCGGATTGCGACACACCCGTGCGTTCTGCAATTTCGGTGGTGGTCAACGCTGTGGTGCGGTAGAGTTCCACGGCTTGCCGATAAGTCTCCAGGGTAGCCGGTGTAGGGGAATGCGGGCGACCGCTCCCGTTCAAGTTGCCCGGCATGACGGTCCCCCGACCCGCTTCGCGCTTTTTCCTGCGTTTCTCCACTAGGTCCCTGTGGTAGAACAACAGGTGTTGTTTCAGCCCCCCGAACGGGACACTGAACGCTTCAGCGGCCTGGCGGAGCGTACAGTCACTCTCACGCAGCATCTGCACGGCACCGGCATATTTGAGGGCGCATTGCGGGCGGACTCCCCGCTGCTGGTTGTCGGACAGCCCGCGGAGCATACGTTCCCTTTCCCTGTTTACGGGTATCTCCGGGAAATGCGCCCGCAGCTGGTTGGCAAGCGCTGTGGCTCTCAAGTTGAACATGTGCGCAATCTGCGACACATTGTACTCTAGGCGGGCGGTGTCTTTGCATGCCTCGATAGCTTTCCCGTACTTAGTGCAGGCAGCGGGCGACTGCCCGAATTTTTCCCGCAAACGGATTGCCGACGCCCCGTCGCTGTCGGCCGCCACACCGTTGCGGGACAGCAACGCTTCCCGGTAATGCTTGCGGACATAGGCTGAGAAGCCGTACCTGCCTACTCCGCAGAGGTCGCAGATTTCCCGGCAGGACAGTTCCGTGGTCATGTACAGTTGCAGGGCTTCCCGGTATTTGTCCACAGATTCCGGTTTCGGGCCCTTTTGGCGGGCGCGTTGTTTGGAAGAAGCTCTCATAGTAGTATGCTATTTATGATTTATTGCATGTTTACTTAATTGCCAAGAGGCATGCCACCAGTACGAGAAGGACAACATTTGCACACAGGCTCGTACACACTATGTAGATCATCGACTGCAGCTTATGTATATCGATTTCCACCTTCGTGTCATCTTTCCCTCCCGTAAGGACGTTGTACAATACATCCATCGGTTCTCTTTCGTCTGTCATAGCCACGGATTAGTTGTTCTTGCCGGCAGGTCTGCTGCCGATCTCCAATCCTGTCCCCGGAACAAACCTCACCACTTTCTTGGCGGGTATCCTCATGCTTCCTCCCGTGTGCGGGTTATGGCCGTTACGTGCCGGGCGTTCCCTCACGGCGAACGAACCGAACCCGGGGATCAGGATTTTCTCCTCACGGTGCATGGCTTCCGTTATGACTTTCAGAACCGCGTTGACAGCCATTTCCGATTCTCTCACACTCATGCCGCCAGCGGCGGCCACATTGATTACAAATTCTTTCTTGGTCATTGAAATAGGTTTTTACGTGATACTTTGGTTTTCTGTCATTCAAAATTTAGGGTTGGCGCCCCATGCGTTCAGTTTCTTCTGCCCGTCCAGGCTGAAAAGGTAGAGCAGGTAGGCAACGCCGGCAACCGGGATAAGGGATACCAGCAGGAGCCACCCGCTTTTGCCCCTGTCGTGGAGGCGGCGTACGGAGACCGCCACACAGGGGAGCAGCACATACAGCCCGTACACCATGCAGATCCAGGGACAGCCGGACAATGCGCCGGCAATGCATAATAAAGATATGATGCACATGTTTACCAGCATGAACATCCAATACTCCTTACGGCGTGCGCGTCCGCCGAAGTCTGCGTAATGCTCTCTCATTACCAGGAAATACCAGTACATATTCCTTTTGCCTGACATCCGGTGTTCAATACCTGTCTTCCCTGATGAACGTGCCGTCCGCCGAATAGATCAGTTCCAGACCGTTTCCGATGGATATCTCATAGCCTCCCGCTTCACGTTCGGCCTCGTAAATTCCGGCACCGGGATAGCGCACTGCGATATCCGCAACAATCGTTTCAGGAACGATGCCTTCGGGCAGGAATGTATATTTACAGTCTACGCTCTTCCAGTCCCCGGACTCGTAGAATTCGAGCTCGGTGCCGTTGCTAAGCCGGACCTCGTACTCCTTTTGCCCGTTGTCCCGGTCGCGTTCCGCATACACGAGACTTTGTTCCGGGAAATAGGTTTCAATGAAGTTTCGCGCTTTTTCCGGTAGCTTTCTATAAGAGATCTCATCACTACAGCTGGTAAGGCAGAGCAGTGCCAGCACTAATGCTGACAAAAGCAACTGATATTTGCCGATCTTCTTTCCGTTGTGCTTGCCACAGCGGGCAAAAGCATTTGTTGTTTCTTTTTTTGTTAAATTGTTCAGTTCCATATATTTTTAAGTTATCGGTTTGTCTGGTCCGGAACCTGCCGGAGTGCAGTCTCCGCTGGATTCCTTTAAAATATCGTTCCGTCGGCTTTCACACGCAGTTCTACTTCCCGGTTGCCGCTCTCCAGCTCAATGAGGTAGTATTCTTGTTGCGGGGTCTGCACATATTCCATGTCGTCGATTTCGAAGGCAGCCCATTCCGATGCGGCTATGGCATCCTTCACCGCCTGGGGAAGCGCGTTCGGACGGATATCCCACTCCGTGTATACCCATTGGTTTCGCCCGTTGAAATATACCTCCTTCTCAAGGTATTCGTGGAATATCTCCACTTCCAGCAATCCGTCGTCATAGTCGTACTCTACGATGCGTGCACCGGGATATTTCTGATGGATAAACGATGATATCTCGACATTCACCATCTGGCCGTTGCCTTGTCCCGGATTGCCTCCCGCCTGCACGAGGGTGAGCGTTCCTTCCGGTGTAATGTCTACTTTGACATCGCCGTAGCGCGATTCGAGGTCGTAGCGGTAGAACTCGCTGTCGGGAGTTTTGTAGTGGTCGATGTCGTCGATCCGGTAGGTAACATAGTCGCTGGCTTGCAGCGCGGCGGCGACAGCCTGGGGTATCGTGTTTTTATCTTTAATCTCTGTCTTCGTATACTTCCATACGCCGTTTCCGGCGAAAAGCAGTTCGCGCCGCACCTGTCCGTCGATGATTTCAACCTCAGTCATGTCGCGCTCGCGGTCGATGTCGGTGATTCTAGCTCCAGGATAGTTGTCGCGGATGTATTGTTCGATGTTTCCGGAAGGTTTCGAAGGTATATAGTCGGAGTAATCGTAGTCGTTGCCCGAGTCTGTCACTTGCTTCACCAATACACCGTTGTCGGCGTAGTAGAGGTCCACTTCCGTTTCCCGTCCGTTCTCCTTTTTCTCCACTTCGATGACGTAGATGGTCTCCACGCCGTCACGCTCAAGTTTGTCCACATCGTCCATTTCCCAAGGGGCGTTGGCGTATTCGCTGCCGTTGAATGCCTGACGGACGGCGTCCGGAAGTGATGTGAAAGGAATATCAGTTTCCGTCATATACCATACGCCGCCATTGTCGAACCATGCGGCAAGATCGTTTTCCGTGTCTGGGACGGCACGTGTGGCGGGCATGGAGAAGACAGCCACCACATAGTCGCCTTTAGTCAGCCAGCGGACATTGCTTGCTCCCGGGTATTTGGTTTCAAGTGCTATCTGCGCCAGCCGGCTCACATCGTTTGTGCCCCCTGCGGGAGCTTCCTCATTTTCACAGGCGGCGAGGGTAAGCACCACGCCTGCCGCCATCGTCTTTAATAAATTTTTCATACCTGTTGAATGTTTTTTAATAACTATAAATGAAATTTGCCTTGATAAAGGTTCTGTTTTAAAAAGGGAGGAGGGTTAGACGTCCCTGAATTGTCTCCCCTAAAAGTATCTGTCCGATCCAGGGCACGTTCATCTCCGCCTAATCCTCCTCCAACCTGAAATTGAGTTAAGGTCCGTAATGACGCTTCATTCCGGTCAATCGTCGTACCCTATCACGTTGAACCGGCTGTCGAACTTGATTTCAAGTCCACCGGAAAGCTCAATTTCCCACGTATAAGGGTTGCGTTCGATTTCCTTGATGAACTGTCCGCGGAATAACTCGTTCTTTGCCACGAAGTCGGCAATCGGCTTCGGAACAATGCTTGCGGGAACAGGAGAATACTTCCGCTCCACGCTTTCCCAAGAACCGTCGGCGCGAAAGTCCACTTCCGTGCGGTCGGTGTAGGTTGCTTCGTATTCCACAGTCATTATTTTGTGGTCCGCTACGACGTAAGCGAGCGTAAGATCCTTGAAATGAGTTGTCAGGAACTCTTGAGCGGCTTTCGGAAGACGTTCGAAACTGATTGCCTCCTCACGCCCGTCGGCATGTGCCGCCTGGGTGCCTAATAGCAACAGTGCGGCAGCCATGAAAAACATTCTTGTTCTTTTCATAATTTAAAATGAATTGATTATTGAATATTGGGGTGACAGTTACTTTAGTATTCTCTAACAGGTAATATGGCATTGCAGTCGGACGTTCCGTCATAGTATCTTACGCAGATATGAGGTTGCGCGTTTTCGCCAAAACCAAAGTGGAGTGCACTCGCCCTACCAGTTGTCCAGTGCAAATCCGCCATCCAATAGACTCCTCTCAAAGCAGTATCGTAAATCTTAGGTGATTGCTGGTTTTCCCATCTATGTACGTTTGAGAATCCGGTGGAGGGTAAGAAAATGGTTTCCCAATCTTGTGCACCTCTTCTGACTCTGAATCTTGCACCATACTCTTTTATATATTCAGCTTGACTACGAATCTGCGCATTCCAGTAGCTAAGGTCGCCGTATGTCATGTCGCTCATTCCTGATGTCAGGAACTGTTCAAAGGCTCTTCCCGGAGGCACTGCGTATCCTCTTGGCGAAGGGTCATAAATTGTCTTCACAACTCTACCCGCAGAAGCATCATCATTCAATAACGGGTTGTTGTTCCATCTGTTGCGGTATTTATCGCTCTCCCAGTACCATGGCCATTGTCCCTGCCCGTTTGTGCCACTTGGGGCATATATTTCTTCGGGGTATTGCAGGACTTCCCACGTGTTAACGTATTTTAGTAGTACCTTGAAAAATTTACTTGAAAATCTATTCCCCCAATAGACTGTCTTCTGAGGAACTGGGGTCAAGTAGCTCGAGCTATCTACGTATGTACCACCAGGGATGGGTGTAGGACGTCCCCACTGATAAATGAGAGTATTGCCGGGCTTTCGTTCGCGGAACTCCTGACGTTGCAGCGTGATTATTTTTTCAGTCCCTATCCTCGAGGTGAAACGTAGCTTTATGGTACGACGACTGTATGTCCTTGAGTCGCCTGTGCAATGACCCAACGGCATTCCCATCATCCGATAAGAGTTGTTGCTGTTGTCATAGATCGTGATATCCGAAAGAGGATTTCCATAATCATTATGTTTATCCTCCAGACCATAGGGAGTAACCCAAATATGCCAAGACCAAAGGATTTCACCATTATAGGAAAGCGCAGAAATTACAGCGTTTCCCTGCTTTATGTTATTTGGATTCACATAGAATTTTATATAAGTTCCCAGATGGTATTGAACATTGGTTACCAGATTAGGTGCGTCCTGCCAGAATAATTCAACGTCTCGTAACGCTGCGCTGTTATTATGTATCAACGCCTGTTTTACAGGAGCATTCGTAGCATCCCTCAAAGGATTTCTGATACTAGCGTGGGTCTGTTGGGGAGTGTAGGACCTGGTGTTTAAAGAGCCATTTTTGAAAGAATTGCCAAATTTTATTGGGAACATATACCAGCCAGGTCCGTTGACGATATAGCAGTTTGCCGTTGACTCAGCCTCCCTCCCTCCTAAAGTGGAAAGATCATAAGGAGCGTTCTGAGTACCAACCGACGGCCGATATTGAAGAGTTTCATCCTCGATGTTGTACCATTGTCTTTCCACTACATACTTCGCACTTGCAGTAATTTTACCCTTCGTGCCATCATTTCCAGCCGGAATCACCTTGGTTAGTCCAAACGTATTCAAGATATTGGTGGAGCCTGCTATGGTCGGATCAAGCCAAGTCTTGCCATCATCCGTCGAGTACTCATAGTTCCAGTCGACTGCTGTTTTTTCGTTCGGTTTTCCTCTAGGGTTGCTGTAGCAGCGAACACCAATATCATGCGTCGAAAGGTTGAAGTCAAGGTTGTAGATACCTCCCGTATTATCCACCTCAAAGGTATAGTCCCATTCAGGATTAGGTACGCTTTCAGAGTTGGAAATAGTATATGTGTAGGTATTGTTCTGGAACCAACCGGCCGTAGTAGGTGAGGTAAGGTCGAGCGTGAAAGTACGATCTTGCGTTTGGTTTTTCGGACGGAAAACTATTTCCAGTCGTATCTGATCACCGCCTTTATTGACATTTTGCGGAATCATGAAAAAGTAGCCGCCATCGATAAGGTCGGTGTTCGCCGTGATAGTCTTCCCGGTAGCGTTTTGATACAGGGTGATCGTTCCTTTGTTGCGACGAGCTAAAATGTTGTTTGATGTAGCACTTTGGGGATTGTAATCCGCTTCCATATATGCGTTCAGAATCTTGAGGCTTTTCAAAGTGCCTTCGAAAAAATTCGTACCATGTGTCTTGATTCTGATTGCAGCCAAGATGTGCCTGAATGTCAGGCTCACGGGCTGGCCGTTATTACGCGCAGGGACGTCAGAGTATGCATACACCACGTCCTGCGAATCAGCAGGCCTGATGGTCGCTTTTTGTGAGAGTGTTAATACAGGTCCTGGCTGATTCGTTTCTTTTTTGGCGGTTATGGTGAAGTTGGTGTTTCCGATCGCAGTACTATGCGGCGCATAAGCGTAGAATCTCACCCTGCCTGTGGTGGGCCATGTGACACCTGTCGCCCAGCTCTTGCCTTGCTCTACCTTGAGGTTATTCATTAAGTCGAAGTTCTTCGACGCATCAAAGGCTCCATCATAAGACACTGCGAACATACCGAATGTGCTGTGGAAGTTCGTTCCGTCTACCTTGACACCACGCGTAGCCGGTGAGTTTTCAGGTTCTTCCGTTCCTGCCAATCTTGCTGCTTCTACAGCTCTTGCCATTTCTTCCTGCATCTCTTCCGTCATTCTTTCACAGTCGATCCCGTTGCTAACGTGCGTATGCAGGTAGAGAGGCTCCCCGTCCGGAGTCTCATAGTCCAGCTTCACCACGGAGGCGCTGTCTGCACTTGGTCCGTCTCCAGCAGAACGGGTCTGCGACAAATCATCCCAGCCGTCAGTCTGTTGCACAGGATTGAAACAGATGGTATCCCAGTTAGGGCGCCCCTCCATGATCTCATCGTCATCACAGGCGGCAAACAACATGACTGCTATGAATGCCCCCGCCATACAAAAACGATTCAGCGAGTGTAAAAAGATTCTTCTCTTATTCATACGTTGTATCAATTATTATAATTATTGTTTTCATTCTGATGGCACACCGGTATAGCGGCGGCTCGGATGCCAAGCAGTCAGTGCTGCTTTGGGACAGCTTTCATATTCGCTGCCAATAGTGACCGGGAAGGGACAGAACGTCCGGCTTTCACCTCGGTACGCTCCCCAAATGGACTCGCAGAAACGATATACCTATGTCATCGAGACCTTTCCGCAAACCCATAGTCGGTCCAACCCCGCCCGGTCTAAAATTGCTTAAGATTATTTTGTTTTAAAAGTGGAGTAGATTACATAGTCATATCGCTGTTACCGCCATCTACCCATTCTTCAACAGTAACTGTGAATTTGATCTCACCACCTTCATGATCTTCTCCGCCATCTCCTCCATCAGGTAGTTCAATATCCGGGTCAACCGGAGCAGTCGGGTCAACCTGACCGGAACCGTTAGAGAAATCAAGTTTGAAAATATACTTCTTGCCTTGCTCCAACTTAAATGAAACAGGGATCATTGCCAGACCGTATTTGTCTGCAGAACCTACAATATATTTTGTATTATTGTCAGAGTCAGTCACAGTTACACGACAAATAACGGAAAGATATGTTCCATTAGGAGCAGTTGTTTTATCGTATGCAGTTGTACCTGTACCTTGAGCAGTTTCAACAGTCGGGAATAGCATGAATGACTCGGCTGCAGGTAGAACAGACTGGTATTGATCATTCAAAGTAGTAGGTGTTGCGTTCTGGTGCCAACGAATCCACGCGTCTCCTGAAGGAGCAGTTCCTTCCTTCTCATGATACCATGTACCGGTAAAATCAGAATGTGCCGTAGCTGATGGTACATCTGCAACATTATACACCCAAGTTCCAAATTTGTACAGACCTCTTATACGCGCACCCAGCACTTCCACTGTTCGACCATTGTTATGTTTGTCATTCTTAGCTTGTATTTCAACCTTTGATAAAAGGTGCTTGAAATTTAGTACTACGTTACCATCGTCCTCTGTACCCTCATAGAAAGCGGCACAGATATCATGCATCGGATGATCTTTTGTAGCTGTTGCACCTGTACCATCAAATTGTGTATATTGGCCAGTAGCGTCCATGTAATGTGGGCCATCATGGATTTCTGCGTCCTTGAGGAACGGATATTTATTGTCTGCAGTTCCGTTATCAGTGCCATTTGGTTCTCTGAAATACTGATTTGACGTACCGTGGGCTGCGAAGAATCTCAAAGCTTTGCCTTTCTTCTTCCAGTTGTGGGATCTGTCGGTAGTCCATACTCCATTTTTTTTTGTCACATCTACAGGACCAAAGTAGTGTTCATTGTTCCAGTCGTAGCATACAACCTTGAACTTGGATATATTGGCTCCTGTAGTCGTATTGTCGCGAGTGATAGGCGATTTGTCCAAAATAGTTCTAAAAGTGATGGCACTATTGTTATCAAGAGCAGGAGCATCGTTGATAACCTCATCCTGAGAACAGGAAGTCATTGCAATGGCTGCTAAAGCCGCTAAATAAAAACTTTTTCTCATATTATAAAATAAATAATTGTTTAAATCCGGTTTAAACGGATTGGGATTAAATAATTAATAATTCGTCAAACATTTGTTTTAGTTTCTACCCATAGGTAGGGGATCCGATTGTGTGATTTGCGTCCGGTTTCGTTGTTTGTCCGGATTCCGGCAGAAGTGGCGGAACGCTTGTCATTCACACCCACAAGTTTCATTACGGCATCTTTTTTTCATACCTTTGGAAAAATTAATAATTGACTTATATATGATAGCTTGAAAATTGAATGCTTGCTACATCGGGATCTCAATCACATCACCGTCCATCCAGTCGCCCACGTCAGGGTTGAAACCGCCACCTTCAATCGGCTTCGGAAGCTCCAGACCGTCAATCACGATCTCCACATTGCATGGGTCGGTTGCCCCATGCACCTGGTCGGTGACATCAAACGTCTTATAGAATCTGCTACCGTCCGCCAATATGGCATAGATGGTCAGTTGGTGCGGATTATCCAACGTGGGACAATGTCCGAACACGTGGAAGTATGACGTGATGGTGGATTCCATGTCCGAGTTTCCCGGGAACGACATCGTCACCAGCTCCTTGGTAAGTTCGCCGCTTCCTGCCAGCAGTCCGCCTGCCATACTTGAAAGCGCTCCGCTTATGTCGCGCGCATATTTCAGGTTGGTGACGTTAAGCACCTTCACCGTGTAGTTGCAGAGCTTTCTTTCAGGATAGAGCGTGATTTTATAGCTTTGGGTAGGGTCGGTGAGGTATATTCCCGTCTCGCCGGTGCTCCACAGCCTGTCGGGTGTGTATGCTGCACGCTCGTTTTCCGTACCTTCCGCTCTAGGCGGCTCACTTCCGCGCACTCCCAGGAAGGAAAGCAGCGAAGTAGTGACGGTACGCACCTCAAACGTCTCCCAGCTCCCTGTGCCTTGAAGCTGGTTCGTCTCCGAGTCGCTGTTGATACCGACTACATTGTAGCGACCCAGCGGTACGGAAATCTTGCCTCCATTCTTGCCTGCGAACTGAAAACGTTCGGCTGCTCCTCCTTCTTCGGGAACAAAGTATATGTCCATTGTCGTCGGATCAGCGTCAGGCGCGTTCTTCCAGTCGAAGACAACCTCCACATCCACAAAGTGACGATGGTCGTAGCACAGCTCTTTGTGCTCGCACGAGCTGAAAAGCAGTCCTGCCGTGAGCGACAATATACTTGCTATCCTTTTTATCTTTTTCATTGTTTCCCTCCTTTCTTCTCATTGTAGTTACCGCGTCCTATCAGCCACACGAGGGATACTTCCGCCTTGGTGGGCCCGAACCAGTGGCGTTGCTTGGTCTGCTCCCATACGTAGTGTGTGTCAACAGGATTATATTTCCTGTATTCACCAGTCAGATAGCCTACACCGATACCGAAGTCGAGATTCAGCCTACGTGCAACAGGAAGCGAATAACCGTATTCGATACCCACGCCATAAGATGGCTTATCCAGCAACTTTCCGCCCGGCTTGCCACCCATGTAGCCTTTTCCTCCCAACTCTACATCGTAGGTCAGTGCTTGCAGGTAGAGCCCGAGATGATGACCCTCGAATGCTTTTTGTTTGGCGCGTTTGCCTAAATACTTGCGAACATCGAGTTCGCCACCGTAAATTCTCCAGTAGTTGTGGGCACGGTCGTTTTTCCACCATGCGTGCATCCATGAAGCACCTATCGTCCAGCCACGACCCAAATAAAATTCTGCTCCTATGTTAGGTACAAGTGCCGCGTCATAAAGCAGATTGCTCTTGACCGCCATCTGGAACGGCTTGCGCACACGTTCTTCCGCTTCCACCGATATTTTTCTCGCCATTGCAGCTGCTTCGGCTGCTTCAGCGGCAGCACGTTTTGCCTTCTCGGCTGCGGCACGTGCACGCTCCACGGCTTCATCGGCCTGTGCCTGTGTTTTGGCTACAACCGCTTCGGCATTCACCCTCGCCACATGGTCGGCAGGTACGTCGCCTATGGCAGCAAGCACCTCCTCGGCATTGCGACGCGCTTCGGCAGCTTCCGCAAAGGCTTCATCGGCAGCTGCGATAGCTGCATCTGCTGCGTTCTGCGCCCTGTTTGCCGCCACCGAGGCACGGGTTGCCGCCTCAAGGATAACGTCCGCCTGCTCCTGAGTGATTTTTTTGCCTTCCACAAACGTCTCTTTCGCTGCTGCTACCGCCTCAGCAGCGGCAGCCACAGCAATACCAGCCTCATGCTCCGCACGTGCGGCTGCCGCAAGAGCCTTGTCAGCTGAGACATTCGCTTTGAACGAAAAGTCAGTAGCCTGAGTGATGCTCACACTATGATCGGGGATAGTATCATACTCACACACCACACTGACGCTTGACCCACGCAGTTCGGGGAAAAAGTGCTTGAGCATATAATTCCACGCCTTCCCTCCGCGAAGCACACCCAACTGCCGCTTACGACTGTCGACCACCTTTTTATTTTTGAATACCCACTCGGGTGTATTGTGCAGAATATTGAGGACCTCTTCTTTATAAGGCATCTGCGAGGCAGTCACCAGTCTGATAAGCCCGTCCCAATCCACACCTTGGGAGTTCAATGAAACAAGAGAATCTGCTAGTGGGACTTCACGGATAAAATAGTTCCGAATAACCGTACCACGATCGAGACTCAAACGTTCATTGATACTACTGGACCCTTCCGGAGAAGCACCAGATTCCAGACGCAACTGACGGAAAACAATCGCAGTATCACCCCTAAGCTTTCTTAGCAACTCCACGGCATCCGACAGCGATGCCGCATTATTCCGGTACGAGGGATCCAGTTCTGAGCGCCCCGTTCGGAAATAAATTCTCGAGGATAACGTATCAGCACACGAGGATTCCTGCCCCGAGGCTGATTCCCAAGCGAGAATCATCACCATTAATACTACTAATACTTTTCTCATTTATAATATTATCAAATTTATTTCTTCAATATATATACTGCTCTATTCTATATAGAGCGGCAAAACGAATATTTGTTTATAATCCACTGATTTCCACAAATTTGCTTATTGACTGAAGAGTTGTTTGTTTCATTACTATGACAAACTAATGAAAAATTGATTTTTTTACATATAGTAGCATGTCATTTAGCTGTTTATGTGGGAAAATGCTGAAACAATGCTGAAACAATTAAAGACATAAAATAATAAACTTATGGATAAGAACCATTCATTACATTATTTCACAGAACATCGTAATTGTAAACATTATCTTTCCAAGGTGAATACCGGATTTGTTTACAGGGAGTTTGAGGCGGAGATGGAGTTTGCATTGGATAATTCCACTCATCACTTGCTTATTTTTATGGAAGGCAGTTGCTTCATTGATTGTAACCGTTTTACAAACAGACTTTTCTCCGGCGGAGAAATGGTGTTAATACCAATGTCGGCAACGTTTGCAGGAAAGGTTGAGAAGCGATTGCGCTTTATAGATATGTGTTTTGAAACACCTTTAAGTTATTGTGACAAGATGGTAATACAGAGTTACTCTCATTTCAGATCAAAGATATGCTATACCTTCCGTTCCCTACCTGTGCGCAAACCTTTACCGGAGTTTTGTAACATGTTGGCATACTGTCTGGACAGCGGGTTTTCTTGCGAACAGTTCCACGAAATGAAACACAGAGAATTATTCTTTTATTTGAGGGGATATTACTCGAAGGAGGAGATAACCGAACTGCTATACCCGATAGTGGACCGATCAATGGATTTCAAAGTTTTCGTGTGCAAGAATTTCAGCAGGGTGGATTCACTTGATGAGCTTGTCAAACTTTCTAATATGAGCAAGAGGACTTTTTTTCGTAAATTCAAGGCTACATTTAATACGACTGCATATCAGTGGATGCTGAAACAAACGGTGAATACCATCATAGATGAATTCTCAAAACCGGATGTTATTCTCAATGAAGTAGCCGAAAGACTAGGCTTCCATTCAATAAGCAACTTTAGTAATTTCTGTAAACGGAATACTGGCTATACACCGACGGAACTTATACAAAAATGCCGAAACAATGAGATTGTGAAAGAAGATATAGGATGCTAAGGGTTAATAGGATATGCGGGATTTATTCCCAAATCGGTGAAAAGGAATAAATCCCAAAATGACAATATTTGTAAAGTGAAAATGTCTCTTTTTTGCAACTGATAATTGAAAAAAAACATCTATCTTTGCAGCCGGAATGATAAACAAATGGAAGCCGTTTTCCCACATGCCGCTCTATATAGAATAGAGTCGGATGCAAAATTAGTATTTTTTGCTTTTGTAGTCAAGCCCCCGTTTCTGAAAATTCGTGTTAAATTAAATATCTGACACTTGTTCGTTTACCTTGTCCACTATGTTGTGGTCGAAATCTTTCAGATATATTCTCGTTGTTTTTTCAGTTGTATGTCCGAGTCCCTCACTGATGACTGCGGCCGGTGTTCCCATTTCTTTAGCGAGAGTAGCCCATGTATGGCGTGCGACATAGGTAGTCAGCGTAGTATCTATGCCGCAGAGTTTTCCGAGGTGTTTGAGATTTCTGTTTACACGTTCCAATACCTGCCTATACTGGTTGTGGAGTTCCCATTCGTCTTCCCCCAACAAGACAGGGAAAATATAGGGTGAGTGCGAATCGTATTTGGCAATCAATATGTCCAGTTGTGGTGTAATTCCCACTTGCAACCACTGGCCGGTTTTACGTCTGAAGTAACCGATGGCACCGTTGCTCAAACTGCTTTTCTTTAAATAGATGACATCCACAAAAGGCATCCCCCTGCAGAAATAGCTAAACATGAAAATATCCCTTGCGAACTCGAGGTGCGGAAATTGTGAGAGATCAGTATGGTAAAGTCTTTGGAGCTCTGTACGTTTCAAGGCACGTTTGACGGTTTTGCGGGGTTTTGAACGCACATTACCGAAAGGATCGACATCCGTCACACGGTATCCTTCGTTTTTGGCCTGCCGGTATACCGACTTCAGGTTGCGCATATAGTAACATACCGTATTGGGGCTTACACCGCGTTTATACAGGAACACCTCGTAGTCGCTGACAAAACGGGTATCGATTTCAAGTATGCTTACCTTACGGCTACCGACAAATTCGGCTACTGAGGCACGTGTGTGCTGCAAAGCCGCTTCCATACCGAAGCGCTTCAACGCATGCTTGCAGGTGATCTGAAGGTCCATATAGTGCAGAAGTCCCAGTTTATCACGGTCAATGTCATACCTCATAACGATGTCCGAAACGGTGTAAGGCTTCCGGCGCGCTTCCAGTGTTGCGATATAGTTGTCCAAATCACCCTGTATCTGTCTGAGCTCCCGGTTTAACTTACCGACTTCTCTTTTACTGCGTACAGCTTTGGAGATAAAGCGAACACCTTGCTTCCGGGAGTCAAATTCATCCTCAAGAAGTTTATAGGAGGTGTAGATAAGTTTTTTCTGACGCCGATGTATGAGTTGGAACACCAGTGGGTAAGCGCCGTTTTTGAGAACACGGTAGCGGTTCAAAATTAATTTAACTGTTGCCATTTCTGTACTTTTAAAATTTGAGCGGCAAAAATAATATTAAAAGTGACGACAGTCTGTTTTATGTTGAAACTGAAAAATATTTCAGATATTTACATACCTATATAATATATAATAATAACTACCCTTGCCGCAAATAAGAAACAAGAAGTGGGAAAGATTGGTTCTGTCCATTTGGCTTTATTATCACATGTCATCATAGTCTAATCATTAACGCTTAATGAACTGCAATAAAGCCACCGTTCATTTTCATTATAACTAGCTGACAATCAAAGATTATAATACTATAATCAATAGATTTTCAATAAGACATCTCTATCGTTTCACTCTAGTGAGCAGGCTTATGCACTCTAGTGCACAAGTCTATTCACTCAAGTGAAACGATCTGTTCACTAGAGTGGAATAATACCGATAAAGGCAGGAAAAAACAATAATACCAGTTGCGAAAGATATGTTATCTACCGACTTAACATACAAACTACGGTTATATTGCCTTCTACATATTAGTTTCTTGAAACAAAGACAAGCATAATATGCAGCATGAGAAATGTGAAATAGGTTACACTTCTTCACATACCGGCATATCCATCCCTTTATACACTACCACAATCTTGTGCAATTTCGTAGTGCCAACAGCTCGTTTCACAGTCTCCGTTTCTGCATAGCGGTTAGCTTGTTCGATAGCTTCCTGCCGCAATTCATCCACACGGCTTTCAGAGTCCTTGTATTTTGCATACTTCAATTCTATAATATAACTATGCGTCATGTCGGAATAGATATCTAACAAGGGACATAGGAATATATCGACATAACCTGCTTGCGTGTCTTGCTCGGAGATAGGACGGTAAAAGCGGTTCTGCGCTGTCATGGCAAGGGTGAAGCCATGGACGAAAAATTCACCTTTCTGTTTGTCACGTTGGGAAGCGTAACGTTTCAGGCAGTCGGCAATGTAGCCGAAATAGGCTTTCCATTCGCCATCGTAGGCAAGTCGACTGGAAAGTTCGTTCTTCTCGTAGCTGCTGAAACTCAAGTCTGCATCATTGTATGTATTCAGCAAATAAGTATAGAGTTGCTCCTGAACCACTTGATTAGGGATGGTCAACTTAGTCTTTCCCTTATGTAATCCGCTAATGGTGAGCATACCGAAATAGTAGAGTAAACTCACAAAGTTGTCAGGATTGGTGATGCTGACAGCAGGGAAACCTTTCTTCAACTCTCCCGTGATATAGCCTTGACTTACTAAAGTCTGGACGACAGAAGCATCATGTGCAAACTCCTTGTCCTTGCGGATAAGCATACGCAATTTTTCATAATCGATACGGATATTATCTTCTACCATATCCCGTGGCGCCCTACCACTCATAATATAGTTTTTAACAAAATAGAGCACCATATTAGAGTTATACATCGTGGTATCACCGTAACATTCTTGAGCAAAACAATAGTTGTCATACCACGGCTTCATTATTCCTATCAGTTCATCTACAGTATGCTTGAAAGGACTGTTTGTTGAATAGTAAGTCAGCATTTCGCGCACTTCCTCTTCAGTGAACCCCATCATTTCGTTAAATTCGGATGTAAGCGAATAATTAGTACCGATATTGAACCCACTAGTCAAATCATCCATTGTTACAGGGCTTACGCCCGTTATGAAACAGCGTTTGATGCTGGAATAGGTTCCTGCCTTAATCTTATTGAAGAAGGCGCGGAGATAACCTTCACCATGTGTTTCATTGGTATAGCGGTGCAAGCTTTCGGGGTCGGCAAGTATGGCGTTGGTGAAATGGTCGTACTCATCAATAAACAGATAAATATCCCGACCGGCACGCTCACACTCATGATAAAGAAAGTCGAGCTGATTGACTGCCCCATCCTTTTCATCCAACCTCTCTTTGATACCTTGCGGCAGAAGGTCGGCATAGACTTCGCAGAAATAGTCAAAACAGATTTGGCAATGTGCATCCAGTCCTTCACGGTAGTTACTCAGTTCACCGACAATTCCGGAGAAATTGAGATAAAGCACCAGATAACTATTACGGTCACGCGTGGGATACTTACCTATATATAAGTCTCCGAAGAGTTCATCGAATTTGTCTTTAGTACGCACATCATAATAATGTTGCAGCACATTCAGCGTCAGGCTTTTGCCGAAACGTCGGGGGCGGATGAAGAAAAAGAAACGGTCTGCCTGTTCTATCAGAGGTATGAAATGGGTTTTGTCGACATAATAATAGTCTTCACGACGAATTAATGCGAAGTTCATCATACCATAGGGAATGCGCTTTCTATCCGGAAATAAATATTTTTCCATCACTTTATGCTTTAAAGAAATGAGTACTCTGTAAATGACAGAAACAAAGATAATCTCTTTCTGCCATTCTCACAAACAAAAGCGCTTCCTTTTTGGTAAACTTATTACTGCCTGCTCCAACTGCTTCAACGCACATTCCAACGTAGCACGTGGACAAGCAATATTCAACCGCATGAAGCCTTCACCTTCCTTGCCAAATGTTGCTCCATCGTTCAATGCCAAATGAGCATCTTCTATGAAAAGGCGGTTCAGTTCTTCCTGATTGAGTCCTAATTCACGGCAATCCAAAAAGATAAGGTAGGAAGCCTGCGGACGAATCATCTTAATAGTAGGAATATGCTCTTTCAGATAGTTTTCGGTGAAGTCTACATTTTCCTTAATATAAGTAAGTACTTGTTCAAGCCATTCAGTACCATGACTGTAAGCAGCCGCCACACTAAGATACGCAAACAGATGCCCTTCATTGAATTCACTGGCTTCCATATATGTCTGGAAACGGTGACGAAGTTCATCATTTTCTATAATTACATAAGAGCTTGCCAGTCCCGGCATATTGAATGCTTTGCTCGGAGACATAAAGACAAGTGAATTCATTCGTGCTTTTTCCGAAATCAAAGCGAACGTAGGATGTTTATAAGGAGGTAAGGTCAAGTCGGCATGAATCTCGTCCGAGATGATTAATGTACCGCTTTCATAACAGATATCAGCTATTTGAGAAAGTTCCTCTTTTGTCCATACACGTCCACCCGGGTTATGGGGATTACTTAAAATAAGCAGTTTGCAGCCCTGAATATCTTGGCGGAAACGGTCAAAATCAATATAATATTGTCCGTCTTTCAGCACTAACGGACTGAATACGACTTCGCGTTCATTCTTCTGAGTTACCAAAAAGAAAGGATGATAAACAGGCGGCATCACCATGACTTTATCCCCTTTCTGCGTAAAGCAGTGGATAGCAAAAGCCAATCCACGGACAATGCCGGGAGTGAATGTCAGCATCTCCTCACTTACCGTCCACCCGTGGCGTGCCTGTAACCAGTTGATTATGGATTCCGACCATTCTCTGCAGGCAAAAGTATATCCGAGCACTTCATGCTCCAGGCGTTTTTTCAAAGCGTCTATCACAAAAGGGGCTGTACGGAAATCCATATCAGCTACCCACATCGGAATCAAGTCCTTGCGTCCCCAACGCCCTTCCACTCCGTCCCATTTTACGGAATCTGTACCGTTACGGTTTATTATTTCATCAAAATTATAGTTCATACAGCATGATGTTTTTATGTTATGTGAGACAAAAGTAGTACATTTGTACTCAATTCAAAAAGGAATTTATGACGAAAGCTTTATTTTTTGATATAGACGGAACGCTGGTCAGTTTTGAAACTCACCGTATACCGTCTTCTACCATCGAGGCGCTGGAAGCTGCCCACGCAAAAGGGCTGAAGATATTTATTGCTACCGGACGCCCGAAAGCCATTATCAACAACCTTTCCGAATTGCAGGACCGGAACCTTATCGATGGATATATAACCATGAACGGAGCCTATTGTTTTGTCGGTGAACAGGTTATTTATAAAAGTGCCATACCACAGGAAGAAGTGAAAGCAATGGCAGCTTTTTGCGAGAAGAAAGGTGTTCCCTGCATTTTCGTAGAGGAACATCATATTTCTGTCTGCCAACCTGATGATATGGTGAAAAAAATATTCTACGATTTTCTGCATGTGGATGTCATTCCTACTATATCTTTTGAAGAGGCAACAAGCAAGGAAATTATACAGATGACTCCTTTTATCACGGAGGAAGAAGAAAAAGAAATCCGACCGTCCATCCCTACCTGCGAAATCGGACGCTGGTATCCTGCCTTTGCAGATATTACGGCAAAAGGAGACACCAAGCAGAAAGGAATGGATGAAATAATCCGCTACTTCGATATTAAACTGGAAGAAACGATGTCATTCGGAGACGGTGGAAACGACATCAGTATGCTTCGCCACGCAGCCATCGGGGTAGCCATGGGACAAGCTAAGGAAGACGTGAAAGCCGCCGCCGATTACGTTACGGCTCCCATTGACGAGGACGGAATAAGTAAGGCAATGAAACATTTCGGAATTATTTAATAATGTGCCGATTTACCAATGCGCCAAAAAACTATTATTCCGCGATTTCATGACACAACGTATTGGCAAATTAGCACATCAACAAATTTGCATATTATTATATTATGAGCGTAGACACTAACAACGCTGAGTTTCAGGATGCACTGAATCTGATTCAATATACCCGTCAATCGGTTTTTCTGACAGGAAAAGCCGGTACGGGAAAATCTACATTCCTGCGTTATGTCTGCGAGCATACCAAGAAGAAGCATGTTGTACTTGCACCGACCGGGATTGCCGCAATCAATGCCGGTGGAAGTACGATGCATAGCTTCTTTAAATTACCTTTTTATCCGTTATTGCCGGATGATCCTAATTTAAGTCTCCAACGTAGCCGTATTCACGAGTTCTTCAAATACGCCAAGCCACATCGTAAGTTGCTGGAACAAATAGAACTGGTCATTATCGACGAAATCTCTATGGTACGGGCAGACATCATCGATGCCATCGACCGTATCTTACGAGTTTATTCACATAATCTGCGCGAACCTTTCGGTGGAAAACAACTCTTACTGGTAGGAGACGTCTTCCAACTGGAACCCGTTGTAAAGAACGATGAGCGGGAAATACTGAACCGCTTCTATCCCACTCCTTACTTTTTCTCTGCTAGAGTGTTTGGACAAATAGACCTCGTCTCTATCGAACTTCAAAAAGTATATCGACAGACGGACCCTGTATTCGTCAGTGTCCTCGACCATATCCGCACCAATACAGCTGGAGCTGCAGACCTGCAACTGCTCAACACCCGCTACGGAAGCCAGATTGAAGAATCTGAAGCGGATATGTACATCACACTCGCCACCCGAAGAGATACAGTCGACTCCATTAATGAGAAAAAATTAGCAGAACTCCCCGGTGATTCCATTACTTTTGAAGGCGTCATCGAAGGGGATTTTCCGGAAAGCAGTCTGCCTACTTCACAAGAGCTTGTACTCAAACCCGGTGCACAAATCATCTTCATCAAAAATGATTTCGATCGTAGGTGGGTAAACGGTACGATTGGTGTCATTGCCGGAATTGATGAGGAAGAAGAAACCATCTACGTCATCACCGACGATGGAAAAGAATGTGACGTAAAACTGGAATCATGGCGAAATATCCGCTACCACTACAACGAAAAAACAAAAGAAATAGAAGAAGAAGTATTAGGTAGCTTCACTCAATACCCCATCCGGTTAGCATGGGCCATCACTGTTCATAAAAGCCAGGGACTGACCTTCAGCCGTGTAGTCATCGACTTCACCGGCGGTGTATTTGCCGGAGGACAAGCATACGTAGCACTTAGCCGTTGTACCTCACTGGACGGCATCCAGCTCAAAAAGCCTGTTAACCGTGCCGATGTCTTCGTCCGTCCCGAAATCGTCAACTTTGCCGGACGCTTCAACAACCGCCAAGCCATCGACAAAGCCCTGAAACAAGCACAAGCCGATGTGCAATATGCCGCAGCTTCACGTGCCTTCGACAAAGGGGATATGGAAGAATGTCTGGAACAGTTTTTCCGTGCCATCCATTCCCGCTACGATATTGAGAAACCAGTTCCCCGTCGTTTGATCCGCCGTAAACTCGGCATTATCAATACACTGAAAGAACAGAACAAGAAACTCAAAGAACAGATGCGCGAACAACAGGAACGTATACGACAATACGCCCACGAGTACCTGTTAATGGGAAACGAATGTATCACCCAAGCCCACGACGTACGTGCCGCCCTTGCCAACTACGACAAAGCCCTTAGCCTCGACCCCAACTACATAGATGCCTGGATAAGAAAAGGAATCACACTCTTCAACAACAAAGAGTACTTCGACGCTGAAAACTGTTTCAACACCGCAGTCAGCCTCCATCCTGCAAACTTTAAAGCAGTCTATAACCGTGGAAAGCTCCGACTAAAAACAGAAAACACAAAAGGCGCCATCGCCGACCTGGACAAAGCCACCAGCCTGAAACCCGAACACGCCGGCGCACACGAACTTTTCGGAGATGCCCTGTTAAAAGCCGGAAAAGAAGTGGAAGCTGCGTTACAATGGAGAATTGCAGAGGAACTGAAGAAAAAGAAGAATCCCTAAAAATTTCTCTTTTATCTCTTATTATCAAAAAGTTTTATTAGTTTTGCCCTTCATTATATCTCAAACTCTTAAAATAGAAGCAAATGAAAAAAGGTTTGAAAATCGCAGCTATCACCGTAGGAGTAATTATCATTCTGATGTTCCTTCTTCCTTTCGCCTTCCAAGGAAAGATAGCCGACATTGTAAAAACAGAAGGCAACAAGATGCTTAACGCACAATTTGACTTTAAGAACCTTAACATTAGTCTGTTCCGCAATTTTCCACAGGCTTCTGTCACTCTCGAAGATTTCTGGCTGAAGGGTACGGGTGAATTTGCCAATGACACCCTTGTACAAGCCGGAGAAGTTACCGCCGCAGTCAACTTATTCTCCCTTTTCGGAGATAGCGGTTACGATATTTCTAAAATATTTATCGAAGACACGAAATTACATGCCATTATCTTGCCGGACGGACGTGCCAACTGGGATATCATGAAACCGGATACAATAGCAACAGCCGAAACGCCTGCAGAAGAAGAAGCCTCTTCTCCTTTCAAAGTCAAGCTGCAACGCTTTGTTATCAAAAACATGAATCTGATTTATGACGATCAACAAGGAAAGATGTATGCTGATATCCGCGACTTCAACACAATTTGTGCCGGAGACTTAGGAAGCGAACGTACCACTCTGAAACTGGAAGCGGAAACCAAATCACTCACCTACAAGATGAATGGAATCCCTTTCCTGGCAAATGCCAATATCTCCGCCAAGATGGACGTAGATGCTGACCTTGCCAATAACAAATACACATTAAAAGACAATACCATCCGCCTCAACGCCATTCAGGCAGGCATCGACGGCTGGGTAGCCTTGAAAGACCCGGCTATCGACATGGACTTGAAACTTAACACGAATGATATAGGCTTCAAGGAAATATTGTCATTAATTCCCGCCATTTACGCCACAGAATTCTCCAGCCTGAAAACAGACGGAACTGCAACGCTTACCGCAACGGCCAAAGGTATCCTGCAAGGAGACACCGTTCCGGCATTCAATATTGACATGCAAGTCAAGGATGCTATGTTCCGCTATCCGGCTCTACCGGCAGGAGTAGATCAAATCAACATCAGTGCCAACGTTCAAAATCCCGGAGGAAATATAGACCTGACTACGGTCAACATCCATCCGTTCAGTTTCCGCCTTGCCGGAAATCCGTTTAGCCTGACAGCTACTGTGAAAACGCCGATCAGTGATCCGGATTTTAAAGCAGAAGCGAAAGGAGTACTCAACTTAGGTATGATCAAACAAGTCTACCCGCTTGGAGACATGGAGTTGAACGGTACCATCGACGCCGATATGCAAATGTCGGGACGCCTCTCATCCATCGAAAAAGAAGAATACGAACGTATACAAGCTTCGGGTACTATCGGACTGACGGGCATGAAACTCAAAATGAAAGATATGCCGGATGTAGAAATTAAAAAGTCTCTCTTCACCTTCACTCCGAAATACCTCCAGTTGAGTGAAACAACCGTCAACATCGGAAAGAACGATATCACCGCCGACAGCCGGTTTGAAAACTACATCGGTTATGTATTGAAAGGTAGCACATTGAAAGGAAACCTGAATATTCGTTCCAACTACTTCAATCTGAACGACTTCATCACCGCTTCTGCCGATGAAGCCTCCACATCAGAAGCTGCGTCCACTGACTCTGTAGCTACAGCCGCCACAGGTATTGTTGAAGTTCCCCGTAACATCGACTTCCAAATGGACGCTAACCTGAAACAGGTGTTATTCGACAAGATGTCTTTCAACAATATGAATGGCAAACTTGTTGTAAAAGACGGCAAAGTGGATATGAAAAACCTGTCCATGAACACCATGGGTGGTAATGTAGTGATGAACGGCTACTACTCCACCGCCAACGTAAAGAAGCCGGAAATGAAAGCCGGATTCAAACTCTCCAATATTGGTTTTGCGCAAGCATACAAAGAACTGGATATGGTGCAGAAAATGGCTCCTATCTTCGAAAACCTGAAAGGTAATTTCTCCGGAAGCATCAATATCCTGACAGATTTGGATGCAGCCATGAGCCCCGTACTGAATACGATGCAGGGTGACGGTAGTCTTTCCACCCGCGACCTTAGTTTAAGCGGAGTAAAAGCAATCGACCAGATAGCCGATGCCGTGAAGCAACCCAGCCTGAAAGACATGAAAGTGAAAGACATGACATTGGATTTCACCATCAAAGACGGCCGCGTAGAAACCAAACCGTTTGATATCAAGATGGGAGACTACACACTGAATCTTTCCGGCAGTACAGGACTCGATCAAACCATCGACTATTCCGGTAAAGTGAAACTGCCCGCATCCGTAGGCAATATCTCTAAGTTAATGACGCTTGACTTGAAAATCGGAGGTTCGTTCACCTCTCCGAAAGTCAGTGTAGATACTAAAAGCATGGCCAACCAAGCTGTCGAAGCCGTAGCCGATGAAGCAATCAGCAAACTCGGACAGAAACTTGGACTGGACTCTGCCGCTACCGCCAACAAAGACTCAATCAAACAGAAAGTCACAGAGAAAGCTGCGGAAAAGGCACTGGATTTCTTGAAAAAGAAACTCAAATAAAAAGAGAAGCTAATAACCATTTAACCCCACTCGTCCCTCCTCCTTCTCCTTTGCGAGAGGGAAGGGATGAAGCTTTTAATATGCTACTGAAACTATATGATAAAAACAATAACCCGCAGGATTTACAACGAATCATCGATATCCTGAATGACGGCGGACTTATCATCTATCCTACCGATACGATGTACGCCATCGGTTGTCATGGTCTGAAGGAACGTGCCATAGAACGGATATGCCGGATTAAAGAGATAGACCCTCGAAAAAACAATCTGTCTATCATCTGTTATGACTTAAGCAGTATCAGCGAATACGCAAAAGTAGACAATAACGTATTCAAACTGATGAAGCATAATCTTCCGGGGCCATTTACCTTTATTTTGAACGGCACCAACCGATTACCGAAAATCTTCCGCAACCGGAAAGAAGTAGGTATCCGTATGCCGGACAACAACATCATCCGTGAAATCGCACGCCTGCTGGATGCTCCCATTATGACCACCACACTGCCCCACGAAGAGCACGAGGACTTGGAATATATGACTGATCCCGAACTTATAGATGAAAAGTTCGGCGACATCGTTGATTTGGTCATTGACGGCGGTATCGGAGGAATAGAACCTTCAACGGTAGTGAAATGCACGGACAACGAACTGGAAATCGTCCGGCAAGGAAAAGGCTGGCTGGAAGAGAATTAATTCCGCTGACAGCTATCTCTAACATACAAAATGGGCTGCAATCAATTCAACACTGATGCAGCCCATTCTCTTTTTATAGAGTCAATTTTATGCTTACTTAATCAAAGATTCCGGATCTAAATGAGCAGACTCGATATCTTTGAAGTAACGGTAAGTACCTACTTTCAATTCCGCCGTAGCAGCATCATCACAAACAATAATACCTTTTTCATGCATTTGCAACGCACTGATTGTCCACATCTGTGTGATAGCACCTTCTACTGCATGATACAAAGCACGAGCTTTGTTATGACCGTTTACAATAATCATCACTTCCTTTGCAGAAAGCACAGTACCCACTCCCACTGTCAAAGAAGTCTTAGGAACCTTATTGATGTCATTATCGAAGAAACGGGAATTAGCAATGATGGTATCCATCGTCAATGTTTTCTGACGAGTGCGTGAAGTCAATGAAGATCCCGGTTCGTTGAACGCAATATGTCCGTCAGGACCGATACCACCCATGAACAAGTCGATACCACCGTATGACTTGATCTTTTCTTCATAACGTGCACACTCTGCATCCAAATCCGGAGCATTACCATTCAGAATATTCGTATTCTCCGGTTTGATGTCGATATGACCGAAAAAGTTATTCCACATGAAAGAATAATAGCTTTCCGGATGTTCTTTTGGCAATCCTACATATTCGTCCATGTTGAATGTTACCACATTCTGGAAAGAAACGATTCCTTTCTTATTCAGGTCGATCAAAGCTTTATACATACCCAGAGGAGAAGATCCGGTGGGGCAGCCCAATACAAATGGTTTTTCGGGGGTTGGATTGGCAGCTTTTATTTTAGCAGCAACATAATGTGCAGCCCACAGAGATACGGACTGATAGTCCGACTGAATAATAAGTCTCATAAGTCGATTGTTTTATAGGTTAGTTAATAAATTATTATCTCATTCATAGTTTTAACGATCTTTCTTCAAACGATCCGCCATGGCACGTGCCAGATTTTCACATTGAGTATAAGTCAGGTCCTTCATTGCCTGTTTCATCTCCACCGGATCACCGACCAATTCGAATTTGCTCTTTTCCGCAAACTCTGCCAGACGCTTCACAGCAGCACCTGCCCATGTGAAAGAACCGAAATAACCCAAATAGCGTCCCTTCACCTCACGCAACAGAATCTTTGAGAGCAGCGCTTCCACTTCCGGGAATATCTGATTGCTATACGTAGGAGAACCGATAATCAATCCCTTGTAACGGAAAATATCCGCTATAATATAAGAAGGATGGCTCTTTGTCACATTATGCATGACGATGTTCTTAACACCCTGTGCCGAAAGCTCTTCTGCAATAGCTTCCGCCATTTGCTCCGTATTTCCATACATGCTTCCATAAGCAATAACAACACCTTCGTCGGCATCATAACGACTCAAACGGTCATAGATACCAACTACCTTGGCAATATTCTCTGTCCATACCGGTCCATGTGTAGAACAGATGGCAGAAATAGGTAGTCCGCCCAATTTTTGCAAAGCTTTTTGCACGGGGCTTCCGTATTTGCCTACGATGTTAGAGTAGTAACGAACCATCTCCCCCCAATACTTATCCACATTGATCCGCGTATCCAGGAATCCGCCATCTACAGTGCCAAAACATCCGAATCCGTCGCCGGAGAAAAGAACGCCATCCGTTTCATCAAAAGTCATCATCGTTTCCGGCCAATGCACCATCGGAGTCATATAAAAACGCAGTTTATGATGTCCCAAAGCTAAGAAATCACCTTCCTTTACCAGATACTGTTCGCCGGTTACACCGTAGAACCCTTCAATCATACCGAATGTCTGCTTGTTACCTACGATAATAATTTCCGGATAATGTTGCTTAATCAGTCGGATAGATCCCGAATGATCCGGTTCCATGTGGTTTATAATCAAATAATTAATGGGACGTTCTCCAATCACTTGCTTGATCTTACGCAAGTAGACTTCAAAATAACAAATATCTACCGTATCCACCAATGCCACCATCTCATCATCAATCAGATAAGAGTTATATGAAACTCCATAGGGCAATGGCCACATCCCTTCAAATCTGTGCTTGTTACGGTCATTCACTCCCACATAGTGGACATTTCCTTTAATTCTTGTTTTATGTTCCATTCTTCAAATCCATTTATATTTCTTCCACCATCTATATTCCGCTCAAACAGCTATTTATTCAGTGGTAAGTTTATCGTCTGCAAAAATAATCCTTTTTTCCGAATCCCTATACTTCTTACCTTGATAAGCACCTCTTTCTTTCATTCTTTTTTGTAAACGCGCTACAAATTCATAATTTTTCAATCCCCAGTCCGGTGCTATTAATAAATCTTTAGGAGATTGGGAAACAAAACGCTCCACAACTATGTCGGGACGGAGATGTTCTACATAATCAATCACCAGATCAATGTATTCCTCTACCTCGTTAAACAAATAAAAACCATCAGGAGCTTCATCATACTCATGCGCCATTCGTGTACCACGAATCAATTGCAACTGATGAATCTTGAGTGTAGCTAAAGGCAAGTCGGAAAGTATTTCCGCTTGTGCCACCATCGTATCATGCGTTTCTCCCGGAAGTCCGAGGATGATATGTCCGCCTGTCAAGATGCCACAGGCGGCTGTCCGCCGGACGGCTTCCACCGTATCGGCATAAGTATGCCCCCGGTTAATGCGTTTTAAGGTTTCGTCGCAAGTGCTCTCGATTCCATATTCAACCATAAGGAAAGTATGCTTGTTCAATTCTTCCAAGTAACGCAACAAACTCTCCGGCATACAATCGGGGCGTGTACCTATCACCAGCCCGACTACCCCGCCTACCGTCAACGCTTCTTCATATTTACGCTTCAAGCCTTCCAGTTCGGCATACGTATTGGTATAAGCCTGAAAGTAGGCCAAATATTTCATTTCAGGATATTTATGGGCAAAAAAGCATTTACCTTCTTCCAATTGGGTAGTGATAGACTTCTCTGTCCTGCAGTAATCCGGATTAAAAGTCTGGTTATTGCAATATGTACATCCGCCCCATCCTTTTGTTCCGTCACGATTAGGGCAAGTGAAACCTGCATTCAATGAAATCTTTTGCACCTTGTAAGGAAAATATTTCCGCAGAAAAGTAGGAAAATCATTATATAATAACTGTGTAGACATATTCATTCACTTCTTTTTTTATTTATGCTACAAACATAAACAAAATCATCGAGTTATGGCAAGTTGACACAAAATATCTTCAATATATTAAAAATTTCATAAATTCCATAAGATAAATTAATAAACATTGCTATTAAAAAAACTATTTAATTAGCTTTGTCCTGATTTTAGGCATTGGCAGGAGGATACTTGTGAAAGTCTTGTGCGATTTATTCCCCAATTATGATTTCATCTCACCATACCCCATGCAACTCTTGTCAATAAAATTATCCTCTTTATTTTCTGAATAAGATTATAAAGAGGATTTTTTTAACGAATATTATTTATTTCACTTTCCCAAAACAAAGAAGAGAGCCCCATATTATATCAATGAAGAAGAGGAAAAAATAAGCAAAAAGGAGTATTATTCGTTCAAACCGCTAATCGCACTTTCTATTCTGCATTGTTTTATCTATTTTTGCTATAAACATTATAGTAACTACTATGAAACGGCTTCATACTTCATTTCTTTTTCTAACAATAGCGATCACTCTAATTGCTCAACCGATCTGCCAAGTGAAACATTTTTCGGTGAGCGACGGTCTTGCCCAAGGAGTAGTAATGAGCATATTGCAAGATCAGAAAGGACTCATCTGGTTTAGTACCTGGAATGGGCTTAACAAGTTTGACGGCTACACGTTTAAGACTTATAAAACTTCACAAGAGAGTAAATACGCATTCGGTAGCAATCGTATGGGAACTATTTCAGAAAGCAAATACGGAGATATATGGTGCCCCACTTACGATGGGCAAGCTTGCCTTTTTGATGTAGAGTCTGAGAAATTTATTGATGTGCTTCAACCTATCGAATTTTCCACGAAACAAACTAATTATGTTACACGTATCTATTCATTGGAGAAAGGAATTGCCTGGATTCTCTGTGCAAACGGATATGCATTCAGAGTAGACGAGCAATTATGTAAAAAAGGAGAAGGTATCACCCTTTATGCACCTTCGAATCATAACCTGAAAGGTGACCAGATATTTAACGTTTACCAAGACTCTGAAGAAGACGAATGGATATTGACGGACAAAGGCGTTTCCATCATAGGAAAGAAAACGTTGGATACCGACTTTCCTTTTCAATTTATCACTCAAATAAAAGAAAGTATCTATCTGATCGCAGAGAATGATAAGTTAGCCAGGTACGATTTTCATACTAAAAAGCTGAAATTCGTAGATATTCCTTATCCGCACGATAAGATAAACAATGTTACTACGATAGGGAAAGATATGTTGGCATTGGGAACAGACAATGGACTGATATTGTATTCTATTCCCCAAAACAGTTTCCAGCAAATCGATATCCGCACCGCTACACAGACTTCTAACTTTGTAGAATCCGTCTATCAAGACCGTCAAGGAGAGATTTGGATCTTTTCAAAAGATCCTGGTATCGTCCGTCTTAATCTAGCGACCAATGAGAAAGCACATCTGTTCACCCCCAAAGATGAAATTATCAAACATGGACGCAACAGTCGCAAACTTATATTTGAAGATAATGCCAACAACCTATGGCTACTCCCCACAGAAGGAAACTTCTGCTATTACGACAGAAAAGAAAAAACTCTCAAACCGCTTCTTACAGACATCAATAATCCCAAATCCATTTTCAGCCCGTTAGTCAGGTATTATACATTGGATAATCAGGGAAACTGCTGGTTTGCGACAGCACGCGGCGTAGAAAAGTTATGTTTCTTTCCACAAAGTTATCAATTCAATTTGACTGATTACGAGGCGGAAACACGGGCATTCCTGCAAGACAGTCATAATCGCCTTTGGACCGCATCGAAGTCTAATTATATTCAAATATTTGCACCGGATGGCAGCTTGGTGGGATATTTATCCAAACAAGGGAATATTACAAAAGAAAAGCAAGCTTTCTTTAATGGGGTATATTCCATTCTGGAAGATAAAGAAGGAAATATCTGGTTGGGGACAAAAGATATCGGTCTCTTCCAACTAAAAAGCACAGGAGTTTCCCCAAAGATAGGAGTAAACCAAAAAGCAAGAGAAAATCATTACTCTATTCACCATTTTGAGCACCAGCCCAATGATCCTTACAGTTTAAGCAGCAACAGCATTTATACAATCTTTCAGGATAGTCGCAATAATATCTGGGTGGGATGTTATGGAGGCGGGTTAAATTTGCTGACACAAACAAAAGATGGAAAAACCTCATTTATCCATAGCAATAATGAATTAAGAAACTACCCCATAGCTTACGGAATGAAAGTACGTAATATCACCGAAGCTCCGGGAGGAGTTATTCTAGTGGGAACGACTAATGGATTGCTTACATTCTCGAACAACTTCGAACGGCTGGAAGAGATTAAATTCTACCGGAATATCCGCAGACCGGGAGATAAAAACAGTCTTAATGCCAACGATATCATGCACATTTATACTGATAAAAATAAAACCACTTATGTGATTAGTTTTACCGGAGGCGTAAACAAAGTGATATCTCCCAACTTGCTTAGTGAGAATATCCAATTCAAGAACTATGACAAGAACGACGGATTGGCTTCCGACTTGGCACTATCGATGATTGAAGATGCGCAGAATCAATTATGGGTTGTTTCGGAAATTGCTCTTTCCAAATTCAATCCTGTCAAAGAAACATTTGAGAATTATGAATTGAGTTCCATCTATCAGGAGTTCAATTTCTCCGAAGCTCTTCCTATTATCAACGCCCGCAATCAAATTGTATTGGGAACTGACAAAGGTTTTCTGGAAGTTTCTCCGGAGAAGATGCGGAAAAGTGGCTATGTTCCTCCTATTGTTTTTACCGGACTTAAGATTCAAGGACATTCCACCGCTCATTCCATCGACGATCTGAAAGAACTGGAATTGAAGCCATCACAAAGGAATGTTACTTTCCAGTTTGCTGCGCTTGATTACGTCAATCCGAAAGGGATTCTATATGCCTATCGCCTGCAAGGGCTAGAGGATGAATGGAATGAAGCTGACAATAACCGTTCTGCAAGTTACATCAATTTGCCTGCCGGCAAGTACCAGTTGCAGATAAAATCTACAAACAGTGAAGGAGTTTGGGTAGACAATGTACGGACTCTGCAAATACATGTACTCCCCACCTTTTGGGAAACATATTGGGCATGGCTGCTCTATTTCATTCTGTTTATACTTTTCACGGCAAGTATCGTATATGTGTTGTTTTACATCTACCGGTTACGCCACAGAGTAGATATGGAGCAACAATTGGCAAATATCAAACTGCGATTTTTTACTGACATATCTCATGAGTTACGCACTCCGCTGACATTAATCAGCAGCCCTGTGACAGAGGTGTTGGAAAATGAACCTCTCTCTCCTTCCGCCCGTGAACACTTGACTCTGGTACATCAGAATACAGAACGCATGCTCCGGCTGATGAATCAGATTCTGGATTTTCGCAAGATTCAGAATCAAAAGATGAAACTATTGATTGAAGAGACCGATTTGATTCCACTTTTGCAAAAGGTGATGAGTAGCTTTAAATCGATAGCCGAAGAAAAGAATATAAACTATCAGTTGACCTCTACCATCCAATCGGTGTATAGCTGGGTGGACAGAGATAAATTTGAAAAGATATTTTTCAATCTGCTTTCCAATGCGTTCAAGTACACACCTGCCGATAAATCAATAACGGTCAATATGACGACGAAAGAAAAGACGATAGAGATAGAAGTGGCAGACGAAGGAATCGGAATTGCAGTAGAAAAGCAACATTCTTTGTTCCAACGTTTCGAATCATTGGTCAAACAGAATATTCTGCAACCTTCTTCCGGCATCGGATTATCTTTGGTGAAAGAGATGGTGGAAATGCATCATGGCACTATTACAGTGGACAGTCAGCCGGGAGTAGGCAGTCGTTTCACGGTAAGTTTGCCTTTACAACGGGAGGTTTTCGAAGAAGATGTGCAGGTAGAGTTTATCCTGAACGACAGCCAAAGTTCAACGCCTCATCCGGTTGACAGCATGAAAGCACCGGAAGAGATGGAGGAAAAAGAAGACCTTGAGAATCATTCGGATGGTTTCTCCATATTGGTAGTAGAAGATAATGAAGAGTTGAAAGCATTTCTGAAGAACATTCTATCGGAGAACTACACAGTGATAACCGCTTCCAACGGTGAAGAAGGATTGCAGCATGCTGTTGACGATTTGCCGGACCTGATTATCAGTGATGTCATGATGCCTGTGATGGATGGTTTAGAGATGATCAGGCAAATCAAAGAGAACAATAATATTTGCCATATCCCCATCATTGTGTTATCAGCGAAGGCTTCTCTGGACGATCGCATCGCTGGATTGGAACAAGGTATTGACGATTACATCACCAAACCTTTCAGTGCCACTTATCTAAAAACCCGTATCGCTTCCCTGCTACGCCAGCGCAAAGCATTGCAGGAAATTTATATGAACAGGCTGATGGAAGGAAAGACTGCCTCTTCTCCAGATCTTCTTACTCCTTCGCAACCGCAGATTACTCCGTATGATGAGCAATTTATGGAGAAAGTAATGGCATACATGGAAGAGCAGATGGACAATGCCGAACTAACCATTGACCAGTTTGCAGAACAACTGATGCTTAGCCGCACCATCTTCTACCGGAAATTAAAATCAATCGTCGGACTGACGCCTGTGGACTTTATACGGGAAATACGTATCAAACGTGCCGTCCAATTGATTGACAGCGACGAATACAACTTCTCGCAGGTAGCATATATGACGGGGTTCAACGATCCGAAGTATTTCAGCAAATGCTTCAAGAAAGTGATAGGAATTACGCCATCAGAATACAAAGAGAGGAAAAAGTGAAGAATTCCTCCTTTTCTACCGGATAATCCCCACAAAAATAATGAAAAGCGCGTACTATTGCAGCCTCAAATCTAAAAACCAAAAGAACTAGAAAATGAAAAAGCAATGGATCATTGCCTGTCTTATCGGAATTCAAGGGGTAAATGTACAGGCACAACAACCCAGCAAGTATCCCTATCAGGACACGAAGCTAACTGCGGAACAACGGGCGGACGATTTACTTCAACGCCTCACATTAGAAGAAAAAGTAGCGTTGATGCAAAACAATTCGCCGGCTATTCCCCGGCTTGGCATTAAGCCGTATGAATGGTGGAACGAGGCCCTTCATGGCGTTGCCCGTGCCGGACTGGCTACTGTTTTTCCGCAAGCCATAGGTATGGCAGCTTCTTTCAACGACGAATTACTATATGAAGTCTTTGATGCCGTATCCGACGAAGCACGTGCCAAGAACCGTCGGTTCAATGAAAGAGGACAGTATAAACGTTATCAGGGACTGACCATGTGGACTCCCAACGTCAATATATTCCGCGACCCTCGCTGGGGACGGGGACAGGAAACATACGGCGAAGACCCTTATTTGAGCGGACGCATGGGAATGGCAGCCGTCAGAGGTCTGCAAGGACCGGAAGATGCCGAATATGACAAACTTCACGCCTGCGCCAAACACTTTGCCGTCCACTCGGGACCGGAATGGAACCGCCACAGCTTCAATGCAGAGAACATCGCTCCCAGAGACTTATGGGAAACTTACCTTCCTGCTTTCAAAGAACTGGTGCAGAAGGCAGGAGTAAAAGAAGTGATGTGCGCTTACAACCGTTTTGAGGGCGATCCCTGTTGTGGCAGCAATCGCCTGTTAACCCAAATTCTCCGTAACGATTGGGGATTCAAGGGAATCGTAGTAACCGACTGCGGAGCAATCGGAGATTTCTTCCAACGCAAAAAACATGAAACGCATCCCGATGCCGCCCACGCTTCTGCCGACGCTGTTTTAAACGGAACAGACCTCGAATGTGGCGGTAACTTCAAAAGCATCACCGATGCCGTAAAAAAAGGTCTGATTTCGGAAGAGAAAATCAATACATCAGTCAAAAGATTGCTGAAAGCCCGCTTCGAACTGGGAGAAATGAATCCGACTCATCCGTGGAGTAACATTCCTTATTCTGTTATCGACTGCCCCAAGCATAAAGAACTGGCACTGAAAATGGCGCATGAAAGTCTGGTATTGCTTCAAAACAAGAACAATATCCTTCCATTAAACCGTCAAATGAAAGTCGCAGTGATCGGGCCCAACGCCAACGACTCGGTGATGCAATGGGGTAATTACAACGGTTTCCCTTCACACACCGTAACTTTACTGGAAGGAATACGCGCCAAACTTCCCGACGCACAAATCATCTACGAACCTGTGTGCGGATACACGAACGACACCACCCTGCACAGCTTGTTCAACCAATGCAGCATCGACGGAAAGGCCGGATTCAGCGCCACTTATTGGAATAACCGCGAATATAAAGGTAAGATTGCCGCAACCGACCGTCTGACTACTCCTTTCCATTTCAGTGCAGAAGGTTCTACCGTCTTTGCTCCGGGTGTGGGACTGAAGAATTTCACCGCCATCTATCGTTCTACTTTCCGTCCGACAGATTCCGGCGCCGCCACTTTCCGCGTGATGACGAACGGAGGAGTTACCTTATTCCTCAACGGCAAGCAGATAGCGGAAGCAACCAATATCAAGAATCACACCAACCTGTATTCGTTCAACTACGAAGCTGGAAAGAGTTATGACATTCAATTGCATTTTATTCAAGTAAAAGACAACCCTACACTTCATTTCGATCTGGCCAAACAGACTCCAATGGATGCGCGTGATATTCTAAACAAGTTGAAAAATGCAGATGTAGTCATCTTCGCCGGAGGTATCTCTCCCCTGTTGGAAGGAGAATCGATGCGAGTATCTGATCCCGGATTCAAAGGTGGCGACCGTACGGAAATCGAATTGCCCGCCATCCAGCGCGAAGTGCTCGCTCTATTGAAAAAGAATGGAAAGAAAACGGTATTTGTCAATTTCTCCGGTTCGGCGATGGCTATCGTACCCGAAACTCAAAGTTGTGATGCGATTCTACAAGCATGGTATCCCGGACAGGCAGGTGGAACAGCCGTTGCCGATGTTCTTTTCGGAGATTACAATCCTGCCGGACGTCTGCCTATCACCTTCTATAAAAGCATACAACAATTGCCGGATTATGAAGATTATTCGATGAAAGGGCGTACCTACCGTTTTATGACGGAAACACCTCTTTATCCATTCGGCTACGGTTTAAGTTATACCCGTTTCTCTTATGGAAAAGCTACCCTGAACCAATCGAAGTTAAACAAAGGCGAAAAGGCAATCCTTACCATCCCGGTAAGTAACATCGGACAGAGAGACGGTGAAGAAGTGGTGCAAGTGTATATCTGCCGTCCCGACGACAAAGGAGGTCCACAAAAAACTCTTCGTGGTTTCCAACGGGTCAGCATTGCTAAAGGTAAGACGCAGAATGTCAATATAGAGCTTCCATACGATTCTTTCGAATGGTTCGATACAGCGACCAATACCATACGCCCTTTAAGCGGAACATATAAGATACTTTACGGAAACAGTTCATCCACTGACGATTTGCAATCACTCTCTATAGAAATTTTATAATTTTCCCCTCATGCCCTCATAAGCTACTTTAATCCCTTTATTCATCGGGGGTATAGCTATGAGGGCAAACTATCTTTCGCTCCTGCAAAAGATTTTCCATTTTCATTTCTCATATTCTCATAATATTCACATAAAGTATAGATTATCAGATAGATAGTCTATGAGAAATGATTTCTAAATAGGCATTTCTCATAGTTTTATGGCAAAATAACGGTAAGCGTCTCGGCGATGCCATATTTTCTATCTTAATTTTTCCTTTTAGCTTTG